>JAJRPI010000054.1 GCA_024280895.1 Alphaproteobacteria bacterium | reverse complement strand
TTGAGAAAATCACCTCATTGCCCGCCAATGCGCCAAGCGGGATCTTCTTCACCTGGCGTGCAGGAAGGATCGGTTTATAGCCATGCAAACTTTAAGCGACATTGAAAAAAGCCTGATTAATGGCTGGCAAAAAGGTTTTCCCTTGACCAAGCACCCTTTTGAAAAAATTGCTGATGATCTGCATATAGAGGAAGCACAGGTTATTGAACTTTTGGCCTCCTTGAAAGACCGCGGATTATTGAGCCGTGTCGGGGCTGTGGTGCGCCCCAATACGGTGGGAGTGAGCTCATTAGTGGCGATGAGTATCGAACCAGATGAGCTTGATTATGTCGCTGGCATCGTTTGCGCCGAGCCCCATGTTAATCACAATTATGAACGCGAAAATGATCTCAATCTTTGGTTCGTGGTCGCTGCGCCAAGCCTTGAGGAACTGGATGCGATCCTGGCGCGGATCGAAAAAAGGTCGGGATATACAACCATCAAACTGCCTCTCACAAAAGCCTATCACATAGATTTGGGGTTCCGCATATGAACAAGCTTTTAGAACGCTATGCGAGCCAGCGCGATATAGAGGTGCTAGGGGCGATTGAAGAGGGGCTTCCTTTGTGTGAACGCCCGTTTGCAAAGGTTGGTGAGCAGCTTGGCATGAGCGAAGATGATGTCATTTCTCGTCTCGCGCGCATGAAAGCCTGCGGGATCATCCGCCGCTTTGGCCTCGTGCTGCAGCATCGCCCTCTTGGCTATCGCGCCAATGCCATGTTGGTTTTTGATGTGCCAGAAGAACGGCTTGATGCGGCAGCACGTGCTATCATCGCCCATGATTTTGTGACGCTTTGCTATTGCCGCGAGCGTCATTTGCCGCAATGGCAGTATAATCTTTATTGCATGATACATGGGCTTGATCGCGACATCGTCGAGCATCAGATCATAGATCTTAAAGAGAACGCGCAGCTATTGGATTTTGCCAGTCAAACGCTTTTCTCGAGACGCCGTTTCAAGCAAACCGGCGCACGTTTCTCAGCT
The DNA here is from genome assembly GCA_024280895.1 of Alphaproteobacteria bacterium. Taxonomy (GTDB): domain Bacteria; phylum Pseudomonadota; class Alphaproteobacteria; order Rhizobiales; family JAKIUO01; genus JAKIUO01. Next base: position 67,210 of record JAJRPI010000054.1, on the reverse strand, counting down.
GCCCCACATTCTGGGTTGGTGAAGCTATGAATACGAATGTTGAACTTGCAAAAGAGGATCGAGCGATCATCAATAGCCTGCAAGGCGGGTTTCCCGTTTGCGACGACCCATATGCGCAGATCGCAACCTCGCTTGGTATGGATGAAACCCAATTGATTACACGTCTTTCAAAGCTTTTGGATGATGGATTGCTGAGCCGGTTTGGGCCACTATACAATCCAGAGCGCCTTGGCGGCGCCGTCACACTAGCGGCGCTTAAAGTGCCCAAAGAGCGTTTTGATGAGGTTACTGAGCTGGTCAATCAACATAGTGAAGTAGCGCATAATTATGCCCGATCCCACCCCCTCAATATGTGGTTTGTCATCGCGACAGAAACCCCAGAGCAGATTGATGAAACCATCGCACGCATCCAAGAGCAAACAGGGCTGCAAGTGTATAATTTCCCCAAGCAGAAAGAGTATTTCATTGGCTTGAGGTTTGATCTATGACGCAAATACAAAAACTGCGTCATCGGATTGATGCAACAGACCGGTTGATCATCACCGCCACCCAGGATGGGCTGCCACTGGTGCCGCGTCCCTATGATGAGATCGCTCGTCAAACGGGCCTTGACTCTGAGCTGGTCAAGCAAAGAATGAGCGCCATGCTCACGCTCGGTATCATACGGCGCATGGGGGTGGTGCCCAATCATTACCGCCTTGGTTTTACGGCCAATGGCATGTCGGTATGGGACGTGGATGAGGCGCAGATGGACCGCATTGGCGCTCTGGTCGGGGGGCTCGACTATGTCAGCCATTGCTATCAAAGACCCAAAAACCTGCCGCTCTGGCCGTATAATTTCTTTGCGATGGTGCATGGTCGCTCGCGCCCCGAAGTGGAAGAAAAGGTCGCTCAGATTGCTGATCTGGTGGGGGAGGCAAGCCACTCTCATAGCATCTTGTATTCTTCGAAAATTCTCAAGAAAACCGGCATCCGGCTCAAGCAGAAAAGGGATGAGAAATGTTCCGATTAAGTCAGTTCATGAACGAGATCATCAATCCAACGCCCCTTAAACCAGCGCGCCAGGCTCCGGGACCAGTGGTTATCTGGAACTTGATCCGGCGCTGTAATCTCAAATGCAAGCATTGTTATTCCATCTCGGCTGATGTTGATTTTCCTGGCGAACTTTCGACTGATGAAATCTTCGATGTGATGGATGATCTCAAAAGGTTTCATGTTCCCGTGCTGATTTTATCTGGCGGAGAACCTTTATTGCGGCCTGATATATTTGAGATTTCAGCGCGCGCCAAAGCGAAGGGGTTTTATGTCGGGCTGTCCAGCAATGGGGCCTTGATCAATGAGAGCAATATCGAACAGATGGCAGAAATTGGTTATGATTATCTTGGAGTTAGCCTCGATGGGATCGGCGCGGTCAATGATGCTTTTCGTGGCAAAGAGGGAGCGTTCGACGATGCTTTGAATGGTATTCGGTTAGCTCTTTCCAAAGATATCAAGGTCGGTATGCGCTTCACTGCGACGATGGATAATATTCACCAGCTGCCCGATATGCTGGCGCTGATGGAGCGCGAAAAAATCGACAAGTTCTATCTCTCGCACCTGTCTTATGCCGGGCGGGGCAATAAAAATCGAACAGACGATGCGCAACATAACACAACCAGAAACATGATGGATCAGCTCTTTGAGGTTGCCTATCAAGATGCGGTTGATGGCGGTGGCAAAGAGTTTGTCACTGGTAACAATGATGCGGACGGTGTCTATTTGTTGCAATGGGTGCAAAAACATTTCCCGCGATCTACGGACCATATACGTGCCAAGCTTGTGCAATGGGGCGGAAACTCTACGGGTGTCAATATCGCCAATATCGATAATCTGGGAGATGTGCATCCAGATACCATGTGGTGGCATTATAAAATCGGCAATGTCAAGGAGCGCTCGTTTGGAGATATCTGGAGCGATTTGAGCGATCCGGTGATGGCAGGTCTCAAACAAAAACCGCGCCAGATTAAAGGGCGCTGCGGTCAGTGTGTGCATTTTGATATTTGCGGTGGCAATACAAGGGTGCGCGCCATGCAGCTAACCGGTGACCCCTGGGCCGAAGATCCGGCCTGTTATTTAAGTAATCGTGAAATCGGTGTGAGCGAGAGCGTTGACCGCCTTGAAGTCACGACATTTAGAGGAGCCAAACATGCCCCAGCTCTCTCGATTGATTAGGATATTATTGGTCAGTGTTTTTGCATTTGCTGCCATCATGGATACTGCCCTTGCAGATGTGTCTAAGGTCAAATCAGAGCCAAAGATAAAGGCTTATCAAGAAAAGTTTGCGAACTATCTGGCGCATTGTGCGTCTTGTCATGGCGCTGATCGATTAGGTGTTACTGGCCCAGCTTTACTGCCAGATAATCTCAAACGGTTGCGCAAAGAAAAAGCCGTTCGCATCATTACCGAGGGTGCGGTGGCGACGCAGATGACCGGATTCGAAGATAAATTGACGACCAAACAAATCGCCGGACTAGTTGATTTTATCTATACGCCGTTGACCAAAATACCGATTTGGGGGCATGCGCAAATAGAAAAAAGCCGTAAGCTGACACCTGCCAAAGCGACCGACAAACCTTTGTTCAAGGCCGATCCGCTCAATCTGTTTATTGTGGTGGAAAGTGGCGACCATCATGTCAGTGTGCTGGACGGCGACAAGTTTGAACCCATTGCTCGCTTCAAGAGCCATTTTGCCTTGCATGGCGGCCCTAAATTCACTCCCGATGGTCGTTATGTGTTTTTCGCTTCGCGCGATGGCTGGGTCACAAAATATGACCTCTACACTTTGCAGGTCGTGGCCGATATAAGGGCTGGCATCAATACGCGCAATATTGCCATATCAGCAGATGGCAAGCATGTGGCTGTTGCCAATTACCTGCCTCACAGTCTGGTTATGCTGGATGCAAAAGATTTTTCCGTCGAGAAAATATTTGATGTGCGAGATCGCTGGAAAAAAACGTCGCGTGTCAGTGCCGTCTATCAGGCCCGACCGCGCAACAGTTTTATCGCCGCGTTGAAAGATGTACCCGAAATCTGGGAAATCTCCACAGATCCAAACGCCCCTGACACTCAAGAAGGGTTCGTGCATAGCCATGAAGCTGGCATGACGGAACATCTGAAGTCGAGCAGCGGGCTGTTCTCCTTGCGGCGCATCGAGGTCAAGCAGCCTCTGGATGATTTTTTCTTTGATCAATCATATCGCCACCTGCTTGGTTCATCGCGCGATGGCAAGCACGCCAGCGTCGTGCATCTTGATACCAAGCAGACCATCGCCGGTATTTCCTTGCCGAGCCTGCCGCATATGGGATCGGGGATTACCTTTGATTATAAAGGCAAACGCGTCATGGCGACCCCCCATCTGCGCGAGGGAAAAATCAGTGTCATTGATATGAGCAGCTGGAAAGTCATCAAAACAATCGACACCAAGGGGCCGGGATTTTTTATGCGCAGTCACAAAAATTCTCCCTATGCCTGGGCCGGGGTGTTTTTTGGACCCAATCGTGATCTTGTACACATCATCGACAAGAAAACACTGGAGATTGTCAAAACGCTCAGACCAGTGCCCGGCAAGACGGCAGCACATGTGGAGTTTGACAAAACAGGCGCGCATGCCGTGTTGAGCATCTGGGACATGGATGGCGCGGTCATTGTCTATGATGCCAAGACACTGAAAGAGGTCAAGCGCCTCAAAATGTCAAAACCATCTGGCAAATATAATGTTCACAACAAGATAAATTTTGAATAAGGCACCTCCCACTAAAGGGGGGGCGCTATCTCTAGGGACTAACATCTCGTTCGCAATAGCGAGGTGCTCCTAGCCATGCCTTGGATATGGGTGCTGGAAGGGATGTGTTTGCATTAAAGATCTTGATGCGGTCGGGGCAGTTCGAGCTTTGATTTCAAGAAACCGTGCAAAGCCTCTGGATTAGTAGGCAGCTTGTTTGGTAAAATGAAAACATTGCTTTGGGCGGGCTGGAAAAAGTCTCCAGATTATTCCAGGATAGCCAGATCATTGAAGGATGGCCAGGTCATTGAAGGATAGGATGTCTCATGAAAATTGAAAGAGTGGACCATTTTGTGCTTACGGTGGCGAGGATTGATGCAACCTGTGAGTTCTATGCTCGTGTGCTTGGTATGGAAGTTGTGGTCTTTGGTGACAATCGCAAGGCGCTGACATTTGGTGCTCAAAAGATCAATCTTCATGAAGCTGGCAATGAGTTTGAACCAAAAGCCCTCGCACCAACCAGCGGATCAGGCGACTTTTGCTTGATTACCAATGAGCCTATCGAAGCAGTGATAGATCATATGAGGGCTTGTGGTATAAAAATCGAGGAAGGTCCGGTGTCCAGGACTGGCGCAACAGGAGCGATCACTTCGGTTTATATAAGAGACCCCGATGAGAACCTGATAGAGATATCAAACTATGACGAGCGCGTTTAAGAGCGGGCGGTCCGAAAACCTCATGCCCGCAACCATAAAATAGAGCTGTTTCATGCCTGACGAAAACCAAAACGGATCTCCTGCGGTGCTATATTCTTTTCGCCGCTGCCCCTATGCGATGAGGGCGCGCCTCGCGATACAGGCATCTGGTTTCCACTGCGAATTGCGCGAAATTGTGCTGCGTGACAAGGCCCCAGAATTATTGGCAGTCTCTCCCAAGGGAACGGTGCCCGTGCTGGTGTTGCCAGATGGCCGTGTGCTCGAGGAGAGTCTTGAAATCATTGCCCATGTGCTGGGCAAGCATGACCCTTGTCATTGGCTACCCGAAACGCGCGACGCGGCTGGTGTCAAGATCCTGATTGAAGAGAATGATGGGGCGTTTAAAAGCCATCTCGATCGGACCAAATATGCCAATCGCTTTCTGGCTATTGGCGAGCAAGTGGACATCGATGCTGAGCGTATGGGAGCCATGAGTTTTATAGATAAGCTTGATCAGATATTGTCAGGACAATCTTTTCTTGGTGGCTCTTCGCTCAATCTCGCCGATATGGCTATTTTGCCATTTGTGCGCCAGTTCGCCCATATTGATATTGCATGGTTTCGCGCCCAGCCTGTTGAACATGTAACCCGTTGGCTTGATGGTTTTTTAAACGGTGAGCAGTTTAAATCCATCATGAGCAAATATCAAAAATGGGAACAGGGGCAGTCTCCTATCGCATTTCCGCCAAAACAATTATGTGGCTGATTTGCATCCCTTCATTGTCAATCTGATCAGTTTGCGGCAAGACAGGCTCTCTTTCACTGTGACAAGCCCCGAACTCTGCACCAGAGCTTGCGCTAGATCCTCGTTGCGATGATACTCAAATGATAAACTGGTTTCCTGCGTGGACCAATGTCTTTTGACATATGGGAACTATAGACTAACTTCTTTTGGGGGGAGCCTGTGAGTGTGCGTAACCAACTTGTTTTTGAGATGACGGATTTTTCAGTTCGCAACTCGGAAAAATTAAAAACTCTGTCGTTTTTGACGGTCTTCGTGTCTGCGTTGATCGTTATCGGATATCCGATAAGCTCCTCCATTGAGGGCATGTATTCGCAGCAGATACCGATTTATTTCCTAGCCTTCGTTTTCATCTTTCTGGTCTCTTTGATGGGAGAATATGCCGCCGTTTGGCTCCACGATGAGAAGCTGGCTCATATTTGTCTTTGCGCCTGTAATACCGTGGTCATCGGACTGGCATTATATGAGCTGTTCGTGTTTTTCAGCTTTGGATCCCATAGTCTGATCGGCGGAGAGCGGCCTTTTTCGATTAGCTCGATGATTGCTCAATTGCTTTCATGGGCTCAACCCAGATCATTCCTATCGCGATATTGAGTTTTGGGCGAAATGTAGCGGCGTTTACACGCGCTCCAATATGATGGCAATGCCTTGTCCAACGCCGATACACATAGTGCATAAAGCATAGCGCCCTTTGGTGCGTTGCAACTGATAGCTGGCGGTGGTGATGAGGCGGGCACCGCTCATGCCTAGCGGATGGCCAAGAGCTATGGCGCCGCCATTGGGGTTCACATGAGCGGCATCATCTGGCAGTCCCAGATCGCGCAAGACGCCCAGCGCTTGCACGGCAAAGGCTTCGTTTAGCTCAATCACATCCATATCGTTGAGCGTCAGCCCTGCAAGTTTCAAAGCCTTGCGCGTGGCGGGGGCTGGTCCCATGCCCATGATGCGAGGCTCAACGCCGGTGCAGGCCATTGTGACAATGCGGGCCATTGGTGTGAGTTCATATTTTTGGACGGCATCATTGGAGGCGATGAGCAAGGCGCAGGCCCCATCATTAATGCCAGAGGCATTGCCAGCGGTGACAGTGCCATCCTCGCGAAAGGGGGTTTTTAATTTGGCAAGTTTTTCGAGCGTTGTGCCTGCGCGGGGATGTTCGTCCCTATCAAAAATAACGTCATCGCCTTTGCGCCGCGGGATCGTCACCGATGTGATTTCATCTGCAAACCGGTTGGCTTTTTGAGCATCATTCGTGCGGGTCTGCGAACGGGCGGCAAAGGCGTCTTGATCGGCGCGTGAGATGTTGAAATCTTGCGCGATATTTTCGGCTGTTTCAGGCATGCTGTGCGTGCCAAATTGTTCCTTCATCAATGGATTGATAAAGCGCCATCCCATGGTGGTGTCATAAATTTCAGCCGAGCGACTAAAAGCTTGCGCAGCTTTTGGCATGACAAAGGGGGCGCGCGACATATTCTCGACGCCGCCGGCAATGATCAATTCAGCTTCACCCGTTTTGATCGCGCGGGCGCCGGACCCCACCGCATCCATACCAGATCCGCACAAGCGATTGATGGTCATGCCCGGTGTGCTCATTGGCAGGCCCGCCAACAGCAATGACATGCGCGCCACATTGCGATTGTCCTCTCCCGCCTGGTTGGTGCAGCCATATATCACATCATCAATCTGCGACCAGTCAATGGTTGGATTGCGCGTCATCAGGGCTTTCATGGGAAGTGCGCCAAGATCATCGGTGCGAATGGTGGACAAGGAGCCGCCATAGCGCCCGATGGGGGTGCGGATGGCATCACATATGAAGGCCTGTGTCATGAGTGTGGCTCCAGTAGCATTGGTTTGATCGACAAAAGGCAGGTGTGCATGGTCTCGCATAGCTGATCGATTTGTGCTTGCCCCATGGGCGTGGACAGGGCCATAGCGCCGGTATGGATCATCATGATGCCCCGCTCATAAAGCAGCTCAATGAGCGTCCTCATTATCTCAAGCTCAGCTGGTAATAGATGCGACTCGCGGTAGTTTCGCGGGGCTTGGGGTTTGAGATGCAGGCGTGCCAGCGAACCTGTCCCCGTGACGCTGGCGGGGACATCCGCCAGCTTGATGACTTGAGTGAGTGCTTCTCGCAGCGTGTCGCCCAATAGGTTCAGCTTGATCACCGCTTGCTCATCAAAATGGCGCATGGCGACAAGACCGGCGGTCATGGTCACGGGATTGGCGGAAAAAGTTCCCGAATGAGGGAGACGCACTCCTTGCTCACTATTGGTGAACACCTGCATGATCTCGCGCCGACCCGCCAGCGCGCCAACAGGAAAGCCGCCACCGATCATTTTGCCCATCGAGGTGAGGTCAGGCTCGGTATCAAACCGCTCTTGCATGCCGCCAACCTGGCTGCGAAAGGTGATGACCTCGTCAAACATCAACAGGGCACCATTGGCCTGCGCCCATTTGCCAAGCGCTTGCACAAAATCAGCATGGACGCCAACCATGCCGACCCGGTGCGGGATCGGGTCGATGAGAATACAGGCGATCTCATCGCCATGTTTATCAAGAATGGCGATGGCGTTTTCCGGGTCGTTGAAGGGCAGGATGACCATATCATCGGTGACACTTTGGGGAGTGCCCTTGGCGAGAGGGACGGCATTTGGCTGCTCGATAGTGCCCCAGTTTTGGGGGGCGGGTGCCTGCGAAACCTCGGCATAGTCATATGCCCCGTGATAACAGCCCTCAACTTTGGCGATGCGGGTGCGCCCAGTATAAGCTCTGGCGGCTTTCATGCCCGCCATCACGGCTTCTGTACCCGAATTGACAAAGCGGATCTGATCGAAGTTTTTTGAACGGCCACACAAATGTTCGGCGTATTGCAACTCGACTTCACTGGTCATGGTGAAGGCGGTGCCCCGTTGCAATTGTTCGCCGATGGCTTCGACGATGGGCGCATAGGCATGGCCATGAATATGAGAGGCCATATTATTGGCGAAATCGAGCCGCTCCACGCCATCGACATCGGTGACCACACACCCTTTTCCGTGGCTGACATAAAGGGGATGACCTTTCCGCAACAAGGTATTGCGGCTGACCCCGCCTGGCATGACGATCTTGGCCCGCTCGAACAAGGCGGCACTTATGGGGCTAGTTGGCTTGGTCATCTCACTGCTCCAGCTTTTGTGGCATAAGGGGCGCATCGGTGCGATCCGCGACTTGTTGAAAGGTGATGCCGGGGGCCAGTTGGCTTAGTTGAAACCCTTTGGATGTCACATCAATAATCGCCAGATTGCTATAGATTTTCGTTACAACCTGCTTGCCGGTAAGGGGATAGGTACATTGCTCGACAAGTTTTGGGGTGCCATCTTTTGTCGTGTGCTGGGTAATGACGAAAATGGTTTTGACACCGGCGATGAGATCCATCGCACCGCCCACAGCTGGAATGGCATCTGGCGCCCCGGTCGACCAGTTGGCCAGATCGCCATGTTGCGATACCTGCATGGCACCCAAAACACAGATATCAATATGGCCACCGCGGATCATCGCGAAGCTGTCGCCATGATGGAAGAAGCTGGCGCCAGGATTTGTGGTCACGGGTTTTTTGCCTGCATTGATCAATTCTGGATCTTCGTCGCCAAGCTCTGGCGCTGGCCCCATCCCCAGCAGACCGTTTTCCGTGTGATAGATAAATTCGCGCCCCTTGGGCACATATTTGGCCACCAGTTCCGGCATGCCAATGCCCAGATTGACATAGGAGCGATCGGGAATATCGCTGGCGGCCAGTTGCGCCATCTGCTCGCGGCTCCAGCCTGTCAATTGCGGGTTGCTCATGGATAATGCTCGTTTTGTGCGATCATTTGTGCCTCGATCAGTGGATCGCTAACTTCAACGATCAGGTCAACAAAGATGTTTGGGGTAATCACATGTTCTGGATCAATCGCACCGACCTCAACCATGTTCCTTGCTTGCACAATGGTGAGTTTTGCTGCCATGCACATCAACGGATTGAAATTGCGAGCCGTTTTATTGTAGGTGAGGTTGCCAGTTGGATCTGCGTGCTCGCATTTGATCAGCGCAAAATCAGCTTTGAGCCCATATTCTAGCACATAGTCGCGCCCCTCAATCGTGCGGGTTTCTTTGCCGGTCGCCAGTTGGGTCCCGACCGTCGTGGCTGTATAAAAGGCGGGTATTCCGGCACCACCAGCGCGAATACGTTCAGCCAGTGTGCCTTGGGGAACCAGCTCCAGTTCAATTTTGCCAGCTCGATAAAGCTTTGGAAAAATCTTCGAGTGGCTGAAGCGGGGATAGGAGCAGATCATTTTTTTGACCTGACCATTGCCGATCAATGCCGCAAGTCCGATCTCTCCATTGCCTGTATTATTATTGATGATGGTGAGATCTTTGGCCCCTTGGTCGATCAGGGCGTGAATAAGTTCTGTGGGGCTGCCAGCTTCCCCGAACCCGCCGATCATGACATGAGCGCCATCGCAAATATCAGCTACTGCTTGAGCTGTCGATTTGACTTGTTTATCGATCATCTAAGCGCCTTTTGGATCTTTATTCAGCTGCAGCGAGCTTGATGCCATACATTGAAAACAGCTCCGCCTCATCATAGATCACTCGGTCATCATAGCCGCTGAACCAGATGGCGTTGGGGTTGCGGCCTACGATGGTGACTTTGCAGCGATCTGGCGCATCGGCGGCCGAGCGTAAAAGCTTGAAAATCACCACACCGTTTTCGCCGCCCGGCACCCCAAGCATGGGTTCATTGGTGACAGCAGCGACTTCGGTTTTACCCTTGTAATGAGTGATCGACAGGCGAGCATGGGCCTCAACTCCGGACAGACCTTTCTGGCTTTCGTTCAAGACATGCCAGGCCTCTTCGATGGGCACGTTAAAGGCCTTGTGGCCAACAATATCGCGACCGCAAAAGAAGTAATGATTTTCGATGCCATTGCGCTTTAACTCGCGCTGCATAATGCGCAGGGCATCCGGGTCATTGTTAATACCCTTGATAATGGGGGACTGATTATCGATATTGATCCAGCTGCGCGATCCCAATTGTTTAACCGCTTCTCGCGTGCTCTCGATCCATTCAAGCCCCCCTTCGGGATGATCCACATAGGAGCCATCGGGCATTTTCTTTAAAAATTCATCCGGGTGATTGAAGTGCACCATCATGCGCAAATTGACTTGGGGATAGGCGCTGTGAAAATGGTCCAGCATGTCAAAAAAAGAGGCATCAAAACGCTGCGGGAAAAATGCCAGCTCTTTGGTGCCAATGCGAATAGCTTCGATGCCTGCTTGCGCAAGCGCTCCAAGCCATTGCGCAAGGTTTTTATTGCCAAGCACCATTGGATCACCGCCCGACATGAGTATTTCGCGCAATCTCTCGCGCCCCGTTTGCGGATGACGCCCGTCATTTTGCGCAACCAGCCGGTTATGCTCAACAATATAGGCAACGATCTCGCTGATCTGCGCGAGCCCTTTGGGGGCTGATGTGCCATCCTCTCGCTCGATCTCCTTTTTGGCGATCAGTTCTTCGCGATAGCAAAAGCGGCAATGGGCGGAGCAGGTCGAGGCCACATAGATCAGGCCCAGCTCATATTTGTGTATGAGGCCTTCCACCGGGCTATAGGTCATTTGTTTGCCGGGGTCCTGCGCCCCATCAAGATCAAAGGTTTCATTGGGCGTTGCTTTGATCAAGGTCTGCATGGCCGGACTGGATTGCGCCTGCTCGAAATAATGACGGGTGATTTTTACGGGCATGCGGGCCTGAATATCGCGCAACGTTCCATCAAGATCCGTAATGGCTTGCAGCTCATCGCTGGTATAAAAGCCCTGCATGTCTTGAGGAACGGTGCCCTCCATGAATTTTTTGAGACCAGTGATGATCTGGCGATCATATTTGGCGTTTTCGACCTGCGCGATAAAGGCGCGTTCGCGATCACTGGGGATATGTTTTGCAGCCTTGGCCATTTTTAGCTCCAGAGAATTTTCAAAACAGCTTCAATCATTTGAAAAATAAAGTAAAGCGCCTTTTGCCTCGTGTATCAGCGGGTTGGCGGTTTATAAAAGTTCTTGACAGGACAGGCTTTTAATATAACCATATTGTTATGGAACAAAATAGTTATATAAGAACTCCCTCAAATCTGGATGCAATCTTTGCGGCGCTGGCGGATCCAACGCGCCGCGCTATCCTGTCGCGTTTGTGCGATGGCGAGGCATCGGTCAAGGACATCGCGGAGCCATTTGAGATGAGCCAGCCAGCGGTTTCGCGGCATTTGAAAGTGCTGGAGCGGGCGGGATTGATTTCGCGCGGCGTGGATGAACAGCGCCGGCCAGCCAGACTGAAAGCCGAGAATATGGCGCTCGCCGTCAACTGGCTTGAGGAATTTCGGGTTTTTTGGGGGGCAAGCTTTGACCAGCTGGATGACGTCCTCATTGCATTGAAACAAGCCAATAAAAAGGAACAGGGCCATGACTAATCAACAAGAATATATTTTAGATCGTTTGTTTGATGCGCCGCGCGAACTGGTTTGGCGGGCCTGGACGGATCCCGATATTTTGCAAAAGTGGTATGGACCTGGCGCTGATACGATCATTCACAAATTCGATCTGGAGCCCGGCGGTTTGTGGCTCAACGAGATGAAATGGGGGGAAAAATCCCATTTTCAAAAAGTTGTTTTCAAGGAAGTTACGCCCCCGTCCAAACTCATCTGGCATCATCATTCTTCGACAGATGCCGATTGGCAAGACGCCCCTAATCCGATGATGCCCTCATGGCCAGCGCTGCTTTTAACAACGGTGACTTTTACGCAAGCAGGCGAGCAGACAAATGTGCGTCTGTCACAAATACCTATCGATGCCACAGATGAGCAGATCGCCGGATTTACAGCCTCTATGGCTGGTATGGGTAAAGGCTGGGGTGCCGGTTACGCGATCATGGATGATCTGCTCAAAGAGATGCAGGCACAAGGCTAGGGATCGCCGCTGTTTTATCTAGCTGTGGGCCGTGATGATATGGATCGTCACGGTTATGATCAAAAAGAGAAACAAAGGCAGATGAATGGTGTGCCACAGGGAGAACATTCGCAGATAAATCCGGTAAGAAGACGCTTTGTCGAGCGCTGAGAAATAGGAGCCCAGATAATCTTGCGCATATTTTATGCGGGCCCGTTTTTCGGTGCGGCTCCAGCCACAATGGCTGGCACGGGCCGCAATGATCTTTCTGGCATGGCGCTTTAGTCGCGATTGTGCGTGCTTTGTTTGCGAGCGCCTCAACAAGATCGCCCATAGGCTGGATGCAAGCCCGTGTACGGGCTTTGATTGTAGCAACTCATATTTCTGCATCTGCGAGGCGATCTGCGGCATGCCTTGCAGATCGGCCCCAAACACCCGTTTGAAGGTGCTGGCATCATTGATAATGTCGCGCACCTCGACGCGCTGCCCATGTAGCCCCTTATATAATTTTCCATATAGATATCGCCCAATGAGACCGCTTGAGGCCACCATCAGCATGGCCATGAGGGCGATGGTGCTGGAGATTGAGCCAAAAGCGAAATTGGCGTGATAAATAATCAGCATAGGGCCGATGATGCCGGCAATCAGGTGCAGTCGGAACCAGAAGGTTACGGGGCCGATATGGCGCATTAGATGTAGTCGTCTGCGCAAAGGATAAACCAGTAATAAGAGCATCAATCCGCCCCCCACAATGCCCAGCCAATAGCCTGGACCAGTTTGCGGGCTGATCCATCCTTGTTCTTTTTTGAGCCACCCAATGATTGCAAACGCTGTGATCAACAGGGCGAATATGATGGCTTTGAAACTGGGGAAATAACTGGTGCGTTCAAGGCGGCGTGTCTGCGTAAATATATGCGTCTTTGGTCGCCGCGGTGGGCCGTTTTGAGCGCTTGGAGGCAGCACCGTTCGTTCTGCGGGGTGATAGAATGAGACCGCTTGCATGGTCTTGGGCGGCGGGGTGATAGAGGGGGTAAACGCATGACGATAATTCATAGCAAAGAACACCAGACTTCACATAAAGTGAATTTGTAAAATTCTCCCCCCGAAATTTACATCCCCTCAATCATCAGCTTCAACTTGAAGTCGGCAAGATTATGGCCGCACGGTAAGCGCTCTGATATTTATGCCATGAGTGAATTATTGAAGACACAGATCGTGCGGAATATGCTAAATATTGTTATGAGACGTTTTTTGAAAAATAATTCGAATAAATTTAAAAGCCCGGTTGTTATCAATATATCTGCGACAGGTTGAGCTGTAAAAGTTGATCGAGAACAGACGAAGCGGAGTGATCCGCGCAATGAATTCAACCGCAATACACGTATAAGGAAACCAAGCGATGACAAAGATAAATGACAAGACCGCACAAAGATCGGGAAAATCAGCTGAGCTGACAAGGCGCGGCTTTCTCGATCGTATTATGTTGACCGCAGCAGGCGGTGCCGCATTGATCATTGCTGGTACAACCCATGCTGATGCTAAAGTCGCAAAAATGACTGCCAAATATCGCAATTCTCCTAAATACGGCAAAAAATGCAGTGGCTGTAAACATTATAGAGGCAGCGGAAAATGCGCGTTGGTGTCGGGTAAAATAAGCGGTAATGGCTATTGCAACTATTATTCAAAAAAATCCGGCTATAGCTATTAAAGCATGCACGCCCCTTCTTCCTTTTAAAATGGGAGGAGGGGCGGCTCTATGAGTATTTTGGATAATGTTAAGGTGGTAGATGTTGTCTACGATGCCGTCGGGCATGTCGCAAATTTATGATATATTTTGATGATATTAAGATTGTCAGCTAAGTGGCAATAGCCGACGTCAGCCACATGCGAAATCTGCGCTAGTTGATTGCGAAATTACTTCTGTCTGATATGGTTAGGATGTTCTTTTCTATTCTTAAGGGGCTTTGAATGAAAAAAAAGCGCTGGATTAAATTCTTCATTTGCTTATTTTTTATTGTCTCGGTGTCGCAGAGTGCATTGGCTGAGAAGCGCGTTGCTCTTGTTATCGGCAATTCGGCCTACAAAAACATCCCAGCTTTGGATAATCCAGCCAATGACGCAAAGCTCATAGCAAATGTGCTCGAAGGCCAAGGGTTTGAAGTTATCCTCGGCCTTGACCTGAAATACCGGGCCATGAAAAGGGCAATCAGGCGTTACACCTCGAAGCTACAAAGCAATGGACGCGACACCATCGGGTTTATCTTTTATGCGGGACACGGTTTACAAGTTCAGGGAACCAATTATCTGATACCAGTGGCCGCAGAAATCGAGAAAGAAGGTGATGTTGACATCGAAGCGATCAGTGCCTCATCGCTTCTGTTCGGTGTTCGCGAAGCTCGCAACCGCCTCAACATTATCGTTCTGGATGCCTGCCGCAATAATCCCTATCGCAGCCTGTTCCGCTCGGTCAATCGAGGCCTGCGGCAGATGAATGCACCTATGGGTTCGCTCATTGCCTATTCGACAAGCCCCGGTGATGTGGCCGCAGATGGCGTCGGCAAAAACAGTCCCTTTACATTGGAACTTGCCAAGTTAATGCAGACATCCGGTTTGACTATTGAGCGTGTTTTCAAAGAAACCCGGCGAAAAGTCTATGAACGCTCCAGAAAGAAGCAGCTCCCGTGGATCAACTCATCTCTGCTCGGTGATTTTTATCCGGCTGGAGCCAACAAGAAAGCTACTTCAAAACCAATTCCAGCTGTTAAATCGGGCGCGCAACCACTCTTCTTTCCTGCTATTGAATTGGCTTTTTGGCAAGCAGCAAAGGATCAAGGGTCGCGCCGTGCTTATGAAGCCTATGTCAAGAAGTTCCCAAAAGGTACTTTCACTCCTCTGGCTCTTATGAAAATTGAGGAGTTCAGACTTACCAGCGAGATCAAGGCCAAACAAAAGGCAGAGCTGAAAGCAGCACGTAAAAGGCAAAATGAAGCTGAAGTTAAAAAGCGAAAGGCAGAGGTTGTATTTCGGAAAAAAGAACTGGATGATCTTCGGCTAGAACAAATGGCTGAACGGAATAAGTTGGCACGAGAACGTAACGCACTGGCCAGGCGTCTAGAGGTAATGGAGGAGGCGGCAAAAAAGCACGCTGAAGCAAAAGAAGCTCAGAAAATTAAATTGGCTGCTCTAAATCCTGAGCAAGCAAAAACCGAAGCAAATGCTCAAACAACACCAACGCTTGACTTAAAAGCCATGACTCTCGTCCTGCAAAACGAACTAAGACGTGTTGGTTGTGATCCCGGTAAGGTTGATGGAAAATGGGGGAATAAAGGCAAAAAGGCTCTTTCCCGCTTTATCAGATTGGTAAAGCTCAAAATTCCGACCAAACAACCTTCAATGGAGGCAATAAATATCGTGAGGAAGCAGAAGGAGCGTGTCTGTCCGCTAACTTGCGGTCCACAATTCCGCGTGGGAGGTGATATATGTGTAAAGAAAACCTGTAGAAATAGGTGGTCTCTAAACAAACGGGGTAGATGTATTAAAACCATCATTAAGAAACCTACACCGACGAGCATAAAGCCCGTAAAAAGCAATTTGAAAAAGAAGCAAAGACGCAAGCTTTCGAAAATAGTGTCTTGCCATGCTGAAAAGGACCATTACGTGAAGGTCGGAGATCCATGCAGGAGAAGTGATGGCGCTATATGCAGAATTCGGAAGGGCATTTCTGGATTTCCGAGGACATTCGGAAGTTGCAAGAATTGATATCAAGATTGTGAATATCCGAAACATTCGTTTCAGCGGTAATATATGATTTACTGCTTCTGCATTTCAGACAAGACGGATAGGGGCGCACCCAAAATACTCGACAGCCGGTTAAGGTCAAAAGCGCACCAGTGCAAGCACGACCGCTGCTATCCGCATAAATTCAAAGCAGACAAATCCCCCGTCTCACCCGTACGCCGTCACATGAAATTGATATATGACGAGGGCGAGTTTATGTAATACGGGGTAACTTACGAGAACAAACAAAGATACGAAGAACGAAGAATTTATACTGATGTTGGATATAATGGTCTGAGGCGCAGCGCTCACCTCAATATATCAATCATTTTATTGTAACCAAGAGATTGTGCATGTTGAAGAGGTGTGACGCCGTTGCGGTCGGCAATTGATTTGTCAGCCCCAGCATCGACGAGCGCCTTGAGCGTGTTTATGTGACGTTCTCCGCCATCACCAAGGATGATCGCTTCCAGCAAAGCTGTCCATCCCAGATTATTGACGTGATCGACCTTTGCTTCTTTTGTTAGCAAGAAGCGAACAATGTCCGCATGACCAAGGTGGGCCGCGGCGATAAGTGCTGTGCCATCATAGATACTGGTAATGTTGCCAGCCTTGCATCCTAAACGAACCGCCAGTTTCAATATTTCCATATCATCGGCAACGGCGGCGATCGTGACGATGTCGTATTTTTCATATTCCAACAGATTGGGATCTGCTCCGATTTGAATGAGAGCTATGAGGGCACTTTTGTGAGAGGCAAAGGCCGCAACATGAAGCGGCGTTCGCCCTTTGCTATCGCGAGTATCGGGTTTTACTCCGGTTTTGCTTAACCGAAGAATTTCAGCGGCGTCTCCCTTCCATGCAGCTGCATGGAGGCCTCGATATTTCTTCGCCTCGAATGAGCTTGGGGCAGTTTGAGAAATGGCGGCAACGCTGAGCAACCAAGTCGCCATGGCGAAGCTGGTGAGGAAACAAGCAATATACCAAATTTGCCTCGTTATTTGCACTGTAACTGGCATTGCAATTCGCATTCTACAGGGCCTTTTTGAGTTTTTCGAAGTTCCAGGGTGCCAAGCTACACGCCTCAAAGGGCAAGGGGGGCAGGTTTGGTTCGCTCTCTCCATGCTGCTCTGTTTGCAATAGTGGCTGCTAACCGAGCCATGAGACGTGCCAAGCTATCTTTTCAATCACAGCGAGATGACAGCTGGACTATTTGGCATTTGCGCCAATTGCTTCAATGCCGGCCTTGGCACAGGCTTCATCGAGATGTCCGCCGGGCGCGCCACCAACACCGATGCCACCGACCAGCTTGCCCGAAATCTTGATTGGCAACGCGCCACCAAGAATAACCAGACGTGGGTCCATGTCTCTCAGACCATCCAAAAATGGCTTGTCTTTTATCAATCCAGCAAGTTTGGCCGTCGGTTGCCCCATGCTGGCAGACGTAAACGCCTTGCCCGTGCTGCTGCCAACAGTATGGGGACCGGCACCATCGCCTCGTATCAATACTTTAGTCGAGCCCGAACGCGCAACAACGGCAACACTGACGCGGTATCCATCCGCTATACATTTCGCCATAGCGGCATTGGCAGCTTTTTGCGCCATTTTTAGCGGCAAATAAGCAGCAGTTGGCAACTCAGCGGCAATTGTTGGTGAAGTGGCCAATAAAAAAGCGCCTAATACACCAGCACTTATAGTTTCTTTGGCTATCCGCTTTTTCATTTCAGCTCTCCTTTGAATTATTGCTCTCACATTGATTGTCACCACAAAACCGGTATGATTAGAATAAACATTTTTGCAACAAAGATTAACTATTATGGGAAAAGACGCTGGGCGGCTGGACTATCATTTGATGCAAACAGTCCTGGCTGTGGCAGCGGCCGGATCGCCTGTGCACGGTGCGAAACAATTGGGGGTCAGTGTGACCACGGTCTACCGTCATCTGGAGGCGCTTGAGGGTTCGTTGGGCGTGCAAATTTTTAATCGCCACCACAAGGGATGGACGATATGCAAGGACGCTTTGCCTTTACTCACGGTGGGCAGGGAAATTGAAAGGCTGTTAAGGCAGGCATCTGGCGAGATCCGCGATGTTGCAAAAGTCCGTTCGCATCGTCTAAAGATCGCCATATCGGAAGATTTGGCCAATCATTATATTGTGCCTCTGCTGCGCGATTTTATCCGCTCGAATGATGATATTCGCCCCGAACTTATCATTAGCAACAATTTTACAGATCTCGTGCAGGGGGATGCAGACGTGGCGATCAGGCCGCATATGGACCCCGGAGACATTCTTGTGGGGCGCCGTGTTTGCCGCATGAGACACGCCATTTATGCTTCAAATGCGAAGGCCAGGCGCATGGGCATTTTGTCTTCGCTCGCTGAATTGGAAGAGTATGACATTTGTGGATATGGGGATGCGCTGAAGGATTACACGGCTGCACAGTGGTTGGCAGATCACGTCAACCAGGATGCGATCGTCGCTCGCTTTGATTGCACCAGCACTATGACGCACGCTGTCGCAAAGGGAGTAGGTTTAGGGCTGCTACCCTGTTTTGTCGGCGATAGTATTTCGTCGCTGAAAGCTGTCATGCCAGTTGGAGATGGAGTGCCGATCGACATATGGTTGATAACGGCTGCCGCCAACAAAAAGAGGCCAGCAGTCATGTCCTTTTTTAAATTTTTTGCATCTGCCTTTCGTGCAGATAAAAGCCTCTTCACAGGAGCGCTCTATGCCAAATAGGTGAGCTGAGATCGCGTAGCGCCTATCTGCAATTCGATTTTTTGGTGATGATCACTCCCATATGGGGAAAATCGCCGAAGTGCTGGCAATTGCGATAAATGTTCCCTCGCACCTGCTCAGGGTCATTAACAGGCCAATGAAATAGCGACTGCAGGTGGCCTCACAATTGTTGAAAGCAAATTTATTCAGCGTTCATCGCACATCTGTGGCTCTTGCTTGCTCTCCCTCACATGAAATTGATATACGGCGGGGGCGAATTCATGTAAAACGAGGGTAACTTACAAGAACAAACAAAGATACGAAGAGCGAAGAATTTATAATGATGTTTGATATTACGATCTGGGGTGCGTTGATTGCGGGCCTTATCAGTTTTTTGTCGCCATGCGTTTTGCCGCTTGTGCCAGCTTATTTGGGGTTTCTTGGCGGCACCACCATTGACCAGCTGACCGGCGAAGATGGCAATGAAGTCGATGCCGGTGCCAAGCGCCAGGTTATTTTCGCGTCGCTATTTTTCGTGCTCGGATTGACAGCGGTGTTCGTATCGTTAGGCGCTGCAGCATCTTTTATTGGCGGGTTTATAGCCATTTACAAAAACGAGCTCGGCATGGCGGCGGGTGTCTTTATCATCATTTTTGGCCTGCATTTCCTGGGCATCTTGAAAATTCCGCTGCTTTATCGCTCCGCCAAGGTTGATGTGCAGGTGGAAAGCGCCTCGTTGGCCGGGGCCTTTTTGATGGGCATGGCCTTCGCCTTTGGCTGGACCCCGTGCGTTGGGCCGGTTCTCGCGCCGATTTTGACGCTTGCTGGTAATAGTGAGACGATCTCACAAGGTGTGGGTCTGTTGTTTATCTATTCCATGGGGTTGGGCATTCCCTTTGTACTTGCCGCCGTTGCGATTACGCCGTTCATGGGCTTCATGGGCAAGTTCCGCAAACATATGGCCAAGGTTGAAAAGGTTATGGGTCTGTTGCTGATCATCACTGGTGTGTTGTTCATTACCGGATCGTTTGGCTATTTCGGCATTAACTCCATCGGCGTGTGGATCCTTGATATGTTCCCAGCCCTTGCGACGCTTGGTTGATTTTACAGATAAAAGCGTAAATTCATGACTAAACCAGTTGCCCTCACCATTGCTGGCTCCGACCCATCGGGCGGAGCCGGTATGCAGGCAGATCTCAAAACATTTGCTGCCCACGGGGTGCATGGGGTGAGCGCCATCACTGCGCTCACAGCCCAGAATGAGCACCGTTTCGACCTTTACCCGGTCTCTCCAGATTTCATTGCCGCCCAGATCGATGCGGTGTTTGAAGAATTTAACGTGCAGGCCATCAAAATTGGCATGCTCAAAGACAAACAGACTGTTCAGGCTGTTATCGAGGCACTGCAGCGCCATAACGCGGAGCGATCGGTCATGGTCGTCCTCGATCCCATTTTACGTGCCAGCAATAATGGTGTGGCGCTTGATGAAGGCGGCATGGAGCTTTTGCGCTATGAGCTATTCCCTTTGGTTAACCTCATCAAACCAAATATCGCAGAAGCCGCGCATTTGCTTGGCGAACCGATAGCCCAAAACCCCCAGCAAATGAGCGAGCAGGCCGCAAGATTACTAAAATTTGGCTGCGAGTGTGTTTTGCTGTCCGGGGGGCATCTGGCGGGGTCTGACTGCGTTGATGTTCTGGCCCATGCCAGTGGTTGCGCCACGCTTTACGCCAAGAAGCTGGCTGTTGCTGATGTTCATGGTACTGGTTGCACTCTGACCTCGGCCATTACAGCAAATCTTGCCAAAGGACATGTTGCAAGCAAAGCTGTGGATCTGGCGCGGGCCTATCTACAGGGCCTTTTGGCGCATGAACATCAACTCAATATCAGCGGTGCGGCAAGGTCTCTCGATCATATGTTCATATCAGACAATAAATCTGAAAATTAGCATCGAGCTGGTATGATCCTTGCTATTCTTATTGCCAGTGTCTGGTTGCCAGGGGAAGCGAGAGCGACCCTCGCGGCCATGCTTTTATTGATCTGAACTAAATATTTCCGGTTTGCTACGAACCTAACCGGTCTTTGAACCTTGAAGATGGAGTGTCCTATGGCCTCGTTAGGCTTTGGTATCGAGCGCGTCGGCCTGCCGTCACTGCGCAATCCCAAGACATCGATAATCGTGATTTTGCTGGTTTCTCTGGTCGCGGCACTTGGTTTGCTCAAGCTCAAGCCCGCTGGCAGTCTTGGTGAGTTATTTCGTTCTGGTTCCACTGAATTTGCCAATTATCAAAAGCTCAACAAGCTGTTCCCGACCACTGAATATGACGTTATGGTGCTGATCAAGGGCAAGGATCTTATGCGCCCGCAAACATTGGACGATATTCGCAATATTCAGCTTGAGCTGGAATTTGCTGATGGTGTGGAGAACGTGGTTTCCATGTTCACCATGCGGGGAAAGCCCGATAAGACAGGCTATGCGCCTCCTCTGTTTGCGGCTGATATTCCCACTGGCATTGAGTTCGACAAGCTCAAAAAGCAGATTGGTGAGCATCCTCACATCAAAGATAAATTCCTTTCAAAAGCTGAGAAAGATGGGGAGCAGGTGGCTTTGATGGTGGTCTCTCTCAAAGAGGGATCAACCACAACAGGCGTTCTCTCCAAGGTCATCGACGGGCTTCATGAAACCATTAAGGACAACGCAGAGCCAGCAAAATTACAATATTTGATGACTGGCTCGCCAGTCATGCAGCTGGAAATTCGTAAGAGCATCAAGCATGATCGCATCACCTTTAACGTGATCGGCTTCACCTTTGGCGTCTTTATCTCGCTATATTTCTTTCGCCGCCCGACCCTGGTTTTTATCAGCTCCATTTGCCCGGCCTTCGCCGTTTTATGGATCATGGGGCTTCTTGGTCATGTCGGGCAGCCGATCAACACATTCATCAATGTATTGCCGCCGCTCATAATGGTCATCACCCTGTCGGACGCCATGCACATGGTATTTTCGATTTTGAAGGGCATGCGGGCAGGTAAGAGCAAATATGATGCGGTCAAGGAGAGCATTTTAAGTGTTGGCCCCGCTTGCGTTTTGACCTCCCTCACCACGACCATTGCTCTTTTGTCGATGGCGCTGACCGATAGCGCCGATATCAAGGCTTTTGCCCTGGCAGCAGCGGGTGGTACGATGATGGCATTTTTCGCGGTGATAACGCTGGTGCCCACATTGAGTATGTTGCTGATCAAGGATGAAAAATCATTTCTCGAAGAAAAAGACACCGGCTTTAACCCGTTATTGTGGCTTGAGAAACTTTGCATCAAGCTGACCGGTTTTGTCATCCCCAGATGGCGTCAGCTGGCGATTATTGGCATTTCGGTTGGTGTTATTTTCACTATTCTGCATACGCAGTTGGATGCGCGTTACCGGCTGTCTGATCAGGTGCCCGACGCAGATGACACCTTGCTTGCGATGGATTTGATAGACACCAAGCTTTCGGGAGCGCAGAAAATCAATATTCTGGTGAAATGGCCTGATAGCATGAGTTATCATTCGCCAAAGGTCATAGAGGCGATAGGCAAAACGCACCGCCTGCTGGAGCATCAGAGCAAAATCAACAATGTTTCATCACTTGAAACCATGCGCCTTTATCTCAAAAGAGAGCTGGGACAAGAAAACCCCACAGCCTTCAAGGAGTATGTCGATAAGCTTCCTGATCACTTGAGCGCCCGTTATCTTAACCATGAAGAGCGCACAGCGCTTGTTTCAGGGCAGATCAAAAACCTTGAAGCGGCGCAAGTCGCACCGATCTTGCACAAAATTGAGCCTGTTTTGGATGTGCTTCGCCAGGAATTTCCAGGGCTTGAGTTCACAACGGCGGGCCTTGCTGTGGTCTCTGCACTACAGAGTACCAATATGATAAATACCCTTAATCAGGGCCTGATGCTGGCGATCATTATTGTTATCATTTTGCTGGGTGTGGCATTTCGCTCCCTGGATGCGGCACTTTTGAGCATTGTTCCCAATCTTTTCCCTATTGTAAGTGTGGGGGCCATTCTCTATCTGTTTGGAGAGGGGTTGCAATTTGCCAGCGTCATGGGATTGACGGTTGCGTTTGGCCTCGCGGTTGATGATACCATCCATTTTCTCAATCGTTATGAACTGGAACAACGTAAAACCGGGTCCGTTGAAAGCCATGTGCGCAATACTATAGCCCATATTGGCCCGGTATTGATTTTGACGACTCTCGTACTGCTCTGCGGTTTATCCGTGACAAGTCTAAGTGATTTGCCGGTCACCCGCTTGTTTGGGCAATTAAGCATGGCGACACTTGCCTCGGCATTGGTGGCCGATTTGCTGATATTACCAGCTATTATACTGGCAGCACGAAAAGTAAAACCGTTTGGCCATGACTTCTCGCTTGTCAACAAGACGAGCCAGAAGCTGCAAAAGGCCCGCGTGAAGAAAAGAAAGTGATGATAACAATGAGCGGAATAGTGAGAGTTAGTAGTTTTGGTCTGATCGCAGCTGCTTTTGCGGCGTTGGTAATGGTCGGTGCAGGTGCAACTGGTGCGAGTGCTGCGAGCAAGGGAAACCCGTTTCCAAAACTCAAAGGCAGCTGGAAATGTGTGCGCGGCGGCTGCTGGATCAGACCTGTCAGCGGCTCCAAAGAGCGTGTTGGTTGCCGGGTTAAATACCGGGTTGGTAAAGGTGGCAAAAGCATCAGGCAGTCAATCAATTGCCGTGGCAGCATCAAAATGACCGCCAATGCAAAGATTAGATTGAAGAAAAGAAACCGCGTGTCGGGAAGTTGGACCTCCTATAATAATCACACAGGACGTAAAAGTGGCGGCGTTTCTGGTACGACGACCTCTTCTCGGCTGTTTGTAGGCATTGCTTCAAAAGATGGCTCTCGCGGGGCCATGAGCGCGACAGTTTCTGGAAAAAGGCATAAAGTGAAGCTTTATCAAACCAAGAATGGCAAGCGCCATCTGGTGGGTCTCTTGTCCCTCAAGCGCTGATCTGGCGGTTGGAATTTGACCAAAAAAACACCGTAGATGCGAGCGCATCTGCGGTGTTTTTTGTTTAGCAGTTTTCAATATACGATCTGTAGGGTGCAATAAATTGCACCAATTGGCCTGTCAATTTACTCGAAGTTTAACTCATGACCGCTCGGTGCAATACATTGCACCCTACGGGTCCTGATTTATTACTCTACGCTGAGGCCAGCATCCGTAATGAGCTGCATATCGGCATTGGTTTGCGTATTGCCGGTGGTCAGCAATCGTTCGCCATAAAAAATCGAATTAGCGCCAGCCATTAGGCAGAACATCTGCACCTCGCGCGACATATTATGACGCCCCGCCGACAGGCGCACGTCAGAGGTTGGCAGCACGATCCGCGCAGTGGCGATCATGCGGACGATTTCCATGGGATCCACGGGCTCCAGATGACCAAGCGGTGTTCCCTCGATGGGCACGAGCGCATTGATCGGCACACTTTGCGGATGCGGAGACATATTGGCTAGTATTTGCAGCATACGGGCGCGATCATGCAGGCTTTCGCCCATACCAACAATGCCGCCGCTACAAACGGATATGCCAGCTTCTCGCACTTCACTTAAAGTATCAAGGCGATCTTCATAGCTGCGTGTGGTGATGACCTCGCTGTAAAATTCGGGTGAGGTATCAAGATTATGATTGTAATAGTCAAGCCCCGCATCGGCCAACCTGGCAGCCTGATCGCTGTTGACCATGCCAAGGGTCACGCAGGCATCCATTTCAAGCTTTTTAACGCCGCGGATCATATCAAGCACCGCGTCAAAATCTTTGCCTTCTTTAATTTCGCGCCAGGCAGCACCCATGCAAAATCGCGAGGCACCAGCATCTTTGGCCTCGCGGGCTTTTTCAAGCACCAGATCCACATCCATCAAGGGTTCAAATTTGAGGCCGGTCTTTTTGGCGTGGAAAGCAGATTGGGAGCAATATTTGCAATCTTCCTTGCAACCGCCGGTTTTGATCGACAACAGGCTGGAAAGCTGCACCTTGCCGCCGGGGTGATATTTCCGATGGATGGTCTGAGCCCGATAGATGAGATCAATGAGCGGTGAGCTCAAAATTCCCTCAATCTCGCTGGCAGTCCAGTTTGAGCGTAGTTCGTTGAGTTCACTATCGACACTAATTTCGTTCACATCGCGCTCCGAATATGTTTTAGCTAAGCCTATGTCTAACCTCCTAGCATATATCAACTATCTGGAAAGCCAAAAAGATGATGAGTTATTTCGTAAACTCACCGTTTGTAGCCACCCCGACGCGCGGTCAATCCAGGTTGAGGGGCGTGATTACCTTAATTTCTCCAGCAATGACTATCTAGGTTTGAGTCAGCATCCGCTCATTAAGGAGCGCGCCAGCTTATATGCGACGCGCTATGGGGCAGGCAATGGGGCCTCAAGGCTGGTGACGGGCAATAGTGAGCAATTTGATGAGATCGAGCGTAAACTGGCGGTTTTGAAAAATAAAGAGGCAGCGCTCTTGTTCGCCAGCGGCTTTCAGGCCAATGCCAGTATTTTGCAGGCCTTGTTTGATAAAAAAATCCTCAAAGAGGAACCTCTGGTTTTTAGCGACCGGCTTAACCATGCCAGCATGTATTTTGGATGCAATGCAGCGGGGGTCCGGCAAATTCGTTACCGCCATTTAGATGTGGATCATTTGGCGCAATTGCTGACAAAGCACGAGGGCAGTGATCAGCCAAAATTTATCCTCACGGAAAGCGTTTTCAGTATGGATGGCGATGTCGCCGATTTGCCGAAACTGGCGGGGCTGGCCAAGCAGCATAATGCGTTTTTGATCTGCGATGATGCCCATGCCACTGGTATTTGGGGGGAAGGGGGGGCCGGGTTGTGCGGTCCAGCTGATTTAACTATTGGCACTTTTTCCAAGGCGCTTGGCGGGTTTGGCGCTTTTGCGGTGGGTTCTGAGCTGATGCGTGATTATCTGATTAATCGCTGTGCCGGATTTATCTATTCAACCGCCCCGCCGCCATCTGTACTTGGGGCAATGGACGCGGCACTTGAACTCCTTCCGCAGCTGGATAGCGAGCGCAAGCATGTCGCACAAATGGCGCAGACCTTTCGTGATGAGCTGGGGACACGCGGGCTTGATTTTGGGGCATCAAAAACGCAAATCGTGCCTGTTATTCTGGGATCGGCTGAACGCGTCTTGAAGGTCGCTGATCAATTGCGCGCAGCGGGCATATGGGCGACCCCCATACGTCCCCCGACCGTGCCAGTGGGCGCGGCCAGATTGCGCATCACCTTTAACGCGGCGCATCGGGAAAGCGATCTCGATCAATTGATTTTTGCTCTTGATAAAGCGATTAAGCAGATATGAAAGCAGTAATTGTCTTTATTCATGGCTGGGGATTTAATGGATCGATCTGGCGCGATATATCCACGTACCTGCCCGATATGAACACATCAAGCATTGAGCTTGGTTTTGTCGGGGGGGAGGTCAGCGGACCGCAGCTAATTCCTGACAATGCAATTATTGTCGCGCACTCATTGGGCGTGTTATGGGCGTTGCAGCATTTGCCAAAACAACCAGCGGGTCTTGTTAGTATTTGCGGATTTGATCGTTTTTCGCCGCCAGTACCGCGCGGTGATCTGTTGATCATGAAGCGCGGTTTAAAAAACAACCAGATGGCGCAAATGAGCCATTTCTGGCGCGCTTGTGGTGTTGACCCGTTTGCGCAAGCAGAGCAACTCAATCAATCGGCATTGGTCGAGGGGCTGGACGGGCTGATGAACTGGGACGCAAGCAAACAGCTTGCAGACCTGTCATGTCCCGTGCATGTACTGGCCGCCTTGGATGATGAGATTGTCTCAAAGCGCATGAGCTGCGATATTTGGGGTGAGGAAAAAATTATCTGGTCGAAAAGCGGGGGGCATGGTTTGCCGCTGACGCGTCCGCAATGGTGCGCCGATCAAATCAAACAGTTTGTTGAATGTCATGAATAAAATAGATTTTCATAAACGCGAAGTGGTTGAGCGCTTCAGCCTGACAGCTTTGGATTATGAGCGCCATGCACAGCTGCAAAAACTCGTGGCGGCACGTTTGGCCAGTTTTTTTCCCAAATTTGAGCACCCCCATATATTGGAAATAGGCTGCGGCACCGGTTATTTGACTGCGCATTTGCTGGCGCATTATCCAGGGGCGGTTTGCGAGATCACCGATCTGTCGCAAGCGATGCTTGATGAGTGCGCGCAAAATTTTCGCGATCATAAACAGCTGCAGTTTGGTTTGATGGATGGCGAGCACCCCGACCTTGGCAAACGCTATGATCTGATTGCCACCAGCATGACCCCCCAGTGGTTCACACAACCGGCCAAAAGCCTGGAGCGGTTACGCGGCCTGTTGAAGCCGCGCGGAGTTTTACTCTATTCGACGATTGGTCCTGATCTTTTTCCGCAATGGCGGTCCGTGTTGCGCGAGCTGGGACTGCCTTGTGGTCTTGTGGAGCCAGGTGATTTGCCCGGTGTGATTGATGAAGAAATTCACCAAATGCACTTTGAGAGCGGCGTGCAGTTTTTGCAAAATCTGAAAGTGACGGGCGCTTCAATGCCGCGACCCGGCTATCGTGCTCTATCGGCTGGCGAATTGCGCAGTGCGATCCGTTTGTTTGAGACAAAAAAGCAGGCGCGTGCCGATTGGCATATTCTTTATGGCCAGTTAGACGCTTGAGATGATTTCGGGCGGCTGACTATTCGCGGTTCAATTGCGCCTATTTTCTAAGTTGAGAGAGGCCGTTGAGCATGCCGTCATAGGCGGTGTCGATCTGCTCTTTGGATATGCAGTAAGGGGGCATGAGATAGACGGTTTTGCCGTAGGGCCGGATATTCAGCCCTTGCTGCAAATACCAGTCGCGCAAAAAGATGCTTTCATTGGATTTATAGCCAGCCGCGCCCTCGCGCAAATCAAAGGCCAGTACGGTACCAAGGACCCTTGGTTTTTCGATCAGTGGATGCTCTTGCAATGTAGGCAAGAGCTGTTTGTGCCTTTGTTCGATCATGGCGATACGCGCAAAAGTGTTTTCTTCTTCAAACAAGGCCAAGGACTTTAAGGCCACCGCGCAAGCAAGGGGATTGCCAGTAAAAGAATGGCCATGGGCGAGCGCCTTGTTAAAGGTGTCACCGGCAAACTCTTGAAAGAAATCTTCGCGAACAACGGTCATGGACAGGGCCATATAACCAGCCGTCAAGCCCTTTGACAGGCAAACAATGTCGGGGCGGATGCCGCTTTGTTGAAAGGCGAAAAAACTGCCCGTGCGCCCAAAACCTGTTGCCACCTCGTCAAGGATGACAATGATACCGCGCGCTTGCGCCATCTCCACCACGCGGCGCAAAAAATCGGGCGTGCAAAATTGCATGCCAGCGGCTCCCTGCATCAAGGGTTCAAGGATAAGAGCAGCGGTTTGATCACCGCACTGGTCAAGGATCTGCGCGAAGGCGGTAATTGCCTTATTCTCCTTCTCCTCGCGCTGGCGATCTCCGCTAAACGTCGCCGCAAAGGGGATGGTGCGCGCTTCACACATCAAACCTTCAAACAGCTTGAAGAAACCAGAGCCGCGCGATACGGCCATGGCACCCATGGTATCACCGTGATAATCGCCCTTGAAGGACAGGAATATGGTGCGCTTGTCATCGCCCTTGTTGCGGCAATATTGATAGGCCATTTTCAGCGCTACCTCATTGGCAGTGGAGCCATTGTCGGAATAAAAAACCCGAGACAGCCCCGCTCCCAGCACCTTGGTGACCTGCTGCGCGAGGTCAACTGCGCCTTGGTGGGTGAAGCCTGCGAACATCACATGTTCCAGCTGGTTGGCCTGATCGCATAGGGCTTTATTGATAGCGGGGTGGGCGTGGCCATGAATACAGGTCCACCAGGACGAAATGAGGTCGAGCATTTCGTGCCCATCGGCATCGAATAAAGAGGCACCGCTGGCGCGCACAATGGCGACCGGATCGCTCTCGGTACCGTGCTGGGTATAGGGGTGCCAGACATGAAGCGCGTCCCGCGCGATCAGGTCCTGTTTGTCAGGGGTTTGCAAAGGAATAGCGCCTTATTTAATGGATCCATCGGCTTCAAGCTCGAACAAGGGAGGAATATCCATCAAGCTTGCGCCCGTCAAGGACGTAAGGGGCGGGATCTGCCCCAATATTCTGGTCTTGCCATAGGTTTCAATGGCGGTGCGGTTGTGAGGCATCTCATCGCCGTTCAGTATCACGCCGGTAATGACAAGGTCACGCGAGCGCAGGGCTTCCAACGACATCAAGGTGTGGTTGATGGTGCCAAGGCCAGTGCGTGCCACAAGAATGACAGGGAGGGCCAGCTGCACCATTAGATCCACCATCAAGGCGTTCTCATTAAGCGGCACCAGCACCCCGCCCGCGCCCTCGACGATCAAGGGTTCCTCATAAGAGGGCAGCTTGATCTGATCCATATCGATGTGAGCCCCGCAGCGTTCGGCCGCATAGTGGGGGGAGAGGGGGTCAGGGAACACATAGCTGGAGCGCGCAAAGGCTTCATCTGGAAAGCCCGTCAGGCGGCGCACCACCTGCTCGTCGCTTTCCTCATGCCGCCCCACCTGCACCGGCTTCCAATAAGCCGCGTCAAGCTTCAGCATCAGCCATGCGGCCGCGATGGTTTTACCGACATCGGTATCTGTTCCAGTGAGAAAATAGTGCATATGAAATTTCTGCCAGCTAGGTTGAAAAAGTCATCGGAGCCTAACAGAAAATCCCAACGGCCAACACCCTATTTTAACGATCAATAGAGCCAATCAGTTCTTAGAGACTTATTCAACCAGACCGAGTTCGGCTGCCAGCAGAGACATGGCGGTAATCGCCGCTTCCTTGGGGAAGGGATTGGCCAGATTGTTGAAATAGCGCCGTTTTGAGAAGGCTGGATAGGAGAGATCCCAGTGATGCGCATTGAGCAGTCCAAGATCGGTTGCCATTGGTAGAGGCACCGCGGCGCGTTTTGCAGTGACCTGCATATCGTTTTGAGGATCAAATTTTTGCAGCTTGCGAAAATCAGCGCGCTGGATCAGCGGGATGTTTTCCTTTGAGGCAGCGCCGCGCAAATAAAATATGGGAATATTCAATCGATCGAGATTGCCGCCATGTTTTTTCATAAATTCATCGCGGACCTTGGTGGTCAAATCGCGCACGGCGCCGGTGGTATCATATTCATCAAGGCGCCTGAATGTGGAATGATCTGTCTTCATTCTACCAGGCACCAGACCCTTGAGCATTCTGCCAAGGGAGGCGACATGTGGCTTGTTGCCCCAATATTGTATTTTTTTATAGATCTCATCGGCTGTTTCAGAACCGCCGACAGCACCAGCCCAAGTGAAAAGACAACGAACGCGCGGAGCCAGGTCTGGATGATTGGCGAGCAGGGTCAGCGTGTCGGGAGCTCCTTTGCTATAGGTGACAAGGAATACGTCGTCTGGGGCTTTTCGCTCACTTGCTGGAATTGTTGCGCCAACAGCATCAAAGCCTTTGCCCTCGTTAAGGGCCGCTAGAATATCGGCCATATTAGCTTCGCACGAGCGCAAAGGGTGATTATCTGAGCGCAATATTTTTAAGGAAAACCGCTTGCTCATACGGGGCATAGCATCGCCAAAGGCGCGCATGGGACGCATACCGTTGAGCATACCGGGACAAAACAGCAAGGTCGTTTCTGTTATTTTGGTGACTTGTGGGTCCGGCATTTCGTCCAGCCAGCCGGTTCGATCTTCGCCGAGTAAATAATATTCAGCTGCTCTTTGTCGATAGGACCGGCGATCAAAAAAAGGCTTGCTGGCATGGTCGATGGCGGTCAGGTCGCTGATCGCTTCATTGAGGAAGAAATAGCGCCAGCGCCGCGCGCACCAGTGTTTGACAAAGGGATTGGTGAAAATTCTTTTGTCTTTCGCCGCGAGCTGTTGGATCCTTGTAATAAGGCCCATCAGGTCATTTTTTCTCTCCAGCTCAAGCAATTCTTCCATAAGTGCACCCATTCCCGTTTTATAATTTACGCCGTGTTTTTTGCATGGATGACGATAGGATCCTCGATAAGGTGGATTTTGAGGGGTTTTTTAGGAACAATCATTGGTTTGTTGGGCCGCAACTTGCCAGCCGCCGAGGGTTCTACCCAGCCTCGCGCTCGTGGTACACGGTTGAGACCAATAGGGTAAATAGTCAGCTTGTCTTTCTCAAATTTCATGCGCAAGAAATGA
This sequence comes from Alphaproteobacteria bacterium, assembly GCA_024280895.1. Taxonomy (GTDB): domain Bacteria; phylum Pseudomonadota; class Alphaproteobacteria; order Rhizobiales; family JAKIUO01; genus JAKIUO01. Next base: position 36,229 of record JAJRPI010000054.1, on the reverse strand, counting down.
TTATAGTCCTTGATCATCAGCGCCCCAAAGGCATCGCCGCAGTGCATGGAAAAAAGTGAGCATGTGAACACCCAGTAGGTGCCAAACACCAATGCGCCTAATATGCCGCCAATCGGGATTAACAAAAGAGCGCCAAGAATGCGGTAACCAGCGAACAGATTTTTCTCGCGTTGCGTTTCGACCTTTTGCAACTGGCTGACTTTTTCGGTTTTTAACTCCATTAGCTTTGCGGGATTTTTCTTATAGCTTCCCGTGGCTATAAACGATTGAAGAGAGAGATATTGATCATGGCCAAGGGTGGCTATTTCCTTCTTTAATGCCGCTGTTGTATCCGGTGTAGTGAAATTATTGTGAAATTGGGAAAGTTGGTATATGAAGCCATTAACGAGAATAGTCATGATGGCAATCGTCAATAGATGAGCCATAAAGTGCGCTGTACCAAACGTGGCTGCGATCCATGGTCTTAAAAACTTGAATTTGATGACGCTGGTATCAACATATTTGACCAGCCCGATCCATAAGCCAATGACCAATAAAAAGAATGCGATCGATTGCTGACTGGCCAGATATACAAACCAGATGAAACTATGATCATCTTTGGAATTTGCGCCAGATGATCCCTGGAAATATTGAATTTCTTCGTTAATACCAAACGCCATCCAGGAATAGATAAAGTAGATAATGCCAAGGCCCAGCGCGAAACTGAAATTATGAAATGGCAGGGCAAAATTGCGCAGGCTTAGCAGGCGACTCGTCAGGCGTGAGGGGTAAATAGACGGCTTTTCATGATCAAATGGCTCGGCCTTGCCCAGCAGCCGTTTGGCGTTGGGTGGGCGCGGTCTGTTATGTGGCTGATCAGCTTTCTTGGGATCATCTTCAACCGAAATTTCAAAGTCTTGCGCTTTGAAATCGATTTCATTATCGCCTTTCAAAACCCGTTTTTCAGCTTTGTCAAATGCCAGACTATCATCACTGGTTTCCCCCGTTTTCGTGGCCACTGGCCAATGCACGGTGAGCTTGTTTTTGAGTTGATGGGTGGCATGAGCAAAGGCCCCGCCGCCGCCGCAAGTGATAAAGTGGATGCCCAGATCTTCAGAATGATAACGGCTATAATGATGCCAGTCGCCAGCCATCACTGCGCAAATTTGCGCACCGGTCTTGCGGGCCAGCATGGAAATGGCGTTAAGGTTCTCGTGCTCATCATAGCCCTTGGCTTCCGCTTCCAGCCAACTAGGTTCGGCAATACAGATTATGACTTTGTCTTCTGGTCCCATTTGCTCGCTGATGAGGTCAAAATAGTTGATCTGGCCATCATCAAGATTGTTGGAAAACTGTATATCAGCTCCCCAGATCCACCAATTATGGGGGAGTTCAATGGCGAAATAACTACGATGCTGCATACATTGCCAGCCACCGATGCGGGTGCCTTTGCCGTGGGCGCTACGATCTCGCGCCGAGCAAAACAGATTGTCAAAGGCATTCAACCCATCATACCAGTCATGATTGCCAGGCAGGGCAAACAGTTTGCGCTCTGGTTGGTCATCAGCGCTAAAGGCCATATCATATGGGTCTTGCAACCGGTCTTGATATTGTTGTCGCGAGGCTTGCGGGTAGGCCTGATCACCGCCCATGATGAGCACTTCGCCATGTCGCAGGTGACCCACGTCACCAAGGTTAAGGCTTTCTGCAGCCAGCAGGCTGGCCATGGCAAAAGTCGGCTCGAACCCGTCTCCCAGATCAGCAATATAGTCGACCCACAATGCGCCATTGCCATCGGTTTGCAAGCGCTTGAGTTCATCTGGATTTTCGGGATTGGAATAGTCATATCTGCTGGAAAGTTCTTCTTCCGACGCGCGGTCGGTTGCCGCCTGCAGCAGTCGTTGATCAGCATATTGTCCCATCACCGAGGAGATCACCTCACGCACACCGATTTTTGCGAGCAGCCCGGGATTATACCAATCGACCATCTGCGGGAGTTTCTTCTCCTTAAGGGCCTTTAGAATTTTGCGTGGCATACTGCTCCCCTTATGCTGGTGGTTTACTCAGCATTTTGATTATTGCGTTAGTAAACGCTTGTTTGTTTTGCCAGAGCCGACGAGGACTGTCATCGCGTGCTCAGGTTTGCCGAAAGAAAATGCAGATTTTTATTTCGTTGATGTCTTGTGGGGGGAGTTGGTCGTTTGGGAAATAAGGAGGTGTATTTGCAACAAAAGAGCGTCAAAATCGCTCTGAAAAACGAATTACACATACTAAATCCAAAGTTATAAAAACACCATCAATTGCTGAAGTTAAGTATATATACCTAAGTCGGCATAAGGCAAGAAATCATGTTATCTATCGAGAATTCCACTTCCAGAAGCGAATACTGCCATCGGTCGAGGCGGAAATTAGCTGGTTTTTATCCGGGCTGAACACGAGTTTTTGCACCATTCCCGTATGCCCTTTGAACAGGCGTACGAGCTTGCCATTGCGGGCATTCCATATTTTGATGCTGTGATCCAGGCCACCCGACGCCAGCCATTTGCCATTTTGGGCAAAGGCCAGAGCGGTTACGGAGCCTTGTTGGGCCTGTAATGTGCGGCGCAAGCGCCGGGTTTTGGGAGACCATATTTTAATGGTGTCATCGCTGGAGCCACTGGCCATGCGATAGGCTTTTGGCGACAGGGCCACCGCATTGACCGGCCCGCCGTGTGAGAGATATGTGCGGATCAGGCGTTTTCGTGAGCGGCGCCAGAGTTTGACGCTATGGTCGGCGCTGCCAGTGACGAAATAGCGTCGGTGGGTGACAATGGAGCGAATGGCATCGCTATGGCCGGTACCGCGTATTTCAGCGCGTAAATATTCACCATCCCGAAATTCCCAATAAGCCAACTCGCCTTGATTGGAGCCGGTAAGCAGGTCGTTGCCGCGCCCGACAAAAGCAATGGTGCTGATGGGGCCATCAATAGCCTTGAAGGTGGCGAGCTGCTCGGTTCTGGTCAAATCAAACAGAAAAATATTGCCGCTGGCATCACCTTGCACCAGTCGATTACCCAAAACATCAAGAGCGGTGATGGATTGTTGATGGGGTTCGAAACTCTGGCCCAGGGTCCCGTTTGACAAATTCCAAATCTTGATAGTCCGGTCCGCGCCGCTCGATATGAGCTGGTTGCCGCTGCTGGAGACAAGCAGGCTGATGACCCCGCCGCTGTGAGCGTTCAAGGTCTTGAGGAGGTGGGACGGCGGTGCCAGTATCGGTTTGGGCTTTGGTTTTGGCCTTGGTTGGCGGGTAGGTTTTTTGGCGCTTACTGGCTTAATGGTCACCGAGGTCTTTAAACCATCTGGCACACCGACCTTCTTAGCGATTTGGGTGAGGTCTGGGCGGTAATAATTGATCAATAATGCGAGGCTACCGAGCAATAGCAGGCCCGCAGTAAAGCGCACCAGCAGTGACAAAGAGCGAAACAGCTTGATGACAATTTTTTTGAGCGTTTGCAAGATTTTGCGTATCTTTGCAAAGAACACGGGCGCAAAAGGTTTGCGCGGTTTTTTAGGCTCTTTGATCTTGGGGGTGGGCGGTAGACTGGCCCCTTCATCGATCACTAGCTCATGGGCGATATCTTTGTATTCTTCATCAAGCTCATGAAGAAGGGCACGCAGGGAGCGAGGGTTTGGCGCATCATCATTGCGTGCAAGCGAACCATCCTTTTTACGATGCAGGCGCGGCATTTTGCTTTTTTTTCTACGGGACGCGTTGGGATCTCTTTTGGGAACAAGTCTGCTCAACCAGGTCCAGAGAGATACCCATAGCTTAGAGGCATTGCTGGAGATTTTTGCCGGCTTGAGGCCCGCTTTTTCCATCAGATCTGCGACTGAAGCCTGGCCAGATTTTTTCAATTTGTCGCTGCGTCGAGGGAGGCGGAAGCTGGGTTTTTTAACATTTTTTAGCCCCGCCAGCCCAGACAGTATTGGCATCTTGGGCTTTTTGGGTGTTGCGTTCTTTTTTGTCTCTTGCGCCTCCGCGGGAAATAGCAAGCTGCGCCATTCATCGATTGATTGCGGACGGTCTTCTATGCGGATGGCAAGAGCGTTGTCGATGGCGGCAAGAAAGTCGCGGCTATAATATCGTTTGGCGCGCTTTTTTGCCGGTATCATCTCATCGACTGCAAGGCGGGACAAACTGTCAGGTGGCGCTTCCCCGGTGACCATTTGGTAGAGCGTTGCGCCAAAGGAATAGATATCTGTCCAGGGGCCTTGTTCTTTGCTGTTTTTGGCATATTGCTCGAAAGGCGAATAGCCAGATTTAACAAGCGCGCTGACGGTTTTCGAGTTGAAGGTGAGTTCCGAGCGGGCTGAGCCAAAATCGATCAGGATGGGGGAGCCATCTTTACGAATGATGATATTGTCGGGTGCCACATCTCGATGCAGAAAATCATTGCTATGGATCAACTCCAGCGCGTTCAGCAAGGGTTTGAGAATGGCCGTCAGCTGGTTTTGTGTGGGGGGGCTGCTAAGGCCGTCGCGCCAGACCCCCATATCGAGGCCTTCTTCATAGTGCAGCACCATGAAGGCGGTATTATTGGTTTTGAAATAGCGCAGGACCCGCACGATATTGGGGTGGTTAAACTGCGTGATGGCCTTGGCTTCTTCAATGAAGCGACGCAGGCCGCGCGCATATTTCATATCGAGGGTGTTGGAGCGTGCTTTGACCAGTGCCCAGCCTTCGCGCTCGACAATGTCGACAGGAAAATATTCCTTGATCGCGACCGTGCGGTCGAGAGAGCGCTCATTGGCTTCATAGGTAATGCCAAAACCGCCCGCGCCGAGCACTTTGGTAATCACATAATCACCGACAAGTTCGGTGCCTACCGGTAAGGCTAGGGGATGTTGGTTATTTTTCGTCACGGGTCCTCAACGGCAAAATTTTTTGCTTTCTTTTATAACTTAGCATCAATTGAGGGCAAGGACGAAACGGTCAATTTATTTGGTTGGTATAAAGGGTCATAAAAACGACTTGCATGGCTGCTGGATTGATGATGTTCTGGCCAAGTTATATCGGAGGGCTTTGGTCAATGAGTTCATGGCGATAAAAGGAATAGATATTCGATGACAAGTCAAGGCGGATCAAATGATCCAACCAAGGATGGCTCGGCTTCTGGTCGTCCGCATGCGACACCTGAAACACGCTCAACAAGCCTCAAGGAAGCGCTGGCCGCAATTGGGCAGGGCGACGACAAAGAAATTTCATCTGGCGAAGCGACTTCTGGTGTGGAGAGCATTATGAATGACAAGGACGTACAGCCATCAAACAAGGCACCAAGCGAGGTGCCAAGCGAGGCCCAGCCAGAAACGGTCACAGAATCTGGAGGCCCTAAAACCAAGGTTTTTGGTGGCAGCGATGAAGAGCTGAAATATTATCAAGAACCGGTGGTTGGCTGGCTGGTCGTGGTCGGTGGACCGGGCATTGGCGCACATCGGCCGATTTTTACAGGCTCCAATACGATTGGATCGGTATCAGATCAGCGCATTCCGATCGATTTTGGAGACGAATATATCTCCAAACGTGAGCAGGCTTATATCCGCTATGATGCCGATGATCGCCAGTTTTTGTTCATTCCCAATCTGGCCAAGACCAATGTCGTCTCTATTGACAATGTCAAGCCAACATCAGCGGTACGCCTGATGCCATATGATATTATTTCGATGGGTAATACGCAGCTTGTGTTTATCCCGTTTTGCGGTGATGAATTTGACTGGTCCGACCTTCCGGTTCACTCCAAATAAGGATGGTCGTGTATTTTTCTATTTCGACTCCCCGTTTTGATCACAGAATGTTTGCGCGATGACATTTGTCTCTTTTCAACATGCAGGCCGATCCGATATTGGTGAGCGCAAACGCCAAGAAGATGCCTATGGCATCAAGGTCTTTCAGCGCTTCGACAAGAATACCAGCAATGGTCAGAGCAATCGCCGCTGCATGGAGCTGGTTGCTGTGTTGGCTGATGGTATGGGTGGTCATGTCGGGGGTGCAAAAGCCAGCAAGATCACCTGCGGCAGTTTTATGACAACTTATCCCGAGATTGAGGGATCAATTGATCGGCGCCTTTTGCTCAGCCTGGACGCCAGCAACAAAACAGTTTCCAAAGCCATTGAAAAAGACCCGCAGCTGGATGGCATGGGATGTACTCTGGTGGGGGTGTGCGTCGATCAGTCGGGCGTGCATTGGATCAGCGTTGGCGACAGCCTGCTTTATTTGTACCACAATAAAAAGCTTTCAAAACTAAACGAGGATCACTCGTTGGCACCGGTTTTGAACAATTTGCGGGATCGCGGCGAAATCACCACGGTTGAAGCCTTGCATCACCCCAAGCGCAATATGCTGCGTTCAGCTGTGACCGGAGATGAGATCACACTGGTTGATCTCAATCGCGAAGCGATCCCTTTGGTCAAAGGTGATTGGCTGATTATGGCCAGTGACGGACTGGCGACGCTTTCTTATGACCGCATCTCCAAAATTGTTTCCAAAAACAGCTCGAAAAGCGCCGATCAAATGGCCCAGGAGCTGATTGGTGCGGTGAAAAAGAAAGCGGCCCCCGAGCAGGACAATATCACAGTTGTAGTGATTGGCTTTGACAAGATGAAGTCACCTAAATGATTGTTATTAATGATCGCGTGTCCATCGATGACGATGAGATAGTGCTCTCCTATATGCGGGCCAGCGGTCCTGGCGGGCAAAATGTCAACAAGGTCTCGAGCGCTGCACAATTGCGCTTTGACGTGCGTGGGCCCAATGCGCTATCTTTGCGTGTGCGTTTGCGGCTTGAAAAACTGGCAGGGCGCCGCTTGACCAAGCAAGGGGTGATCGTCATCACTGCCAACAAGCATCGCACTCAGGATGCAAATCGCAAAGACGCCATCGAACGCCTTGTCGAGCTGGTAAAGAACGCCTGTATTGAACCCAAAAAGCGTATCGCCACGAAGCCCAGCAGGGCGCAAAAAAGACGCCGCCTCGAACGCAAGACCAAGCGGTCCGGCGTTAAAAAAATGCGCCGGCGACCAGAGCAGTCGGAAGACTAGAGTTTCATCTGACCAAGGGTAGGTGAAAAGCTGCAGCGCCATTGAGTGTTTTGTTTCGCTGTTTAACATATATTTAATGGATAGGAAATAGTCATTTGATTTAAGTCTGCATGCTGATTGAAAATACAAGAAAAGGAGTCGGTGATGAGTAAAGAAAATTTGAATATCGCGATCGATCTGATTGCCGCCTTATTGAAGCAGTCCTCGTCATTATTTGGCGCCACAGCAAGTGATCACAAGCAAACCTGTGTCAAAAAAATCATTGAAGCGGCCCGCTCCAATTATGTGCTACCCTCCTTTTGCGCAGAGATGAATACAGATGCTCAAAAATGTATCCACTGTATCGTTGAGCATGATCCGCCGACCATCTGCCTTGACAAAATAAATGAGCCCGTTTCAGAGGATTTTGAAATTGAATGGGACACGGTCAAAAAATAACAAATGTCAGTGACAATAAATTGCGTTTACCCGACGGGCGATTGATGGGATATGCGCAATATGGCGATGCTAGTGGACGAGCTGTGCTGGCGATCCACGGCACGCCAGGCTCGCGCATCATGATGCAACCAGCCGACCGCTTTGCTAACCAGAATGGCATTTTCTTGATTGCCCCCGACAGGCACGGATACGGACTTTCCAGCATTTCCCCTGACACGTCTTTCAGGCAATGGGTGGATGATATTGCGGTGCTTCTTGACTTAATGAACGTGGACCAGTTCTGGGTGCTTGGGGTTTCTGGAGGGGGGCCGTTTGCCACCGCTATTGCTGCGGTGATGCCGCAACGGGTGATTGGTTTGGCTCTGGTCAGCCCCGTCGGGATATTTGATCAACAGGTGCGCCAAAGCTGGTCTTGGCGCCACCGTTTGTTTTCTAGCTTACTGCCTCGTTACCCCGCTCTCGCGAAACCGGCTCTCACTATTGCGCGGCGCTTGCTCATGCTTGCCCCTTATCCATTTTTGAAGATGTTCAGCTTTAGCCTTTCGAGGGCGGATCGATTGATTTTAGGGGATTCCCGCCATCAAGAAGCATTGCTGGCTGCTTTTTATGACGGTCTGCAGTCCGGGATTAACGGCGTTCTGGAAGATCTGCGCCTGTTTGCAAAACCTTGGCAGTTTTCGCTGGCAAAGATCGATATGCCGGTGATTTTATGGCAAGGGTCAAAGGATTATATGGTGCCGGAAAAAGCGGCGTACAAGCTGGTGGGCAGTTTTGAGAATGTTGAAATCATTGGGTTGCCGGGGCAGGGGCATTTCTGGATTTTTGAGCATTTCGAAGAGGTGCTGAGGCGCCTTGTAGCCTTGCCGCACGAGGGTCGCTCTTTGCGCTAAGGGCTATGAGGATGATTTGCGAAAGCGCCGGCGCTCAACGCCAAGAGCGGCGGCTTCTGCCGAAAGGTCACAAACCGCCCATTCATCCAGCTCAAGCCTATCCTTTAGATAGGGAGAGATGCCACCGCGAAAATGGCTTTGATGGCCACAAACATCGCACAAGATATAGTCTGTGTTGTCGATGCAGCGCGTGAACCAGCTTGTCGGCTGAGCTTCAACTGCGTCTTCGATCTCGCATTTACACGCAGCACATTTATGTACCATTGGTTTTCTCCCTCATGTCCAAATAAGCTTGCACTATGCCCTTGCGGGGGTGCATTGTCATCTTTGTTGAAAAAAACCGCAATTATGAACGTTAGATGAATGGAGCTTTCCAGTTTGGTTCAGGCGGCTTCTTTTATAACTGGTGTCAAGCTTGGTAATGGCCGAGTAGATGAAACGAAAGGAATGGAATAATGACCCATAAAATGTTAATCGGATTGGGCGTTGTGGCAGCCAGTGCTGTTGCCGCCAGTTCATCGGCCTTTGCTGCTGGTGCCGGCGCAAGCGCCCGTGCTCATATGTATGTCCCGATCAAATCACTGGCGAAAACGGTGGCTTTATCACCCAGAGATATTCGCCGTAGTTTGCGCGAACGTGGATATCGCAATATTCACTTCACCGACCGCCGTCTTCCCGTTTACAAAGTACGGGCCTGTCGCAATGGCCAAAAATACAGAATGCGCATCAACCGCTGGGGGGATGTCAATCGACGCGTTCGCATAGGTCGCTGTGGGCGTCATCGCGGTGGTTATGCCGGTTTGAGCTTGCCTCAAATTCGCGCCAGACTGCGTGATCGTGGCTATCACCGTATTAGATTTACCGACAGACATTTGCCAGGTTATGGCGCAAAAGTTTGTAGAAATGGCAGAAGATATGCGCTGCGGTTGAATCGCTGGGGACGTATCATAGATCGTGATCGTCGTGGATGGTGTGGTTATGGCAGACATTATCGTGGCAACCATAATGGTTCGCGCAATCGTGACGGCCTTCGCTATGACGGTCCTGGTTTTTCAATCACTCTAGGGAATGGTCGACGCTATTAGTAAGGATGCCCGGCGCCAATGGTTTTCATTGTCTCGCCAGGCGCGCCGGGCAACCTTGCTATATCCCAAAAAGGGCATCACGGAACATACCTCCTAAAAACTTGTTCCCATACCCTTCCAAGTTGATGCCCTTCGAGGGGTCGGGTGAGTAATTCCCCGGCCCTTCATTTTTGTGCCTGCATTAAAGAGATTTGGGGTAGGGGGAGGAATAGTGTGAGCGATGGTCAGTTGGGTGTTTATTCAATCACAAGTTCAACATAGACCGGGGCGCCAGGTTCAATGGTCACTTTGCGGGTGAATGTCCGGCCAGAATATTTTGCATTAATCTTATAGTCGCCGGCCGCCAGAATAAGGCTTGGTAAAGCGCCAGCTGCGTTCTTGATGAGCTTGCCATCTGGGGAAGAGATACGCCAGATCGCTCCAGCTAGCGCTTCACCGCCGGATTTATTGACGAGCTTGAAGGTCACTTTGCTGGCGCTATGATTGATCACGGCGTCAGTCAGTTTGCCAGCTTCAATGGTGATATCGGTTTCAACAAGAGCATTGGCGGTGCCATAAAGGCTGGCGACATGATAGATGCCGGCATTGAGGCGGATGGTGCGGGCCGGTTTGGCGTTGTCGAGAATTAACCGGCGCTTGCCGAACTGGTCACGTTCGTCCGAATAAATCCGATAGATGACCTTTGATGCAGGTAACACCGACCCATCAAGGTGACGCGCTCCAAGTCGCAATCCGCCAGCGTTCAAGATAAAATTATGGACAAAGGGTTTGGAGGATAAAATATCCAGTTTTTCGGTGAGGTGCGAGCGCCCCCAGGACAGATTGACCAGATAAACACCAAGTGGTAGGCGATCGTCAAACGAAGGTGCCTCAATTGATTTTACGAGCTGGTAGCGCCCTTCATTGTCTTTACGTGATTTATATATACGCCAGAACAGCCCGCTCTTAATGGCTTTGCCTTGCTCGGTGATCAGCGCACCAAATGTCACCTTGGCAGATGTCTTGGGGAGGGTGACCTCGATCGATGGTTTGTCCCCTAGAAAGGTTGTGTTGGGGAGAGTGGTGACCGGTTTGAAAACAGGTTTGGCAGGCGCTGGGACAGGCGCTGGGGCTGGGGCTATATTTTTATCTGGAGTTGGTGCAGGCGTTGCAGATGGCACCACCTCTGCGATGATTGTTGGTTTCTCGGTGATTTTTTGCCAGATAACCGGCTCTTGTGCTTGCACTTCAACAGGAACGGGTGCTTTTTGCGCGTCTGTCTGAGTAACGGGCAGCTGAACTTCTTTTTGAGTTAGTGCAGCCGTTGTCTGTGGCTCACTAGGCGTTCGTGCAAGAGCTTGGGACGCTTTTTTTCGCGCTGGAGATCGCACGGGGAGGGGCACTGTGCTGGGGAATTTGATCGTGTGTTTTGCGGCAGCTAAGGCAGCTGCTTCGTCCAATGGGCGGGGATTAGGCAAGGGAGGGCGCGCCAGTACGGCCAGAGTCGGCTTGGCGGGTTCTTCGCCAATCACCACGGTCTGCAATATAACTTTGAGGACGGTGGCCATTTCATTGCTACTATCAACCGCTGTGAAAATGCCATTTGTAGCGTTGGCTACACAAGACAGGCGATTGACCGCTGATGTTTTACCAAGTCCGATGACGTGGATTTTCGTTTGCGGGGAGCGTTTTGCTATGAGATTGGCTGTGGCGCAAACATTAGCGCCGCAATTATCGCTGCCATCGGCAATCAACAGCATATCAGAAGGTCTGGAAGCAATATTGGCGAGATCTGCACCTGCTGCCAGTGAAGCGCCGATGGGACTTTTGCCTTTTGGCTTGATATTGTTGATGACATTGGTAAAGGCTTTTGGTTCTAGCTGTTTGAGGCTAACCAGTCGGGAAATATCCTTGCAAGATTGCTGTGTGTTGCGGCCAAATGTGATGAGGCCGGCCACCAGTTTGCCGCCATAGGCCGGAAGAGCTGTGCTCATAGCTTTGCGCACCAGCTTGTATTTTAGTTCATTGACCAGCTTGTCTTCCATCGATGCCGAGGCATCGAGAATGATTACCAGTTGTGGGGGGGTGGCGTTGGCCGGGGCATGCGCGTTTAACAGGGCAGCAGTTAGCACCGCGCCCCCAAATGCGCATCGAGCGGTGCGTCGAAGAGCTGATCCGCGCAGTGCAAATTCATTCATATTGTGGTTCCCCGCTATGCCTGACCATAGACGAAAAAATAAGGCATAACTATGAAAGATTGTTAAGGGTCTTGCCCTCCATATTAACAAGTAGACCCCTTCGCCCTTGCGCTTATTGCAGCTCCAGTTGAATATTTTTACTGTCACCATTATTAACGACAAAGCTCTTGCGGTAGCTTTCGCCCAGATAGTCAGCCACCACTTGATAATTGCCCTGCGCCAGTGTCAATCTTGGCGTGATGGAACTGGCACTGGCGATCTGCTTGTTGGAGGCATCAAGAATACTCCAAAACACGCCTGGTAGCGGTGGGTTGCCGAGCGCTAAAGCGAGAGAAAACTTCACTCTGCCGGCGCTCATTTTGATTTTATGCTCCGTTTCTTGACCAGCGGTGACGTGGACACGGGCGCTCGCCCGGGCATTTGAATTGCCGTAAATAGCCTTGATTACATAGTCTCCGGCCCGCAGCACAAATCGATTGCGAAAACTGCGGGTGGGCAAAGACTGGGCCGTTTCAACTAAGGTACTATTGGCGGATAATTGGACGGTTTCGGAATTGTTGCGATCCACCGGCTCGATCGTATAGGCGATCTGGGCGGATTGATCGCTGGCGCGATTATCCAGATTGGATGACAGTTTCAATATGCCTGCATTAAGCGTGAGGGAAACTATTTTGGTATCACCTGCTTCAACGAAAAGCCTTGTATAGCTGGAGGCGGCTCCTTGACGGGCCAAGACGAAATAGTTGCCCTTGGGGAGGATCAGCCTGGGGTTGGGGTCAAGGGTGCGAATAAATTCCACATCTTTTTTAGCGCGGCGTTGATAGATCGCATATTGCACGTCGCGCAGCGCGGGCAGATTTTCGGCGAGGCGGGCGATAAAGCTGATTTCACCGGCATCCAGTAGCGAAATATGAGTTTTTCGTTCTCCAGCTTTTAAAGTGAAGTCATGGCGGGCCTGTGTTCCGTTAGCTCTTGCTTTGAGACTGTACTTGCCAGGAGGGAGGTAGAACACGGCTTTGGATTGTTGTTTATGGGTGATAATCTCGCCTGCACCGTCTTTCCCTTTTGAGGCGTCATAAAGGGAGAAAATGATATTATCTGACAGAGCAGCACTTTCCCCTAGTTTGGCGCTGGCGGTGAAAATTCCGACATTGAAACTTAAGTGCAGTTTGAGAGCGGTATTGGCGCGCAAGGTGACATCGCGCTCAGCAAGTAATGTCTGATGGCGCGCTTCAATATGATATTTACCGCTTGGTAGCGGTAAAAAAGGAGCGGCCAAGGCATGGCGCTGCAAGGGAGTGGCACCGGTTTTTGAACTTTGCCCGGCTGGATAAATGCGCCAGCTGATATCTTTATCAAGCCCGGCTCCCTTTGAGGATAAGCCAGCGCTAAGATATAGCCCCGAGGGCTTTTTCTTGATTTGTTTTTTCTTGGTAATGATCGCGGGCTTGCTGGTAGTGCCAAGGGAGCTGAAAACCTGCTTGATGGCGATTTGCAATTCGGCTTTATTATTGGCCCGGTGGAAGCGGCCCTTGGCGTTTTGGGCAATGCACGCAAGTTGTGGCAGCTCGGAGTCGGGCAGGCCAAAGCCGATGACGTCAATCGTCAGGTCAGGATATTGGGCGGATAGATCGGTCGCGGTTTTGCAGGGATCGCGGCGGCAATTTTCGATGCCGTCAGCGACCAGAACAATATGGGTGCGCTGACCGCTGGCCTGGCTTGTCCTGGAGGATTTGAGTGCTTGCGCCGCCATCTCCAAAGCGCTCGAAATAGGGGTTTTTCCGCGTGGTAGCAGGCGCTTGATCGCCTCACCATGAGCTTTTGGGTCGAGGGGGCTAATAGGCACAATCATCTCGATATCGCGGCAATCGCGGCGGCGGCGATGGCCGTATGACATCAACCCAAGGTCAACCCTGGTGCGCAGAAAATCGATCTGACGAGCCAGCTCCTGTCGGGCGATGACGATTTTCTCGCGGTCGTTTATCCGTCCCCACATGCTGCCAGAGCCATCAATGATCAGGACGGCGGGAGGAAGCTTGTCGGCACTCAATGCTTTTTGCGGCAGCAAAAGAAACACCGCAAACAGGGCGGTGAACAGATGCACAGAGAATATTTCATATTTAGACATGATATTTTTCCGCATTTTTTGGGATGCTTATGGCGACAATCTATCAAGTTAGAGCGTGCAAGTCTCAAGAAAATATCGTAACCCGGCACCAACTGTCCTATAGGTGTTCAAGGAACAAAAGGATTACAGGGGAAGGTTGACAGAAATATGCCTCTTCAATTTCTATTGAAGCGCCGCTCGGTTGTAGCCTCACAGCTACAAGAGCCGGGGCCAGATAAAACGCAGATCAAGGAGCTGATCCGTGCCGCTATTCGCGTGCCTGACCACAAGGCATTGACCCCGTGGCGCTTTCTCGTGTTCACAGGGGACGCGCGGGCACAGTTTGGCGAGGCGAGCGCCGATATATATGAAAAGGCGCATAAGGGAGAGTATCTGCCGCGCCATCTCGTGGCCGAGCGCACTCGCTTTTTGCGTGCGCCGGTGGTGATTGGCGTGATCTCTTCGCCGGTGGAAAGTGAAAAAGTGCCCGCCAGTGAGCAGTTATTATCTGCCGGGGCCTCGTGTCAGAACATTTTGCATGCAGCCAGTGCCCTTGGCTTTAGCGGTCAGTGGATCACCGAGTGGATTGCCTATGACCCGCAGATTGCGAGTTTACTGCGCCTTGAAGAAAGCGAATCTGTCGCTGGTTTTATTTATATCGGCACCGCTGTAGCAGCTCCCAAAGAGCGTTTGAGGGTTGAGCCCAACGAGCTGATGAGCTACTGGAAAAGTTAGACAAGCTGATTGTCTGGAGTGAACTGATGTATTATGACGCCAGAAAAAATGATCACGGGCTGCAATATGACCCGATGAAAGCCATCGTGGCACCAAGGCCGATTGGCTGGATTTCTACGCTCAATGAGGGAGGTGGTGTCAATCTTGCCCCCTATAGTTTCTTTAATCTGGTGTCCTATCGCCCCCATTATGTGATGTTCTCGTCGCATGGCAGAAAGGACAGTTTGCGCAATGCCGAGCGCGAGGGAGAGTTTGTCTGTTCGGTCGCCACATTACATCTGTTTGACGAGGTCAATAAGACGGGTGCATCAGTTGCCTCTGATGTCGATGAGATGCAACTGGCCAATCTCGAATCAAAACCTTCACAATTCGTCAAGCCGCCGCGCGTCGCCAAATCTCCCGCCTCGCTGGAATGTCGGTATCATCAGACTGTCGAATTGCCGGTAGCGGATGCGCAGGCTGATCCCTATTTGATGGTGATCGGCGAGGTGGTTGGGGTATATATTGATGATAAGGTACTAAAAGACGGGCGCTATAGTGCTGACATGGTGAAGGCACTGGGGCGGCTTGGATATTTCGATTATACAGTTGCTGGGGCTCTTGCCATTACGGATACTCCCTCATAGGAGGCGATTGGGGTACTAAGTGCTGATTGATGGCAATTCATCAACGTATTGTTAAGGTTTTATTCATTATGTTGGAGAGGTAACGAATTCCGTTTTCGGCGTTGTTTTGAATTAGTCTTGAACTTGTTTAAACCCTCGCCTGGAGTTGGTATGCCCATCCAAAGAACCTCATCGATCCCTGTGACGGTGCAAAATGCTATTACTGTGGCCTCTCGCCGGACGGGTGCCAGTTTTGACTATCTTGTCAACACCGCGCAACGTGAAAGCAGCTTCAAAACCAACGCCAAATCTTCGTCTTCTTCGGCTGCTGGGCTTTTTCAGTTTGTTGAAGGTACGTGGCTTAAAGTGGTCAAGGAAGATGGCCCTCGGTTGGGTCTGTCTGATATGGCCAAAAACATTCGCAGATCCAGTTCAGGAAAATATTACGTGCCCAACAAAGGGCAACGGAAACAGATCCTTGCGATGCGCCATGATGCGGAAACATCGGCTCTGATGGCTGCCGCTTATACCGAACATAATGAGCGCTATGTGCGTGGCCGTATTGGTCGCACGCCGTCAGATGGCGAACTTTATCTCGCGCATTTCCTTGGGCCAGGCAGCGCCGCAAAGATGATCAATCTTGCTGAGCGCCAGCCCGACAGTCCTGCCAGCAGGCATTTTCCAAGGGCTGCAAGGTCAAACAAATCAATTTTCTATAGCGGTGGTAAGCCACGCTCGCTTTCTGAAGTGCATAATATTTTGATCAAAAGTCATACCGGCGGTAGTGGCACCGGGGTTAGGCAGACGCAGTATGGTGCCTTTGATTTTGGCATTATGGGGTCGATGAGTGAAGATTTTGGCGGTCCAGCTTCAGGTACTGGTGGAGCTGGATCGATTGGTGTGTGGGGAGATACGCATAAGGTGCGTGATGATCGGTCGCGTGCAAGCTCTAGGTCAAGCGCAGCAAGTGCCCCGGCACAGGCCACTGACAAACAGCGCCATCAGCAGGCAGCTGATACCTATCGCAGTGCTGCAAAAGCTCCAAGTCAAGCAAGCCCTGGTCAATCAGCGGCCAGTAATGCGAACTGGTTAAAAGACGCTTTTGGTGGCGGCTAGCTCTCGCTCGAATGACCTAAGTGCTAAAACTTGGCACCTTGTCTTGGAATTTAGGCCTTGGAAAAATCTTTGGGACTGCAAGTAAACCCCTGGCCGGTTTTTTATACCGGACAAGGGTTTGATCGGTTTCCCGATGAGGTCTTGTTTTAGTATGCAGCGTTCAGAGCGCTTTTTCCATGATCTTATAGCAATATATGTCGTGCGCGACGCTCATATTGATGAGCACTTGCAGCGTGTTATGGGGAATTTGTTTTATTATCAATTCGCCAGATATCCATAAAAGTTTCCTCATACGGAGTGCTTGCAAAGCGATACTCAATTCCGCTTTTTGCTTGTTACAAAACGCCGGTTCTCTAATCAAGGTCAGCGTTCGATATTGCGCAAATTCCACATTGTCATAAGGTCGGCTAAATCGTTCCAGACTTATCTGCCTGTTAGACCTTCCCCAAATGAATTGGAGATATATGCGATGATCACGAAAAGATTGCAGTAAATAGTATTCAGGTACAGTACAAATTGCACCAGACGTCACTGATATCTTGCAGTGAATGATCGTATTTTTATGTATATTTATGTGTTTTGTGAATGCCACACAGGTTTTCAGTGTTTTAATACTAAGCAATGTGTGGCCAGATACTATCAGGCGGAGTCATTATATTAACCTCCTTTTCAACTTATACTTAAAGTGTAGGGATAGAACTGTGGAGCGTCAACAAGAATTTCCTTTGAAACGGCGAAACGTGGATAACAAACCGCCTTGCAACAAGGGTCTTGAAGCGATAGTCATAGTTTTTCGCGCGCTTCAAATAGCATTGCCGTCTCG
The DNA here is from genome assembly GCA_024280895.1 of Alphaproteobacteria bacterium. Lineage (GTDB taxonomy): Bacteria > Pseudomonadota > Alphaproteobacteria > Rhizobiales > JAKIUO01 > JAKIUO01. The sequence continues at coordinate 19,197 of JAJRPI010000054.1, read as the reverse complement.
CGCTTTTGGCAGACGCAGCAAAGCGCTCAGGCAAACAACAAATTTCCTCAAGGAAGAGATGACTATGGCTGTAGAGACCCCGATCTGTGATTTTGGCTGGAGTGCCCCCAAATTTTCATTGCCGGCAACGGATGGAAAAAACTATATGCTGGAAGATCTTAAGGGAGAAAACGGTTTACTCATTATGTTCATCTGCAATCATTGCCCCTATGTAAAATCAGTGATCGACCGGATTGTTCGTGACGCGGTTGAGTTGCAAGGCATGGGCATCAATACGGTGGCTATTTGTGCCAATGACGCCAGTGATTATCCTGAAGACAGTTTTGAAAACATGGCTGTGTTCGCAAAGCAACACGGGTTCAATTTTCCTTACTTGCATGATGACAGCCAAAGCATCGCTAAGGCATATAACGCCGTTTGTACGCCAGATTTTTTTGGATTTGACAAGGATCTGGGCCTGCAATATCGCGGTCGTCTCGATGCCAGCCGCAAAGATGCGGTGCCAAACGCCAAGCGCGATTTGTTCGAGGCTATGAGTACAGTCGCCAAAACTGGCAAGGGGCCGCAAGAGCAGATCCCCTCAATGGGTTGCTCGATCAAATGGAAAGCGGCTTAGGTGCCAGCATAGCCCAGCAGATTATTTCCAAAACAAAAAGCCCGGAAGCACATAGGTGTTTCCGGGCTTTAGTATAGGTAAAGCTTGTAGCTCTACAATAGCTGGTCGAGGCCGGGAATGGAGCTGGCAACTTGTGCGATAACATCGCCGCCGGCTTTTTCGGTGGCAAAATTCATCAGCTCGGTGCCAACGCCTTTGGCCTGGTCGATGGAAAGACCAGCGCCCGTGAGATCGCCGACCATGCCCATGACAGGACTGTCACCGCCCAGCATGCTGGCTGCTGCGCCCATCAGGCCGCCCAAACCGCCACCACTGTCACCACCATCGCTGACCGCACTTGCAGCGGCGCTGGCCAGATCACCGGCTCCTGGCATAGCGTTCATCAAAGAGGCGACCGCTCCGGCGTCCCCTTCTTTTTGAAACATGTTGAGAATGATGCCGATGGCCGTTTTGGCAAGACCTTCGTCAATGCCGACACTTGAAACGATACGTTGGATAAGTTCTTCCATTTTAATCTCCTGTGAGAGGGGGGTAAGGGGTCATAATACATAATTTCGCATTGGCTGCACACTTCATATAAAAGCCTGCCGGGTTTGTGGCAAGGGGGCACATTTCACATACGCAGCGGGTTGTGATTGTCTGGTCTTCATAAATCTCCCCGACAAAGGGCGTTGATAATGCTATAAAATCTCCTAAAGTCGACCTGAAGTGATTCTTGGTATCTTGCGTTTTTATCATTGATAATCTGCCGGGTACGTATAAAAAACGAATTTGAGCAAGCAAAACAAGGAGCTGTTCGCAATGAGCGATGAGGGAACAATCTATATTGGCACCAGCAATGTGGAGAGCGAGCCGCAAAAAGAACACCTGTTGCTTAAACTTGCCAACCGGCATGGTTTGATCACAGGGGCGACGGGCACTGGTAAAACCGTGTCACTGCAAATTCTTGCTGAAGGCTTTTCAGAGGCAGGAGTGCCGGTTTTTTGCGCCGATGTGAAAGGCGATCTCTCGGGGATTGGCGCAACCGGCGTCGAGAAGGACTTTTTGGAGGGGCGAGCCGAAAAAATCGGCTTTGATGGTTATAAATATCGCGCTTATCCAACCGTTTTTTGGGACCTGTTTGGCAATAAAGGCCATCCCATCCGCACCACGGTGCAAGAGATGGGGCCGCTTTTACTGTCGCGCATGCTTGATATCAACGACACCCAGGAAGGGGTGATCAATATTGCCTTTCGTCTGGCCGAAGATGAAAAGCTGCCTTTGCTCGATCTGAAAGACCTGCGCAAGCTGATGATTGAGGTCTCTAATCGCGCCAAGGAGCTCTCAAGCGAATATGGCAATGTCTCGAAATCTTCTGTCGGGGCGATCCAGCGCCGATTGCTGGTGCTGGAAGAGCAGGGAGCCGAGGAATTTTTCGGCGAACCTGCTTTGAAAATCAGTGAATTTATGCGCACCACCTATGATGGTCAGGGCTTTATCAATGTGCTGGCAGCCGACGAGTTGATGAAAACGCCTCGTCTTTACGCGACGTTTTTGCTTTGGCTATTGTCTGAGCTGTTCGACGAAATGCCAGAAGTGGGTGATCCAGATAAACCAAAGATGGTGTTCTTTTTTGATGAGGCTCATCTTTTGTTCGATGAAGCGCCAAAGGCTCTGCTGCAAAAAGTCGAGCAGGTCGTGCGTCTTATTCGCTCCAAAGGGGTGGGGGTTTATTTCGTCACGCAAAACCCGCTGGATGTGCCAGATAGTGTGTCCAGCCAGCTTGGCAATCGCATTCAGCATGCTTTGCGGGCCTTTACCCCACGTGAGCAAAAAGCAGTGCGGGCGGCGGCCAGCACTTTTCGCCAGAACCCCGATCTCGATACCGCAAAGGTCATCATGGAACTGGGGGTTGGCGAGGCGCTGGTCTCAACCTTGATGAAAAAGGGTGAACCATCCATTGTCCAGCGCACCTTGATCCGGCCTCCCTCGTCGCGGCTTGGTCCATTGGAAGATGCTGAACGTGCAGCCTTAATGGCAAAAAGCCCTGTGGTGGGGCTCTATGACGAAGCGATTGATCGCGAGTCAGCCTATGAAATTCTTGAAAAACGCTGGGCAGAGCGCGAAGTCCAGAGGGCGAAAACAGCCGAACAGCTGGCAGCCGATAAAGCAGAGCAAAAGGCGGCTGGTCGTAAATCAAGGCGTCAGGGTCCCATGGAAGCATTTGGCAAGAGCATGTTGCGCTCATTTGGTCGCCAGATCTCGCGCATCATTGTAAAATCATTGTTTGGTGGACGATAATTAATGAACAGGAAGAGACCGATACTGTGAAAGTCGCGAGCGCTGGTGCTGGGGGCATGAGCCTTTGGAAGAGCATCACCAGCCTGTTTGACTAAGTAATAGCCCATTTCGATAGAGGTTGCTTGTCGATATGGGCAAGCAAAACGGCCCAGCTATTGGGGTTGGTGTGCAGATGTGCGACCAATCACCACTGAATTTGCTCAAATATTGCACAATTTTGACTTCACGGAGTCATGATGATGGGTGTAGGCTAAAATCAGAGATCTAAAATCATGAGGAAGTATGCTGGGGAGGGGCTTTCTTGTGAATCGTTGCAGATTTAAAGAGTTGGAACACTGATGCCACCCAAGACACCCTTGCTGGACACGGTCGACACCCCTGAAGAGCTGCGTAAGCTTGAAGATGATCAATTGCCGCAATTGGCGCGCGAATTGCGCGACGAGATGATTGATATTGTCTCGCTGACCGGCGGCCATCTTGGTGCCGGGCTGGGTGTGGTTGAGCTGACAATAGCCCTGCACAAGATATTTGATACGCCAAACGATCGGCTGATCTGGGACGTCGGTCATCAGACCTATCCTCATAAAATTCTCACGGGAAGACGCAGCCAGATGCGCACTCAGCGTCAGGGCGGCGGGCTGTCTGGTTTCACAAAGCGCAAAGAGAGCGCATATGATCCTTTTGGCGCTGGCCATAGCTCGACCTCGATATCGGCTGGACTTGGCATGGCGGTGGCGCGTGATCAGCAAGGGGGCTCCAATAAAATCATTTCGGTGATTGGTGACGGGGCCATGAGTGCCGGCATGGCATATGAAGCGATGAATAATGCGGGCGCCATGGATAGCCGCATGATAGTCATTCTCAACGATAATGATATGTCGATTGCTCCCCCCGTTGGAGCGATGGCCGCTTACTTTGCGCGCATTTCCTCTGGTGGCACCTATCTTTATCTTCGCGATATTGCCAAACAATTGGCAAAAATCCTGCCGCAAAAGTGGGAAGAGCGGGCGCGGCGTGTCGAAGAGCATACGCGAACCCTTTGGGCTGGCGGCACCTTTTTCGAAGAGCTGGGTTTTTATTATGTCGGTCCGATTGATGGCCATAATTTCGAGCATTTAATGCCGGTATTGCGCAATATCAGGGACGCCGAGCAAGGGCCGATCCTGCTGCATGTGCGTACCCAAAAAGGCAAGGGCTATGGGCACGCCGAAAAAAGTGCCGACAAGTTTCATGGCGTTAGCCGGTTCAATGTGGTGACGGGAAAGCAGGAGAAATCGACGGCGCGCAGCTATACCAGCGTGTTTGCCGATCAGCTGATCAAGGAAGCTTCCAGCGACAAGCGTATTACGGCGATCACTGCCGCTATGCCCGATGGCACTGGTTTGAAAAAATTTGCTCAAAAATTTCCCGACAGATGTTTTGACGTGGGGATCGCCGAGCAACATGCCGTAACTTTTGCGGCGGGGCAGGCGGCTGATGGGATGAAGCCTTTTGCGGCTATCTATTCGACCTTCTTGCAGCGAGCTTTCGATCAGGTGGTGCATGATGTGGCGATCCAGAATCTGCCGGTGCGTTTTGCTATTGATCGCGCCGGGCTGGTCGGGGCTGATGGCCCAACCCATGCGGGATCGTTTGATCTGGCCTTTTTGTCCAATTTACCAAATATGGTGGTGATGGCGGCGAGCGACGAGGTGGAGCTGGCGCGCATGGTTGTGACCAGCGCCGCGCATGATGCCGGGCCGATAGCCTTTCGCTATCCCCGTGGCAGTGGCGATGGTCTGATCATCCCAGATCAACCAAAAGCTCTGGAGATTGGTAAAGGGCGCGTTCTCAAGGAGGGCAGCAAGGTGGCGCTATTGTCGCTTGGCGGGCGTCTCGAAGTCGCCCTCGCGGCGGCAGCAAAACTGGATGGTTTTGGTCTCTCGACGACGGTGGTGGATGCTCGTTTTGCCAAACCTCTTGATACACAATTGATCACCCAGCTGGCGCGTCATCATGAGGTTTTGTTGACCCTTGAAGAGGGGGCAATTGGTGGTTTTGGATCGCAAGTCCTGAATTTCCTCGCGCATGAGGGGCTACTGGACAGTAATGGTAAAACCAGCGGGCTCAAAGTGAGACCATTGGCATTGCCCGATACCTTTATCGATCATGACGCTCCTGACGTCATGTATGAGAAAGCGGGACTCGATGTGGATAGTGTTGTGCGCACGGTATTCTCCGCTCTTGGCCGCGAAATGAAAGAGCCAAGCGGCCATCTTGATCTGGCCTGAGCTGGTACAATCATCCCCTCTGGCAATGGTTCAGTCATGCGTGTCCTGTATGGCTGGCATGTTTTGTCGCACCTACACATTTTAACGCGAATCAGCGACATTGCTTCCCAATGAATAGTTTTAAAGTGAGGGGAGTTAAGTTTATGTCACGGCAATTGCTGCAATTAAAGGGTGATCCCTCAATCCGGCGCTTTGTGTTTTCGCAGACGCGCGCCGAAAGCCTGTTTGATCAGCGCTATGACGAGCTGATGGATCGGGTCGAAGAGCTATTTCTGTTTTATGGCGTTTTTCACGTGCAGATTCATATGTCGACCTGTCAGGTGACCGTCTGGCTGTATGATGATCCCTATAATTACCGCGTTTTGGCTGGGGAAGAGATTTTTTCACCAGAAAACTATCAACGCACCCCAAATCTGTCTTATCCAGAAGATGCCAGCATTAACGCCAAACAGATCCGACCTTTGCTGGATCGCTTTCGCAAGCTGCGCTTTGGGGACGATACGGTCTATCTGCGTTCTGGTTCGATCAATGTTATGAACGGTTGCCTTGGGCTCAACTTCTCTTGTGACGGGACGCATTATGTCGATCATGAGGAATTTGTCACCAGCGAGCTATACGAAGTCTGATTGGGTGTGCTATCAACCCCGATGGCTGAATTAAACCTTAAAATAGAGTCTCTTGGTGCTGGTGGCGATGGCGTTGCGATCGGCCCCGAAGGCATGCCCGTATTTGTGCCTTTGGCACTGCCCGGTGAAGCTGTGGCGGTCGAGATTAGCGATGGCCGCGGCAAGCTTATGCGCATTGTCGAACCATCTAGCGATCGTATCAAACCGGTTTGCACTCATTTCGCGCAATGTGGGGGATGTGCCCTGCAGCATTTGCGCGCTCCTGTATATGAAAGCTGGAAGCGAGAACAGCTTGCCCTGACCCTGGCGGCGCGTGGTCTTGAAACAAAGGTCGAGCCGCTCGTCGCTGGAACAATCGGCATGCGTAGACGCGCCGTTTTGAGCGCTACGCGCACCAAAAAGAACGTCATGATCGGCTATTTCAAACGCGGTAGTCATGAGCTTGTCGATATTCATCAATGCCCGGTTTTAAGTCCTGATATTGTCGAAGCGCTGCCCGCTTTGCGTAAGCTGGTGCGCCCTCTATTATCGCGCAAGAATGTTGCACGGGTGTCCATTTTATCGACCCAAGGCGGTCTGGATGTGGTGATTGATGACGTGGAACCGGTGGCGAAGGCTAGCATGCGTATCAAGCTCGTGGAGCTTTCCATGGGGCTGGCTCTGGCGCGGTTGACCGTTGCTGGTGAGATGATTATCGAAAAAGACCGGCCCTATATTTCATTTGATGGCCTCAAAGCCATCTCACCGCCGGGCGGGTTTTTGCAAGCCAGCCAAATCATTCAGGACAAGATGATTGCGCATATCCTAAAGCTTGTCAGTGCGGGCAAACGCCCTAAAGGTCGGGCTCTTGACCTTTATAGTGGTATGGGAACCTTCTCCTTGCCACTGGCCCGCAATTTCAAGGTTCTGGCGGTGGAATATGACAAGCCAGCGCTGCAAGCCCTGCAACATGCGATCGGCCTGTCCAAAGGGCTGAAACCCGTTGAAATTCTGGAGCGCGATCTCGCTATCATGCCGTTAAGCGCTCTTGAGCTGCGAGGCTATGATGTGGTTTTGTTTGATCCACCGCGCTCTGGGGCAAGATCACAAGTGGCTGAGCTTGCCAAATCCGATATTCCCCAGCTCATTGCCATTTCGTGCAGTCCCGCAAGTTTTGCCCGCGATGCCCGTATTTTAATTGATGGCGGCTATGAGCTTAAATCCCTGACGCCGTTTGATCAGTTTTTATATTCAACTCATGTGGAGCTTGTTGGCGAGTTCGTGAAAGGAAAATGACGTCCTCAAAAAGCGAAGCGGTAGGACAGCCAAGAATGACCTCGCCGGTCGGGCCGCTTATGCAGCGGGCACCAAGGGCGAGCCCTTGGAACCCGATTTGGGGGGTGTAGGCATTGTAGGGTGTCAATAGCGCAGCGTATTGCACCGATTTGAGTCCGCAAGGTGCAATACGCTTATCAATTGCTCTACCGCTTCGCTGTTTGAGAGCTGTCGCTATTGACACCCTACGTTCATTTCATGCTTTCCCATCTGATTTAAATAGTGGGGTCTGGGGGCTAGTCCCCAGCGCTGTCCGCGCAGGACATTCAACTACCCACCTGCCCACGATGCCGCAAATAATGATCGGCCAGCACCAGCGCCATCATGGCTTCACCAACAGGCACGGCGCGGATACCAACGCAAGGATCGTGACGCCCCTTGGTGGAAACTTCTGTTTCCGAGCCATCACGGTTGATGGTTTTGCGCGGCGTGCGAATGGAGGAGGTGGGTTTGACGGCGAAGCGGGCGATAACCGGCTGGCCGGTGGAGATACCGCCCAATATGCCTCCCGCATTATTGGAGAGAAAGTCCGGTCCCTTATCGCCAGCGCGGATCTCGTCGGCATTTTGTTCGCCTGAGAGGGCGGCGGCGTCAAAGCCTGCACCAATTTCCACAGCTTTAACGGCATTGATGCTCATGAGGCCCGAGGCCAGATCTTGATCAAGCTTGCCATAGACCGGGGCGCCAAGACCAAGCGGCACACCGGTGGCGGTCAGCTCGATCACCGCGCCAAGTGATGATCCGTCTTTACGCACCTTGTCGAGGATGGTCGCCCATTCATTGGCGGCATCGGCATCGGGGCAAAAGAAATCATTTTGGTTGATCTGCTCATCGTCCCAGTTATCGCGATTGATTTTATGTTCGCCAATCTGCACGAGGGCACCGGTGATTTTTAGTCCTGGAATGACCTTGCGAGCGATGGCACCAGCGGCAACGCGCATAGCGGTTTCGCGCGCCGAGGAGCGGCCGCCACCGCGATAATCGCGCAATCCGTATTTTTTTGTATAGGTATAGTCGGCGTGTCCCGGGCGGAAACTTTCCTTGATATTACTATAGTCTTTGGAGCGTTGATCGACATTATCGATGAGCAACGAAATGGGTGTACCGGTGGTGCGCAGCCCATCTGTGTATTCATCTTCAAACACGCCTGAAAGGATTTTCACCTGATCTGGTTCGCGGCGCTGGGTGGTGTGGCGCGACTGGCCGGGACGGCGCTTGTCGAGAAAGGACTGAATTTCTTCGGGCGTGATATTAATGCCGGGAGGGCAGCCATCAATCACGCAGCCAATAGCCGGGCCGTGGCTTTCTCCCCATGTGGTGATACGAAAAAGATGACCAAAGCTGTTGTGGGACATGTTTGTCTTTCAATTGATTTAGGCTCGATTAGGTTCATCTCTATCGGCTCAAATCGCACGGGTCAATTCCAACCTGTATCATTGAGAGGCGTATATGCCACGACCATTTGCGGGCTGCATGGGGCGTGCGTTTTTCCCCATGGTTTTCTTAAATTTTGCGAGGGTGCGTGGGGCAATTATCAAGGGTGTTTGCATGACAATCCAGCCAACATTTTGCGTGCAGGGCGGGGTGGTCAGGGATCCCGTGAAGGTAAAAGCGCGCCGGTTACGCGGTAGCAGCAAAGCGGGGTTGATATTTGGGCCACCGCTGGTGCTGTAATCGCCTTTTTTGGGTGGGATAGGCATCCGGTCAACCAGCTGATTCTTTCCACCGGCAAAGATCATCACAGCAACGACCGCCAGTTGACCCTGGGCATTTTTATGCACGAGATGCGCTTCCATCGGGGCGCGGCGGCCATTGATGGTGTGTTCGCTAGGGGTATGGAAGTGGAACTGCTTGAGATCATAGGCTTTGCCATTGACCAGTAGCTGATTGCCAGAGGCTTTAGCGGGCTTGCCCAGATCGACCTGAATACTATGGCCGTTATTATGCACTTTGCCGCTTGAGGGGACGTAGTTGAAGGCGAAACCTGGGCCAGGCCGCAGATTGCTGGGATTGATGTCAATGGGGGACTGGCTTTTGCCCGTGCCGCAGGTTTTGAAGGAAGGATCGAGCGAAGCCCAATTGGTCTCTTTGTAGCCCCAGTGAGGTTTGTCGGTTTTGGATGCTGTTTTTGCCGCCAACACGGGTGTTGTTTTCGCAGGTATTAGCGCAGATTTTGCGGCGGCCGTCGGGGGCGTCACAGCTGCGTTTTGTGGTGTCTTAGCGGGATTTATGGTTTTTGTGCTCTTGTCCATCATTTTAGCACTTGCGACAGTCGACGGTTTTGATGCAGATTTTTCTGGTGTGGGCTTGGCATTGGCAGTTTGATCCGCAGATTTTGCATCACCTTGTTGCAAGCCATTATAGGCATAAAGCACACCAACAACGGCTAGCGGCACCAGCAGTACGAGGGCGAGAAAGCCAAGGCCGGCGCCTTGCTCAGCTTTTGCCCCTTGCGCGGCCAGTTTGTGAACGGCTGCTTCTGCTCCGCCCTTTTGTGGCAAATCTGGTTCAGATAAGCGAATATTGGCAGCTTTTGCTGCTTGCCTGTGAATTTCGGCTTCGGCGCTACCTTTTTCTGGCAGTGTTGATTTTTTTGCACTGTTGGCTTTGTCGCCGCTTTTGAGAGAAAGCCCTTTCAGCGCAGCTTTTTCTACGAAATCCTTGTCACTCATGTGTTTCAAAACCTTACAAATTTAAGCACCAATAAACCGGACTTGGGCGAGTTGTTGCGGAAAATCCGCCCAATGATCCATATTCTACCTATTTGTCAGAGGCTTGTCGCCAAACATTTGCGCCATAGTTACTATAGTTGCGCACTAGCTGCCAGTGTTTTGGAGATTTTTCACCTCAATCGCAAAGGCCTGCGCAACGGCGATTTCTTTGAGATAATCAAAGCGACCGGATGCGCCGCCATGACCGGCCTCCATATTGAGCTTGAGCAACAAGGGCTCGTCATTGGTTTTCATATCGCGCAATTTGGCCACCCATTTAGCTGGCTCCCAGTAGGTCACGGCGCTATCAGCTATTCCTGACAGTACGAGGAGCGGTGGATAGGCCTTGGCCTCTACATTGTCATAAGGGGAATAGGAGGCGATATATTCATATTCTTCGCGGCTTTTGATAGGGTTTCCCCATTGCAGCCATTCGGGCGGTGTGAGCGGTAAGGTGTCGTCCAGCATGGTGTTGAGCACATCAACAAAGGGCACTTCCGCGATGATACCGCCAAACAGCTCCCCCGCCCAGTTAGCGATCACCCCCATCAACATGCCGCCAGCAGATCCCCCTTGGGCGATGATCTGGCCTTTGCTGGTGAATTTTTCATCGATCAAATGCTGGGCACTATCGATGAAATCATGAAAAGTGTTTTTCTTGTTCGAGCGCTTGCCGTCCAGATACCAGGCGCGGCCTTTTTCTTCGCCGCCTCTGATATGGGCGATGGCATAGACAAAGCCACGATCAACGAGAGAAAGGCGGGTCGTCGAAAAGCCTGCCGGGATAGAAATACCATAGGAGCCATAGCCATAGAGCAGCATGGGGGCTGAGCCATCTATTTTCGTACTGGCGTGATAAAGCAGGGTGACGGGGATTTGCTCACCGTCACGGGCAGGGGCCATAATGCGGCGCGTGATATAGTCCTTGGGGTCATGACCAGACGGCACTTCCTGGGTTTTTCGCAAGATGCGCTCTTTTGATTGCATATCATAGTCAAAGACTTGCGAGGGAGTTGTCGGGGAGGAATAGGAGAAACGGATCAGATCCGTGTCATATTCATAGCCTGGCGACATGCCAAGGCTATAGGCCTCTTCCTCAAATGAAATAGTATGCTCGATGCCGTCTTTGAGTGATGTGATGACAATGCGCGGCAGGGCGTTCTCGCGCTCAAGGCGCACTAAGTGGCGCTTCATGGCGACGACGTCAAGGATCAGACGGCCTTGCTGGTGGGGCACAATATCGTGCCAGTTTTCACGGCTTGGGTCGCTGAGTGGTGCGGCCATGACCTTGAAGTCTTGCGCCTCTTGACAATTGGTATGGATAATCAGGCGATCATTGCTTTCATCATGCTCTACCGAATATTCATGTTCTTTTTCACGAACCGCGATGAGCTTTGGCGCTTCAAGGGGGGTTTGCGCATCAATCAGCCGCACTTCATGGGTTTCGTGATCATGGGCATCAATCAGGATAAAGCGACCACTTTGAGTTTCGCCGAGCCCTAGAAAAAAGCCGGTATCTTCTTCTTCATAGATCATCACATCATCGCTGATCGGGGTGCCAAGCTTGTGGCGATAGATCCAACGGATGCGGTTGTGGTCGTCATATTTGGCGTAAAACAGATAGTTTGTATCGCTCGACCAGAAAAGACCGCCACCTGTGTTCTCAATAACGGTATCGAGGCGTTTGCCTGTGTCGATTTCTTCGATAACCAAAGTGCAATAGCCAGATCCTTGCGTGTCATACGACCAGGCCAGAAGCTTGTGATCGGGGCTGTGCGAAACGGCATGGATCTGGTGAAAAGCGTGGCCTGAAGCCTGTTTGTTGCCATCCAGATAAATTTGCTCCTCTCCGCCCTCAATCGGTCGCCGGCAAAAAAGTGGATATTGCTCGCCTTCGATGACCCGCGAATAATAATCATAGGGACCATCGGGGCTGGGCACAGAGCTGTCATCTTCCTTGATCCGCCCCTTCATCTCTTCATAGAGCGTTTCCTGAAGGTCTTGCGTTTTCGCCATGATTGCGCCCGTATAGGCGTTTTCCGCTTCCAGATGGGTGCGGATGTCGCTGGCGAGAACGCTGGGATCTTTGAGCACATCTTGCCAGTTATCGGCGCGCAACCAGCCATAGTCATCGCTGAGCTGGTGACCATGAACAGTTGTGGTTTCGCGGTGCTTTGGGGCGATCGGCGGATTTGCGGGCATTTTGCTCATATATGGGCTCTCAAATTCTGTTGGGGTTATCTGGCCAGAAGGCAAAGAGTTTGTAGGGATATCAGTATTGGTGTGTTTGAGCCTGAATTGTGCGCAGATTCAATCAAAATACAAGGCCCTTGTACGGATTGCCTGACCGTGAGGGCGCAAGATAGTTTATTTGTTCAGATCAAAGTCTATATCGGGGGTTGCAGACTATTGCGCGATCATAGTCTTTTTCAAATACAACCAAGCACAGACCATCAAAAACTCTAACTAACATGCCTTTGGGGGGGTATTTTTATACTAGATGACAGTTTTGGTCGATATGTCGCATCAAAAGAGGCCGCAACAGTGTTTTAATACATTGCTCTTGGGTGCCGATCTGTGCAACTTACTTTAAATTCGCATTTGCTAATATTTGGTCTGGATGTGCCGATATGAAGTGTAATGCTTTATATTTGTCGCTCATAACCTTGTTGAAACGGCGAATACAGGTAGATGTGGATAAAATATCAAGACTAATGATAGTATCTCTTGATTTGATATTTTATATTGTGTAATTATGTGCAGCCCGTTTGATTTGTTTCGTTACGAATAGAAGCAAATCCATTATGGTTTTGTCGGTTTTTGTTATATATCGCCTGAACGGTGTTGATAAAGACTTTAATTTGGCAGTCACGGATCAACGGGATCGGTTAGCCAAAATAATAATAATGGCTGACTTCGGGGACATCTGATGAATAAGAAAGCAGAGTAAAAATGGAAGAATATCTCGAACAGACAGAGTTGGTACATCTGGCAGCAGACGTCGTTGCTGCTTATGTCTCACACAATACAGTTGGAGCCGCTGAACTACCGCACATCATTAGCGAAGTTTATGATGCTCTCAATACTGCTGCTGTGAAGGCTGCTACGCCTCCACAAGAAGAATATAAGCCAGCAGTATCGATCAAAAAATCCATTCAGCCAGATTATCTCATCTGTCTGGAAGATGGACAAAAGTTCAAATCATTAAAACGGCATTTGAAAACCCATTATGATATGTCTCCAGAAGAATATCGTGAAAAATGGTCCTTGCCGCATGACTATCCAATGGTTGCCCCAAACTATTCGGAAAAGCGCCGCTCACTGGCCAAGAAAATGAAGCTGGGCCACAAGCGCTAGTTTTTTTTCAATAGAATTTTTAAAACCGCTTTTGGCACATTTGATGCCAGAAGCGGTTTTTCGTTGTGGGCAGGGCTTGGCTCTTTTTGAACCGGTCGTGGCCGAATGATAAAATCATGATAGGTCCGCGGATATTTGCGTATTTTATAGCTGTAATGCCACCATTCCTTGCGGTAATTGGCAAAGCCATAGCGCGCCATGATGGCTCGCAGCTTTTGACGGTTGCGGCGGGCTTGTGATAGCGCCCGTTCGGACTCTGAATGGATGCCATGTTCCAGATTTCTGCCTCGAGGCCCACTAATATCTTGCAGCACGACATAAACACCCCCATCATTATGGCTGAGGGCATGAGCCAGCGCGCCATTTGGTGGTATTGGTGTTTTCTGGATGATATAAGGACTCACTTGAAACGAAGTAAGTTACTGCGGTATTAATTGTATTTCGCAAATTATCACCCCCATTTGAGTTGCGCGCGAAAGAGCTAGGAAAAAAGCAGGGATAAACCTCAAATGAACAAATCAACAAATGTGGGTTTGAATATTCAGCCCGTGGATATGATCGGCGCCGCAAAAAAGCACCAGGTTGGCGATCACGTCATACTTTCTGGCGATGCTGTAGACGCTCTTATCGAGCATGTTCCAGATGAATCTGTAGAATTAATATTTGCCGATCCCCCGTATAATATTGGCAAGAAATTTGGTAAGTTTCACGACAAGTGGCCTTCTGACGAGGCGTATGCGGAATGGTGTTATGAATGGCTAACCCTATGCATTCAAAAGCTATCGCCACAGGGCACAATGTACATCATGACAAGCACACAAGCGATGCCCTATCTAGACCTCTTCTTGAGAACGAAGCTAACCGTTCTAAGTCGCATTATTTGGTCATACGACAGTTCGGGTGTTCAAGCTAAAAGCTATTATGGGTCAATGTACGAACCGATTATTTTCTGTTCAAAAGCTGCCAAAAATTACACGTTCAACGCTGATGCTGTGGCCGTAGAAGCCAAAACTGGTGCCAAACGTAAACTAATGGACTACAGAAAAGCAGTTCCAACGCCATACAATACAAAAAAAATCCCAGGCAATGTTTGGGAATTTCCTCGTGTTAGATATCGTATGCACGAATACGAGAACCATCCAACTCAAAAACCTGAAGCACTACTGGAGCGTATAATTTTGGCCAGCTCCAACCCTGAAGATACAGTTCTAGACCCTTTCTCAGGCTCGTTTACTACGAGTGCTGTTGCTAAACGGCTAGGTCGCAAAAGTATTGGTATTGAAAGAGAACAGGAATTCGTCGATATCGGGCTTCGACGGGTACTCGAGCTGAAAGAAATAGACGGTCGGATACTCAAGAAGCCAGAGAAGAGCACAAAACGCCGCAATGCGAATGGTGTTAAGGGCTCGGCTACACCAGCACCTAAAGACGGAGATTTATTTAGTGTCAGTTAGCAAGCACTGTTTTACAGAAAAAATCATAGCTATTTTGGACGAGCATACGACTGGACATGGGGAGGAGGCATTAGATAAAAGCCCGCTTCTTCAATATCTCAACATCAAAACGAAAGCCGCAAATAGAGGTTCTAAAGCGCGTGCAGGAATCGCAAATCACTACGCTATTTATGTTCTAGTTGAGGATTATCGAAAGAATGGATTTTGCGCCAACGATGAATATCGACACTATGATGGTGCTTAGTTTTCAGACCTTTATAAACGCCAACGAGAATTGCCTTTTGGTAGTAAATTACAAAACCATGCGCTAAATCACCGGCTTAATGAAGAGTTTCGTAAATACTTCCCAACAGAAGATTTGTTACCCCTCATCCGAGACGTGTCCTCGAATAGGTATTGGATAAATGAAAAGCTAATAAAAATAGATGTTGCAAACCAACAATTTAATATTGCACTGGCAGTGCTCCATATAATTGAAGCTTACGTCAAAGCAAGAATGGCTTCATTTAATTCATTTATGGACGAGTGCGCTCAGCTCTTGGAAATCAAAGATAAGAATACAAAGTCTGCTATTGATTTTATCAAACAACTCTTGAGACCAAATGTTGATGCTAGGGTATTTGAAATTGTCAGTTATGCAGTTCTCAAACAACATTATGCCGAGAAAATACTTTACTGGGGTTGGTCGCCTGAAGAGTTAAACGAAGAAATGCTCGTCCTATATAATAAAACTGGCAGAACTAACGCAAATGACGGTGGTATCGATTTCGTCATGAAGCCACTAGGGCGGTTTTTCCAGGTAACCGAAACAGTCGATGCGGGGAAGTATTTTCTAGATATTGATAAAGTTCAGAGATATCCAATTACCTTTGTTGTGAAGTCTGAGGAAACATCGGAAGCTCTCGTTGAGAAGATCAGATCGCAGGCCGAACAAAAATACAGCGTTGAAAAAATAGTCACTAGATACATTGAGTGTATTGAAGAAATTATAAATGTTCCAACGTTGATAGAGTACTTTGAAAGAATCGTTTCTGAGAAAAAATTGCGCCTGTAATAGAAGAGATTATTTTACAAAGCCGTGTTGAATTTAATGTTGAAGAAGAAGATGCTTCAGTTTTTGCCTTTGGTAATACAAGCGCTGATGAGGAAAATGGGATTACCTGAAACTTACAAGAAAATTGACACCTTAGCTCCGCTGCCAAACTGTTCAGAAATGTAGGACTAGCTTAGCCCCTAACTTTGACATCCAAAGGCCAGTTCGACAAGGTTGGGACTTTTTAGCCGCTCGTTCAAGTTTTTTGTGGCGGTTTTGAAGGCGCGCGCGAAGGAGGGCTTTTGCGCGATCGCTTGCTTTGCGATCGGTTTGCATTGACGCGCGGGGCGCCAAGAGCTGCTTCCAGTCGGTCAATATCGGCGAGATGCAAATCAGTTTGAGGAAACGGAATTGAGATATCTGCCTCGCGCAGCGCCCGTAAAATCTCAAAGCGCAGCTGTGAGCGCACGCTCATGGAATTGGTAATATCGCTGAGAAAGGCGCGCAGTGAAAAATCCAGTGAATTGGCGCCAAAATCTACAAACATCACCTGCGGTTCTGGATATTCAAGAATGGCTGGATGCGCCTTTGCGACGCCAAGCAGCAGATCGTGAACCTCGTCAGGGTCGGCCTCATAGGACACCCCGATACTAATTTCCACGCGGCCAAGCGGGCTGCGCAGGGTCCAGTTCTTGACCGTACCTGATATGAGTTCCGAATTGGGGACGATGATATGGGTGCGATCAAAGGTTTCGATTTCGGTGGAGCGCACAGAAATACGGCGCACATTTCCCTCTTCGCCCGCAACGGCGATCCAGTCACCCACCTTGATGGGGCGCTCCGCCAATAAAATCAGGCCCGAGACGAAGTTATTGACGATGCTTTGCAGGCCAAAGCCGATACCAAGGGAGAGGGCACCAGCAACAATCGCCAGATTGCCAAGACCGATACCAGTATAGCTAAGGGCGATGAGCGCCGAGATGATGAAGCCAAGATAGCCCACGGCCGTTTTGATGCTGTCTTCCGCACCTGTTTTCGACTGATTTTTGGAGAGTATTTTTTGATCAAGCCAGCGCTGGAATATTTTGGTAAAAAGAACGCCAAAAAAGAACACTGCCAGAGCGATGAGTATGGACACCAGCGAGATTGTCAGGCCGCCAAATTCGAAACCAAACAGAGCTTGCCGCGACCAGCTGAGCACATCATTCCAGCTAAATCCCCATTGCAGGGCGATGAATGGCAAGGCGGCAAGAAACAATATGGCATTGAGCGCCAGCATGGACACGGCGCCCAACTGTTCACGGCGCTGCTGACTAAAGCCAAACGTGTCAGATAAAAACTGACTGGTGGGTTTTTCGGGCTCCCCAAAACTGTCAGTAAACTCGCCAATCGTCAGATGAGCGAGGTAGAGAATAATGAGGATTGATCCGGTGACGACGGTTTGCTGTGTCAAAAAGCGGGCAAGCGAAATATAGCCTAGCGCGGTTGCTACAAGCACGGCAAAGACAACCAGCCAGAGCGGTATTTTCAATAGTCTTGAAATGCTTCTGTGACGTTTTCCACCTGCCAGCTTGTGGGCCCGAAAGGGAGTGCGCAAAATGGCTACCAACAGGCCAGCGAACATTACCGAGGCGATGGCGCTTTGCAAGATGGTCAAGGACAGGGGCATTAGCAATGTTTTATTGAGCGCGTTCAAAAACAGATCGACGCCATAAACGAGGGCAATAGCGAAGATCAAAGCATTAAGACGCCGCGCGACCGAACTGGCGACAGGAAAAATGCGCCACAAACGACGTGTGGGGGCTAGCAGAGTTGTCGACATGGCTCTAATCGCGGCGATGGCGCAAAACGCCCCCAACGCAACTGGGGCCAAAAGGTCAAAGGGGTAGGTCAGCATTCCAAGGTAATAGAGCCCACCATAGAAGAAGGTGGCGGCCATAATCGGTGGCAGGGAGCGTATGATCGATACGGCTCCAGCGGATGCAGCCTGTTTGAAAAACGGTGGGGGAGGACCAACAGGATAGGCCCGGTAAAACTCGATCCCTTTACGCATCAGGGCAAATAGTATGAACCAGATCGCCAGGGCCGCGAGGGCAAGAAATGCTAGATAGCCGTTTGAATGCTGGCGCGACCAGCCATGGGCAATCTTGCTGATTTTATTGCTGATCTTCGATAATTCAAACACCCCTTCTTGCCACAGGGACAAGGTGAAAGGAGAGCGGCCTTTTTCAAGGATCTGGCTGCTGAACAGGTTGCGCCGTAGATCGTGAACAATCTTTCTAATTTGCTCTGATCGCTCAAGCAAAGAGGTGGCGGATCGAGTCGCACCATCTGTCTGCGTGAAACGCTTCAATAGCTCCTTGCGCTGCTTGGCGACCTCGGGCGCCTCGGCGGGTTCCCCCACTTTTGGCGGTTTGCCCAATTTGTCCAACAGGATTTTTGCATCTTTGGAAAACGGCTCATTTTGAGCAATAAACTGCTTGATCTCCAGACTGGTTTTTTCCAGTTTGCTTGTCATTTCTGACAGTTGAATATCGGTATAGGTGGCTTTTTTTAATTTGATATCGACACTATCCAGCAGTTTTTTCCAGATCGTCGTCTGGCGCGTCAGCTCAAGCGCATCAGGTGCTTGTGCGCGCAAGGGTGAGCTTAAAAGCATCAACGACATCAAGGTCGCAAGCAGCAGGCTCAAGCCGGGAAGGTGTGGTTTCATCGTCATTACATTCCGCATCGGTAAGGGGGTTCGATCAAGATTTCTACAGTTGAGCCAAGGACGGTTCAAGCGTTTGTTTTGATATTTTTGGTCCAGACATCGCGCAAGAATACTGGTAAATCATTTGTCTCAAATCGGGCAGTAGTTTGATGCAACATGTCGGAGACAAATCCCCGATGATAGGTGCCATGATTGACAATATGAAGCAAGATTTGCTCGCGGGTCATGGCGCCATCGCCCCCACCAACGAATGTGAACAAGATTGTCTCTTGCAGTTCATCGGCGCTTAGCCTGTCGGACAATTCAATATACCAATCGTCCATCAAAACTGTTGCTCGCCATAGAGTGTCAAGGGTCGGGGGATGATCCGTATTGCGGCTTGTATAGGAATGGGTGTTGCCTGTTAGATGGGCTTTGAAAATATCATCGATGACATAGACATGGTTGAGCGTTTGTATGATTGACTTGAAATTGGTTTGCCGCTCTTTGATGACTTCGTCCATTGGCAGTTGCATGACGGTTTTAAACGTCAGTGCATTTGCCCATGCTTTGTAGCGGGTCAGCATTTGCACTTGCGTGGTTGCGCTATCTGGTCTGTTTTCATAAAGTTTTTTTGGGAGATCCATTGGCAAGTCCATTCGCAATCTTCATCATTTCAATAATGCGTGATGAGGTTTATCCGGCATAGCTTTTGACGAGACTGCCCGCCACCAGATGCCAGCCATCTACAAGGACAAAAAATATCAGCTTGAAGGGCAGGGAGATCATCACCGGCGGCAACATCATCATACCCATAGACATCAGAACAGAGGCCACAACCATA
>JAJRPI010000053.1 GCA_024280895.1 Alphaproteobacteria bacterium | reverse complement strand
TGATACTTACAGTCCCATCTTGTATGACTCAAACTCTGATATTCTTTCATTTGTAAATCTCCTTCTCTTGGTCGAGTTCGGAGATTTACAATGACCGCGGTATAGGTCAAACCTTTGGGAGTCACCCCGGCAGAGCCGGGGAATTACCTTACTGATTTAGTTCCTGGCCAAATCAGGTGAGATATTTCTAGCGGAAAGCCACAATTCCAGCATCATCAGTATCCAAACAAGCTCCCCATAAAATTTAGCATGCGCCCCCTGATGCATTTGAATTGTTTGATCAATAAATGACTCTCTGAATATGTTTCGTTTCTTTAGGGATCCCAGCGATGTGTAGGCTAGTTCCTGCAAACCAGCATGCTCACTGGTCCATACACCAAACGGCAAACCAAAACCTTGTTTCTTTTTCGAAATTATTTTTTTCGGCAGATAATTTTCTATGGATTTTTTATAGAACCAACGTAACTCCCTATTCTTTAATTTTACATCTGATGGAATACGACATGAAAAATTGACCACCTCATCATCCAAAAATGGGTAAGCCACTTCTATCCCAACAAGTTCGCACATGCGATTTACTTTGACCAAATCATTATCATGCAAGGTTTTTTTCCAATCCAACCACATCATACGATTTAAATTTGTTGCAGAATTTGGATGCTGGTAACTGGCTCTTAGAATATTGAGTGGTTGCCGCTGGTTCACGCTGTCAAGAAATTCCCGTGAAAATATCTCCTCTGCAGCATGCCTATGTAAATAATTATATGCCTCTAAGCGGTCTGGTAACGGTATCTTCGCTTGACGAAGATAATTATGGATTTTATTTAATCCTGGTATATGTTTTATTATAGGATTATGCAAAAAAAGTGGCTCCAATAATAAACTTCGGAATATAGCGGGTATATTATAATAAGATTCAAATATTCCTTGTTTGGCATAGCGCTCGTTTCCTGCAAATAATTCATCCCCCCCATCACCAGCCAATAATTTTTTTATCCCCCTCTCTTTCGCCATTTTTGCGCAAAAATAGGCTGGTAATACAGACGAATTTCCAAAAGGTTCATCCAAGTATCTGGCAATATTTGGCACTTCCGCAACAACATCTTCAGGCGTTACATAATATTCATTATGTTTAGTGTTGAAGTGCTTGGATGCTATGCGCGCATACGCCATTTCATCATAACCTTCCGCATCAAATCCAATAGAAAACGTACATGCATTACCATCAGTTACTTTTGACAAAATACCTGATAGCGTTGAGCTATCTAGACCACCACTCAAAAATGCTCCTACAAATTCACTGTCAACTGATCGAAAAACAGAATTTTCAATAAGTAACAGCATTTCTTCAGATAAACTTTCTATCGACTCATTATTCTCCTCTATGAACTCTGGCATCCAGTAGTGATGGATATTAACAAGGCCATTACGGAAAATCAGATATTGACCATTCTCAAGTTTACCAACTCCCTCATAAATTGATCCAGGACTGGGCATGGAATGAAAATAAAAGTAATCATAGATTCCCTGATTGCTTATTTTTTTATCCACCAAAGGATGATTAACAATAGCATCTGCACGGGAACCAAATACAACACCAGTTTCTGTCTGAGCATAATAAAGGTGTTGCTGGCCCATCCTATCCAGACATAGCACTAATTCTTGATGCCGATGATCAAACAAAACAATGGAGAAACGTCCCCCCAGAAGATCAAGAAAACGCATCCCAGATTCTAGATAGCTACTTGCAATCAGCTGAGCATATCCGCGCTCATCAGATTGTTTTTCAAGTTCTGGACATTTCCAATAGGGTGCACCTATAATTGCTACGTCGACGTTACCACTTACACTGGCAACGTCTCCTGTAGATGCGATAGTCAGACGGCTATTAGAAAACCATTTAGTTCCATGTACTGAAAAACATAGAAGCATCGCGGAACGCGCTATTTCTACGTCATTCAAAGGAGGGGGAGTATCCGAGTTATACCACCCACAGAGAAAGGTATTACTAACCATCTACGTGATCCATTAGTTGATTGCTATTCCTGCTCTTCATATGCTCTCTCTTCTATACTGGAATACCTATTCTCGCCAAGCGAAGCAGGTACTTTAAAGTATCATTATCCCGCAGGATAAAAAGTGGCGGTTAAGATAGATTGGACTCTTCTAAAACAACGCCCCATACAGTGCTCACAGCAATATCAAAGCCTGCCTTTTTCATCATGCCTACGTGTTCTTAATTAATCTAACTTATTCAACACTCGATGATAGAGTAAGCATATTCAGATATGCCCTGAGCGTGTATTCACTGCACCCTGCTCAATACCAGTACTTTTAGCGAGTTCTTTATTCACAAACATTTGACAAAGGACGCAAATAGCCATGATATGATAAGGCAAATCGAAATATGCCAACCCTAAAAAGGCACCACCTACTCCATAGGCCACTAAGCTGACCTGGGTCATTGACGCCAAGGTTTCTGCCCATTTCATATTTTCCTTGCCGCTTACCTGTTTTTTGATATTACCACATGTTCTATAAGATAATAACCATAGTGCTATAAAGAGAAAAAGTCCGATGAAGCCCTGCTCACCTAATACTTCAAAATAGATACTATGCGCATCATGATACTTCACCGGATTCGGGGCATATAATAAAAAAAGTTCTTTTGTAAAAGTGCCAAACCCACCCCCTGTTAATGGATGGTCAACCGCCAGATTAAATGCAAAATACCAAGCATTTATCCGCCCCATCGCTGATCCATCTTCTTCATAACTCTGAATAGTATTAATGCGCTCAAGATAATGCGAAGGCATAAAACTAAGTACTGTAGTTGCTACAGCCACCAAAACTAATCCAATGAAAAGTTTTTTATTGCTTTTCATCCAGAACATTACCATTACTGCAGCAGAAGCTAAAAACGCCCCCCGGGAATAAGAACTAATGATAGATAAAACACAGAGAAGAATCGCGATTACCAGCGCATGCCTTAGCCATCGATTTGATGATTGAGACCTCAGATACCACATAAATGGCAAAATCATCAACAGCGCTAAAGCTATCTCATTATTCCCTCCAATAAATGAGTCCGGTGGACCCCAAACCCTAAATGACCCAGCTGTTGCCGCAACAAATATCCCACCCTTTATACCAAAAAAACCAACTGAAAGTGTTATCACCCAAATCAACCCGTTGAGTTTTTCCTTACTGGTGATGAGCACAAGCGTAAACAATGTTATCAGCTGAATCTTAATCACTCGCTCCCACTCTACTATAGACATATCAACATCGATGGCCGTAAAGGTTGACAATGTGACCCATGATAAGAACGCAAGCCAAACTATGGTTACAGACGTGACCGGGAATTTATTTTTATCCTTTGTAAACAACAAACCAATGATCAAGGCTCCAGCCGTGATTGCGGAAAAAGGCAAATTATAGGCAAACCCCCAGGAAAACCGATGTGGATTCATATATGACAGCCAAGACCAAAGATAAATGCCTATATGAGGCCGCATTAGGACGAATGGGATTACACCACCAACAATAATTGTTACTAATATATCGCGCACTTACCATTACCTACAGATCATTCATCAACATAGTCACTCGCTCAGCATTATTGAGCCAAGTATATCCCCCTGCATCAATTGCTTCATGGGCAGCATTTGCAACACGATGTCGTAAAGTTTTATCCTTACATACTGAAACCACTGCCTCCAACATGGCATCAGGTCTGTCTGGATCAAACAATACTGCATTAACATTATTTTCCAATACTTCCCTGATATTTTGCGTATCTGGCGCAATTATTGCCTTGCCCATTGCCATATACTCAAACAGTTTTAAGGGAGATGCATAAGCCACCACATCTGGTTGTAGCGCCACATCGAAGGCTGCTATATAATTTGCAACCTCATCGCGTGGCACGATACCAGTAAACGTCACTTTATCGCTTACATTAAGCTGCGTCGCTCGTTTTTCTATTTCACAACGTGCTGGCCCATCCCCCACCACTAGCAGGTGGCACTCCTGGCTATTTTGATGGTCTTTAAGTAAATCCACCACTCGCTCCAGGCCGTGCCATTCGCGGACAAAGCCAGCAAAACCCAGAACTTGGCGCCCCTCTAAACCGAGACGTTTTTTTGCCTCAACATTGTCCAGAACTTTTTCGAATTTTTCAGGATCGATACCGTTTGGAATAACAGTGATGCGTGACTCATTAACCCCGGCACCATTTACATAATTTGCGAGTACCTGAGTCACAGGCAGAACAATATCAGCACCAGTCCATGTATAGCATTCTGACCAACGCGCTAACCAAGGGAGAGCAATACTGTTGAATTTGCTACGCTCTTGGTATATGGGCGCATTGACTTCCAACAACATGGGGAGTTTGTAGCGGCGCTTTATCCACACCCCAGCCGGAGAATAAAGGTTATAACGTTCATACAGGCAGTCGGGCTGATGATGTTTAACTGCCCGGCTTAACTTGAAATACGCATATAAGGAATAACTTAACTCCAATAACTCATAGATAAAACCTGGAATAAATCGTTTCAGCAATGGCACCAGCCCACCGTCAGAACCAAAGCTAGAATTTTTCGTGACACCAGGGCTCACCATAATAATTTCATGCCCCAGCTTTTTAAGCGCATTAGTCAGCTCCTCCACATGCACATACTGCCCATCCTTCGAGGCAATACGATGGTGATAAAGTATCTTCATTTTGCCATTACCCGCCGAAAAAGCTTAAACAAACCGAGAGATGTATCGTCCCAGCTGAATTTCTCCGCATATTGTCGTGTTAGTATTTTACTGGGTGTGCTGGTATATAAATTTTCTATGGCTTTGGCGATACTTTCCGCCGTGCGCCTTTCCACCAACAGGCCAGCCTCGGGGGCTGCGACGACTTCCGGCGTACCCCAAATACTAGTAGCCACCACGGCGGTGCCACAGGCCATAGATTCAAGCAATACATTAGCCCAGCCTTCACGGCTCGAAGCCAATACCAGCATATCCACGGCACCATAATATCGACTTAGCTCTGCGCGTGGCAGCACGCCAAGAAAAGTGACTCTATCCGCTATGTCTAGATCACCCGCTAACTGCTGCAATCTTTTCTTCTCCGGCCCCTGACCGGCAATGAGTAGTTTAATATTTGGCAACAACTGTAATGCTTCGATTACCAAGTGATGTCCTTTTCGTTCGATAAGGTGGCCGACGGAAAGAATAGTTTTCCCATGAATGCCAAGAACCGACCGTAATTTATCTCTATTCTCAGGAGGTTTAAATACCTCTAGGTCAACACCATTGCGCAGCACCACAACATGTTCATCTGCCACACCTAAATCAATTAAACTATCTTTCAATGCCTGACAGACTGTCACCAGGGCACTCGCCTTTCTCGCCGCCGATTGGATCATGGCACGTGGTTTTTCGTATTGCGGCACCAAATTAAGATCCGTGCCACGCGCCGTAATGGTGACCGGTTTATTCAGTGCTTGTGCAATTTTGACCGCAGCCACACCATCTGGATAAAAATAGTGTGCATCCAAAATATCAAAGTCATAGCCATCTGCGATGATACGTTTGATCACCGGCAGGGCTGCGGCCGCCATCGTCGAGGGTGTCCAATTCATCCCGATTTTTGGCACAACGAGGTACCGGGGGTGCTCTATCGTGATCCCATGCCTCGTTTCCGATTTTGGAACTCTGGCAAAACCACCGTACTCACCAAAAATTTTTGCGCCAAATGGAAACCACGGCACAGGTGCAACCACCTTACTCTGAACCTGACCGCTAGCGAGAAAATGCCGCAAACGGTTTTCCACAAAAATGCCATGATGTGGTGTTACGGTATTCGGATAAAGTGTACTGAAGGTAAGCAGTTTCATTGGTAGATTAAAAATCATCCAGATAATATTGTCCGATAGATGACTTCTTAACAACCGATTTTATCAACTCAATTTTTTCTTGGGGAAGCACGGTTCTCCACTTGTTGGCGGCCTTTTCTGGATTCTTGTAAATGCTATAATAAGACCCCGAATCCTTTGAGGTACTAGCCCTCAGAAATCCCATTGTTTGTTCACACAGTTCAAGCTCACAAAAACTGAAGCATGATTGAGTAGTCTTCACTGGATTCGCGCACATATCTTCATATCGCAAGACCATCACGTTTTTGTTGTCTTTGGTATCGTCACGCGCCTTCTCATTAAATAAAACCCAACGCCAAGCCAAACGTTCCTCTGGGGTAAGAACCTTCAAACCATCCAGGGTCAGACCATAATTAGTCGCCTGATTTGTATCTAGCAGGAGTTCATACAATGGGTAATCTTCACTTGCTGATACAAAACTAGTAAATTTTTTATCACTCTCGCCACCCAATATTGATGCAATATATCCACAAGGATGCCTCAATATGTGAACACCTTTACAATTTGGGAGATTGTTTACAATGACCCCCATACGCCCAAGCAATTGAATGGACTTCCACACTACAAAGAAGTCCGTTGAATGATGTGCATTAACAGGCCGAATAACTGGAAGCCTTAAATCTTTTTTCAACTTAGACAAGGCACCTGATAGTAATACACTACCCCTGAATACAGTCTGCCTAAATTGAGAGACATAGGCCTTATTGAAAAAAGGGAGCTTGCCATTTATTTCTAGCCAGCGACTAAGAATGAATCGCTCAACATATTCATTAATAAAATCGGCATATTTTTCCGGGTTTTCAGCATTCCCCAATAATGGAATTTCTCTAATCTTGTCCCACGTGTCCGGCTCATGGCGATAAAGTGTGTGCCTATGACTGTCAAAGATTTTACCAATCCAGGTTGTGCCGGATCGAGGCATACCAAACAACAGTATTATCGGTTGCTTAATCATTATACTATTTATGTCCGTGCAACGTTTCTAAGAAATGATTCAAACATCAGCAACGACCACAATGCCGCACTGTGCTCACCCATACCCGACTGATGCTCATCGACCAGCTTGGTCAGAAACCCTCTATTAAACATGCCGGTTTCCATGAGGGCTTCACCAAGCACAGCGTCGCGCACACGTTGCTTTAACGGGCCACGAAACCAACCAGATATAGGAACACCAAAACCCATTTTTGGCCGATAAAGGATATCCTTAGGAAGATAGGGTTCCAGCGCCTTTTTGAAAATATACTTTCCCTCCTGGCCACGCAGTTTCAGTGATGGCGTTAGTCTTGCCGACCATTCCATGAACTCGTGATCCAGTATTGGCACGCGCACTTCCAACGAATGAGCCATGCTGGCACGATCAACCTTGACTAAAATATCGCCCGAAAGATAGGTCTTGATGTCGATATATTGGATCAGCGATAAAGGATCATGAGTGGGTGCGCGGTCAGCATGGTGCCGGAAGACTTCAACCGCATGGTATCCCCCCAATCGATTTCGAAACTCTTGGGAATACATGTTGCCGCGTAAACCATCCACACAAACTGATATGCTATGAAGATAGGCAGCAAAACTATTCTTAGCCAATGCCTGAAACGTGGACTTTGCGCGCAATACTTTTGGCGCCCAATCCATTTTGGGATATGCTGCGCCCAGAAAACCAAATACTGGCTTTCTTAAGGAACCAGGCAGCATGCGTCGAATTTTTTCCTCATTCATGTGCCAACGATGGCGGCGGTAGCCAGCAAAGTTTTCATCGCCCCCATCACCAGAAAGCGCCACAGTTACACGTTTTTTTGCCAAACCACAAACCCGGTAAGTCGGCATGGCCGAGCTGTCAGCAAAGGGCTCATCGTAGAGATTTGCCAAGCGGTCTATGAGATCGAAATCATTTGGATCAACCTGATCTAGATGATGATTGGTATGATAGCGCTCGGCAACCATTTGGGCGAATTCAGTTTCGTTGAATTTTGGATCACCAAAACCGATGGAGCAGGTGTTTACCGGGTCATTCGGATTCAACTCTGCCATCATGGCCACTATGGCGCTGGAGTCCACACCACCGGACAGAAATGCGCCCAACGGCACTTCAGACACCAAGCGTATATCAACAGCCTCTTTGAGTCGCTCGATGAGTTCAATCTGAATATCGGCTTCGCTTCGCCGATAAATGGGCTCAAAATTAATATCCCAGTACTCGCTTGGCTGACCGACACCCTTTTTCCGTGAAACCAATAACGTGTGCGCAGGCGGAAGTTTATGAGCCGCACTGAATATGCTTTTCGGATCAGGGACATACCCCAGGGCAAAATAGTCCTCCACTGCGGAGGGATCGATATCGCGGGAAAAGTTTGGGAACACTAACAAGGATTTAAGCTCAGATCCAAAGCCAAACTTTCCGTCAGGGAGGGTAACGTAGTACAGCGGTTTTTTGCCCAATCGATCACGAGCTAAAAATAGCGTCTTCTTGTTTCTGTCCCATACCGCAAAGGCAAACATGCCTCTGAAGCGATCAACACATTTTTCACCCCACTGCTCCCAAGCGTGGACGATCACTTCGGTATCGGAATGGGTTTTGAAAACGTGTCCGGCCGCTTTCAGCTCATCACTTAAATCCGGAAAATTGTAGATTTCACCATTGAAAGTAACGATAACGGAGCCGTCTTCATTCTCCATGGGTTGTTTACCGCTGGAGAGGTCAATAATTGAGAGGCGGCGATGACCCAGCCCGACACCGGGCTCGACATGCAAACCACCCGCATCCGGCCCACGATGAAACTGAGTCTCGTTCATTTTGTGAAGAAGTTCGCGATCTATTGGAGCTTCACCATTGAGATCAAATATCCCGACTATGCCACACACGTTATTGTTCGCTCACATATTCTACTGTTGATTCTGAGTCGCAAAGTGCATCGTCGTACACTCGCAAATAACCACTGACCATACTTGCCATGCTGAACATTTTTTCTACACGCGAACGGCCCGCCTTGCCGTGGGTTCTTCGCAGTTCCGGGGCATCGATGTAATGTCGAATAGCCCGGCTCATGGCAATTTCATCCGCCGCTGGAACGGTCACGCCTGTTTTTCCATGACTGACAAGCTCAGGATTCCCTCCAACCGCTGTTGCAACCACTGGCAGCCCCGTTGCCATGGCCTCCAGTATTGTGTTTGACACGCCTTCGATAAGCGATGGCAGGACGAAGATATCCAATGCCTGCATCATTTCCGGTGCGTCGATCCGTGCACCGGGTAGCCAGGCAAGGTGTTCGGCCCTTGCTTCACGCAATAAAACTTGGGCTTGTTCCCGCAGGGGGCCGTCACCAATCAACACCAGGCGCAGGCGTTCGCGGCCATTTTCCACTGTATCCAGCAATACGATAAAGACGCGCACCAAGGTCAGCTGATCTTTTTCGGACTGCATGCGACCGATAGTACCAATAACAATGCCATCCTTAGGGGAAAAATGCTCGACGGGTAATCGCAGGCGGTGTTTGACTGAAAAGAATTTCTCGGTATCCACTCCATTGTAAATCTGGCTGATTTTTTGCGGGGCCGCACCGGCAGATATTTCTAACCAATTGGCCAAATCCTGCGACAGTGCGACATAACTCGATACCAATGGTCGCATAAATTTCCGAAACAACAGGTATTTCCGGTTTATCCCCTGAAGATCACGGATGTCTCTGCCGTGCTCACCCTGAATTCGATGGCGCACTCCCGCAAGCCAGGCTGGAAATTGAAACTCTAAAGCCCCCAAATTACGCGTGTGCACAATTGCCGGCCGTAAGCGCCGCATGAGCCGCCAAAATCGCATGTATGCACCCAGGTCTGTGCCCGGCCGTTTGTGTAAGGCATAAACTTCTACATCTTTGCGCTGGATACGCTCGCGGAAGTCGGTGTAGTCATCAATGCACACAATGGCGTGACGATAGCGTTCCGCAGGCATACGATTAATCAGATTGACAAGACCATTCTCCAGGCCTCCCACGGCCAAGCGATAAATAACATGCACTACAAGCGGTGGCTGATTGACCATCTCTTCCGTCATTGTTCTTATCATTGATTAACGCTCCCCCGCAGCTGGGGTAACATGGCCGCCAGGAAGTCCTCCATCACCACTGCTGCTTCTTCAGGGCTCATTGAATATTCCGTTGATATCACCCAGGCCGCCGAGCCACTACGAGTTCCCAGTAAACGACTCCGCACCGCATAGGCCTTTGCCCACACACGACTCACCGTTGCGGAACTATCTACCTCATACCAGTGCCACACCAATCGTGTACGACCCTCTGATTCCAGGCGAGTAACAAGCACGGGCCAACTTTTCTCAGCCGACAAATGTGCCTGTGTAACCCCACCACCCGTGCGACGGGACTGTTTGTCATCAAATACTACGTTATGCCAATTGACCAGTTCTGCATTCCTATTCTGGCTCGGGTAATAGGCCAGGTAGATCTGCACACTTTGTCCAGCCTTTCGATACTCTGCGCGATGTTCCTGGGCCCCAACAAAACTTGGGCTCCACCGAGCAGCCGTATCAAATGGCCCGCTCCACTCTCCCTGCCCCAAGGGTAACTTCACATCGCTGGCAAGCGCCTCCGCACTTCGAGCATCCACCCAGGCGGCGAAGCCTGGCGCACTTATTGCCAGACTGGTAGCTAAACCGGCCCAAATGGCGAACTTCATAATTGTCGGGACACCTCCATTTACCGCGTCCATATCCACTGATTCCGCCCTTTTGCCATGTACCGATGCTGGCTCTTCACGAAAGAAAGAACCCAGCCAAAATAGCAAAAAGATGACCACACCGAAGAACAACCAACCATAGATAATATGATCAACGCCCACTGCAAGGGTATAACCGCTGAGATCCGCCATTATTACAATGCCATAGGCCCGAGCACCATTGGCAGCGATGGGTACAATCGCTGCCAATGCGATAAATATTAGACGTCGTTTTAGGCTCGTATAAGTCAGGTAGGCATAGAGAGTACCCAGAGCCAGGGAAGCAATAAGATAGCGTATCCCGCTACAAGCTTCGGCCACCTCAAAACTGCCGCTGGGAATATAGAAAAAATGTCCCTCCCAATAAACAGGGATGCCCGTCAGCTGCAATGCCCACACTGTAAAGGCGGCAGTTAAATCCTGCAGTGGGCCGACCAGAAAATCCCCCATGGGAATCGCAAAAAACAAATAAGCCAACGGGAACATAATTCGCCGCACAACATCGTTACCGAAGATTACCCACACGACAACAGGCAACATTGTTACAGCCGCCAGCTGCTCAACCACTGCCACCTGAGCGGCATAGCCCAGCAACCAGAGCAGTGCCGGGAACACCATTAGTAGCGTGGCTAGTGGTGCAGGCTGAGGTGACACGCGCGCAAGTTCAGTGCGTTTTTCCCAAATCAGGTAAGCCACAATGGGCAAAATCAAAAAGCCATGGGCATAGGTCTCAGATCGCCACCAAATGGTGACAATATCGCTGTAGGTAGACCAGAAAACAGCTCCCAGCACCAGCAAGGAAGTCCCAAATACGATGGACGCCGAGAACCACCCCGGCGACCAGTCAAGACTTTTCGTTTTTTTGGCTACAACCACGCCCGTCATGAGATTACCGCCGATAAGTCCACGTGAATCACTGGGTTTTCCCAACTGGGCCGGTCAATTCGAGCAACTCGTTAAAATGCTGTAGATTCTTTTCCCACCCATAGTTTTGCAACACACAACGTCGTGCTGCAGCCCCCATGTCGGCACCCTGACCCGCCAATAGGCACAACGCCTGTTTGAGGAAAAGTTCTGGCTCCGACTCAATGAGCAAATCTATTCCCGCACGAGCGGAAATTCCTTCGCCTGCCTCGGGCGTCGCCAATACCGGCTTAGCCATCGCCATGGCCTCCAGTACCTTGTTTTGCACACCTCGGGCAATACGCATGGGTGCAACGGCTGCCATCGCATGGGCAATATAAGGGCGAATATCACGCACAGTACCGGTTACTGTGACACCTGGCATTTTCCCCAGCGCCTGCACTTCCGAAGTGGGACGAGAACCAACAATGTAGAACTCCGCATCGATGACATCAGCGCGAATACTGGGGAAGATTTCCCTGACGAACCACTGCACGGCATCTGCATTGGCCCAATAATCCATCGCCCCCGTGAACACCAGTCTTGGGCACGGTCGTGAATACGGATTGGGATACTCCCGATTCGGTGAAAAATAGTCCGTATCCACACCGTTATGTATTGCATTCACGCGCACCGCAGTCTCTGGCGCCATTTGCTTAAACATGGTGCACTCGTCATCGGTTACGAGCACAGTGGCATCAAACTCACTGGCAATTTTGCGTTCGTAATCAAACAAGGTGCGGGCTTCACGCCCGTAGACCCAGCTCAGTGGCCAAGATTTTGCGCGGGCGTATTGCGCCCACTTGTCCGAATCAATATCCACAAAATCCGCTACCCGCCGCAAATGAGAATATGCCGGGCCCGAGACAAATTGCGCCATGGGGGAAGAAAATACGACGGCATGCTCAATGGGACTCTTCGCCAGTAGGTCATCGACCCAGCCCTGCATGGATTGGCTGGTATAGTAGGGAACGGTCAGCGACTCCCCCGTTAACAAGCCTTTAAGGCTGGTTAACTTTCGATGATGTGGCTTCAAGTTCAGCAAACAAACTTCCCCACACAGTGCCTCAAGTTCCGCCTGATAACGCCAGTCATCTGGATCATCAACAAATGCGCCGACGTGTACACGATACGTCTTCGCCAAATGCTTGAGCAAATTAAACGAGCGAATCTTATCGCCCTTATTCGGCGGATAAGGGATCCGGTGAACCAAAAAGAGCAACTCCTTTGCCTGATCCATGACTTAGACCGCCTTGCTCATGATGGATCGTAAATGCAGGAGCAGGGATGCACCGGACAAAATCGTAGGGTGGGTATGTGGTTTATGCCCACCATTTTGTGTTGCGCCGCGTGGACACATAAAACGTGTCCACCCTACAGTGAATAGCAGGCCGGTCATCGCTCAGCCCAGATTCCTGACAATATGAGGCCCAAGCCACTGCGTCATGCCTAGGGGCAATTTGCGCCAAAGCTTGATAAACATCTGATACTTGGGATTATTGGGATTCACTTCCGGCACTTCCTTTGCTTTCACCAGGTGATATTCATAATGCAATGGCTCCGGCACAAAACCCCAGTTCTTCTTAAAACTGTAGGATCCGGCACCCTGCTTGCTGCGGCCAAAATCAAAGATGCGAATCCCCTCTTCCGCAGAGCGGCGCATTAATTCCCAGTACATAAAGTCATTAGCCTTTAAGGCTCGTGCCTCAGAGGTACCCCCACCATAATAAGGCAATACCTCGTCACGGAAATAGAAGTTCATCACACTGGCCACGGTGCGGCCATCCTTGGTGATGGTCAGTACGCGGCAGTCATCGCCAAACTCATCCCGTAACACCGTGAATAACCTGCGCGAAAAGACCGGTGTTCCCAGAGCATGCACGCTCTGTGAATAAGCATTGTAGAAACGATCCGAATCATCATCCCAGTCGGATTCTAGGCCGGCCTTGATGCCCTTGCGCACCATGGCGCGCTGCTTGCGCGGGATGTTCTTGAGATTCTGTTCCGGGTCGGGGTCGATTTCCTTGCGGAAGGTGACATACAGATCCTTATGCTCCCACTCGGGGTGACGTCGGTTGCGGTTACGCATTTCCAGCGCATCCACACCCTGGGTTTCCGCCTTATTTTGAGCCGTGTAAATCAGCAGATCTGCCGCTTCTTCACTGTTTGCTGCCACACCGCCATAGACACAAAACGGCAAGGACATCAGGTTATTGCCAAACAACCGACTCCTGA
Source organism: Alphaproteobacteria bacterium (assembly GCA_024280895.1). Taxonomy (GTDB): domain Bacteria; phylum Pseudomonadota; class Alphaproteobacteria; order Rhizobiales; family JAKIUO01; genus JAKIUO01. Next base: position 13,895 of record JAJRPI010000053.1, on the reverse strand, counting down.
TCTGCGCCAGAGGCAGGACGCCCTCAATCTGCCCGTTACGCTCGGCATAGAGAAACCAAGTGCAATGACCGAAGACCTCTTCGATCACCCGCCGCCAGCCGGCACGATGGAAAAAGGTCGCCTCGTCACAGGTATCGACGAAGGCATCCCACCGCTCGCAATCGGCCGAGCCTAGCTCACCAATGCTCAGTGTATCCTGTGTCGTCATGCGGCGGTCTTCTTATCGAGAAATATGTGATCCATTCTGTCCCACTCAAAATCATCCAGCAGGGCTCGCAGACGTGACTCCATGCGTCCCAGATTTAGATAGTGGCGAAAACGCGTCTTCAGGCCAAGACCCGGCTGACGAGGTTGCCCGGGATCAATCTCCCAAGGGTGAAAGTAGAACATGCCGGACTGCCCCTCACGCTGATTGACATACCGCAGGGCCCTGCGGGAGACGGCATAGGGATAAAGGCGGAAAAAACCGCCTCCGCCACAGGGCAGATTACGGCCACCAAGACGCAGGGTGGTAATAGGCACTTCGAGGATCCCCGTCTCGCCACGGGGACGAAAGGCGAAACGCGGCGCCTCGGGCATACCGTAGAGGTCGTGCTTGACCGGATAAATGCTGGAGCTGTAAAGATAACCGACATCGCTCAGTTCATCTAGGGCCCAAAGATTGTCTGCGCCAATAGAATAGCTGGGGGCACGATAGCCCTTCACCAGCACGCCACCTGTGTCTTCCAGCAACTTTTTCGTCTTCTCCACATCGGCGCGAAACTCCGCCGGCTGTTGCTGGGTGACCCGTATATGAAAATAGCCATGGCTGGCCAGCTCATGACCAGCGTCAACGATACGCCGGATCAGTGCAGGATAACGCTCCGCGACCCAACCCAGGGTGAAAAAGGTGGCTTTTACGCCCGCCGCCTCGAACAGGGCAATGATGCGATCCGTGTTGGCCTCCACGCGGCAAGGCAAGGTATCCCACTGGGCACGATCGATGTGCGCCTCAAAGGCGGAGACTTGGAAATAATCCTCAACATCGACGGTCATGGCGTTGCAAATGGACATATTGATAGTTTGATTCCGTGTAACGGCTACTAACCTGCGGCCATGAAATTGGGCCGGGCGCCAACAACGCACAAAACCCTGCTTTGTTGCATTGCACTCATAAAATCTCGATTGCTGATAAAAATACTGTGCTCACACGGCTCACCAGCGTAAGGTCAAGCGTGCCGAAAGCTGGTTTTCAGTGTAGTCGATAACACCGTCACGCCGAGTGTTCCGGGCCTCAAGGGTGGTATCCATGTATCGCCCAAGCTTGCGCGTAAGGGTGGCGTAACTGGCCAGGCGACGGTCGTCCGAACGGTCGGAATACTCGCTCAACACCAAGTCTGTGCCAATATTGAAATCCACCCGCCGTCCCGGAGCCCAGCGCCAGGCAATACCGCTGCCACGCACCGTCTCATCTACCTGGCTCTCCTGATACCCCCGCCTCTCCTGATACAGGGTGAGCGAAGTGGTGGAGCGCCGGGTGCCATAGCTGAAATTCAGCTGAACCCGCCGGCGAATATAGACTTCATCCAGAGGCAGAATTTTGAGCAGTGGCAGCTGGGTATTAACGTCGATAATGGGTTGGCCAGCATCATCAAGCTGCAGTGCCAGTTGATACTGTCGGCGGGTGGTCATTCCTTCGGAATAGGCCGCACTCAGGGTAGTGCGACGACCACGGTGACTCAGGTCAAGACGCCAGTCGCTGCCGTAATAACGCCTGCCTCCACCGACACTCAATTGGGTACGCGGACTCGGCGACCAATCCAGACCGAGGTTCCAGAAATTGCCCTCCGAGGCTGGAGCATCCTCAGCTCGAGGATATTCATTCTCTTCACGGCCAACTTGCCCATTAAGTCCCAGCCGGTGACTCAGGCGATAATCGAGTTGCAGATCCGCCTGACGGGTAGTCACACCGACTCGCTCGGTAGCCCGATAATCGATGCTTTGTGCACGATAGCCTAAAGACCATGACCAGCGATCACTCGCTTTTTGATCCGCTAGCCGGAAATCGACACCATCCGAAAAACTGTCCCTGTCACTGTCATCGGGGTAGAGGACGGTGGACTGGGTGTAGCGCAGCACTGCCTCAGCCCAACTGCCGAGCCTTCGTCTCAGATAGGGTGAGACGGAGGTAGTAAGAACATCCTGCAAATTGGCACCACTGGCGATATAACCTTGGCCGACGGCGGCGCCCGGCTCCACTACAGTCTGGCGATAACTGGCATCGCCATCGACAAAGAGCAGGTTGTTAACCAAGATACCATTCATACTTGCACCCAATTGGTGATACGCTGCATTCCTATTATTGTCACGGGCAAAATAAAGCCCTCGCCAGCGGTAGTTCAGGTCAAGATCCAGCCGCCGCCCATCGGTGCTCAAACCAAAACCAGGCGCCACCTCGGTGACATAGTCGCTCTGCTCTCCGCCCGCCGGGCGCAGGGTAATATTGTCGCTGTAGGTCTCTGCCAATTCCAGGGAGGGCGAAAAGCGCCAACTGGCGGCCTCTGCCAGTGTAGCGACCGGCAGAACCAGAAAAACAAATAGTATGCGGGAAGGTGCTGGCACACCCTCCGACCAAATCAGCCCGGAGAACAACTATTCCCCCCGCCCTGCTGCCCCGTAACCGTACCCGTACCCGTAACCTCCATAACCAGCACCCTCGACGGCACGATTTTTGTTAAGCACCACGCCAACGGTCTGATTGGGATCGAGTAGAGCAATCGCCTGCTTGACCTGGGTCTGCTGGGTTTTCGCCGCTTCAACCACGACGATGACCTGCCCCATTAAGGACGACAGTGTGACTGCCTCATTGGATAGAAGCAGCGGAGGGGAATCGAATATCACCACACGATCCGGGTAGCGATTGGCCAGTTGATCCATCAGATCTCGCATGGCGTGACTACCCAATAACTCGGCAGACGAAGGATGGCGGCGCCCCGCCGGCAACAATGTCAGCTTGGGGACATTGGTCTTCATCAACAAGTCGGACAGATCAATACCGGAGTCGGCCAGATAATCCACCAATCCCTGCCGGGGTTCCGGGATACCGCAGTAATGGCAAACGGCAGGCTTGGCCACATCGGCCTCCACCAGCATAACAGTATGATCCAGCTCCATCGCCATACTCATGGCCAGACCGATAGAGGTGAAAGATTTCCCCTCACCCGGCAGGGCGCTGGTTACCATGATCAAGTTACCGTGAGTAAGCGCCACGACCCCTCCACCGAAGGCATTCTTCAGTAGCGGCCGCTTAATGGCACGGTATTCATCGGCCAACCGCCCCTGACTGGCATCCGGCGTCAGCATACCCGCCGCCTTAAGGCGCTCGAAATCGATGGAGACCTCCTGCTGCGTCGTCTTCCCGGCTTGCGTGTCAATAGCTGCAGAAGACGCAAAGGAAGAATCGAGGGAAGCCGCATTCGGATCCTCGGAACTCGCCAGTTTGTCGATATAACGTTCGATAGAGCTCATCGTTCCCTCACTGATTCCTCTAGGAGGCAGCCGGTTTTAGCATAAAATGTAGATACGCCAAGTAAACCCCGAACAGGCCCACCAACAGCAATCCCATGGCCCCAAAGGCCATTACCTCGGCGCGCCGTTTCAAGCGGGCATGCCCGCTCCAGATACGCGACACGCTGCCAAATACAGGCACCCCCAGCTCTCGGGTGACCGTGCGGACACTATCGAACGACGGCCTCAACTGCGACAGGAAGAAGGCAAAGGCCAGGCCTGCCAGCAAACCGCCCAACAAAACCACCGAAACCAGCAGAGGACGATTAGGGCCTGAGGGCTCCAGAGGTACACGGGGGGGGTCGATGATACGAAATTTCACGTTCTCCGAACTCCGCCCGGCCTCACGGGAAATCTTTGCCGACTCCCGCCGGGTCAGCAAGGTCTCATAATTCTTCTTATTAATCGCATAATCACGGTTGAGGCGCTTCAATTGGGCCTCAACCTGGGGAATAGTATCCACCATCGTTTTCAGGTGATTGAGCTCTCCCTGGAAATTATCCACCCGCACTTGTAATGCGGCCGCCGAGGCCTCTGCTTCACCCAGTGAAATCCTGAGCTGCTGGTAGACGGGGTTGGTTTCAAGGGCAGACGGTGCAGTCGATGCCGGGTTCAGTTTTACGGCCTGCGCCAGCTCCTCCGCCTTCTGGGCCTCCAGCGTCTCGATGGTTCGCTTGATGGCAGCCACGTCAGGATGCCGATCCGTGTACTGAAAAAGCAACTCATCAAGTCGTGTCTGCAAATTCTGAATGCGGGCATCCAGTGCAGAGTTCGTCGCCACCTGCTGTACCGAAGTTTGTGGCACCATACCGAAGGTTGGCTCCTCGCCACGTAGCTGGCGACGTAGTTCATCTCGCCGTCTAACGGTCTCGCTCAGCTCCAGCTGGGCTGTGGACAACCGGGTACTTGCCTCTTGCATTTGCTGGTAATACTCCTGGCCTTCCCTGGGCATCATGCCGACATTCTTGCGCTTGAACTCTTTCAATGCCTCTTCTGCGGTGAAAAGACGGGCCTCGTAGTTCTCAATCTGCTCATCGAGAAAACGCTGTGCAATATCCGTGTCCTTGCGAGTACCCCCCAAGCTGGTTTCCACAAAGATAGTGAGCAACGACTGAACCACCTGTTTGGCCAACTCCGGTTCTTTGTTTACATAGGTGATGGTATAAAGGTTTTCGCGCGCACTCCCCTGCAGCTTAATGGTGTGTTGCAGTCGATCCAGAAGCCCTTCCATCTCTTCCGGAGTCGTCGCCTCAAGATCCATATCGGTCATACGCGCCACTTTCTCGAGATTGGGGCGACTGAGGAGTGTGCGCGTCATGATCGCCACCTCCTTCGTCGGATCCGTCTCTACCGCCAGCCCTTTCAATAAAGGCCTCAGTACGGACTGCGTATCCAGGTAGACTCGCGCAGAAGCCTCATATTGATCCGGCAGCGTATACACGAGCACCCAGCCCCCAACACATAGGGGCCAAGCGATTAAATGTACGTACCAACGAAACCGCCAGGCGCCCCGCGCATAGCCCATCAATTGCTCTAAAACTTCCTGCATGAGACCGTATTAAACCTGAAAAAGAGGGTTGATAGAAAAAACCGCACCGATAGATGGGGTTAGAGCCAGGACTCTGGAATGATCAGAATATCGCCAGGAAGAACAGGGACATTGGCACTAATATCTCCGTCTCGAATGAGATCATCAAGCCGCACAATGAACTGCTGACGCTTACCCTCCACCTCACGCACGATCGTTGCCTTGTTACCCGAGGCAAATTCCGTCAATCCACCCACCGCTATCATCACGTCGAGAACTGACATATTTTCCCGATATGACAGTACTCTTGGTGCCGCCGCCTCCCCCACGACACGAATCTGTTGGCTATAGGGACCCACAAACCCACTCACCATCACCGTTACCAGAGGATCCTTCAGGTAACTGGCAAGCACTCTCTCGATATCCCGCGCCAGTTGCGTTGGTGTTTTGTTTGTCGCGACCAGATCTTCTACCAATGGCGTGGAAATCTTTCCATCGGGCCTTACCACCACCGATATTGATACTTCCTCGTTACGCCAGACAAATACCTGCAACGTATCCCCGGGGCCAATGAGATATTCCGTATTTTCCGTGGAAGTCGCTGCTGGCGGTGACGGAAGTTTCTACGCACAGCCGGCAGAAAACACGATTCCGGCAAGCAGCATGATGAAAACAAACGAATTTAGTCCCTTACAATCGATCGTCATAAATCAATACCAAATCTGAAGTCACATGGAAAAATACTACTGATGCTACCGGGCAATACCAACGACACCACTGAGCAATAAGGGTACTACAAGAACACATCACCAACATACCGGCAACACAAATCAGGGAATGGTAACACACACATGACCCACCACCCCGCACGTCGGCGAAGCGAGAGATTAAATCTTTAGAGCCGGAGATACTAGTAAATTATTACCGAAATCATCATATGTAAGCTCCAATAATCGAAATCATCCGCTAAAATCTCACGCCGTTGATTGATGCGGACATTCGACACGAGCACTGCCTCTGTATAATGTTAGCGAAGTTACCGGAAGTTACCGAGTGTGGCCGTTATTGTGACGGGTAAGGTGTACTCAATGTAGCACCCTGCCAATCCATCATCACACAGAGTATTTAACACCATGCACCGTGCTATCCGGTGCATGCAATGAATGCACCCTACCGATTTGAATACACTACTCAAAGGCACCAGCATTCAGAAAACACCCTATCCAATTGAAAGTCATAATAATTATCTGTCTAAGACACCTGAAATGACGGGTTAATTTCGTTAAGCTTTGCCATTAAACCGGGAAAAATCGACCAGAATCCGGTAACACACAGCCACTACGCACAATATGTCGGATTTTTTTACACCTAAAACCCAAAAATTACCGCTCAACATCCAAACTGCCAAATGTGCCTCTCTCACAACAGCAAAAATTAATATTAACGATATGTTTTTAAAAGATTTATAGTATTTCAAAGTCCTTTTTCCCTCGCTACGCAAGAAACTGTCGAGTTTTCTTACAGCAGCCGCGAAAACACTGAAGATAAATTATTTTTTTAAAAAAAAACAACAAGTTACAATGCTGGCACGCTTACTGCTTAAAGTTAAGCGAGGAATTGGCAAATAAACGCAATACTTTTTAAGTGAACTGAATTAACTAGAGGATGGAACGATGGGTAAATTAAATATTAAACTGGCGGGAATCGCAGCAGCTGGCCTGCTTGTGGCGAGTCCGGTATGGGCGGCTCCTACATTTGTTGACCTAAGTGAAAGCAACGGCGAAAGCAGCCTGCAGACAATTTTCGACAACTTCACCACTGCCCCTGTTAACGGCACGAGCAGCGTTGATGCCGCTAATGACATGATGGATGATGCAGGCGACAGCTACTGGTCAATTACCGGTGCCGGCGGTTCCGTCAGCACGATGATCATCGAAATCGCGGGAAATTCCGACGGCAATGCGATCGGAGTTTTCGACAGAAACAATGCCGCAAGCAGGGTAGAGCTGTTCTCCGGGCCACAAAATGCCGGTGCCCAATCTGTCTTATCAATTAAGGCGGACGGCTCTGTGCATGTGAATTTCGGTGATTCGGGCATTGATTTCGCCGCTAACGCCTTCGGTTTCTACTTAGACGGCCCTGGTGGATTATTTTTCTCCGACAGTGCTCTTAATCTCGGTGGCGATGACCAGATGGTGGCTTATCAAGGCACTGATACGGATATGATCGCAGTTGGCGGCAATGCTCCTGGCCTTTGGACCGACAATGAGTTCGTCTTGGCCTGGGAAGACGTGGCAAACAGTGGTGACAATGATTACAACGACCTCGTCTTCATCGTTGAGTCAGTGATCCCAGTACCTGCCCCTGCCACCTTAGCGCTGCTGGGCCTGGGCCTGATCGGACTTGGATTCCGCGCTCGCCGCAAGGCAGCCGCAGCCTGAGTCTTCGGCCTCAAGTCGTAACAAAAAACGCCACCTTCGGGTGGCGTTTTTTTTGCGCTAAAAAAAGCGAAAAGCCCGTTCAAACACTGCGGGCCTTTATCCGGTCGATAACTCTATCGGGCGACAATGTGTTTCGATGACCCCATCCAACGATGAGAAACTGGGCTTCGGCTATTTGGTAAAGGCTTGCCCTGCCCTTTACCCATAAGTAGCACGAAACCACCCTGCCTGCCACGTACAGTGGCACCATGAACAAACAAAACCAGATAAAAAGCACACTCTCCCAATTGGAATCAATAGAACGGATCCAACGTCATTTGACCGGTCGATGCAATCCCCCGAAAGCATCAAAGCGGTCTATCTGTATCCGTTAGTGGAAGATTTTCGTTGCCTATTGGGGCTGAAGGAAGCAGCAGCCTGCCCGTAGTGTGCGTCATACGTACAACGACCCTGGAATGAAAATTGCTCAATGACGGAAGGCGTCAAAGCGCAGCTGTAGTCGGCCTACTGCAAGCTTTGATAATGCAGCCTGCGCATCGCCACACGGCGGCCTATCTCTTTTTCAAAAACAATCGGGCGGGGACTTCAAGAGTGATGCCTTGATCTGAAGCACGCTTGAAGTCCTGAACATGGTCTATATTGATGCCGGGTTAATACAGCACACCAAGAAAAGGGGGCGCAGATCAATGCCATTAAGTTAAGCCTGAGATCCTGCTTGTTGTAGGTTGGTGGTGAGCCCTGCGAACCCCAACGAAACCAACAATGTTGGGGTTCCTTCGTCACCGCCAACCTACAAAACAGTCGTGATTTTGTTAACTTAATGACATTGGGGCGCAGATGCATGACGATTGCGCCGTCGGCAGCAGGATTATAGGCTGTCGAGCAGTTGCTGGGCTTGCTGGCGCGAGGAAAACGATGAGTCTGTACTGAGGACACGCTGGAGAACCGTCCGAGACTCGGTCGTTTTGCCTGACCGGGCCAGGGCTTCTGCCAGATGGTACTGTACATCCCCAACGCCAGGCATTTTTTCAGCGGCCTGACGCAGCAGCCCTAACGCGAGTTTTGTCTCGCCTTGCTGCAATCGAATCCACCCCAAGGTATCGAGAACGGGGCCATTATCGGGCCGCAACTCATAGGCCTTAACGGCAAATTGCAACGCCTCCTCAGATTTTCCATCCTGGGAGAGAAGCCAGGCCAAATCATTGAGTGCAGGCACGTATTCCGGTGCCCCTTGCAACAGGTGGCGATACTCCTTTATTGCCTCCACCACCCTACCTTCGGAGGAATAAGCGACAGCCAGGGCATAGTGCGCAGCCACATCACTCTCGTGGGTTTTCAACCAGCCTGTCAACAGGTTTATGACGGCCACATTACCTTGACTGGTTTGCAGGGCGGCAACCTCTTTCAATAGGATCCGGGTACCACTACCCAGCTCTCTTGCCTTGGCATAGGCACTGGCTGCCCTGGCGCTCTGTTTCTGGTTGGCATGAATATCACCTTCCAGTATGAAGCCCGCAGGCAACGTCGAATGCTGACGTTTGATCTCTTCAGCACCACGCAAGGCGTCTTCAATCTGCTCGGCCTTTACATCCAAGAGCACCAGTAATGACGCCGCCTGGAGATGTTCAGGTCGCAGCTTCAGGGCCTGCTTTAGTGAGTTTCTTGCCGCATCATCGTCATCAGCACGGAACTGCGCCACGCCCAGCAAATAGTAGCCCTGCACACCCGGCGCCTCTTTCACGGCCTTTTCAAACGCACTCACGGCGGCACGGTAATCCTGTGAACCCATCTCCACCCGACCAAGCGCCATAAGTGCCTGAGAATTTCGGCCGTCGATAGCCACGACCTCGCGCGCTATTTCCCGCGCACGGTCGAGATTTCCCATACGCAGATAATAGCGGGTAAGCACCAAGCGCGGCGCCATTGCCTTATTCTCTGCGGCACGGGCCTTCTCTAACCACGCCACAGCCTGCTCCCGGTCATTTTCAACATCGGCCAACTGAGCCAGAACCAGCATCGCCGAGACGTCATTTTCATTATGCTGGAGAATCCCATCCATGCGTTCGCGTGCACCATCGAGTTTCCCTTCCTGCACGTCAAATCGTGCCAGATTCAGGGCTGCGGAAGAGAATTTTGGATCAAGCTGTAAAGCCTTGGCAAAGGCATCCTTGGCCAGCCTGATGTCACCCTTTGCGCCCAATATGACACCTAACAGATTCTGCGAATAAGCGCTATTGGGATTCACTGTGACCAAGTCCTGTGCAACCCGTAATGCCTCGTCAAAATTCTTTTGCTTCAGATAGGTTAGGGCAAGCATGGACTGTTCCCGCCCCGGTGCCTTGCCAGACTCGACGGCCCGTTCCAGTTCTTCAATGGCCTGAGCATCATTGCCTTCGGCCAAATAAAGCATGGCCAACTGTGCACGTAAGCTGCTGTCACTCGGCTGTTCCGCAACCGCCTTTGTCAGATATTGTCGGCCGGCCTCCAGATCACCTTCTTGCAACGCTGCCTGCCCGGCCATGGCCAGTAAGCGGGCATTATGGGGCTGCTGGGCCAATGCAGGCTCAAGAATACCCAGCACCTCACCGGAGTCGGCCTGACGCAAATGTATCTCTGCCAACATCATGCGTGCAGGCGTGAGCAAAGGTCTCTCGGCAACGACGCGCGCCAGCTGCATTTCAGCCTGTTCCAGGTTATCCAGGCTGAAATTGACACTACCCAGAAGAAACAGGCCTGGCAGGAAATCGGGGGCAACCTTGTTGGTTTGCAGCAGATAATCCCGTGACGCTGCATAATCCTTCTTTTCATAGGCCAGCAATGCGGCCAAATAGCTGGAAGTCGGGTGCTTCGGTGCCGCCTTGAGCAGGTAGTCCACATGCTCCTTCGCTGCGACAAACTTGCCTTGGCTCAGCAATATTCGTGTCAGGTTGGCACGGGCTTTAATGCCTACACGCGTGGTGATGGTTGTGGAAAGCAGCTCGATCGTTCGTTGATAGGCGGCCACTGCCTCTGCATCGGCCTTGTTAAGACGTGCCAAGTCGCCACTCAGCAGCCATGCTTCGGCATTTTCGGAATCCACTTTCAAAAGCGTTTGTAATGTATCCGCAGCTGCTTCGTTGTCTTTTGAAGCCAACGCAATGCGTGTCAGCCCCAGCAAGGCACCCACGTCATCCGGATCCTGTTTCAGAACTGAACGGAAGACTTCCTCGGCCTCGTCAATCTTGCCCAGTCCCAATAATGCGTTACCCCGCAAGGCCTGAAATTCTGGCTGCGACTCCAACCCTCCATCGGTCAAGGCCACCAGCACCTCATCAAATTCCCTCTGCAACAACTTGACACGAATATTGAGTTGTTCGATATAAGCCCCGCTGACACCAAGCCCCCGCGCCCTCTGTAGTTCCTTATCGGCCGCTGCGCCATCCCCTAACAGCACATAGAGATCAGCCAGAAGAAGCCGGGCCTCGGCATTCTTGGGATTTTGTTGTAGCGCATTTTTCAGTTCGATCAAACTAGCCCTGAAATCACCCTCGGACTGAAACTGCTTGGCCCGCTGGACATGCTCGACATCGCTGACCTCCGTTTTCCCACAGGCCGTAACGAATACGCTCAGTAAGAGCATCAATGGTACATATCTTACAAACATCTTCATTCAATTTTCCTTTGAATTCTTTGCTACGGGGGACACCGCTAAGAGCCTGGTTTAAATTTCACTCAGCAGATTCCGGGCTTCATCGGCCCCTGAAAAGCTGTCATCCATTTCCAGCGCCCTCTCCAGCTCTGCCTTGGCCCGGGATTTTTGATTCGCTCGATACAGGGCAACACCGAGGTGGTAGCGGATCTCTGCCAGATGTGGGGCCTTGGCAACGGCCTGCTCCAGTAACGTCAAACCTCGCTGCACATCCCCTTTGTTAACCAGCAACCAACCAAAGGTATCGACGACGGCCGGGATTTCCGGCGCGAGTTTGTAGGCCCGCTCAGCATAGTCAATGGCATCGGCCCGGCCCAGCTGCTGGGCAGCCCAAGCGAGGTTGTTGAGAACCACAACATTGTTGGGACGTTCAACCAGGATTTTTTGATACTGCGTCACTGCACTCTGCAGATTACCTGCTTCCTGCAGGGCACCGGCATAGACCGTGCGTACAGCAAGACTCTCTGGATGTTCCTTCAGCCATGTCGCCAATAATTTATAAGGATCCGTTTTTCCTGCTTTTTTTTGTGCCGCATACAGGGCCACCACCAGGCGAGAAGACTCGACCTTTTTCAAGCCATTTTCATAGACTTTGGCGGCCGCTGCAGGCTTTCCGGTCTGCATCAGCACATCCCCTTCCAGGCGATAGCCGACGTCGTCATCGGGCCGCTGTTGCTGAATTTTTTGCGCAATGCTCAAGGCGGTATCGGGATTGTTTTCCTGCGCTTCCAGACGTGCCAGGGCAAGCTGCGCTGCCAAGTGATCCTCAGCAATGTCCAGAGCCTTCTCGAAGTATTGTCTGGCCTCCTTTGGCTGTTCCAAAGCCTTGCGGGCCAACCCCAGCAGGTACAGCGGTTGTGGCGAATCCGAGCTGACACGCCGCAGGGTCTCAAAGGTAGACAGCGCGGCATGGTAATCCTTGTTTTCCATCTGCGACAAACCCAGCGCATTGAGCACCTGCGGATTATCCGGGTGCTGGGCCTTCATTTCCCGCGCAATGCTGACGGCACGCAACGGCTGCTTGCGCTGGTTGTAATAGCGCACCAGGGCCATTCCCGGCTGAATCGCACCGTCATTGCCTTCCCAGGCCTTCTGCAGATAGTTAAGCACCTCTTTTTCCTGCCCCTGCCGGGTGGCCAGGCGGGCCAGCGACATCAATGCACCCAGATGAGACGGCTGCTGCTTGAGCGTGGCCTGATAGACCTGTTTGGCCTCATCCAGCTTATCCTCCCGCTCAAACAAGCGCCCGAGATTCATCCGCGCAGGCAGGAAACGGGCATCCTTGCCCAAGGCCTTGTTGAACTCGGCGCGGGCCTTGCCCACCTCACCCTGGCCCAGATAAGCGGCGCCGGCCAAATTGTGGGGTAACGGGCTATCGGGGTTCTTTTCAGCAAAGGTTTTCGCCTGTCTCAAGGCCAGATCGAAATCCTGCTTGCGCAGATGCACCAAAGTCAGCATGAGTTCGGCCTGGAAGATATCCTTGCCGAGATCGACGGCTGTCTCCAGCTCTTTGACCGCCTGAGAAGTCTCTCCGCTGGCGAGATGCCCCAGCGCCAGCTGAGTACGCACGCCCGCCGCCTGCGGATCCAGTTCGGTAGCACGTTCGAGATATCTGATGCCCTCGGCATTCCGTCCGCTGCGCAGATAGGCCGTGCCCAGCAGCGCGAGGAGCTGGGCATCATCATCCACCTTTGCCTGGGCCGGTTGCAGGATTTCAACGGCCTTCTCGCCCTGCCCCAGTTGCAATTGAGTGGTTGCCAGCAGTTTGATGGCGGCAATATTGTCCGGCTGCGCATTCACCACCCGTGACAAGGCCTGCTCGGCCTGCTCATAGCGCCCCTTGGAAAAGTCGATCGCCCCCATTACCTGCAAGCTGGGCAGGTGATCAGGGACGTTGAGCAATACCACCTGCAGAGCCTCGGCGGCACCGTCCGGGTCACCGCTGCGGTATAATCCGACCGCACGCAGATAGTTGGCCAACGGGTGACTGGGGCTGAGCTTGAGCACCTGATCGATAGCCTGGTTGGCCTTTTCCGTATTGCCCAGAGCCAAGTTCACCCTAGCACTACCGAGCAAGGCGGTGGGACTCAGGGACTGCAGGGACAGGGCCTTGTCAAAATGCGTATCTGCAGCCGCCAAATCGCCCTTCTGCCGGGCGATCTCGCCCCTGATGGCCCAACCCTCGCTGCTCTTCGGATTAATGGCCAGCGCCTTGTCCGTCTGTTCGGTGGCTTTGTCCAGCTGCTGTTTTATCACGGCCAGACGGCCCAGCCCCAGCAAGGCATCAACAGCCTCCGGGTTCAAATCAAGCGCCTCACGGAAGGCATTTTTGGCCTCTTCCGGCTGATTTTTCTGCATGTAGGCATTGGCATGAACGACGAGAATATCGGCTCTGACCGCCGCAGCAAACCCCTCTTCCAGCGGCACCTTTTCCAGCGCCTCATCGGCCTTGCCCTGCATGAGGTAAGCCCGGCCCAATGATCCGGCCAACTCACCCATGCCGACGCCCAGACTACGCGCCCGTTCAAACTCCTTTTCTGCCCCCGCACCATCGCCACGCAGCAAATAGGCCTCGCCAAGAGTCTGGCGTGCCGTCTTGTTTTTGGGATCCTGTTTGAGGGCATTCTTCAACTGAATAACCGCCGCTCCCAGCTCACCCTTTTCAAGATAGGCCTGGCCCTCGGCCAGATAT
>JAJRPI010000052.1 GCA_024280895.1 Alphaproteobacteria bacterium | reverse complement strand
TTCCTAATCTGGGGGTCGCGTGTTCGAATCACGCCGGGATCACCAATGAATATAGATAGTGATAGACTTCCAATATTATCTTGGAGCGATAGGTGCCAGCTTCTGGCACTTTTTCTCCGTTACAAGGCGCCAGAAGCTATGGCTGCTTTTGAGGGCAACACAGGTATATTTGAAAGACCATATCGGCCACTACTTTTCCCCAACAGCTATCTGAAAGAGTGATCTACAATCCCCCCAGACGTTCAATGATTGCGACGACCTCACTGACTCCGTCTCCAGCTTTTAGATTGGTGAACAAGAACGGGCGTTGGCCGCGCATTTTTTTACTGTCCCGGTCCATCACCTCAAGGCTGGCGCCAACGAGGGGAGCTAGGTCCGTTTTGTTGATGATCAGCAGATCAGAGCGCGTGATGCCGGGGCCGCCTTTGCGCGGGATTTTATCGCCAGCCGAGACATCTATCACATAGAGGGTGATATCGGCCAGCTCGGGGCTGAATGTGGCGGCGAGATTGTCGCCACCTGACTCGATAAAAATCACATCCAGATCGCTAAACTTTTCCTGCATCTGGGCGATGGCAGCCAGGTTGATCGAGGCATCTTCACGGATCGCGGTGTGCGGGCAGCCACCTGTTTCGACGCCCATGATGCGCTCGACTGGCAGGGCACCAGAGCGCGTCAGGAATTCGGCGTCTTCTCTTGTGTAAATATCATTGGTGATGGCGGCGATCGAATATTGATCGCGCATGGCGAAGCACAGCTTTTCGGCCAGTGCCGTTTTGCCAGAGCCAACCGGCCCGCCAATGCCGACCCGCAAAGGTCCGTTGCTGGATTTTGTCATGAGCGAAATAGCCTTGTATATTGGTTTTCGTGTTGCATGGAACAGTGCTCAAGCATCAAGGTTGAGCTGGTGAATGTATCGATATTCTCGCCTGATGTCATTTGGACAATCTTGGTGATGTCGCTCATCAAGGCTTGCGTGGTTTTTTGCCCGTCGGTCTGGCCAAGCGGTACAAGGCGCACAAGGGCCGAGACCAGATTGGCGGCAAAGCCATGCAAGTAAGCCGTTAGTGTCAGCTCCAGAGGCAGGTTTGCGCCTGCGGCCGCCGCGCCAACGGTGATATTGTAGGCATAGGGGCCGGGCCAGATTTTTGCCAGGCGCTCAAGAGCCGTATTGGGCCAGCAATCGCGCGTCACTTTTAAAAAGGCATCGCCTTGCGCGTGGCTCTCAAGGGTGAGCTCTTTGGTCGATCCAAATATGCTGGACAGTTCCGCGATCTCGATGAGTTTTTGATCATCTTGTTGCGCGACTGCTTGATAGGCGGCCGCCAGTAATTGAGCATCAAGCTGTCCCGTGCCACGCGCCAGAAGATTGCGAACGAATATCTCCGATGATTGCTGGTCGAATATCAGACCTTGCTCGACAGCCATCTCAAGACCGTGCGAATAGCTGAATGCGCCAACGGGATAAGAAGGTGAGAACCACACACTGAGCAAATATAGCGCTTCATTTTCAGGGAGAAAATCAGTCATGAGATTGTCCGTGGCTATGCCCATGGTCATCGTTGCGGCCATCGTTGTGGTCATGGCTGTGGGTTTTGCCGTGACCGTAAGCGCCGCCTACGGGATTAAACGAAGCATCAAGGCGCTTGACCTCACAACCGAGCTTTTCAAGCATATCGGCAATAACATGATCCCAGCGCAAAACCAGCCTGTCCGCATGGATCTCGCAAGGTAGATGGCGGTTGCCAATATGCCAGGCAGTGCGCATCAGATGCAGCGGATCTTTAGCGATCACCTGCATGATATCTTCGGGGGCCGCCAGCACGCGGATATGGCGGCCATCGGTGAGCAATAAATCCGCGCCGTCCTGCAGCTGCACCGCTTCTGGGAGGTCGAGCAAAAAGGCAAGACCATCGTCGCCTGTCATCACCATACGCCGCCGAAAACGGTCGTCATAAGTCAGTGTCACGGTATCAGCAGGTGCATCATGACTATGGGTTATGCTGGTCGCTTTGATCATTTTACATTCTCGTTTTGTGTTCTATAACGGGCTTTTACCCCCTCACCCTAACCCTCTCCCCCTGGGAGAGGGGGTAAGATGTTGCATAATCGAATTCGGTGTCATCCCCCGCGCAGGCGGGGATCCATACTCCCTGATCTTACAACTCGAGTCTCGGTGTTCCTTGAAATGCTGCGGCGTATGGATCCCAGCCTACGCTGGGATGACAAGTTTTTGTCTTGTGTAAATACCATTTTTATGTGGTGAGCCATTGTTCCAGTTCTTGCAGGAATTGTTTTTTATTCAAATGATTTTCCATTGAAAAAATACGTTCCTGAATATTGTTTTGTTTGTCTCCGATCACACCACCTGCCACATATCCCCGAATTGTTTCTGACGTCAGGAATAGAAACTCTTCAGACTCATTGGCCTCATTCCCGATAATCCAACGCATGTTCTGCTCAAAATAAGCAGGTTGTTTTTGCAGGATTTCAGGTTGGAAGCCTCTACCACCAGTACTACCAAAGCCAAGGCGCCCAAGAGAAGCTTTATGAAATTTCACTTCAATGAAAAACAGTTTTGGTTCTGGCTGGTCGCGGCAAATCAGTATATCGACAGCCTTTTTGTTATCAAGCGCATATATGTGTGGGAATTGATCTGTGATGTTATCGTGAATAAGATTTCGTATGTGCGTCTCAAACTCTCGCTCATTTCCAAATGCCATCTGCTGCCCCCCTCAATACAAAAAATACCCCTGTGCCATGGCCAACTCTCTTGCTGGTTGCGCTTACCATCTATTGCGTGTCTCCAGACAGGATTGAAGCTATGTTTTGTGAGCCATGCAAAATTCTCAAAACCGATATGGAAGCTTCCTCAATCTGGTACAATATAACATAGCTGCCATGAACAAGGCGACGGACTTCATAGCCGTTGCTTTCCTTCAAGACGGACCCACGCTTTGGAAAATCTTCCAGAGCAAAACAGCTGGCTTCCAGTTCGCTGGTAAAGCTGAGGGCACGATCAGGGTCGTCTGCGGCAATGAAAAGAGCGATTTGCAGTAAATCATCAGCAGCAGGTTCCGTCAGCTCAACCTGCATCTTGCTGTTCTTTTATTTTATGCAATCTCGCCTTTACATCGGCAAAAACCTCCTTGGCGGGGCGTGTGCGCCCTTCTGCTGTCGCTCTTTGCCCTTCTTCAATCGCTACATCAAGTGCCTCCAGTCTTTTTTCGCGCTCTTGTACGAGGCGCAGCCCTTCGCGCAAAACTTCAGAGCGCGAGCGGTAACGCCCCTTAGTCACAAGCTCGTTTAAATAGTCTTCCAGTGGTTTTCCAAGATCTGCACTAACGGCCATATCAATTCTCCTTTGCACGGATTTTAGCAAAACCAATAACTATTATCAATTTCTCCCTCAAAACAAAAAGTAGCGCTGCGCCATGGGCAGCTCGGTGGCGGGTTCGCAGGTCAAGAGTTCGCCATTGGCGCGCACTTCGTAGGTTTCGGGGTTGACCTCGATGTCGGGGGTGGCGTCGTTTAGCTTCATGGCTGATTTGCCGATGCCGCCTCTGGTATTTTTGACCGCGAGGAGCTGCTTTTCAAGGCCCAGTGTCTTGCCGATGTCCGCATCCAGCGCTGCTTGCGAGACAAAGCTCACGGCGCTCTGGGTCATGGATTTTCCAAACGCTCCAAACATCGGGCGATAGTGCACTGGTTGCGGCGTTGGAATACTGGCATTGGGGTCGCCCATAGGGGCGGCAGCGATAGTGCCCATCTTTAAGATCATATCTGGTTTAACGCCGAAAAAGGCTGGCGACCACAGGACGAGATCTGCGAGCTTGCCGACTTCTACTGAACCGATATGCTTGTCCATACCGTGAGCAATCGAGGGGTTGATGGTGTATTTGGCGATATAGCGTTTGACGCGCAGATTGTCATTGTCGCCAGTTTCGCCGGGCAGTGCGCCGCGCTGCTTTTTCATCTTGTCCGCGGTTTGCCAGGTGCGGATTAACACTTCGCCGACGCGGCCCATGGCCTGACTGTCAGAGGCGATGATCGAGAAGGCCCCCATATCGTGCAAAATATCTTCGGCGGCGATGGTCTCGCGGCGGATGCGGCTCTCGGCAAAGGCGATATCTTCGGGGATATTGGGATCCAGATGATGGCAAACCATCAGCATGTCGAGATGCTCGTCCAGCGTGTTGACCGTGAAGGGGCGTGTCGGGTTGGTACTGGACGGGATGACATTTTCCTCGCCGCAGACTTTAATGATATCGGGGGCATGACCACCGCCCGCGCCCTCGGTATGAAAGGCGTGAATGGTGCGGCCTTTGAAGGCGTCCACCGTGTTCTCGACAAAGCCGCTTTCGTTCAGGGTATCCGTGTGGATCATCACCTGCACGTCCATATCGTCAGCGACGCCAAGGCAACAATCAATGGCGCCCGGTGTGGTGCCCCAGTCTTCATGTAATTTCAGCGCACACGCGCCGCCCTTCACCTGTTCTACCAGTCCCTCTGGTTGGCTGGCATTGCCTTTGCCAGCGAACGCCAGGTTCATGGGGAAGCTTTCAGCTGCTTGCAGCATGCGGCCAATATGCCAGGACCCGGGCGTGCATGTAGTGGCGTTGGTGCCGGTTGCTGGCCCGGTGCCGCCGCCCAGCATGGTCGTGACGCCAGACATCAGCGCATCGTCGATTTGTTGCGGGCAGATGAAATGGATATGGGCATCAAAGCCGCCCGCCGTGAGGATTTTTCCCTCGCCCGCAATGATCTCTGTTGACGGGCCGATAATGATATCGACGCCTGACTGTATGTCCGGGTTTCCCGCCTTGCCAATCGCCGCGATGAGCCCATCACGAATGCCAATATCGGCTTTGTAAATGCCGGTATAATCAAC
The DNA here is from genome assembly GCA_024280895.1 of Alphaproteobacteria bacterium. GTDB lineage: Bacteria > Pseudomonadota > Alphaproteobacteria > Rhizobiales > JAKIUO01 > JAKIUO01. The sequence goes on along the minus strand of JAJRPI010000052.1, from coordinate 15,576 downwards.
GATGAGCGCATTGGTGATGACGGTATCGACAGCTCCATTGGCACGGGTCACTTGTGATTGCCCCATGCCGTCGCGAATGGTTTTGCCACCGCCAAACTTGACCTCTTCGCCATATGTAGTGAGATCTTTTTCAACTTCAATGATGAGATCTGTGTCCGCAAGGCGCAAACGATCGCCGGTGGTGGGGCCATACATATTGGCGTAAGCAGCGTGTGAAATCTTATACGGCATCAGCTGGCTCCTTCTTCACTAAGTTTGCCCATCACATCTTGATTAAATCCATAGACTTCCCGCTTGCCGCCAAACGGTACGAGGGTCACCTCGCGCGATTGTCCAGGTTCAAAGCGAACAGCCGTGCCAGAGGGAATATCAAGGCGCATGCCAAGAGCTTTTTTGCGGTCAAAATCAAGCGCGCTATTGGTCTCGGCAAAATGATAATGGCTGCCGACCTGCACGGGACGGTCGCCAGTGTTGGCTACCGTTAGTGTGAGAGGCTTGGCACCTTTGTTGAGTTCGATCTCGCCAGAGGCTGGCATGAGTTCGCCGGGGATCATTGGCATACTGGTTTCCTATCTGATGGGTTCGTGAACGGTGACGAGCTTGGTGCCATCGGGGAAAGTTGCTTCGACCTGTACATCATGGATCATCTCGGCGATACCCTCCATGACCTGCTCACGGGTGAGGATCTTGGCACCTGCTGCCATCAGATCGGCAACGCTTTTGCCATCGCGAGCACCTTCAACGACGAAATCACTGATCAATGCCACGGCCTCGGGGTGGTTGAGCTTGACGCCGCGCTCCAGCCGGCGGCGCGCCACCATGGCGGCAACTGATATGAGCAGCTTGTCTTTTTCTCGTGGGGTCAGGTGCATGAAATGAGCTCCTTGATTATTGGTTTTAACATAGCCAGACCTTTGGCAGATCGGCCATTGTGTTTTTGTTGGTTCTGGTCATGAGTTCCTGGACCAGCTTGCCAAAGGCGGCGCGCATCATTGCGCCTTGCGATCCAAGAATACGGGTAATGAGTAATTTGGGCAAAAGACTGCAGCCGATTTTTGTATGATCATTAGAAAGCGTTTTGCAGGTCTCTTTCATGGTGTCTTCAAGCTGGCCCGCCTCCTCCCCCACATAGAGCAAAGTGGCAATAGCCTTGGCCCCATTGCCAATGGCCGGGCGCAAAAGCTGCTCCCTGATATCACCATGAAGATGAAATCCGTCGGCAAAAACCAGCGCCCCGTCATGGCGAATGCGCCAGCTTTCAAAGATGGCACCCTCGACGACTTCTTCGCTCATCGCGGTGCGGCCAAACACCAGACTTTCGGTGGCAATGAGAGACGAGCCCTTTTTCATATCGATCTTGTTTGTTCGATGTAAGCGACCGCCGTTGAACAAGATGGTTTCCTGGGGCAGCCATTGGGCATGGGCCTGTTTGCCAATTGAGATGGTTGTTTCAATACAAGCATCCTCAAGGCGTGAGCGATAGATACGCTCAGCGGCTTGCGCGGTCATGCGAGCGGTTGTGTTGTCGCCCCAGATGAATTCCTGTTTGAGCTTGTCGCCGTCCGTCAGACCGCCCGACGTGTTGATCAAAACGCCTTCATACATATGACCTGGTTCGATGGCAGGAAAACGCGCCTTCAGGCAACCTTGCTGATAGAAATCATCCAGCACGGTTTTTGCCCCCCGGCGTTTTAGGGAAATGCGCAAATGTCCGCGCGCCCGCGACAGCTTTGGTGGTATTTTTTGCTTGTTTTTCTCAGCCACTCTAAGCACAAACCATTCCTTGCTGAGTTACACTGTCAAATGCTTCATGATCTCGGCCTCTGGTACGTCACCAATATTGCCGCTTAAAACAACCTCGCCGCGATCAAGCACCGAAAAATCATCCGCCAGATCACGGGCAAATTCGTAATATTGTTCCACCAGCAATATGGCCATATCACCGCGATCACGCAAGAGCGCAATGATGCGTTCAATATCCTTGATGATGGAGGGCTGAATGCCCTCGGTTGGTTCATCCAGCACCAGTAGTTTTGGCCGCATGGTCAAAGCGCGGGCAATCGCCAATTGTTGTTGCTGACCACCCGACAGATCACCACCGCGCCGCGATAGCATCTGCTTCAAGACAGGAAACAACTCATATATCTCATCGGCGATAAAGCGCTCGCCCTCTGGCGCTGCGGCAAAGGCGGTTTCAAGATTTTCCTTGACGTTTAACAGTGGGAAAATCTCACGGCCTTGCGGCACATAGGCGATACCTGCTCTGGCGCGATCCGGGGTACTCATTTTCGAGATCTCGTTTCCCTGCCAGTTGATAGTGCCAGAGCTAATGGCCTGATGGCCAACAATAGCTCGCAACAGGCTGGTCTTGCCAACGCCATTACGGCCAAGCAGACATGTGACCTTGCCGATTTGCGCGCCAATCGAGACGCCCTTGAGGGCTTGCGAAGCGCCATAATACAGATCAATATTTTGTGCTGATAGCGCCATATTATCTCCCCAGATAGACTTCTATGACGCGCTCGTCATTGCTTACTTCATCCATATTGCCCTCGGCGAGGATCGAGCCTTCATGCAGCACCGACACTTTAACGTCGAGATCGCGCACAAACACCATGTCGTGCTCCACCACTACAACCGCTTTGGTCTTGGCGATTTCTTTCAGCAAAATGGCGGTCTCTGCGGTTTCCGCGTCGGTCATGCCAGCGGCTGGTTCATCAACCAGCAACAGCTTTGGTTCTTGCGCCAGCAGCATGCCGATTTCCAGCCATTGCTTTTGCCCGTGTGAAAGATTGGCGGCCAGCTCATGGCGCTGTCCGGTGAGACGGATGGTCTCCAGCAATTCATCAATGCGCTGGTTTTGTTTGTTGCTCAAAGTGCTGAACAGAACCGGAAAAACACGGCGATCATCTTTCAGCGACAGCTCAAGATTATCAAACACGCTTTGGCTCTCGAAAACAGTTGGCTTTTGAAATTTTCGGCCAATACCAAGCTGGGCGATATCGGCTTCGTCAAGCTTGGTCAGATCAATCTCGCCATTGAAAAAGATATCACCATGATCAGGAGTTGTCTTGCCGGTAATGACATCCATCATGGTTGTTTTGCCCGCGCCATTTGGGCCAATGATTGCCCGCATTTCACCAGGTTCAACGATGAAGGACAGCTCGTTGAGGGCGCGAAAGCCATCAAAGCTGACGGTCACACCGTCGAGATACAGGACTGATCCGTGCGCTAGTTCCATCGTTGGTCTCTATTCTGCGGGCTGAGTTGATTGTTGATCTGGCTGCTTCCCAGATTTAGATTTTCGAGGTTTTTTAGGCTTTCGCGCCAACAGGCCAAGAATGCCTTTTGGCAAAAAGATCGTTGTGAATATGAACAAGGCGCCAAGCGCAAACAGCCATAGTTCAGGCAAGGCACCGGTGAACCAGGTCTTGGCAAAATTGACAAGCACCGCTCCAAACGCGGCGCCAATCAAAGTACCGCGCCCTCCAACAGCCACCCAGATCACCGTTTCGATTGAGTTGGCCGGGGCAAATTCGGACGGGTTGATGATGCCGACTTGCGGCACATAGAGCGCGCCCGCGACCCCTGCGATCATAGCGGAGATGGTCCACACGAACAGTTTGTAATTTTCAACACGGTAGCCAAGAAAGCGCGTGCGGCTTTCGGCATCGCGAACGCCTATCAACACCTTGCCAAAACGGGATTTTATGATGGCGCGAGAGATCAAGAAGGCAAGCATCAAAGCAACAACCGTTGCAACGAACAGACCAGATCTTGTCGCATCACTTTGCAGATTGAAGCCCAGTATATCCTTAAAATCGGTGAGGCCATTATTGCCACCAAAACCCATATTATTGCGGAAAAAAGCCAACATCAGCGCATAGGTCAAAGCCTGTGTGATGATCGAGAGATAAACCCCCGTCACACGCGATCGAAACGCAAACCAGCCAAAGGCAAAGGCCAGCAAGCCCGGGACAAACAAAACCATCAACATGGCGAACGGGAACATATCAAAACCGCTCCAGAACCATGGTAGCTCGCTCCAGTTCAAGAACACCATGAAATCTGGCAAATCGGGATTGCCATAAACACCGCGCGCGCCGATCTGGCGCATTAGATACATGCCCATGGCATAGCCGCCAAGCGCAAAGAAGGCCCCGTGTCCCAGCGTCAAAATACCAGCATAACCCCAGACGAGATCGACACTGAGCGCAAGCAGCGCATAACATAGATATTTGCCCAGCAGCACCACCCAATAAGTTGAAAGATGAAACGGACTTTGCGGCGGCATGACAAGATTGGCAACCGGCACGATCACTGCAATGATCGCCAGTAGCGTCAGAAAAAGAACGGAGTTCTTGTCCAGCGTTTTGATCAAAAAACTGTTTCTCATTGCTCCACCGCTCTGCCTTTTTGCGCGAACAATCCGCGTGGTCGTTTTTGAATAAACAAGATGATCAGCACCAGCACGAGGATCTTGCCAAGCACAGCGCCAACGGCTGGTTCAAGGAATTTATTAAGGACGCCCAGTGACACCGCTCCGACCAGCGTGCCCCAAAGATTGCCAACGCCGCCAAACACCACGACCATGAAACTGTCGACGATATAAGCCTGCCCCAGATTGGGAGAGACATTATCAATCTGCGAGAGCGCCACACCAGCGATACCGGCAACACCCGAGCCAAGACCAAAGGTCAGCGCATCCACCCATCCAGTGCGGATGCCCATGGAGCCTGCCATCGCGCGATTTTGCGTCACTGCGCGCATGCGAAGGCCAAAGCTTGTATATTTCAAAACAGCCATCAGAGTGAACAATACCGCAAGCGCAAACACCATGATCCACAAGCGGTTATTGGTGATGATAAGCTGGCCCACTTCAAATGAACCACTCATCCATGAAGGGTTGCCGACTTCTTGATTGGTTGGTCCAAAGATGCTGCGCACCGCTTGCTGTAACACCAATGAGATCCCCCAAGTGGCCAGCAGGGTCTCCAGTGGTCGACCATAAAGAAAGCGAATGATACCGCGTTCAATGGCAACCCCGATAGACCCGGCAATTATAAACGCAAGCGGCAAGGCGATCAGCAGGGAAACATCGAACAGAGCGGGGGCGCTGGTTCTGATGACTTCTTGCACAACAAAGGTCGTATAAGCGCCGATCATGATCATCTCGCCATGAGCCATATTGATGACCCCCATGACACCAAAGGTGATCGCAAGGCCAATGGCTGCAAGAAGCAGTACAGACCCAAGAGACAAGCCATAGAAAATGGTTTGGCCGATCTCCCAATAAGCCAGTGATTTCTTGATCCGCCGCACAGCTCCTTCAGCCTGGCTTTTGACTTCCGTCGAAGCGCCTTTTTGCATGGCAGCTTGCAAAAGTGTCAGTGCTGTCTTATCGCCGCGTGCCTCAAGCACCTTGATGGCGGACAATTGCGCCGATGCGTCGGTGCTGGATAATTGCGCGGCGGCCAATGCCTCGCCCATTCGGGTTTTAACATCCTCATCCGTTTCAGCTTTCAGGGCTTCTTGCAAGGCGGGGATGGATTTTGGATTATGGCTTTTAAACATAGAAGCGGCAGCTTCCAGACGCTTCAGGCGATCGCGATGCTGAAGTTGCAGACCACCCAGCACGGAGCGAATGACACCGCGCAGGCGGTTGTTCACTCTGATTTTTTTATATTTATTTTTGGGTGATGTACCGAGCGATTTCCCCGAATAAGGATCGCTGAGCAAAAGCCCCTCGCCGCCTTTTACAATGATGACAATCGTACCATCGGTTTTTTTCTGGAACAGTTTGCCGCCAAGATAGGCTTCAAGAACGGGCGCAGCCCGTTCGCTGCCGCTCGCGCCAATTGCGCCAATTGCGCGAATAGTCTTGATTTTTTTGGAAGTACTTTTTTCTTTCAGCTGCTCAACAAACGTTGAGAGCTCATCCGCTTGAGCGGCCTGCATAAATGGCAGAGCCAAAAACGCGAATAAGAGGAAAAATTTGATCAGTCGCTGCATTATTATTCCGGTATTTTATTATTATAAATGCCCAGGCGTATTACCTGATCTTTTGAAAAGAAGTGGATGAAGCGATCGAACCGATAATCGCTTCATCCATTTTTGTATCTAGCGCGAGCGACTATTTAGCCATCACAGCACCAAGACATTTTTTGTCTTTGGTGTTGTAGTTTCCGCATGAAACAGGCTTGGTCCAATCAGAGATCAGATCTTTGGATCCTGGTAAGAAGTTTGACCAGGCATCGCCAGCCACAAGGCCTTTGGTTTTCCAAACAACGTCAAACTGTCCATCGTCCTGGATTTCACCAATCAGCACCGGCTTGGTGATGTGATGGTTTTTCGCCATGATAGATGTACCGCCAGTGAGGTTTGGAACCTCGATACCGACCATCGCATCAATGACTTTATCCGTATCGGTGGTGCCAGCTTTTTCGACAGCCTTTACCCACATTTTGAAGCCGATATAGTGCGCTTCCATTGGATCGTTGCTGACCCGTTTTGGGTTCTTTGTGTAGGCTTTCCATTTCTTGATGAAAGCAGCATTTTCGGGGCTGTCTACAGACTGGAAATAGTTCCAGGCAGCAAGATGACCAACGAGCGGCTTGGTATCAATACCGGCCAGCTCTTCTTCCCCAACGGACAAGGCTACGACAGGAATGTCTTCAGCTTTGATGCCCTGATTGGCGAGTTCTTTGTAGAACGGCACATTGGCGTCACCATTGATCGTGGAAACCACACCGGTCTTTTTGCCTTCAGAGGCAAACTTCTTGATGCTTGCAACAATAGTCTGCCAGTCAGAATGACCAAAAGGCGTGTAATTGACCATGATGTCTTTCTCGGCGACACCCTTGGCGATCAGATAAGCCTTGAGGATTTTGTTGGTTGTGCGCGGATAGACATAGTCAGTGCCAGCAAGCACCCAGCGTTTTACAGCGCCGCCATCTTCACTCATCAGATAATCAACGGCAGGAATAGCCTGCTGGTTGGGAGCCGCGCCCGTATAAAAGACGTTGCGCTCTGATTCTTCGCCTTCATACTGAACAGGGTAGAACAGAATATTATTGAGTTCTTTGAAAACCGGCAGTACGGATTTGCGCGATACAGAGGTCCAGCAACCAAAAACCGCATCGACTTTGCTTTTAGAGATCAGCTCACGAGCTTTTTCTGCAAACAAAGGCCAGTTTGACGCCGGATCGACGACAACCGCTTCAAGCTTGCGTCCCAAAAGACCGCCCTTTTTGTTCTGCTCTTCAATGAGCATCAACATAGCATCTTTGAGGGTTGTCTCAGAAATGGCCATGGTTCCTGACAAAGAATGCAGAACTCCGACCTTGATAGTTTCTTTTTTCGCGTGAGCTGCGGCTTGAGCATCTGTGCTCCAAGTCGCGCCCAAAAGAGCTGTGGCAGCAATGGCTCCAAGAGCCAATTGTTTAAGGCTATTCATTTTTTCTATTTCCTAACAGAAGTTGTTTACACCAACGACCTAATGGCAAGGCGCGTGCCAATTGGTTAATGCACCGTTAAGAAATTACGTAAGCTATTGAAATATAATTATTTATTTATATTATTTCCTGACCTTGCCCCTTGATTTCATAAATGTCAAACCCTGTTTGCATGCGGTTTTTGCATAAAATATCAGCATATTCAGATCTTATGATGAATAATTAGTCACCCAAGCCATCTGTATAAAAAATAATCATTATGGAGATTTTTCGCGGAAGGGATTTTTTCATTATGGATCGCTCCTGCAAGCGGTGCTATAGGGGGGACACCGGAATATAAACACTCCGGCAGAGGTTGTTTACACCATATTCCACCTCGGGCCCCGCACGTAAGTGTGGGGCTTTTCCTAGAGCACCGCTCCACTCCAGCATTCAAACTTGCTGTTTCAATTGACGTGGAGGCAATGATCGCTTCTGCCCGAGCGCGGTTATGGCCACTATGTTCAAGATGACATAAATCCCGCAATGTCAGGATTGACCCGCTCAATCACTCTGAATTCTTCTGGTCGAGCCACGCCTTATCAGGGAAATTTCAACAAGACGATGTGTGGGCCTGGCGGGAGGTCCAGCCTGGCTCAACTCGACAATGGCATCTGCTGCCAGTTGGCCGATCTGGCGGGCTGGCAACCGGACGGTTGTCAGGCCAGGTTCGATATCCTTGAACCTCTAAAGTCCCCGATCCCTCCGACCGAAAGATCATTTGGCAGATCAAACCCAAGAGACTGGGCCGCATAAATGACGCCATGAGCAATAATATCATTGCCGCAGACAATGGCCGTTGGCGGATCCTTGGACAGGATCTTTTTAGCCAGAACCTTGGCTTCGCCAATATCATAGGGACAATTCCAAAGCCTGTTTTTTGGCACTGTGAGACCGGCAGCTTCCGTAGTTTGCAAGGCTGCTTGCTTGCGATCTCGCGCCCGGTCATTGAATTTGGTATCTGGAAAAATAAAACAAATGTCGCGGTGCCCAAGATCGATGATGTGCCCGGTTATCAGTTTGGCCGCTTGCGTGTTCGAGGCGCCAATACTACTGATATTCTCGCCTTCTCGATAGTTCCAGACCGAAATAATCGATACGTTTCGGTCTGCCAGCATGGACATGGCAACAGGATCATGATCGAAACCGACCAACACAACGCCATCGATCCGCCGCTCCAGAAGCGAGCGTACAATCTGAACCTCAAGCGACAGATCATAACCGTGACTGGCGATCAAGGTTGTACGGTCCTGCTGACGCAAATGACTCGCAAAAGCCTCGATAAATTCGGCAAAAATCGCATTGTCGATGGTGGGAACAATCAAGCCGATGGTGCCCGTGAACAGATTGTGCAAAGAACCCGCCAGCCGGTTACGGATATAACCAAGATCGGCTGCCGCCTTTTCAATTTGGATGCGGGTCGGCGTACTCACAACATCGGGGTGATTATAAAAACGAGAAACGGTCGCCGGAGAAACCCCCGCCCGTAGCGCGACATCGACGATCCCGTGCGCCCCTTTGCGTGACCTTACTCGTTTTTTCATGTCTCAATACTGGCGTATAATGAAAACGTTTGCAATTATATTTTCATAAATTACCGTAAGGAGAACAGGCTTAGCCCGATTGAGATTAACGCGGCCAGTATATGCAGAAAGGAGCATTGAGCAGATCATGGAATTTCTGAGTTATTTTGGAAATGTTTTTGAGCCGGTCTCGTTCATGTTGCTGCTTGGCGGCACGATTGGCGGTCTGATCCTTGGTGCAACGCCGGGACTTTCGCCCACAATGGCTGTTGCTCTATTGATCCCCTTTACCTTCCATCTGGCTCCTCATCAGGGTCTTATTTTGCTGGGCGCTGCTTACACCTCAACAATCGCGGGCGGAGCAGTCAGCGCCATCTTATTGAATATCCCCGGCGCACCGGCCAATATCGCCACGGCTCTTGATGGCCATGAAATGGCTAAGCGGGGCGAAGGGGCCAAAGCGCTTCATTTGTCGTTCATGTCGTCGGCGGTTGGCGGTGTTATCGGCGTTTTGCTGCTGATATTTCTCACCCCCGTGCTAGCCAAATGGGCTTTGGCATTTGGACCATCTCATCTGTTCTGGATCGCCATACTGGGTGTTACCGTCATCGGCACACTTGATTCAAAATCATTCGTCAAGGGCCTTCTGTCGGGCTGTATCGGCCTTTGGCTATCGATGATTGGTTATGATGACATTCAAGGCGTGCAACGGTTTATCTTCGCTGACGCACTCACTGGCGGCATCAATATTATCGCCGCCCTGATCGGTCTGTTCGCCATTCCGCAAGTTCTGGAAATGCTGTCGAAGGGCCGTGCTCTCGCAGATATCGATGTCATTACCGTGCGCCAACAGTCTCTCACAGCCTCGTTTCGCGAGATGATCTCGAATATGAAAGCGCTATCAATTGGCACCATCACCGGTTCGATTATTGGCATCATTCCAGGCGTTGGCGGGCAGATCGCTGGTCTTGTCGCCTACGACCAGACCAAAAAATTCTCATCCAACAGCCATAAGTTTGGCACCGGTCATCCAGAGGGAGTGATTGCCGCTGAAAGTGCCAATAACGCCATGGTCGGCCCGTCCCTGATCCCCTTACTCACCCTGTCCATTCCAGGTAGCCCAACCGCAGCCGTTTTGCTTGGCGGGCTTTTGATCCACGGGATTTTTCCAGGTCCCGATCTGTTTCAAAATCATGCCGCCGTTGCATGGACGTTCATTGACTCAATGCTGATCGGCCAGTTCCTGATGGTTATTTTTGGTATCTATATCGCCAATCTGGCTGCAAAAATTGCCCAGGTCCCGCGCTCTATTCTGGCAGCTGGGGTTTTCATTCTGGCAGTCTTTGGGGCCTATTCGGTGCAGCAGTCCATGGGCGATGTGCATGTGATGATCGCGCTGGGGGTCGGCATGTTCTTTCTTGAAAAGTTTGGCTTTTCCGCCGCGCCTTTGGTGCTGGGCCTGATCCTTGGCCCGATCGCTGAATCAAACTTTCTGCAGGGCAATCTCATCGCTGGCGCTCAAGACGGGCCAGCCATTTACTTCCTCACGGGCACGCTCAATCTGGTACTTATTTCACTGGTCATCCTGTCGGTGCTGTTCGCCTTCTGGTCGACAAAAAAAGCCAATGCGGCGCTCGCCAAATCAGAGCAAGGAGGCAGCGCATGAACAATCAAAACACCCGGAACATTCAACAGATCTCTGCCGCTGTTCTCGTGCTGGCCGTTGCTGCTATGGTTGCCTGGTTGAGCTATACGCGTGAACCAGCATCAGCCTTTTTGTTCCCGCGTTACATCTCCATTGCCTTTCTTGTTCTCTCCGTGTGGAATTTTTTACGCGCTGCCACTGGCATCGCCAAAACCGGTGGTGGTCTTGACACGGCCAGCGCCATGCGCCTCGCGCCCGGTCTCATCATCATGGCCATCTATATATTCTGGTTGGCAAAATATTTGGGGTTCTATGTCGCCTCGACGCTGACTTTTTTTACATTGTTCGCCATTTACGATCCAAAGGCTCACACCAGCTTGCGCAGCTGGTTGATACGCGCACTCGTGACAATCGGGTTTATGGCCATCATGTACGGGCTGTTCGCTCTGGTTTTAAAAGTACAATTGCCACGTGGCATGTTCATTTAGGGCACTGGCCCTGGATTTTTATAAAGAAGCAGAAAAGGGAAAAGAAAATGAAAAAAATACTTGCGATACTAACGATGTCTGTGGCGCTGGTGACCGCCTCCATGGTTTCGGCGGGAGACTATCCAGAACGACCTATTGGCGTGGCCGTATCTTACGGTGCTGGCGGGGCAACCGATTTTCAGGCCCGCATTGTCACCATGGTTGCCGGCAATAAAGACATGCTGGGACAACCGATCTACATCATTAACAAGCCAGGAGCCGGTGGCCGTGTCGGTTGGAACTGGTTTGCCTCCGAAGCCGAAAAAGACGGCTATACCATGTCGGCTTATAATGTCCCCCATTTCATCGCTCAATCGATCAAGGGCGGCGTTAAATATACTGCTGACAGCTTCGAACCCATTGCCAATTGGGGCGCAGATCCAGCCGTTGTTGTTGTCGGCAAGGACAGCAAGTTCAACACCATGCAAGAACTCGTTGCATGGGCCAAAGCCAATCCTGGCAAACTGACTTTGTCGGGTGCAGGTCTGTTTGTCGGGCACCATATCGCGGCGCTGCAAATCGAAAAAGCGGCCGGTGTGAAAATGGTTTATATTCCAACCAAAGGCGGCGGTGCTGCTGCGATGAAAGCCGTGATTGCTGGTGATGTTCTGGCTGGGGTCAATAATCTGTCTGATGCGTTCCGCGCTCAAAAAGCTGGTAGCGTCAAAATTCTTGGTGTCGCTGATCTTGAGCGCAACAAAAAGTTTCTGCCAGATGTACCGACCTTGAAAGAGGCTGGACTTGATGTTGATAATGCTTCGGTTAATTTCCGCGGCCTGATGGTCCCCAAGGGCACACCCAAAGCGATCATCGACAAATTGAGCGCGCAGGTACCTGTCATGTTCGCTCATAAGCGCGTTGCCAAGCGGATGAAAGCCGGTGGCTCCCCCATGAAAATAATGAACCGCAAAGAAGTTCAGGCCATGTGGGCAAAACGCAAAACAACTCTTACGGAGCTATTGAAAGGTCTCTAGTCCGTGAGATGATGGGAACAGTTATGGTTCTGTTCCCATCAATTATCTTGTATTGATGAGAAAGAAGCAGCGTGACCAACTCAAACCATTCCCTTGTTCAAGAGGTGCCAACAGTGCGCACAATCGATGATCTCATTGTCACCGCAAGGCGCGCGCAAGCAGCTTTTGAGCTTGGCGCAGATCAGGCAAGATATGACCGCGCGGCGCTTGCCGCCGCCTGGGCGCTCATGAAACCCGAGCGCAATCGCCAACTGGCGAAAATGACCGTAGAGACCACCGGCCTTGGAAATGTAGCCGACAAAATCATTAAAAATCACCGCAAAACACTGGGGCTGTTGCGAGACATAAAGGGCCAGACAACCCACGGCATCCTACGAGAAATTCCAACAAAAGGCCTCACCGAAATCGCCCGTCCAATCGGCGTTATCGGGGCCGTCGTGCCCTCGACAAACCCAGTTGCGACACCGCTCAATAATATTGTCAATGCACTCAAATGCGGCAATGCCATTATACTATCCCCTTCGCCAAAGGGCACGCCGGTTTGCGAGCGGTTGATCGGCTATATTCATGCCGAGTTTGACAAGATCGAACTGGACCGCAATCTCGTACAGATGGTACCAGCTCCCTCCAGCAAAGAAAAAACCCAGCGATTAATGGAGCTGGTCGATAAGCTGGTGGTTACCGGTAGCCAGAATAATGTCCAGCGGGCTTATTCGTCCGGCACGCCAGCCCTTGGCGTTGGCGCGGGGAATGTGTCGGTGATCATCGATGAAACCTCAGATCTCCCGCAAGCAGCCATCAAGATAGAGCTTTCAAAAACCTTCGATAATTCAACATCATGTTCATCTGAAAACGCGCTCATTGTCGTAGGCGCGATCTATGATAAGTTCTTGGCGCAATTGGATAAAGTTGGCGGACGTGTTCTTGATGATCAAAACAGCCACAAACTGAAAACCGCATTGTTTCAAGGGGGCCATCTCAATCGGGCGATCATCGCAAGAGATATGAAAGACATTCTGGAAGTCGCACAAATACAGGTCGCTGATCCGCAGGCATGCCGTTTTTTAGTGCTGCCCGCTAAAGGAATTGGCAAAGATTATCCTGAATCAGGTGAAAAGCTCTCACTGGTTCTAGCTCTTTATCGGGCCAAAGATTTCGCCCACGCCAAGATGCTGGCAAAAGATCTCATGAAACACCAAGGCGCGGGGCATTCGGTTGGCCTGCACACAAGTGATGATGCAAGGGCGGTGGAGCTGGGCATGGAGTTGCCGACCTGCCGCGTCATCGTCAATCAGGCCCATAGTGCCGCAACAGGGGGATCGTTTGAAAATGGCATGCCGTTTTCCCTGTCTATGGGATGTGGCAGTTGGGGCGGCAATTCCATCGATCAAAATATCAACTATACCCACTTCATGAACACGACCAGAATAGTTCGCACGATCGCGCAGAACAGGCCCTCGCTTGAAGATATTTTCAATGATTATTGGCGGGATGCAGGAAAATGAGTGTTGCGCATCAAAGCATTGAACCCGCCATCACAGCCAATACGACTATTCGCGAGCTAATCGAGACGCAAGCAGAGCGCTGCGGCGACCATATGTTCCTGCTCGATCCTACAACCGGACGGTCTGTGACCTATAGCGAGTTGCGCAGGCTGGTACGATCCATTGCCGCTCATTTGAGCAAGCTTGATATAGACCAAGGCCAAAGCATTGCCTATGCCCTGTCAAATGGGCGCGATTGTGCGATCACCATCCTTGGCATCTTATATGGCGGTTTTCGAGCCACAGCCATCAATCTGATCGCTGGTGCAAAAACAATCAGCCATGTTCTGGATCATTCGCAAGCCCGTTTGATTATTACACAGGCGCGGTATGCTGAACTACTGGATCAGGCGCAAGAAGGATCTGCAAACCAGACAAAACGGCTCGATATAGCCGATCTCTTGCATGAGGGGAATGAGCTTAATTCTACGCTTCAATCCACGCCGTTGCTTCCTGATAATGATGGGCTTTTAATGTATACATCAGGAACCACGGGGCAGCCAAAAGGCGTAGTTTTAAGCCATCAAAATCTCGTTGCAGGTGGCTTGAACGCCGCCAGTGCTCATCAACTATCTCCAGATGATCGTGCCCTTTGCGTTTTGCCGCTCTATCACATCAATGGTTTGTGTGTGACCTTGATCGGCTCGCTGGTATCGGGTGGCTCGTTAGTCATACCAAGCCAGTTTTCAGCGTCCGCATTTTGGGATCAGGTTCGCGACAATGAGTGCACCTGGTTCAGCGTTGTTCCCACGCAGATTTCTTATCTGTTACACGATGATAGAAGCGCTACGGAAACCGGATTGCAAAATGTCCGGTTTGGTCGATCCGCCTCCGCCCCCCTGTCGCCGGACGTACAAAATTCATTTGAGCGCCGATTCGCGATACCCATCATTGAAACAATGGGACTAACAGAAACCGCCGCGCAGATACTTTCCAACCCCCTCCCCCCAGGTATTCGCAAAGTCGGCTCTCCCGGCATTGCGGTCGGTAATGAAGTGATCATTGCTGACAGCAACTGCCGCGAACTCACCCGTGGGACCGAGGGAGAAGTACTGGTGCGCGGGCAAAATGTCATGGGGCGCTATTTAAATAATGTTGAGATCACCAGGCAGTCATTTGGGGAGGGCGGCTGGCTGAAAACGGGTGATCTTGGGCGGATGGATACTGACGGCTATGTGTTTATCACGGGCCGCTCGAAAGAGTTGATCATTAAGGGTGGTGAAAATATCGCCCCGCGAGAAGTAGACGAAGCGCTTTACGCCCATCCTGATATTATTGAAGCGGCCGCGTTTGCAAGACCCTCGGAAAATTATGGACAAACCGTTGAAGCCGCCGTTTCCATTCGAGATAACTCGGCGCTTACGCAAGCTGAATTATTGCAATTTTGCGCGCAGCGTATCGGAAAATTCAAGACCCCCGACAAGATCTATTTCCTGGATGAACTTCCCAAAGGGCCTTCAGGAAAAATACAGCGCATCAAAATTTTCGATCTGATCAACGAGCGTCAGACGAAATAACGCAAGTGCAGCAATGGATGTCGACCAGCCATATATAAACTCTCCCTATTAAAACAAAACCTGAATTGTCAAAAGGATTTATAGACATGAAAATGACCACGGAAGAAGCGTTTATCAAGACATTGCAGATGCACGGGATCACGCAGGCATTTGGGATTATCGGCTCGGCGATGATGCCGGTGTCTGATCTGTTTCCAAAGGCTGGTATCACCTTTTGGGATTGCGCCCATGAGACCAATGCGGGCCTGATGTGCGATGGCTATACTCGTGCGACGGGAAAAATGGGCATGGCGATTGCGCAAAATGGCCCCGGCGTCACCGGCTTTGTCACGGCCGTCAAAACCGCCTATTGG
>JAJRPI010000051.1 GCA_024280895.1 Alphaproteobacteria bacterium | reverse complement strand
CCATTCCAGCGCCTTATAATCGAAACCATGCTCCACCGTTGGCTTGACGATCTTGAAATAGGGCGACAGGTCAAAATCGCGCGGCGCAAACAGGCTGTGATGGCGTATATGCAAAATTTCACGCCGCGTATAGGAGCCAAGGCCATGCTGCTTTTCATGCTTGCGAATGCGCTGGACGCGCGGCAACATGGGATATTTCACCGACTGGAAAGCCTGCGCAATCAGCGTCGAACAAATCGCTCTGGTGGGCTCCCCGCTGCCGATCGAGATTGCGCGACGACGCCAGCGCACGGGAATGGGCGGCGTCGGCAGCAAATAGCGCATGAGATCGATGATATTGCGCATATCATATTTAAGGCCCAGACTGCCGACCATGAAATCGACGACTTTTTTACGATCGTCGCGGGTCAGCCCTACGGGGCGACAGATACGGGTATTGTAATTCTGGTATTTATCGAGTGCCACCGCCACGCAGCCTTCACCCAGATTAACCTCGACGAGTGTTCGCCGTTTGCCATCGGCATCACGTTCATCCAGCGCCTCACCGATATACAGGGCCGCATGTGACCAGGTTGACTGGGTGAGGTATTTGATGCCAGCAGAAACTTTTTGATTGCCCTCGACGAGTAACACATCACCCGGCAAGAGCACACGCTCCAATGTTTCAGGATCGGACGGCGTAAAGGGTACATAGCCGCTTGTCTCACGCTCAAGAATACGGGCGATCCCGTCGCCTATCTTGTCTAATATGCTATCAACGAATGTCATTTTCCTCACTCGAACACTTCAATTGATTCAAGTCCCACTTCGAATTTCTCTTATAGTATAGGCATATAGAAGTATAAAAGCAGTGAAGAGGATAAATATTGATTAAATTGAGGCGATTAGGGCAAATATACCAATCGGAGCGAGCAAGGTCCACTGGGGTAACATCATCAAATCTTCAAACCACAAAAACGATAAAGTGGCGAAAACACCGGCAAAAAGCAGATAAAAACACCCAAGCAACAGACCGACAGGGCGAGATTTGGCGCGCTGGGTTCTAAAAGCCCAGAAAAAAGCTATGGCAGAGAGGATAAACACCAGCGACATGCCGTGCCAGATCGCCAATATTGCCACCCGTATTTCCAGCGCCAAAGGGCTGGCCATCACCGGATTAAGCGTCTCAATCCCGCCCATCAAGGCGTGAACGATGAGCATGCCAAGGCAAAGCAGCCCCGCCAGCAAAAACAAATAGCGCATTTCGGTCATTCTTTCGTCGTCACATATGCGGGCATTTCGCCCTTATTTTCATTTCATTAACCATAGTGTAAGCCCGCAACGGTAGACTAGCCAACAGTTCTCACATGTTTGTGGGGTGTTTATGTGTTGTCAGTTGTTACAGGTTGTTTTTGCTATGCGTCCTATTGAGGTTGGCAAACCTTCGGTTCTCGTTGGTTTTGCAAAATTCATTTCCTTTTCTTCCATCGTGCTGGCCTTGACGATTGCTGCCTTTTTCTGGTGGTTTGATCGCAATTATGCGGCTGACCTGCGCGCCACCCTCAATCAAAGACCTCCCACGATTACCCTGCTTGGCGATGATGGGCATGTGTTGGCCAAACGAGGTATTCGCAAATCCAATACCTCCCTTGAGACGCTTCCACAAGACCTGATTGACGCGGTCCTGTCGACGGAAGATCGGCGTTTCTTTTCCCATTGGGGGCTTGATCCACAAGGGTTAGCGCGCGCCATCTGGAACAATATTTCAAAAGGGCGCCTACGCGAAGGCGGCAGCACCATCACGCAGCAGCTCGTCAAAAATGTCTTTTTAACACGCAAACGTACCCTGACACGCAAGCTTCGCGAACTGGTCATCTCCTTGTGGCTGGAGCACCATTACAGCAAAGAGCAAATTCTCGAGCATTATTTCAACCGCGTGTATTTCGGCGCTGGTGCCAGTCACGGCATCACCGCTGCTACAAGGCGTTATTTTGACAAATCTCCGGCAAATCTTGACTTGGCGGAGGCCGCATTACTGGCTGGCTTACTCAAAGCCCCCTCCTACTATTCGCCAAGCAGGCACCTCGCGCGCGCTCATCAACGAGCAAGCGTCGTGCTTGACAATATGGTGGCCACCGGTGCTATCACCCGCGCGCAGGCCAATCTTGCTCGGGATCAACCAGCCCAGCTAAAAAAGCCAGCACGCGCCATCAGGCAGATCATCGGCACCGAATATGCTCTCGACTGGATCATGGAACAGCTAAAGGACCGCGTCGGGCGTATTGAAACAGACCTTATTGTCAAAACGACCCTCAATTTCAACTGGCAGGTGCGCGCACAAGAACTGGTGCGCAAAATGATCGAGACAAACAGGCACGAAAAAAATATCGATCAGGCAGCCGCCGTTTTGCTTGATGAGCGCGGTGGTATCAAGCTGATGATTGGCGGCACTTCTTACGAACATAGCCAGTTCAACCGCGTCACCAAGGCCCACCGCCAGCCCGGCTCAAGCTTCAAGCCTATTGTCTTTTTGGCTGCCATGGAAAGTGGCCGCAGCCCTAACAGCATCGTAATGGACGAGCGCATCAAGATCGAGGGCTGGCGGCCCCGCAACTATGCCAGATTTCATCGTGGCCCCGTGACGCTTCGTAAAGCACTGGCCAGCTCCATCAACAGCATTGCCGCCAAGCTCGCAGATGACGTTGGACTGGAACAAGTAATACAGACCGCAAAACGGCTTGGCATCCGCTCAAAGCTCAACAAACGCCCCTCGCTGGCACTTGGCTCCAGCGAAGTGACGCCGCTTGAAATGACGAGCGCCTATGTGCCGTTCATGAATGGCGGATTTCGCGCCCTGCCCCATATCATCAAGGAAGTAACAAACGCGCGCGGCGAGCTTGTCTATGAGTATATGGATCGGCGCCCCGTCCGCATTATTAAGCCCGCCTATATTTATGATATGAACGATATGCTTGGGGCGGTTGTACGCAGCGGTACCGGCAAACGGGCCCGGCTCGATGATCATGCCAGCGCTGGCAAAACCGGTACAACACAGAGCTATCGCGATGCCTGGTTCATTGGCTATAGCGGCTATTTCACCTGCGGGATCTGGGCTGGCAATGACAATAACAGCCCCACTAACGGCGTCAGCGGCGGCAAGCTGCCAGCGGTTTTGTGGAAGCAAATCATGCAACTAGCTCATCAAGGCCGCCCGCCTCGCGCCCTGCCCGGTCTTGGCACCAACAATGTCGCGACAGCTCAAGCGCTCATTATCGACGAACAGTTACCCCTCGAAGAGATCATCATGGAAGGTCAGGCTGAACTTCCCCAAGCGATGATTGCCGAGCCGATCACTGAGCCCGTCTTGCGCGAGGCAGATAGCGATAGTGGCCCGTGATTTTATAATCAAACAACATATCATCGAGCTTGGGCCCCTGGCCAATATTGTGGACGATCAGCGGTCGCTTGCCATCATTACTGCGCTTGTCAGTGACAATGCCGATATGAGGGAGTTTGGTATGGATCAGGCTTGATGTTTTAGTGCCCGACAAATCCCAACTCACCAGATCACCTACTTTATAATCGGCAGCTTTTGCGCTGATCTTCAATGCTTTGCCATGACGGGTAAAAAACACCCGCAGATTGGCAACACGGCGATGGTCGATGTTTTTGTCGGTACGCTTTAAGCCCCAACGCTTGGGGTATTTACCAAAGGCGCGGCGCATATCCTTGTGCACCAGCTCTTGCAGATCCAATCCAACCGCCCGGTAAGAGCGAATGATCACATCAGAACATACGCCGGTATGAGCCGGCACATCCCCCATAGGATATTTGATACTCACATAGGCGGGGTCATAGGTGACATTTGATGCGAGGCGCTCCAGCGCCGCGCTATTGAGCCTTTGTGCGAGTGTCGCGCTCTGCGCGCTGACGGTATCGGCCAGAACAAGCAAGACCAGTAGTCCGCAAATAATTTTGATCAATTTAAACATGGGTTGAGCATGTCAGCGGAGATAGGCAGGTTTGTGACGCGATGCCATTCTATTCACATAAAAAAGAACGTCAGGGGGAAACTTTTCCCTTATGCACCCACTTCAATCTGTGCGGCGATTGCCTCGACGGCGGCAACTGGATCATCTGCTTGCGTAATGGGGCGACCGATGACCAGATAATCCGCTCCAGCGCTTAAGGCACGTGCTGGGGTCATGACGCGGCTTTGATCACCAATATCAGCGCCTGCAGGGCGAATACCAGGCGTTATAATCAATTTATCTGCGCCAATGGTGTCCCGTATGGCGCTTGCTTCATGACCAGAGGTTATGACCCCCTCAAACCCGCAATTGGCGGCCATTTGCGCGCGCTTGATTGCCAGTTGCGAGGGCGAATGCTCTGCAATACCCTGCTGCTTTAGATCATCAATATCCAGATTGGTCATAACCGTGACCCCCAGCAGCTTGAGTGCGCTATCCCCGCGCCCTTCAACCGCTGCGGTCATGGTTTTTTCATCCACCGCATGAACGGTCAAAAAGCTAACGCCAAGACGGGCCACCGCTTTGGTCGCCTGCATCACCGTGTGGCCGATATCAAGCAGTTTGAGATCCAGAAAGACCTGATCGCCACCCTCCACCAGCTCAACAGCCAGCTCAAGCCCACCGGAATAGACAAGTTCCATGCCGATTTTAAACACGCCAACCCGTCCTTTGAGACGATTGGACATGTCCCGTGCCTCGCGGACGCTTCGAAAATCAAGCGCCACGATAATGCGCTCTTTGGGAGTGATCATGCGTTAACCCCGATCAATGCGTTGTGGGAGGTCGCTCAATGGAAATGATGGCTTCTTCAGGCGTCGCATTGCCAAACAGAACGGCCATCAGCCCTGGATAATACTGATCCATGGTCGAGACCCCCGCCCCGACCATATTGCCCACCATATCGGTCGACAAGACCCCGCCTTCGAGATCAACAGCCACTTTATAACCAAGCTCTCCATCTTCCAGATCGAGATCAAAATTGCCAAGATTTAAACCGTAATTGGCACGGGTGATAAATTCGCAGATGGTCGCAAATTTATCTTCAGGAATATTATTGTCCTGAGCTACGTAAACGGTGAGTAGATCCTTGTCCTCAAGGCTATAAATAATCAGCCGAAACGACGCATTTTTGGCATTAACCCCTGTTTTGATAACATCACTATCGTCATCTTTTTCAAATTTCCAACCAATTTCAAGTAGATACTCTTCCACGACATCGATCAATGCACCCATGAAGGTCCTCCAACAGGTAATTTTACCAAATAGCCGATATATAGCGCTACGACTTGAAGAGATAATAGTCACGAAGAACGGTTTGCCAACCCTCACAAATATATATTTTATTTATGCGTTTATAACTCTGCGTTGCGCTTGGCGAGGAAAATACCGAGCAGAATGATGACCATCCCCACGCCTTGCCAGAATTCCACCGGTTCAAACAGGATCAAATAGCCAAACAGCGCCGTCAGGGCTGGCTGTATCAACAAGCCAACAGACGAAAATGAGACCGGAAGATGGGCCAGCGCATAAGTAATCAAGCCCTGCCCGCCGACGTGAGAGATCGCGGCCAGCCCCAGCAAAACCATCCACCCCGAAAGAGACACCGGCTGCATCGACAAGCCCATAAACAAGCAATAGGCCAATAGCAAAATGGCCGAGACTCCAGAGCTCCAGATCATGATCCCCCGCACCCCGAAACTCTTGCGCAATCGCGATATGGTGAGCAAATAGCCCGCATAGAAAAAGGCTGTCACAACCCCTAGCAGATCGCCAATAATATGGCTATCTCCGCGCCCTAGACTGTTAGCAGCAATCAACGCCGCGCCAATAAGGGCGATGAAAAGCCCCAGTAAAAGCCCCTTTGTTATTTTTTCATCAAACAACATCCACGCCGCAATGGTCACAATCACCGGCGCAAGATTTGGAAACAGTGTCGCGTTGGCAACCGAGGTCAACATGATCGACCAATGCCAAAACACCAGATCAATAGCAAAAAACACGCCCGCCAGCACAAGTAACCACCCCTCACGACGTTCCTTGGGCAGAAGTGCTTCAGCGTTTTTTTGAGCCGGCATGAAGAGTGGTAAAATCAACAATAGGGGAATAGCAAGAGCCGTGCGATAAAAAGCGCTAACACTTGGCCCCACATCGCTTAGGCGAACAAAAATGGAGGCAAGGGAAATACCAATTGCCCCGGCCAACAGTGCGAACAGAGCCAGTTTTTGTTTTGGCAGATGCACCACAGCCGAAATCCAATTATGAGTTTATGGCCTAAGCGCCAGCATCGCTCCAGAATTTTTTCACTTGGGCAAAGAATCCAGCACTATCGGGATGATTTTTATCGGTGCAGGCATCTTTAAACGATTTCAACAGATCTTTTTGTTTGCGCGTCAGGTTTTTAGGGGTCTCGACTTCCACCTGAATATACATATCGCCCAGCTTGCTGGTACGCAAAACCGGCATGCCCTTGCCGCGCAAACGAAACTGCTTGCCGCTCTCTGTGCCTTCTGGGATCTTGACACGGGTGCGTCCGCCATCGACCGTTGGCACCTCGATTTGACCACCCAGCGCCGCCGCCGTCATGGCGATGGGAACCCGGCAAAACAGATCGGCGCCATCGCGTTGGAAAAACTGATGACTACTGATCGACAAGAAAATATAAAGATCGCCCGCGGGTCCGCTCTGGGCGCCCGCCTCCCCTTCGCCAGCAAGGCGAATGCGGGTACCATCCTCCACACCAGAGGGAATATTGACGCTCAAGGTGCGCTCCTTGACCTTGCGGCCTGTGCCCCGGCAATCGGTACAGGGATTATCGATCACTTCCCCATGTCCATGACATTGGGGACAGGTACGCTCAATGGTGAAAAAACCTTGCGCGGCCCGTACCTTCCCCGAGCCATGGCAGGTTTTACAAGAAACCGGCTTGGTGCCTTTCTTGGCCCCGGTGCCATCACAGGTTTCGCAGCCAAGGGGGGTGGGTACATTGATTTCGGCATTTTTACCCTTGAAGGCTTCTTCAAGAGAGATTTCCATATTGAAGCGCAGATCATCGCCACGCTGGCGTCCACCGCGACGTGCGCCGCCAGCAGCCCCGCTAAACCCGAACAGATCCTCGAAAATATCAGACATTGAGGCACCAAAGTCCGCGCCAAAGCCATGTTGCCCCGGTCCACCGGGACCACCGCCCATGCCATTTTCAAAGGCTGCATGCCCATATTGATCATAGGCTGCGCGCTTTTGCGGGTCTTTCAGCACTTCGTAAGCTTCGCCGACTTCCTTGAAACGTTTTTCTGCACTATCGTCACCTTGATTGGCGTCAGGATGGTATTTTTTGGCCATTTTGCGAAAAGCAGATTTCAAATCTGCATCGCTAGCGCCTTTTTCTACCTGCAGTGTTTCGTAATAATCGCGTTTCGCCATTGTGTAAGACCGACCCAATATTATTTCATCATTCAGACACGCAGACAGGCCAGGAAGAAAATTTCCCTGGCCTGTCTTGCCACTATATCCTGTTCTTGCAACTTGTCAGAACAGTTTTTACCGCAAAGCTAGGCCGACTTCTTGTCATCATCGCTGATATCTTCAAAATCAGCGTCAACCACATCATCGCCACCATCCATATCATCAGGTGCTTCTTCATTGGCGCTTTGCGCATAAAGCGCTTCGCCAATTTTCATGCTGGCCTGGGTCAAGGTGTCCACCTTGGTCTTAATCAGATCATCATCTTCGCCTTCAAGCGCTTCTTTGAGATCAGAGATAGCGGTTTCAACGGCACCGCGATCAGCTTCAGATACTTTATCACCCAGCTCATCCATGGTTTTTTCAGTGCCATGAATAAGGCTTTCAGCCTGATTACGAGCTTCCACAAGCTCGCGATTTTTCTTGTCTTCGTCCGCGTGCAGTTCGGCGTCTTTGACCATGTTTTCGATATCAGCGTCAGACAAACCACCAGAGGCCTGGATACGGATCGACTGCTCCTTGCCAGTGGCTTTATCCTGCGCTCCCACATGCACGATACCATTGGCATCAATATCGAACGTGACTTCGATTTGCGGCATGCCGCGTGGAGCGGACGGAATATCTTCCAAATTGAACTGGCCAAGGGTCTTATTGTCCCGCGCCATTTCACGTTCGCCTTGAAATACCGAAATAGTCACAGCCGTCTGTCCATCTTCCGCCGTTGAAAAGGTCTGACCTTTCTTGGTGGGGATGGTTGTGTTGCGATCGATCAAACGCGTGAACACACCGCCCAGCGTTTCAATACCAAGCGACAAAGGCGTCACATCGAGCAAGAGAACATCTTTGACGTCGCCTTGCAGCACGCCAGCCTGAATAGCGGCACCCATGGCAACAACTTCATCGGGATTAACACCGCGATGAGGATCACGGCCAAAGAAATTTTTCACCACTTCCTGAATTTTAGGCATGCGTGTCATGCCGCCAACCAGAATAACCTCATCAATTTCAGCGGCCTGCAGACCAGCATCTTTCAATGCTGAGGCACAAGGGCCAACCGTGCGCTGAATAAGATCATCCACCAGCTTTTCCAGTTTGGCTCTGGTCAGCTTCATGTTGAGATGTTTGGGACCAGAGGCATCCGCCGTAATGAATGGCAGATTGATCTCGGTCTGCTGAGCACTTGAAAGTTCTTTCTTGGCTTTTTCAGCTTCATCTTTCAGGCGTTGCAATGCAAGCTTGTCGCCGCGCAAGTCAATACCTTGTTCTTTTTTGAACTCGTCAGCCAGGTAGCCAACGAGGCGCATATCGAAATCTTCACCGCCAAGGAACGTGTCCCCATTGGTTGATTTAACTTCAAACACGCCGTCACCAATTTCCAGAACGGATACGTCAAACGTACCGCCACCAAGGTCAAATACCGCGATGGTCTTGCCTTCTTTTTTATCGAGCCCATAAGCAAGCGCGGCGGCTGTTGGTTCATTGATAATGCGCAGAACTTCAAGGCCGGCGATTTTACCGGCATCTTTGGTGGCCTGACGCTGGCTGTCATTAAAATAGGCAGGCACCGTGATGACAGCTTTTTCAACTTTCTCACCAAGATAGGCTTCTGCTGTTTCTTTCATCTTTTGCAAAATGAACGCCGAAACCTGTGAGGGAGAATATTTCTGCCCCTGCGCTTCGACCCAGGCATCGCCATTGTCGGCTTTTACAATATTGTAAGGCACCAGCTTTTGATCTTTGGCGACCGCTTCATCTGTGAAACGGCGACCAATCAGACGCTTGATCGCAAACAGAGTGTTTTCTGGGTTCGAGACCCCCTGGTTTTTGGCTGGCTGGCCAATCAGGCGCTCTCCATCGTCAGTAAAGGCCACAACCGATGGCGTCGTGCGGGCGCCCTCTGCGTTTTCAATGACCTTGGGGTCACCGCCATCCATGATGGCGACGCAAGAATTGGTTGTGCCAAGGTCGATGCCAATGACTTTCGACATATTTTCGTATTCCTCTTATTTACGGCAGACCGTTCAGGCCCTGTTTTACCAGGCGCCTCGCCGTTGCATCAAGCAATTGGCGGGGTACGGCCCCCTAGATTACCTCTGATCATGACATAGGAGTCACTGTTCAGGCTGTTATATAGTTGTCTGTTAGTGCCCCTGCAAGACGCTTGAGGCAAGAGGAAATGTCGCAGGCCTGCAATAATTCCTCTATGAGTGTCACATTGACGTATTTTTTCACGGCTTCAATCAGAGCAATCAGAGTTTATACACAATTCTTCAAAGGATGAAAACATGGTTTTATCGAACCTTGAACTCTATGCAAGAATTACCGCGCATGAACTTGATTTCATCGGATTACAATTATCTTTTTCCGATCGACTGACGCGCGAGAATAACTGGAGCCTGGAATTTACGGCACAAGCCATTATTGAGTACAAGAAATTTTGCTATCTCGCCATGACGGCATCCCATGAAGTTCCCCCCTCCGATGAAGTCGACCAAGTCTGGCATCTGCATCTGCTTTATACAAGAGATTACTGGGGGACATTTTGCCCCAACATGCTCAAAGTGCCCTTGCATCACGGACCAATCAGCGGCGGCTGCGGAGGAGAATGATGCCCGTTACGCAAAATAACCAGATGGAGATTGCGTTGGGCTGTCGATATTATCCGCAATTTCTCAACGAAACCTCTCAGCGTCAGCTGCTGGGCCATATCCAAAAGGCCTTGTGTGAAGCGCCCTTGTTTCAGCCAACCATGCCCCATACCGGCAAGGCTTTTCCGTACGTATGAGCAATATGGGCGAGATCGGCTGGGTATCAGACAAAGAGGGCGGCTATCGCTATCAAACCACCCACCCACAAACCAAACGAAGCTGGCCACAAATGCCGGAACTTTTGCATGAATTGTGGCAAGAGCTCACAAAATTTTCCCTGCAGCCAGAAGCCTGTTTGATCAATTATTATGATGCAAAAGCCCGCATGGGACTGCACCAGGATAGTGATGAACAAAACCTGCAAGCGCCCATCATGTCAATTTCACTTGGCGATAAAGCGCGATTTCGCCTCGGTGGGTTGAAACGCCAAGACCCGACACGCACGTTCATTTTGTCTTCGGGAGATATTGTCATCCTGGAACCTCCCTTGCGCATGGCCTATCATGGCATTGATCGCATTGTCCCGGGATCATCTCGCTTACTCCATGAAGGTGGGCGTTTCAATCTGACCATGCGCCGTATTACGTCAGGTCAATAACCCAGCTTCCCATATAGTCCCTGCACCAACCTGTCGTTGCCAGCTGGCAAGGCTTGCGCTAGATTGATTGCAAGTTGTTTTTTTATCCATTTCTGGCTGTGGGGTTATTTCATGACCGCCAAAATAAATGGAAAGATATCTTTACTGCTGACGAGCTCAATCGACTAAGCAAAGCTGCCGGCCTCATGGGAGAGGAAGCTGCAGCTTATTATCCAGAGATCAAGGATATCGGTTTTTCACTGCCTGATGCGGCACGTGTGTTTATCACGCGAACGCTGCCCGAATACCGCCAAAAGCTGGAAACCGCTTTTCCTGGAGCCAAAGATCTACCACCCTTGTGCTATGGAGCCATGCTATCGATCGTCTACAATCGAGGGGCAAGTCTAAAGGGCGACCGGCGTCGTGAAATGAAGGCGATCCACGACGCCATCATTGCCAAGGAATATCAGTTAATTCCCGATGAAATCCGCAAAATGAAGCGCCTGTGGATTAATACGAGCATCGATTTTCTCGTGCCACGACGCGAAAGTGAAGCACGTATATGTGATTTGGGCCTGGCGGAAATAGACCTGAAATAATGATGGCCTGCATAAGAAGGGTGGCGATGACAGGCGAACCTGCCATCGCCAGAGCGCGGACGGGAAGGGAAGGTCATGAGGCCGCGCTCAAGCTCTATTTGAATGTATTGTGAACCCCTCGATCTCTGGCAACATTGATCTACATCAAGCCA
This sequence comes from Alphaproteobacteria bacterium, assembly GCA_024280895.1. GTDB lineage: Bacteria > Pseudomonadota > Alphaproteobacteria > Rhizobiales > JAKIUO01 > JAKIUO01. Next base: position 90,639 of record JAJRPI010000051.1, on the reverse strand, counting down.
GACCAAAAGCTTTTCATCTCATCTATGTTCAAGACCTTTTTACTGGGCTGATAACCGACCTAAAGAGCGCCAGCGCGGCCCTTTAAGGCCAGGTTTGATTGCCTCTTCAAAAAAACGCCCATCCAGTCTAAACTTGTGCACAAAGGGTAACAAAGAAAGGCCAGCTCAATCACCACACGCGACGACCAGAAGAACCAAAGTTTTGATCTCGAAAATGAAGAGCTTCTCAAGCTCGTTATTGAGACCGCACCAGATGGCCTCATCATCATAAATGAAAGCGGCATTGTGCTTGCGTTCAGCCCCGCCGCCCAGCGCATGTTTGGCTTTAAAGCGCGCGACATTATCGGTGAAAATATATCCTTGCTGATGCCCTCCCCTCACGCAAAGAACCATGACGGCTATTTGGACAAATACCTGACCACCGGTAAAAAGAACATCATTGGCATTGGCCGCGAAGTGACCGCACGCAAGAAAAACGGTACTCTGTTTCCGGTCGAGCTATCCGTTGGCACCTTGACGCGCCGCGGTGAGCGCTTGTTCACGGGCTTTTTAAGAGACCTCACGACCCACCGCATATCCGAAAATCAGATTGCCGATCTGCAAAACGAACTCATTCAATTGGCCAGACACAGCGCCATGGGAGAGCTGGCCACGACCCTTGCACACGAATTGAACCAGCCCCTCACCGCCATCGCCAACTATACGCTGGCGACACGCAAACTTGTTGCGGATATGCAGAGCGATGAGCAAGCAAAAACAGCACTCGATTTTTTGGACAAGTCAGCGGGGCAGGCCCAGCGGGCCGGCGAGATCATTCGCAGTATCCGCACCTTTGTCAAACATCACGAAAATAAATTTCGCTGGGAAAATCTGGAAGACGCGGTCTGCGAGGCCGTAAAGATTGCCTCAATCGGTACAGGTAACTGTCCGATTGACGTGCAAATCAACAAACAGGCCCCGGTTCCAGACATTTGCATGGACCGTATTCAAATCCAGCAGGTCGTCATCAATCTTGTGCGCAACGCGGTTGATGCTGTACGTACCCAGGAAGGCGCACACGCCATCAACATCAAAATCAGTCGGCATGGCACGCGCAGCGTCATCGTAAGAGTGCTCGACAATGGTCCCGGCATCACCCTAGAAGTCGAAAAAAGGCTATTTGAACCATTCAATACCAGCAAGCCAGACGGGGTCGGGGTCGGCCTCGCCATCTCGAAAACCATAATCACCTCACACAACGGAGACATTCGCGGTAGAAACAGGAAAAAAAGGGGGGCGGAATTTTATTTCATCCTGCCAATCGATTCCAAGGCAGAGGAAATCAGTTCCTGATGTCACCAGCATAAACTGCCGCCATAAATGAACGGGACAATGATGAAACCGAGCACAAATACCAAAACAGTTTGCGTCATCGACGATGACGATGCTGTACGTGATAGTCTGCAAGCCCTGTTGGGGGTCAGCGGCGCGAATGTCACGACCTTTCGCGATGCGCGCAGTTTTCTTGAGACCTACAGACCTGAAAATATCAGCTGCGCGTTGATCGACGTGCGCATGCCGGGCATTGATGGCATTGAGCTGCTTGAACTGCTCGCCAAGCGCGGCAATCTCCCCCCCATCGTCATCATCACCGGGCATGGGGACGTATCGATGGCTGTACGGGCCATGAAAATTGGCGCTTTTGATTTTATTGAAAAACCCTTCGAACCCGATGCACTCATCGAACGGGTCAATGCTGCTATTCGCTGGGGCGAAAGCAATGCAGCCAAAAAACAAAAGATAAGCGAAGCAAAGGCGCAACTGGCTCCGCTAACACCGCGCGAAATGGATGTTCTTAAATGCTTGCTTGGGGGACTATCGAACAAGGCGATCGCCGCCAAGATGGACCTCTCGCCGCGCACTGTTGAAGTTCACCGGGCACATATTATGGAAAAAACGCGAGTGGAAAGCCTGTCGCACCTCGTGCGCCTTTGCCTGCTCGCAGGATTAGAACCTGACGATCAACCCTCGCAATAAGGACGGATAGGACAGCGCGCAATAACTGCCATTCTACTGGCCCAAATATATTGGCACAAATATCCTGGTCTAAGTATCTTGGCCGTTCACTTGACGATTGAGTTCCGTGATTGCCTCAAGCGCTTCTGAAAACTGGGGATGATTGTGCAGTAAGACGCGGTAGGCCTGCAGGGCACTGCGACGATCACCAATTTCCTGCATAACCAGAGCTAACCCATGCAATGCCTGAAAATGTTTCGAATCAAGCGCTAATGTATGACGCAGCTTCATCAAGGATTTTTCAAATTCCTTTTTCATGAAATGCACCATCGCCCGCTTGTTCCAGCCTTCCGCATAGCTAGGCCGCAATTCGATCACGCGATCCAGCAGCTCTTCGGCAACCACGAAATCTTCTTGCTCCATAGCCAGAATGGCATTTTGCATGATGAAGTCGATATTGTCGTCTCCAGACGTCAACCAGATCTGCTCGATTGCCTCGGCAATCGGCTTGGCCGTTTGACTTGACGAGGCACCACGCAAGCGACGGTACAACCTGTCAAGCAGCGGCTTGCGCTCCTTGATCGTCATGTGTTCGGGCAAGGAGATTACAGTTCCCTGATCCATTATGGTCAAGGGAATGCTATCAGCGACATATCCAGAAATGGATGCCGAGGGCCCGGCCACCGGGCCAGCATTGATTTGTTGGGTAAGCAGTACGTAAAGGCATAGGCTCAAAACTGCCACCCTGCCTGGATGACCGACGAGATACAAACGGCCGCGTGATTCGCCATTTTTCATGAACCAAAGATACCGGCGCAAATAAGGGTAGGTCAATAAAGCTCACTGATTTCAGACTTTTGCACAGAGTTTTCCTGTCCATAAGTGAAAAACGTTGCGGCAGAGTCACAGATTCTAAACCTGAAGACAGAACGCAAAAACACACTCAACCCCGCAAAAGGGCAGAATGTGCTGCACAATACATCAATAGATCACGTTTCTATCTGCCTCAAAGAGACAATGGCTAACCTTGGCGAGCCTTGAAACGAGGATTCGTTTTATTGATGATATAAAGACGACCACGGCGACGGATAATACGATTATCGCGATGACGTCCGCGCAGTGATTTAAGAGAATTCCTGATCTTCATGTCGCTTGACTTCACTTTTAACTTGCTTGGCCCGTTCTCGGCGGCACTCCCGCAACACCCCCGAATGAGGCATTTATAGATAATTTATCGATCAAGTTATCATTAATTCAAAAACCGATCGAGTTTTAAATGGTGGGCGCGGTAGGGATTGAACCTACGACCCCCTCGATGTCACCGAGGTGCTCTCCCACTGAGCTACGCGCCCTCAACGAATTCATCGATAAAGCTTCGTAAATCTGTTGAAGGGATTTCTATATCGGGTATGAAGGTAAAGTGCAAGCAAGGAAACACATTTGCGCGCAGACAATTTGATCATCTGCGCGGCAATATCATGTCAGGTAAAAAACCGTTAATCTTCTTGCGCCATGCGCTCGACTTCACGCACCAGATCACGCAAATGAAACGGCTTGGAGAGCACTTTGGCGTCTTTAGGCGCTTTGCTGTCCGGATTAAGAGCGACGGCAGCAAAACCGGTGATGAACATGATCTTGATGTCAGGGTCAAATTCGGCGGCTCTGCGTGCCAATTCGATGCCATCCATTTCCGGCATCACAATATCTGTTAGCAGCAATGTGAAAGGCTCTTCGCACAAACGCTCATAAGCCTCCAGCCCATTGCCGAATGCCACAACATCATATCCGGCTTTTTTGAGTTCGCGTTCCAAAAAGCCGCGCATATCATCATCATCTTCAGCCAGAAGGATACGTTGCATACTCATTTTCCGGGGTTCATTTACCGCCATCGTTTTCCTGCCTCTATTTTCGCTACCACTTAAACCCTTAGCTGGTGAGCAAGTTTCCCTTCCCACAATATGATACGAGCAACCTAACAGGTCGCTAGCATCTGGTCACATATCTTATGCGCATATCCATAACAAATAATGTAACCAGCAAACTAACAGTCCACTGACAGATCCAGACCTGACACGCCAAGTGCTGTAAATTAAGCTTCCTGGCGCCTGTTTGAACCTAACTCACCCTACGCAAACAAACCAAATCGTTAAAAATAACACGGGAAAACCCTGTCCATAACTCGCGCCATTTCTTGTTATTTTCCAACGGCCTTTGTTTTAGGTGAAAATTCGGGCTAAAACAGGGTCTGAAACCGGCGATATAGAGGCTGGCACCAACAAATTCGGGCCCTAGCAAATGGCATCACAAGAACAAACGACCATAGAGGAGCATTTCCAGCCAGCCTTTATGCTTGAGAAGCCGACCCGTGAGGCTTCACCATTTATCTTCAGCTCTCCCCATAGCGGCCAGATATACCCAGCCGCCTTTTTGCAAAGCTCACAACTAACACCAACGCAGTTGCGCAGCTCAGAGGATGCTTATGTCAACGAGCTGTTTGCCCATGTCGCAGATCAAGGAGCGCATTTCATACATGCTTTAGTACCGCGCGCCTATCTCGATCTCAACCGCCATCCTCATGAACTAGATCCCAAACTATTTGCCAGCGCACTCCCCGATTTCGCCATGCAGGACTCAACCAAGGTAAAAAGTGGCCTGGGGGTCATTGCCCGCATTGTCTCCGAGGGACGTGAGATCTACACGAACAAACTCGATTTCGAGGATGCTCGAACGCGCATTAATCACCTTTATTTCCCCTATCATGAAGCATTGCGCAACTTGATAGCGAGCGCCCAAACCAGCCACCAGCACGCCATATTGATCGATTGCCACTCTATGCCCTCTGGCAATCTTCCAGGCTTTCGGGACATTCCCCCCGACTTTGTGCTTGGCAATCAATTTGACAAAAGTTGTGATTATGAGTTGACCCACCTGGTGCGCGCCCGATTACAATCAATGGGCTACCATGTTAGCGTCAACAAGCCATATGCGGGGGGATTTGTGACGAAGGAATATGGCAAACCGCAAAACGGCGTGCATGTCCTTCAGATAGAGATTAATCGACGCCTCTATCTAAATGAGCAAACCCTGGAAAAGACCAGCGGCTTTAATGAGCTGCGCGCTAATTTGCAGGTTTTGACCAAAAATCTCATAAATTCGTTGCCAGATCTGTCATCTGGCACTTCCCTCGCTGCGGAATAATCCACCTGCAAACAGCGCTGGCGAGGCGCTCGTCCGCTAGATAAGCAGCTAAAGCAACGTAAAAAAGATCGTAAAAAAAAGATCGCAAGAGGAAACTTGCGACCTTTTCTCACACAGAGAGGAAATAATCCAACTCGGGACCGTCCATACTGCCACGATATGAGATAATCCGTTTGTTGAGACAATTTTAGAATATGATCCAGCAAGTGATTCGGCAATCAAAATCCACCCATATGTGCTAATTTTACACTGCGTGTAACCCAATAGCACCATACAAAGACCACGATTACACCACAGAAAGACCCCAATTCATGCGAGATCAACCAGCTAGCGACTCCAGTAGTCATATAAATACCACTGACTTATCGTGTTTCGAGCCGGTTCTTCACGAGCTTGCTGATTGCTCGGCAAATGTCATCATGCCCTTTTTTCGCTCCAAACTGGACATTGATGAAAAGCACGAAAAGGGCATATATGACCCGGTAACAGAAGCCGACCGAGGGGCCGAACAGGTCATGCGCGCGCTCATCACAAAGCGCTTTGAAGATCACGGCATTATCGGCGAAGAGTTTCCAAACAAGGACCCAGGAGCTGATTTGTGCTGGATTTTTGACCCCATTGATGGCACGCGGGCTTTCATCATCGGCGCCCCCACCTGGGGCACGCTGATCGGGCTGTCTCACAAGGGACAGCCGCGCCTTGGCATGATGAACCAGCCCTTTACGGGGGAGCGCTACTGGGGGAGTGACGCAGGTGCTTTTTATCGCTGCCGTGACCAAGAAACCAAACGCCTTGCCACAAGCCGCGTTGATGAGCTATCGCAGGCTGTTCTCTCAAGTACGGCTCCCGAGCATTTTACCCATCGGGGCGGCTGGGAAAAATTCCAGTCCCTATCAAACCAGACGCGCATGACCCGCTACGGATATGATTGCTACGCCTATTGCCTGTTATCTATGGGCTTGGTGGACATTGTCGCTGAAGCGGGGCTGGCGACCTATGATATCGCACCGCTTGTGCCCATTATCAGGGCAGCTGGCGGTATTGTCACAACTTGGGACAATGGCGATCCGGCACAAGGGGGAGAGATCCTTGCCAGCGCTAATCAAGCACTGCATGACAAGGCCCTGGCAGCCCTTGCCCAATCTTGAACTCCAAATGGCTTGAGCGCTAGATGGCTTAGTCCTCCCATTCCTTCGTACCGGGAATGAATTTGTCAAAAGCGGCCCAGAATTCCTCACGAAACGTCTGGCGCTCCTGCATGATTTCATGGCGCGCGCCGGGTATATCGGTGAGGCGGCACATACGCGCCTGGTTTGCAAATTTTTGAATAGCTTCCGAGGAGACAACCTGATCATCGGCGGCTGAAAACATCAAAACCGGGACCTTGATGCGCCCGGGAAAACTGGGATCGCTCATTTGTCTCATGGCGCGAAACGCGGCATACAGCCAGCCATTGGTGGGAGATCCCGTTCCCAGATGCGGCGCAGTATTCAAAACCCTGGCATAGCGCTCGTAGCGCACCCGGTCAGAGGTTAGCAGATTTTCTTCAAACCCTTTTTCCTCGACCGTCAGGTCGCTGCCGCCGGGCACATAAACATCTGAAAAACCGGCAATCGATGCCGCCTCGACAAAAAAGCGCGCCAGCGCCGGGGCCACCGGCAGATTCATAATTTCCAGCATGGGCGAAACCATTACCACGCGCTCGAACTGACAGCTTTCATAAGCCGTGTTGCGCAGCAATATATTGGCTCCCATCGAGTGAGCAAGGGCAAAAAAGGGTGCCGGACAATCAGGGAGCAAAACCTGCTTTACGAAACTTTGCAAGTCGGTATCATACTCTTTGAAATCAGTAATATGCCCCTTGCGCGGATTGGCCAGCTCCCGGTCAGATCCCCCCTGACCGCGCCAGTCAAAGATCGCCACCGTAAAGCCACGGCGGCGCAGATCCGAGATGGTCTCGCTATATTTCTCGATATATTCTCCGCGCCCGGGCAAAATGCACACTGTGGCAAAGCGCTGCTCACTGGTACCGCGCCACAAAGCATAGCGCAGCGACACGCCGTTGCTGCTAGTGATAAACCCGACTTTGCCATCGGCAGGGATGGGGTTTTCTGGCACGGCAACAAGCTCTGCCTGGCGTGGCTGCACTGGATTCTTGAGCGAAGGGACCCCCGCCTTAAACAGGTTCTGCCCCGCATTGAGCAGGTTCTGCACGTCTAGTTTCATGCCAATCCACCGTTTGTCACCAGGCTCACAGACGAACTGCGCCCTGGATAAATCAAAAATTCAGCAGGCCACAAACAGACGCAATCAAAACCAGGTAAGGCGTTCAATCGCGTTATTTGGAGCGCGGCACCAAGCCGGTCAGTTTCCAGTCGAAGTCCCGAAATTCCATGATCGCTGTGACATCAGCTGTGTCGATAGCGGGATCTTTGGCAACGCCAACTTCCATAGCGCCAATGCCGGTATAGGCAAAGCGTTTGATATTGGCCAGTCCATAGGATGGCGTTGAAGGTTCGTCAGCCATTTCAGGCTCTTTTTTCTTCATCATCCCGCCAATTTTGTCGCCGGCCATTTCACGTACTTTTTTATTGCCGAGCAGGCCACCCAATAGGCCGCCAGCACCGCCTTTGTCACCGCCACCAAGCAGTTTGCCAAGCATGCCGCCACCACCGCCGCCACTATCGCCGCCGCCAGCAAGAGCACCAAGCCCTCCAAGCTTACCCGCCTGTTTTGAAACAATTTCGCTCACCGCGCTCGACACATCGCCGCCATGCGCCATCACCTGCGCCAGCCCCTTTGGAGTGACAACGGTTTTGAGAGCCGCATCGATGATCTGAGGCATTAAGGCACCCGTCAATCCACTTCCGCCGCCCAAGGCTTTTTCGACTTCGCTAGCAACCGCTGGTCGTAAAGATGTGCGCATGGAATCCCAGTCGATTTTGCGCTCCAGAACTCCTGTATCAGCGGACTGCATACCACCATAAATTTGATAGGCAGAATAGGCAGGCCAAGCGACCCAGCCGCCGACAAAGACGGCAAGTAGCAAAAACAGTATACGAAGCATGATAGACCCTTCCCCGAAATAGGTAGCAATAGAACTTCCAGTTTCCTCACCATAGTCATCGGGATTGAAATAGGCAAATCGAATAAAAATCTTGTGAACCGCGCCGCTATTTACGCGGTCTGGTTCTTGCCACTATGATCTTGGATGGAATAATTTTTAATCAGTTAAACAAGGCTTTGAGCTGCTCTTCATCGATCTCCTCATCGGGGGAGGCTGCATCGAAAATATCATCTATCGCATCGACAGACAACAGCTCAACGGGCGCTGGACTTGATTGCGCTTCTGGCAGATCTTGATTGGCGACCTCTGGAAATGAAGGTTCTCCAAGCAACGCGTCAATATTGTCCTGCGCCAATGCGTTCTCTTGCATTTGCGGCCCGTTCAACAGATGCGCATCTGGGCGCTCATCGCCTATTTTTGCATCAACGAGGCTGGCATTGTTGGCCGAGCCTACCAGTTCTTCATCCTCTGACAGACCCCAGATCTCAATCATCGAGGTGATCCGCGCTTCAAGATATTGCAGAACCCGCACGACTTTAGTGGTGCGCTGGCCCGTGATATCCTGGAAAGAGCAAGCCATATAAATTTCAGTGGCGCAATTATCGATTTCCTCACAGGCGGTCTCTTCCGTGCCGGCTTCACGAAGGCGCCAGGCAACTTCCTGAATTTTCTCGGCGGCTTGAAGAATATCATTGGTGGCTTTTTCGGTGGACTGAACAATGGCATCCATTTCACCCGCAGCAACCGACATATGGTCGTCATCGCCATCAGTGCGCATGGCGGCGATTTCTGATCTGGTTTTAGAAATGGCCTTGGCCATCTCCAGAATATCCATACGGGCATGTTCGGTAACTGGATTTTTTTGCTGCTCCATCACAGCTGTGTGCAAATTTTCCACGGCCTGCAATATTTTATCAGTATCACTACCAACAACCGGCGAAGGCACCCCCTCATCCAACATCATGGTGCTGACAGAAACCGCATCGCCCCCATTGCGGCGCAGATATTCGGTCAGGAAGTTGCGTCCACGCGCCGTTTGCAGCAAGGCTGTTTCCAATGCCTGATATTCTTCACGATCAAGCGGATCAGCATCATATGCTTGCACTGTCTCGACGACTGCCTTGGAATTGTTCATAACACTCTCTATCAATGACCCTTAATAACGCGCGCGTGTCGTCCGATGGGAATAAGATCGGTTTGAGCGCGTGCACCCTAATCTAGTTATGACCAATCACCGTTAAGCTAAAATGAACAAACCCGCCGAACCTGCAATGAAATCGCAAAAAACAAGTAAAGACACAATGGAGCTAGCGATCAGGCTTGCCAGTTTTTATGGTGCCGTGTTTTTGCTCGTGGGAATCATTCTACCGTTTTTTCCCGTATGGCTGAAATCAAGAGGCCTTGACGAGGTGGAAATCAGCTTTATTCTTGCCGCCCCCCTGCTGACGCGTCTGATTTTCACCCCCATTATATCGTTTTTGGCCGATCATCTGGGAGATCGACGCCGCGTGCTCATCGGGCTCACCTGGGGATCATTTCTGTCGCTGCTGGCTTTTGTACCGTTGCAGGGATTCTGGCCACTTTTAATCGTCTCGATGCTGTTTGGCATTTTCTGGACATCGGTGATGCCGCTCACCGAATCAATTGCCATGTCCGAGGTAAAACTGGCGGGCCTTGATTATGGTCGCATCCGTCTGTGGGGTTCCTTGACCTTCATTTTTGCCAGCCTGCTCGGCGGTGCCCTTATCGACCGTTGGGGGGATGGGCTGATCTTGTATATGATGCTGGCCGCCATCCTCATCACCATCGTCAGCGCCTACGCCCTGCCCGTTGGCACCAGTAAAAGGCAGATGGAAAAAGCCGCCCCCCTGCCGCCGATCCATTGGCTTGATGCCGTGCAACTGATGCGCTCAAAACTGTTCATCCTGTTTTTGATGACCTCGGCAGGTATTCAGGCAACCCATGCCATTCTTTATGGCTTTGGCACCTTGCACTGGCAAAGCCTTGATATAGCCGCTGGCGTCATTGGAGCATTGTGGGCCGTTGGCGTGCTTGCCGAGGTCACCCTATTCGCCTGGTCAACGCCGCTTCTGCTTCGCTTTGGCCCTGTCAACCTGTTGATATTTGCCGCCCTTGGCGCAATCGTGCGCTGGGTCATCACGGCGTTTGATCCCCCTTTATATATTTTATTTCCCGTGCAGATCTTGCATGCCTTATCGTTTGGAGCCGCTCATCTTGGGGCCATCCATTTTATCGCGCAAGCGGTGCCAGAACAATATTCAGCAACCGGCCAGGGGCTCTATGCGGCCTTTGCCATGGGGGTGATCATGGGCATCATGACGATGGTTTCCGGGTCCCTTTATGCCAGCCTAGGTTCGCAAGCCTATCTGGTCATGGCATTGTTGGCCGCAATATCGCTTGTTGGCGCCTTGATGCTCAACAAACAATGGCAGGGCGAACAGATTATCGGCAATGGGAAGAAATGACCTCGCCGGTCTGGCGCCCTCCTCGGACGGAGTCAAGGGCGAGCCCTTGGAACCCAATTATTGAAGGAAATTTGTATGGATAAAGTCTCACAAATAATAAAATTTGCAAATCAGATTGCATCAGAAATGGATGACTTCTTTGCTAAAAAAGGTCCTGGAAAAGGTAACACGTCCACAAATGCCTACATAAAAGCTCTTGGCAACCAAATGGAGACCCAGTTTGGCAAAGACTATAGCGAAAAAAATATTTGCGGAGAAAATAGCTCAGCAGTTGACTTCTACTTCCCCGATGAGGGGATTGTCGTAGAAATAGCTCTAGGTTTGAAAAACCCCAATACTGAATACGAAAAAGATATATTAAAGGTCATCTTGGCAAAAAGCTTGGGAAAAAATATCAAAAAACTACTCTTTATCTCAAAACCTGGAGGTGAGAAAAAATGCGCTCAACCATTCAGGCTAGCTATCAGAAACTGGCTGGATAAAGAGTTTGGAATAGAAATTGAGGTTATTGACCTCGCCCCCTAAATATAAAATAGATTGGGGTTTGGGGACCAGTCCCCAACGCTGTCTGCGAAGACATTATTCTTATTTTCCCTCATTACCTGACGCAAGTGCCGCTAGTAGCGAAGCGATATTTCTCGCCTTTTTGCGTGACATAGCCAGCGACCGATGTTTTGAGCACTTTGTCGCTTAGCTCAAAGCGGGCGACAGGGTTCCAGCCGGGAGGGACGTTTTTCTTCGAGGTTTTATAGGCCTGGCCATATAAGACATCTCCTTTGAACCAGAGTTTTGACTTGATGGTCGAATTTTTATTCACCGGGATACCAAATGTCAGGACAGATTTCGTGTTGCAGTTTTGCGATTGCTTCAGCCAATAATATTTGCCGTCAAATTCGCTGATCACCGTATCACCCCGACATTTTTCGCCAATGACTTTCTTGCCTTTTCTCATCAAGAAAACATCTCGCGTCAAATAGACATTAGTCTTGAATTGACACGACCATCTACCAGGCAAGGCGCGCGCTATGTCGGGCTGTAACTGGCAGGTCGATGGTCTGGCCGACTTGAGGACATTAATCGCCTCAAGACTGGGCAGATCGGGTGATATTTTTCGGCTGGCGACGCGATTATATTCATCAACAGCCCGACGAGAACCTCGCCCCCAAACACCATCCACCACGCCACTCAAACAGCCAACACGCTGTAGTTCAGCCTGCATTGTGCGGGCCAATCGATTCATATCTCGCAAACTTTTTGAGGGGCCATGAGTTAGGGGAAGCTTGGGGAGTAGCATGGCAACCACGGCCGACCGCTCGGGCTTTACGGGTTGCGCCGCTTGCGCACAATTCTTATCGATCCACGATTGAGCAAGACCTGCATAAAAAGACTGTGCATAGGATTTTTTAAAATGGCTATAGGCCCCGCAGGACCCCACACTGACTGTTGCATTCCAGGCATTTTGCACCTGCGATTGCTGACTATTCCCCGCATGTTGAGGCCCGGCTCTTGTCGAAATAAGCGGCACCCCATCACCTTGTTTTGGCTGGAAAATAAAATCATTGGTCAGCGATGAATTGGTCCAAGGCACTTGTTCATGTCCGGTTTCCTTCATCACATCCTTGCGCACGCGGCGCAACATTTGCGATATGTCGAGACCTGGTGTTGCGATATGCGCCACCATTGCTTTGGTAAAGGGCGAATATTTACCGCTACCATCTTGTGCCACATCCCCTGGCGCCGTAGCGTAAGCAACCATCATATCTGATTGCGCCTTGATCCGCGCCAACCCGCGGCCAATGATCGATGAGCGGGTCTTGAGTGAGCGTGCCAGTTTTTTGGCCAGCGGATTATCCCGGCAGGCATCCAGAAACACCAAAGTGGTTTTTGGTCCCGATTGCATGACATTCAAAATCCGATCAAGTCGCACGGTCTGGAACTGCACGTCAATTTCAGAACTGATATCAGAATCAACAGGCACCAGATAGTTACGGCCCTCGATCTGCAACCCGTGACCGGAATAATAAAGCAGGCCAACGTCGGCGGTACGAAGTTTTTGTTCAAACTTTGAGAGCACCTTGGGCATGTCTTTGTATTTTGCGTCAATCGCCGTAATAACGTCAAAACCCACCTCTTTGAGGGCTTTGGAAATAGCCACAGCATCATTTTTTGGATTGTTTAAAACGCTGGTATATTCATAAGTAGAGTTGCCAATGACTAACGCGACCCGTTTGGAGGCGGCGCTGGCGGGAGCGAACATATTGCCATAGCAGGCAATCGCGACGCTGATCATGCAAATAAATTTGATAGCAAAAGTCCCTCAGATGCGGTGCCCCCCCGCGATCACTATCTTACAATATTTGCCAGCCCCACACAAGACACCCATCACTTATCTAGCTATTGCGGCGAAGCCTTTCGTCAGCAACATCGCCCATATTTTTGGCAGAACCATCTTTAATCCACATCATAAAGGCTCGATCAAACTTGAAGTGATCACCGCATTGTGCGGTCAAAAAACGTCGTACATTTTGTGTATTTCGGTACGTAAGGGTAACCGGCGTCGATCGCGTTATCTCATCACGGTGCCAATCGAATGGGACCATTGGTTCAATCCCTTCCCATGCGAACTAACCGCGAATTTCACCGCCCGTTGCCTTGGTCACTGCCGCAATGACTTTGCTGGCCACCTCTTCGATCTGCTTGTCGGTCAAGGTTGCCTCAAAAGGCAGTAAGGTCACCTCGATGGCCAGAGATTTTTTATCAGCGCCAAGCGCCTCCCCTTCAAAACTATCAAACACATTGACAGCCTCGATGAGCTTTTTATCGGCGGATTGAGCAGCGCGCACCACATCAATCGCGGGTGTATCAAGACCAACCAGAAACGCGAAATCACGTTTAACCGGCTGCAGGTCAGTGATTTCCAGCGCCGAGCGCGTATGGCTTGTACCTTTTCGTTTTGGCACGGGCAGATTGTCAATGAACAGCTCGAACCCAGCCACGGCACCAGACACAGCCATTTTGCCAAGCATGCCAGGATGCAGTTCGCCAAAATTGGCAAGAATGATTTTGGGACCAAGGCGGATGACACCAGAGCGCCCGGGATGATACCAGTCTGGCGCATCTCTCGTGACCTGTACCTTATTGATGTCAATACCAAGCTGGCAAAGAAGCGCCATGCAATCGGCCTTCACGTCAAACAGATCAACACTGTGCGCGTTACCAGACCAATGACGCCCCGAGCCATCCATACCATTTTGGCCAAAGCGGATACCGCAGGCGCTAACATACTGATCTTCTGGCTGATCGCCGCGATAAGATTGCCCGACTTCAAACAGGGCGGCATCCACAACACCGCGAGCGCGATTGCGTTTGATGGCGGCAAGCAAGCCCGGCATCAAGCTGGGACGCATGCTCGACATATCACTGGAAATAGGGTTCGCCAGTTCCACCGCATCGGCGCCACCGCCAAACAAGCTTGCATGCGTGCGCGCAATAAAGGAATAGGTGATCGCTTCAACGAGCCCGCGCCCGGCCAATAATCTGCGCGCCCGCGACACCCGCTTCTGGCGGATCGTCAAAACGGGCTTGGCAACGCCAGACAAAGCTCGCAAAGGCGTCGTGGGGATATTATCGACCCCATAAATACGCACAACCTCTTCAACAAGATCAGCGGGGCCATGCACATCAGGGCGCCATTCGGGTACCTTGACCTTCATGCCATCTCCCTTGGTTTTGACTTTAAAACCAAGATCTTCGAGTATTTTTTCGATTTTCTTTTCGCTAAGAGCGGCACCCGTCAAGCGCTTGAACTGTTTTTTGGCTTCCAGCTCAATGGTCAGTTTGCGCAAGGGAGCCTTGCCAGCGATCTCGATCTTGCTGGGTGCGCCGCCGCACAGATCCAGAACCATTTGCGTGGCCAGATGCAGCCCATCTTCCACAGAGGAGGGATCGACGCCGCGCTCAAAGCGATAGCGCGCATCGGACATCAAATTAAGCCGCCGACCGGTCATCGCCGTATTAATCGGATCGAACCAAGCACTCTCGATAAACACACTGGTGGTATTGCTCGTGCAACCACTTTCCTCGCCGCCCATAATGCCGCCAAGACCAAGGACACTGCTATCATCAGCAATCACGCACATGCGCTCATCGACTTTGTAGCTCTCGCCATCAAGGGCTAAAAACTGTTCGCCCGCCTTACCGGCTCTGGCCCGAATATGCCCCTTCAGCTTGTCGGCATCATAGACATGCAAGGGACGCCCGCGATCGTAAGAAATGTAATTGGTCATATCGACCAGCGCATTGATGGGACGAAGACCTACCGCTTTAAGGCGCTGTTGCAGCCAGTCCGGCGAGGAACCATTCTTGACCCCGGTGATCAAGCGGCCAGCAAATACCGGGCATTGATCGGGGCTATCCACCTCGATCTTGATGGGACAATCGCCTTGGCCTTTAGTCTGTGTGAGCGGGTCTTTTTTAAGCTTGCCAAGCCCGGCTGCCACCAGATCGCGCGCCACACCGCGCACCCCAAGTGCATCGGGGCGGTTCGGCGTAATGGCGATTTCAATGGTCGGGTCGTCAAGCCCAACGACCTGCGCATAAGGGGTGCCGGGTTTGGCATCGGTCTTCAGGTCAATGATGCCATCATGCTCTTGCGACAATTCAAGCTCGCGTTCCGAGCACATCATGCCAAAGCTTTCAACGCCTCGGATCTTGGCCTTTTTGAGGGTCATGTCGATACCAGACACATAGGTGCCGACCGGCGCGAACGCCCCTTTTAAACCCTTGCGGGCATTGGGCGCACCGCAAACAACCTGCACAGATCCATTGCCGGTATCGACACTCAAAACCTGCAACTTGTCAGCGTCTGGATGAGGCTGAGCATCCAGCACTTCGCCAATCACATAGGCCGCGAATTTTTGCGCTGGATCATCAATGCCCTCGACCTCCAGTCCGGTAATCGTCAAGGCGTCACAAATCTCTTCAAGTGACGCCTTGGTATCCAGATGTTCCTTCAACCAACTCAATGTGAATTTCATATCTCAAATCCTTGGTGAAAGTCGCGAAGGTTATTTCGCGCCGACCTCTAGCTTGTATGTGGCGTGACAGGCGACGCAGTTATTCATGAGAGTGCTAAGTTTTTTGATTACCAGATCAGCATCGCCAATGTCGGATGCCTCCATTGCCAGTTCATCAAAAGCTTTATGGGTTGGATGGCCCATCTGCTTGAAACCAAGCGGCAATTTGCGTGGCAGGGAACCCGGCATCGTTGCGGTTGCAGCGGCCCCTGCGGCTTTGGCAGCCTGCGCAACTTTTTTCATGTCTTTTTCGTCAACGCCTTCAATGACACCCTGCACGGCGGTCAAAAATCCGCGCATCTCGGTGAGGACGAAATCTCGCTCCCCCTCGGTCAGAACAATTGCTGTGCGACCATCACTGCCCTCGGCCACAGAGCCTTTGATAAAAAATAGATAAACCAATCCGCCGATCACCAACCATGATGCAAGCAGTGCTGTCCAAAGAAATTTCATGTCACGTTCCTTTTCGATTATTTATTGTTCTAGGAGCCAAGTTCTTTTCTCAAGACCCAAGTCCGCCCGCGAGGGTCGGCACATCAAGTACCCCGAACCCGTAATGTTTCAGCCAGCGCATATCGGCTGCAAAGAATTCGCGCAAATCAGGCGCACCATATTTCAGCATGGCCAACCGGTCGATGCCAACGCCAAATGCAAAGCCCTGTAATTGATCAGGATCATAGCCAACAGCTTTCAAGACATTGGGATGAACCATGCCACAGCCAAGAATCTCCATCCACTCGTCGCCCTCACCTATCCGCACCTCATTGCCAACTCGTTTATACCTGACGTCGACTTCCATTGAAGGTTCGGTAAACGGAAAATGATTGGCGCGAAAGCGCATCTGCACATTCTCAACCTCAAAAAAGGCTTTGAGAAATTCTTCCAGCACCCACTTTAAATGCCCCATATGGGTTTCTTCGTCGATCACCAGTCCCTCGACTTGATGAAACATTGGCGTGTGGGTCTGATCGCTGTCAATGCGGTAAACGCGGCCCGGTGCAATGATGCGAATGGGAGGCTTGCGCGACAACATGGTTCTGATCTGCACTGGGCTCGTATGCGTACGCAAAACAAGACTTGAACCATCGGCACGTTTGGGAAAATAGAAGGTGTCCTGCTCTTGCCGTGCCGGATGCTCGGCAGGGATATTAAGAGCCGTAAAATTATGGAAATCATCTTCGATATCAGGACCCTCGGCAATATCAAAGCCCATATCCGCGAAGATCTCATTAATCTCGTCCATGACTTGCGAAATAGGATGAATACGGCCCTCAGCCAGTGGTCCAGTGCGCACGGGAAGCGTCACATCAGCGCTTTCGGATGCGAGCCTTTTCGCCAATGCAATATCTGCAAGTGCCGTTTTCTTATCACCAAGCGCTTGGTTCAGTGCCTGCTTGACACCATTGACCTGCTGACCAAAGCTCTTGCGCTCGTCTGGCGGCAGTTGCCCAAGCCCTTTCATCAAGGCTGAAACACTGCCCTTTTTACCCAGCGCAGAGACCCGTATGTCTTCGAGACCAGTCAGGTCATCGCTAGCCGCAATGGCCGCAAGGATTTGAGTTTCCAGCTGCTTGATTTCCGACATCGCGGTGCACCTATTCCCAAAATTCCAACACAGGTGTCATCCCCGCGAAGGCGGGAACCATACTCCCTGTCATCGTAAAGCAATCGAAAAGCCAACTACGGGTCACGACTTAAAATGGCTAGATCGGCGGCTATGGATCCCCGCCTTCGCGGGGATGACAATTTTCAATCGAAACGCTTATTTCAGCGCCGCTTTGGCCTGATCGACGAGGGCGTTGAAACCATCGACATCACGAACGGCGAGATCAGCAAGAACCTTGCGGTCAACTTCAATACCGGCCTTGGCAAGACCGTTCATAAACGGTCCATATGTCATGGCATTATCGGTGTAGGCACGAACGCCCGCATTGATGCGCTGGATCCACAAGGAGCGGAAATTCCGCTTTCTGACTTTGCGGTCGCGGTAAGCATATTGGCCGGCTTTTTCCACGGCCTGATTGGCAATGCGGAACGTATTCTTGCGGCGACCATAATAGCCCTTGGCCGCTTTGATAATTTTACGATGGCGGGCGTGTGTTGTAACGCCTCTTTTTACACGTGACATGAATGTCTCCTCAAACTTGGGAAATTAAAATCTGTAGAAATCTAAAATCGAAAACCTAGCCGTATGGCATAAATTTCTTGATGATTCTGGCATCACAATCAGCGAGCAATGTTGTGCCCCGCGCATTGCGAATAAATTTCTTGGATCTCTTCATCATGCCGTGCTGTTTACCAGCCTGGCCGCCACGGACTTTGCCTTTGGAGGTCAGTTTGAAGCGTTTTTTCACGCCACTTTTTGTTTTCATCTTGGGCATTTGCGTCATCTCCGATCAGATATGGGATAAGCGTCAGGCCCGCCACAATAGGCAGTCCCATCGAAAATATCCCTGATTTGCGCTTAAAGAACTGCCACGGCATGCCCCGCCGGACTGTTCGGGAAGAAGTTTTATAAGGGTTTTCACTCAAGCTTTCAAGCAAACTCTTCACGATAGATAGAGACCAGCTCTTGCGGCCAGACGCAACAGGACGTAAACAGTCGCTTATGGCCCATAACACACCCCGCAAATTGCGCATCGCGCTTGCCCAGCTGAACCCGACCGTTGGGGATCTTGAGGGCAATGCCAAACAAGCAATAAAAGCCTTTGATGAGGCCCAAAATGCCTCTTGTGATCTAGTGGTATTCACCGAGCTGTTTATCACTGGATACCCCCCTGAAGACCTGATCCTCAAACCATCTTTTCAAAGTGCGGCGATGGACGCCATAAAGAGCCTTGCAAAACTCACCAAAGACAGCGAAACAGCCATCCTGATCGGTACGCCGTGGCACGAAGATAACAAGCTCTATAACGCCGTTGCGCTACTTGCAGATGGCAAGGTCAAACAGCTCATCTTCAAGCGCGATCTGCCAAACTATTCAGTGTTTGATGAAAAACGGGTGTTTGGCGCGGGGCCCTTGCCAGAACCCATCGACATTCACGGGATCAAGCTTGGCACGCCCATTTGCGAAGATATCTGGAGCAATGGCGATATTTGCCGCCATCTTGCCAGGCAGGGTGCACAAATCCTTATCGTCCCCAATGGCTCACCTTTTAGCGTTGACAAGCAAGCGGCCCGCCAACAGGTCGTAAAACAACGCATAAAGGAAACGGGCCTGCCATTGCTCTATGTCAATCAGGTTGGCGGACAAGATGAGCTGGTATTTGATGGCGCCTCGTTCATTTGCAACAATGATCAAAGCATCGCCCTGCAAGGCCCTGACTTTGCCCCTGCCCTGCTCATCTCCAACTGGACCAAAAACGAAGAGCACTGGGTATGTGAAAAAGCCGACAAGGACAGCTGGGCCAATGGAGACGGGGCCACCTACGCGGCACTCGTACTGGGCTTGCGCGACTATGTAGAAAAAAACGGCTTTCCAGGGGTTGTGCTGGGCTTGTCGGGGGGCGTTGATAGCGCCATCTGCGCGGCGATTGCCGTTGATGCGCTGGGGCCATCTCGCGTCTATTGCGTTATGCTGCCATACCACTACACCTCAGATGAAAGTCTCAAGGATGCCAAGGAGTGCGCGAAAGCGCTCGACGTTCCCTATGACACCCTGCCTATCGAAAAACCGGTGAGCGGTTTTCTTGAAGAGCTGGCACCGCTTTTCAAGGATCACAAAACCGACGTGACCGAAGAAAACCTGCAATCGCGCACCAGAGGCGTCATGCTCATGGCGATCTCCAACAAGTTCAATCTGATGCTCGTCACCACAGGTAACAAATCGGAAATGTCAGTGGGATATGCCACCATTTATGGCGATATGAACGGCGGCTTCAACCCCATCAAGGACGTCTATAAAATGCAGGTGTTTGCCTTGTGCCGCTGGCGCAATGAGCATAAACCACAAGGCGCACTTGGTCCAGATGGTCTTGTCATACCGCAAAACATCATCACCAAACCGCCCTCCGCCGAGCTACGAGAAGACCAGCGCGACGATGACAGCCTGCCCCCCTACGAGATCCTCGACGACATTCTTTCAAGCCTTGTCGAAAAGGAAATGTCGGTGACTGACATTATCGGCAAAGGCCACGACAAAGACGTGGTCAAAAAGATCGAACATCTTCTTTATATCGCAGAATATAAACGCCGTCAGGCCGCGCCGGGGATCAAGATCACCAGCCGCAATTTCGGCCGCGACCGCCGCTACCCCATCACCAACAAATTCCGCGACCCTGTTTAAGGGAATGCCCTCGCCGGGCGGGCGTGCTACGCGCACAGCGGCAGAGGCGAGCCCCTGCACCCCAAAGTGGGATTATTAAGGGACTTGTCCCTTAATTGCCGTCCGCACAGGACATTACTGAAAACAAACACGACCCTAATCAGGTTTGCAGCTAATCACCCGCCAAGGATCTCGTCTTGGGTCACATCATTCAGCCCCATCGCCTGTAAAAAGGTCGACATGTTCTCGCCGATGCCATCTCCGCCGGTATAGAGCAATTGATTTGCTGTGCTTGCGATAGCAACGTGTTTTTGCATATTGCTCTGCGATAAAACCTTGTTTGTTTGACGGGCAATGGCGGCGGCGGGGTCAATATAGGCCACCGGCCAAGGGGCAACCTTGCGCATGAGATCAACCAGCAAGGGATAATGGGTACAACCAAGGGCAATGCAATCCGTGCGCTCATCGCCCTTTTCAACAAAGGCAGGGGCAATCTCATGGTGCAAAAGATCCTCATCGAGCTTTTCACCGCGCATAAACTGTTCGGCAAGCCCCGCCAGATCCCGTGAGCCAACAAGCGTCACTTCGCAAGAGCTGGCATAGCGCTCCACGAGATCTTGCGTATAGTCTTGGGCGACGGTGGACGGGGTCGCCAATACCGAGAATAGCTTTGAGCTTGATTGCCCAGCCGCGACCTTGATGGCCGGCACCGTACCAATGAACGGCACGTCAAAATGTTCTCGCAAGGTAGCCAGCGCGATGGTGCTCGCGGTGTTGCAGGCAATAACACAGACATCAGGGTTCTCACGTTCGATCAAACGATCAAACAGTGCCAGTAGCCGCGTCACCAACTCGTCTTTGTGAAGGTTGCCATAGGGAAACGCATCTGTATCGGCGATATAGAGATAGTGCGCATCTGGAAGCGCGGCGCGCAGCTCGCGGTAAACGGTCAAGCCACCAAGCCCGGAATCAAAGACAATAATTTTTGGAGCTTTAGGGGCTTTTAGGTTGGTTTGCGCCGTCACGATCCCATCAGCCTTACTTGTCTTTTTTTGCGGTTTTTTCTTGCTTGGCAGGCTTATCTTTTTTAGCCGTTTTTTTCGGCAATGGATTGGCTTTTAAATATTTTTCGATCTGCGCCTTGACCTTGACCTGCTGTTCAGGCGTGCAGGTCTGGACTTTCTTTTTCTTATCGTCTTTTTTTGCACTGTCTTCGGAAATTGTCACATTGCCTGTCAGCCACATAACCGTAAACAGATGTAACTGATTCAGATAGACAATTTGCTTGCGCGACCATTTTTTGGCTTTCATTTCCAATTGCATCATGGTGCGATAATTGGCTTTTTGCAGCTTGGGCATTTTACAGATCTGCGCATGCGCGGAACGCCTTGCCACCATAATGACCCTGCGGGCATCATCAAGCGGCACCTGTGCTTCGTCACGCTTGGTTTTATCGATGGGGATTTCTACACCTTTAGGGCCTTTGATTTTGTCAGGCATAATCGCCCATGTCAGGCTCATAAGATATTTCACCGCCTTGGCAGAAAGCTGTTTCTTGGGCTCTGCGCCAACAGCTTTACCTGGCAATGTCGCGTTCACGACAAGCACCATCCCAAAAGCTGCGATCACAGTGCTCACACTGCGCCAAACAGACCGGGTGTGAAGATCGCAAACGGCATTTTTATTTCTATGTATTATCATGCTCATATTTTTTCGGCCCCTGACATATTCAATGGTGCTCACTTCAATACCCCAATGATCAACTCTGTTGTTGTCCAAATGCAGGCAAAATTGATCAATACCACACCCCCAACTTTTCATGTGTGCTATTCGTCATCGCACAAAGACGGCGGGAATAAGGCAGGCCCTAATCCTTATGTTTTTTACTAACAGGACCTCGTGACAAAGAGGACACAATTCCACGCAGGCTACGCACATCTTGTTCCGTCGCCTGCAGTCTTTGAAACATATGACGCAGATTACGCACCATATTGGGGCGCTTTTCTGGCGGCCACAAAAAACCTGCATGATCGAGTTCTTTTTCTAAATGCTCAAAAAAGCCAATCAGTTCTTTTTTGGTGGCAGGCCGCGTATCTTTGGCTGCCATACCCATGCCTTCGCCATCCATACCATCAAACTGGGTTCTGCGCCCAAGCGAGCCCGAGTTCCCCTGCTTGAACCATTCGTAGCCCAGTAATAAAACCGCTTGAGCAATATTGATACTGGCAAATTCGGGGTTCACCGGCGCCATGCAAATCGCATCGCTCAGGGCGATCTCGTCATTATTGAGCCCCCAGCGCTCACGTCCAAACATCAAACCAGAGCGCCCTTCCCCCGTTTTACTGCGTTGATGGATCTCGCGCGCAGCCGATTGTGGAGACACGACGGGTTTGTGCATGTCACGCGGCCGAGCCGTTGTCGCATAAACATATGTCAAATCACCCACCGCTTCTTCCATGCTGTCAAAACAAATAGCGTTTTGGGTCACAAACAAGGCCCCGGCCGCCGCCTTGTCAGCACTCTCAGAGGGCCAGCCATCGCGTGGACGCACCAGCCGCAATTCCTGCAGGCCAAAATTTGCCATAGCCCGTGCGGCGGTACCTATATTCTCGCCAAGCTGCGGCTCGGCCAATATCACCACGGGGGTGTCGGGATTATTATTAATTTTGGTGGGTTCTGACATGAGAGGGTCTTAGCAGCATGACGCCCCCTCCATCAATAGCTGTTTGGATAGTTCTCATCCTACCAATTACGCTAGTCTTATCGGGCCGCGTAATATTCCATTGGAAAAAAACCGGTGATATTGGTCAGCCTGCCGTCTTCTCCCACTTCGGCAAAGCTGGTGCCTTCGTGGACCGCGCCATGCTCTTGGCTGCTAAGGGTCCATTTGGCCAGACAACGGCCATTGTGAGCCATTACCTCATCAATAACAAACCTGTGCCCAGGCAATTGTTGCTGAAATCCATTCATATAGCCAGACAGCTCCTCGTAGCCGCTGGTGTTCATCATGGGATCACAATAGGCGATCGCCTCTCCAAGGCAGGATGCGAATATTTTCAGCCGTGCCGTCTCATCGGTTTCTGACCAGCTCAAGGCGTATTCGTCCCATATTTTCTTCATTGCACTGTTTCCTTTTCGATGGATTGAATGATGATCTCAACGCTGTTTCGCAGATCGCTCGATGAATGATTGGCGCGGGCCAGCACCAAAATGCCCTGATAGCTCACCAGCAAAAAACCGGCTGCCTTTTGCGGAGACAGAGCCAGATTGCCAATACCCAGCTCTTGCGCCCGCCCATACGCACCCTCAAATCCCGCCCGCAGCGCATCAAACCCGCGCGCCACAACAGAACTGATCTCGTCATCGGTGCTGGCAAATTCTCCTATGGTATTGGTCAACAGACAGCCTCTTATTGCCGGTGCCTGCTCGTTGAAGGTGCTGCAAAACAGTTGCCGAATGCCATTTAAAGGATCTGGATCCGACAGGTACTTGTCAATGCGAGGCCCAACCACATCACCGATATAAGCGTCAATCGCCTGCACCATCAGCCCCTGTTTACTGCCAAAATCATTGTAGAGACTGCCCGCTTTTTGTCCCGTGGCCCGCTCGATTTTCTTGATCGAGGAGGCCTCATAGCCGTGAACGCGAAACAGCTCCCAGGCAGCTGCCAATATGCGTTTTTTATCCTGCTTGCGTGGTCGAGCCATTTCACCCCCCCAGTTATTTATTGAACGATCAATAAATAACTAAAGAGATCAAGCCGCATCGTCAAGAAAGAAACCAAAAAAGCCAAAGTACCAATCCACAAGCGAGCAAATAAAGACAGCAATAAAGGGCGCGATATTATCGCGCCCTTTATTTGATCTCGAGAAAATGAGTAGAAGACGTGCCTTAGAAGCCAGCTGATGCGTGCTGCTTGGCGGGTTTGTAATTATAGGCGCGATCCTTACCGACACCATAGGACCAAGGCAGGCCAGCATTTTTCCAGCCATTGACCGTGCGTTTGCCGTTAGCATCGAAATCGCCTTCATAGCCATCAACAATGCTGTAGACTTTCGTGTATCCATATTCGGCCAGCCGATTGGCGGCGATAGCGCTTCCCTTGCCATTACGGCACATGACAAAAATGACGGGATCTTCACCAAGCTTTTTGCGGGCAATCAGGTCAGTGATCGCTGGCACAAAATGCTCATTGTCAACGCGCTGATAGTTTTTGCCGCTCTTGGCAAGCACAGTCGTGAACGGCTTGATGGGAATATTGGCATCCGCGACATCCGGCATGCCCAGAAAATTCACCTCTGCGCGGGTGCGCACATCGAGAAACAGGATTTTGGGATTTTGCGTTTTGAAGCGATGGCCCTCGCTAGATGTCAAATAAAGACCAAGCTCTGTCGTTTTTGACAAGGACAGCTCAAAAACATCTGTTGTTGTTTCATAGTCCTGCGCGCCAGCCGAGGCTGTCAGCAAAGTGATTGCCAGAACACCAGCGGCTGCACGGCTCACAAAGCCAGCGCCAAATTTCATTTTTCCGTTTACATTCTGTC
Organism: Alphaproteobacteria bacterium; assembly: GCA_024280895.1. Classification (GTDB taxonomy): domain Bacteria; phylum Pseudomonadota; class Alphaproteobacteria; order Rhizobiales; family JAKIUO01; genus JAKIUO01. The sequence continues at coordinate 66,010 of JAJRPI010000051.1, read as the reverse complement.
TCATAAGCTTGCTCATCTTCATTCTCCATGCACAATTTTCACGTTCATCAGAATCAAACTCAAACTTTACTATGACCAAAAATATCATAATATTCGCATTTGTGAATACGTACTATTGCATAGCAGCTATATAAAAAATGATATAGCTGGCCCTAGCGATTTGTTTTTATGTAATATTTTCATAAATAACGCGCCACATCAGGCATCGAAACAGCCGTTTTTAACGCTCAAACATGAGCACAAACACCGCCTCAAGCCTTGATGTCTTGCTATTTTGACAGGCCCTACTGGGGCCGCAACACTCATCGTCGGCAAAAAAATCTTCGACGCCCAGCGCTTGGCAAGCCCTGCGGCACTCGTTATGGTGCGCACAAAACCAAATCCTTCCTATTGAATATAAAGGTCTCCCCCTATGTCAAAAATCAAGGTAGCGAACCCTATTGTCGAGCTTGACGGCGATGAAATGACCCGCATCATCTGGCATTTTATCCGCGACAAGCTCGTGCATCCCTATCTTGATCTGGAGCTCAAATATTATGATCTGGGCATGAAATCGCGCGATGACACCGATGATCAGATCACCATTGATGCCGCGCATGCCATCCAGAAATATGGCGTGGGCGTCAAATGCGCCACCATCACCCCAGACGAAGACCGCGTCGAAGAGTTTGGTCTCAAAAAAATGTGGCGATCCCCCAATGGCACCATCCGCAATATTTTGGGCGGCGTGGTTTTTCGCGAACCCATTATCTGTCATAATGTGCCCCGTCTCGTGCCGGGCTGGACGCAGCCTATGATCATTGGCCGCCATGCTTACGGCGACCAATATCGCGCCACAGATTTTCGCGTGCCCGGCAAAGGCAAGCTAACCATGAAATGGGAAGCCGAAGACGGATCGCAGACCATCGAGCATGAAGTGTTTGATTTCCCGGCCAGCGGCATCGCCATGGGCATGTATAATCTCGATCAATCAATCCGCGATTTTGCGCGTGCCAGTATGAACTATGGTCTAAAGCGCAAATTCCCCGTTTATCTATCCACCAAAAACACCATACTGAAAGCCTATGACGGCCAGTTCAAGGATCTGTTTCAAGAAGTATTTGACGCAGAATTCAAGGAAAAATTCGAGGAAGCCGGTCTCACCTATGAGCATCGCCTGATAGATGACATGGTCGCTGCGGCCCTCAAATGGTCCGGCGGTTTCTTGTGGGCCTGTAAAAACTATGATGGCGATGTGCAGTCCGACACCGTGGCGCAAGGCTTTGGCTCACTAGGTCTGATGACCTCGGCACTGGTCACCCCCGACGGCAAGATCATGGAGGCGGAAGCTGCCCATGGCACCGTGACGCGCCATTTCCGCATGCACGAAAAAGGCGAAGAAACCTCCACCAACTCCACCGCCAGCATTTTCGCCTGGACACAAGGCATCAAACATCGCGGCAAACTCGACGACAATCAAGAACTGATCCGTTTTGGCACCACACTGGAAGAAGTGGTCGTGGACACCATCCAGTCCGGCCACATGACCAAAGATCTGGCGCTGCTGGTTGGCGATCAACAAGCCTGGCTGTCAACCACCGGCTTTTTGGACAAAATCGACGAGAACCTGCAAGCAGCAATGGGCAAGGATGGGGGTTAGCGCCTGCGGCGCAGTGTTGAGTGTTGAGTGTTGAATTGAAAACGTCACCTTTTTCGAGGGAAGGAACCATGCAAAATACGTTTAAAAAGCTTGGTGCCTTCCTTTGTCTACTCGCACTGTTGATCACCCAAGCCAACGCCAAATCTGCCAGCTGTGAATGGCTTGAGGGTGGTGGTGCTACGAATTTTGCATTTATCAAGGAAGCCAATGGCAGAATATTTCACCTTATGGCTGAGAGCCGCTCCTGGCATTGGAAAAGCTATGCCCTTGGCTACCACACGATGATGATTGAATGCCGGACCTGCTTTTTCGGTCCCTCGGCCTCTGCTACACACACTTTCTTCCAACCAAAAAAACACTCAAAAAACCCGATGTAAAAACTCTAAAACCGGACAATTTTCGATTTTGGTGGCACCGCCGTTTCGATGCCAGAAGAATTCGCGGTGAACCCAGAAAAATTTCATTCAATGGCTTCAACGGCTGGGCGCTCTCTATTGAAGCGAGCTTCAAAGGGGTCGTTACGCATGATATAGTTGAAGTCAACGTGTCCAATGGATGCGCTGCTTTCAATCTGAGAATTGAAGCACCGCCAGCAACCGACAACAAGCCGCTGGCAAATGTCAAAAGCCTCATATCAGCGATCAGGATTACCAAAACCGATCTCGATGATCACCCTCAGGGACAGCGGTACCGCGTCTGGCTAAAAAACTGGCTCAAAAAGAGAAAACAACGTGCTACAGCCCGCAGCCGAGCAAAATCAGTAGACCAATCTAACAAATAGCAAATTGAAATCAGCCCTCCCCTCCGTCATTCCCGCGAAGGCGGGAATCCAAGCGACCATCTGTGGGTACCGTGATTGCTGATAGGGCAAAGACAAGCGGCTGGTTTCTTTTTCTCCTCAATCACACCACAAGTTGCAACCCGCTTGGATCCGTGCCTGCGCGAGGATGACGGAAGTGTTTGTGCTGGAGGTTTTCGAATAAACAAACCAATCAGGCGGCCCTCATGGCACAATTTGGCGGGCATGGCGTGCCGCGCAGGCAGGCACATTATTGCCCGCCCCTTGTTCTCATGCTAGATAGTCCTCATTGGATCAAGACAGTCTCCCGGCCTTTAAGCGCTCGCTCCCCCAAGCACTGTCTCATGCTCACCATTTGAGGGAAAAGCACGCATTGGACAAATCACAACAATCCGTTTCTGCGCTTTGGCTGATTGAACAAGCCGGGGCCGCAACACCGCCGCGCATTATCGATGTGCGCAAAATGCCAGCCTTTGAAGCCTCTGGCCAGATCGTGCGCGGGGCGCGCTGGCATGATCATGAAAATGTCGAGAGCTGGGCCAGCCAATACCAAACCGGCGACGAGCTGATTGTCTATTGCGTGCACGGCCATGAAGTCAGCCAGAACGCCGTTGCCAAATTATGCTCGCTTGGGTTTAATGCGCGCTTTGTGGAAGGCGGATTTGCCGCCTATGAAGCAGCTGGCGGCAAAATCGCACCAGCGCAAAAAGATGCGCAAACATAGCAATCCCTACCACCAACCAAGCAAACGTCCACCCAGCACAATCTGGCAGGCCCAACTGACCAGATAAACCGGCGTGCGCATCCACGGCACGGCGGTGACATAGATCACATAGTGAGCGGCTCGCGCAACGAAATAAACCAGCGCCGCTTGCGCCGTGAGACTGTCCCCTGCGCTGGTCAAATGAATAATGATCGCCAGCAAACCAAACACCACCAGATTTTCAACCGCATTTGTGTGCGCGCGTATGGCTCGCTGGGCGAACGGCGCCAGCGTTGGCTCATCATGGCGCGGGTCGCGAAAGGCCTTGTAGGGTTTCATCTCAAAGATGCGCTGCAATATGTGCGGCGCCCACATCACAGACGTCATAACAGCGGTGGCGGTGGTCCAATAAAGTTCGGGAGAGAGGGAATTCATAAATTTGCTCCTTGCGATTGATCTTGATGTGGAGCAGCATGAGTACAAATGAGAATTTTGTGAAGTACGCAGTAATATTGCCACTAGTGTCCTATTTTATACTATGCGTGTTTTGGGCGGTTGGGGCGTATTTTAGGAGAAGAGAACATGCGCAAACAGCGTCACCAGCAATATATTGAATGCCCGGTAGAAGCGACCCTCGATATTATCGGCGGTAAATGGAAGGGTGTGATCCTGTTTATTTTGCTGGAAGACATCAAGCGCTTTAACGAGCTGCAAAAAATGCTCACTAAAGTCACCCAGCGCACCTTGACCAATCAGCTGCGCGAACTGGAGGCAGATGGCCTTGTCCACCGAAAAGTCTACGCGCAGGTGCCACCAAAAGTTGAGTACAGCCTGACCCCACTGGGCCGTTCGCTGGAACCAGTATTGCAACACATGAAAAGCTGGGGACTTCAGTTTATTCAAAACGAAAAATGATCGGCCATTAACCCTTCAATGTGATCTTCTTACTCCCTCTCCCCTTGGGGGAGAGGGAGCAATTCGTTCAGCAAATAACTTGACCGTGAGACAATAAAGAAGTCCGATGGTCACCATCGGCAAGCTCGACTGAGCGCCGCGTTGTAACGCGCCTGTCGGAGGCCGTGCGTTAGCACGAATAGCCGTGAGACAAAACAGCACAAAAAAAGAGACCCAGGGGTGATAAAACCGGGTCTCTTTCTTTTTGTCGGTCCACTTTATGGACCGGTATGGCAAACTCTAACGCTACTGTCGCATTTTGGGATCAAAAAACCGTAGGAGCAATTTCTCGATCAAAAATACTTTGTTCAACGCCTCGAATTCGTTGGACGGGGGGGAGTTTGTAGGAGTTTTTTCTCGCCCCGAAAAGTGCTTGTCGTGTCTAGTTGGCCTACCGCTTGCGCTATTTGAGGCCGGTTTTCTCTGTGTAAGAAGTGTGTAGTGTAAGAACTGTGTGTGTATGTAAGTTTTGTTAGCCAACAAGCGGGGATAGAGCGAGTGCCATTGGAAGAGCGACCAAGCCGCTTGCCATTGTTAATGCCATCAATGTCATGTTAAAATCGCTCATCAAATATCCCCTGATTTGTTAACTGTCGCCTCGTGTTTGGCGATGAACAGAACCTACCCCCGATTCGTGATCAGGGCATGGCGCAAATGTGGCAACTTAATGAATGGTTAACGGGGTTTGGTTTGTCTCCCGGCTATTCGTGCTCCGCACTGCCTCCGACGGGCGGGCAAAGCCCGGCGCGTGGTCACGCTTGCCGATGTGTACATCGGTGGTTTTGTTTGAGCTCACGACTATTCCGGCTAACGCCGGGCCTCCGCTGGGGCGGGCCTAAGCCCGGCGGCCAGTCGGGCTTGCCGATGCAAGCATCGGTATTCTTGTTCCCTTTTAAATTGTCTATTGGAAAAGAACTCCGACCATAGGGAGGCAAGCGTGACTACGCGCCGCGCATTGCGCGCCCGTCGGAGGCCCGAACTTGCGAGGATTAGCCGTGAGACAAATTAATACGAGACAAATAGAGCCCTACTCCCCCGCTTGTGTATTGGGAGTGCGATAAAGATCAATCACCCATTTGCCGATGAGCCCCAAATCGCGACCAATGCCCAGCAGACTTGGCACCAGCACCAGCACAAGGATGGTGGCGGTAAGCAGGCCAAACACCATAGTGATGGCCATGGGGATCAAGAATGCCGCTTGACGGCTGGTCTCAAACATCAAGGGCGTCAGGCCGACAATGGTGGTGAGCGAGGTTAGCACCACGGCGCGCAAGCGATCTTTGGAGGCGCCAATCGAGGCCTCCATCATGCTTTGCCCGCGATCAAGGCGCTCCTTGGCGGTCGAGACAAGAATGATGCTGTCATTGACCAAAATACCCGACAGGCCAAGTAGGCCGATCATGCTGATCATGGTCAGATTGATGCCCATGATCATATGCCCGTAAACAGCACCAACAATCCCGAAAGGAATAATCGCCATCACCGCCAGCGGCTTGGCATAGTGACCAAATACCCAGGCCAGAATAATGTAGATGAGCGCCAACGACACCAGTGCGCCCTTCTTCATATCCTTAAAATTTCGTTTGCGCTCTTCGGCGGCGCCCGAATATTCGTAACGCACTCCATAGTCTGCCATGATCTGCGGCATCACCTTGGTGTCAAGCTCGTTCGTCAACTGCGGCACTTCCATTTGATCACTGTCAAGATCAGCTGTCACCGAGACAATGCGTTGACCTTCATCATGCTTGATGATCGAAAAACCAGCCTTTTCGGTGATCGAGACGATCTCCGTCAAAGGCACGCTGATGCCAGCGGGGCTGCGCAGATAAAGCTGCTCCAAAACACCCAACCCGCGAGACTTTTGCTCTCGCTTGACGCGCACGGTAATTTCCTCGTCGCCCCTCGCAAAGCGCATGGCAATGGCCCCTTGAAAAGCGTTGCGCACCTTGGTGCCAACACTTTGCGCGGTGAAGCCAAGGGCCCGCCCACGGGACGTCAACTCCATAACAAGTTCAGGCTTGCCATAAGGCAAATCATCTTCCACCGCCGATACGCCGGGAAACGCAGTCAACAATGGCTTCAACGCCTCGGCGGCTTTTTTCATTTGCCGTACCGTGCCGCCCGTCAGCTGGATATGCACATCCTTGCCGCCGGGGCCATGACGCCGGGCTGACAGGGTCAAGCGCTCCACGCCAGCGATTTTTGGTCGCGATTTTCGCCAGACCGAAATGAACCGGCGCGCTGTCAATGCGCCCTTTTTACTTTGCTCGACCGATTGGTCTGCGCCCCCCGTCAAGCGCGTCCAGTATTGTGCTAACCGGCTTGGTTTCGAGCGGGTTTCGCTTGAGGTCAATTGCACTTCGATTTCGGCCAGATTATCTCCACGATCGCGCCCGATCGAGCCAATGGTGGTAAAACTTGATGTGATGAAAGTGCCTTTGCGACCAGCGACATTCTTTTCGGCGCGATATAAGGAACGATCAAGCTCCAGCAGAGTGCTGATTTGTTGTTCGCGCGGCGTGCCCACCGCAAATTCAACGCTCATGCGTAACTGTTCAGGAGGCGGCGATGGAAAGCGGCGCACATGGATATGCCCACCCGCAATCAGGCCGATAACAATGAACATGGAAATCAGCGACAAGGTCAAGGTGGAATAGCGCCAATGATAAGAAAGCGTCACAAACCGGTTGAACGGCCCCTCGCGAAAACGATCAAAATAGCGATCAAACCAGCTGCGAAAACGTCCCGGTTTTTCCTGCATTTTGCCAAAGCCATGACGCAAATGTCCCGGCAGAATAAAAAAGCATTCAATGATCGAGGCAATCAGCACTGCCAGCACGACCTTTGGCATGGTGCCCATAATATCGCCAAGGCGGCCACTGATAAGGGTCATGGGCAAAAATGAAGCCATCGTGGTCAAGGTAGCGGCTGACACCGGTGTCAGCATGCGCCCAGCCCCCGCGATCGAGGCCTCAAGACGGTTATCTCCCATGCCCTGTCTTGTGGCCGTGTGCTCCCCCACAACGATTGCATCATCAACGATAATCCCAAGCATCATAATAAGCGCGAACATGGACACCATATTGATGCTCTGGCCGGTAAAATACATCACCGAAAAGGTCGCCATCAGGGCAACAGGAATACCAGCTGCGACCCAAAAGGCAATCCGCGCATTAAGAAACAAAAATAATATCACCAACACCAGGACCAGCCCCTGCGCGCCGTTCTTGATCAAGATATTAAGCCGGTTGACCACATGATCGCCGCGCACATTATAGAGCTGCACCTGCAAATTAGGCGGCAAGGTCGGGCGGATCTGCTTGATATATTTACGCAAGATCTTTAACGATTTGAGGGTATCAGACTTGAGGCTGCGGCGGATAATCAGCTCAATTGCCGGCTGGCCGTTTTTCAGCCCCACAAGGCTACTCTCATCAAAGCGCTCACGCAGATCTGCAATATCGCGCAGCACAATTTTATTGCCCGCCTTATCGGAGCGCACTTCAACCTGGCCAATGGTCTCTGGGGTTTTGCGTTCCGCCACCGAGCGCAATTGCCGCTCCACCGCTCCCTCCAGAATGCCTGAGGGAAAATCGCGACTATCTTCTTTTACTTTTTTAGCAATATCGGCAAGCGTCAGATTGAGACGGCGCAGATCGCGATCCTTGACACGGATTTCGATTTCGGGATCTCGCATCCCCACAAAATCGACCTTATCAATCCCTGCATCCAGCAAACCATCACGAATGGTTTTGGCAAAACTGCGAATGGCCTGCTCGCTATAGGGACCAGAAACAGACATATTGGCGACGCGGTCATAGCGCTGGATCCGCGCAATTACCGGTGTTTCGGCGTCAGCTGGCAAGGTTGTGACGCTATCCACTGCTTGCTGCACATCCCCCAACGCTTTTTGCATATCCGTCGATGGAATGAACTCAATGCCAATGGTTGCAAAACCTTCGCGGGCCACCGCACCAATGGCGTCAACGCCATCGAGAAAGCGCAATTGCGGCTCCAGTGCGTCGATAATTGTGCTCTCCACATCCGCGGCGCTGGCTCCGGGCCAAGACACTTTCACGGAAATATTGGGGACACTGAAGGTTGGAAAAAATTGCGTGTTTAATTTACCAAGCGCGAACATGCCAGCAATCAGCATCAGCACCATCAACAGATTGGCAGCCGTTGGATGGCGCACGAACATGGAGATCAGCTTGTGAGCGCCCTGATCTATTGGTTCTTTCGTATTATTGCCTGCTTCAGCCACGGTTTTTGTGCTCCACACGGCTTAGACTGCGCCGGTCCCCGGAGGACTTGCCCCGTTGCTTACCAAGACGCCCCGCACCAGGGGTTCTGATACCGCCGCTCCCCTTTGCTGGTCTCCAACTGTTCTCGTTGCGGGTTTTGGCATCACTTAACGTGCCTGAACTTCCGGTCTTTGTTGATGGCCTCAAAGGCACATCCAGATCCTGGACTTTCATGCCCTCTCCGATCACCGACATGCGCGTTACAACAACGCGCTCATCGTCTGCCAGAGCGCCACTGACCAGCACAAATTCACCGTCAATGGCATGCCGTGTAACAAGCCGCTCGCGCAGTCTTTTATCGGGTCCCACAACATAGACTTTAGTGCGCCCGTAAAGGGCGGTTTGCGGCAAACGTGCCACCTTGTGATAAAGCCGATCCGGCACTTTCACATCGACAAAGGCCCCGGCTCTGATTGGTTGCGGGTGTGAGGGGTTTAGCAATCGAGCATAGACGGTCACACCGCCGCTTTCAGACGAAATCTGCGCGCCGATCCGCTCCACCACAGCCTTATATGTGAGATCGGTCGCCCCCAGTTTCCAGGTGACCTTGATTTGTCGCCCAATAAGCCCGCCCTTCGGGGTTTTTCGCTGTCCTACCGCTGTGCTGTTCGAGGACTTTATCCCCTGTCCTACCGCTGCGCTATCTGAGGACTTTATCCCCTGTCCTACCGCTCCGCTATCTGAGGACTTTATCCTTTGTCCTACCGCTGCGCTATCTGAGGACTCTAACAATCGGCCATACTGGCGATCAGAAAGCGTAAAAACAGCCTCCATCCAGTTGGCATCGAGCAGCACCGCCACCCGGTCATTGACATTGAGCAACTTCCCGACATTGGCGTTGATCTCATTGATATAACCACTAAAGGGGGCTTTTAACTGCGTATCGCGCTGGTTGCGCTTTGCCTGCTGGAGGCGCCATTTTAAACTTTTGATATTGGCGGCTTGTTGCTCGGCCTTGGCGCGCAGGATCGCCAGATTAGCACGCTTGGTGTCAAGGGCCTGGCGTCTTTGCGAGACGATCAGTGCCCGCTGGTCTCCTCCCTGACGGGTAACGGACCCTTTCCTCATGAGCTTTTTTGCACGCTCCAGATCACGTTTGGCTAATCTAAGCTGCTCAACCGCATATTTGATGCTGGTTTCTTCCGCCTTGGCCTGGACGGCATTTTCTTTCAAACGGGCGCGCGCCTCAACCATATTGGCACTGGCCTCAACCACGGCACCCGCATAGGAAAAAGGATCAACCCTGAGCAGCAGATCGCCTTTTTTAACAAGCGCTCCCTCGCGAAAGCGCTCCCCTGTTTCCAGCACTTTGCCAGCCACCAGCGTACGCAATTCGAGTTTACGCCCGGTTTTGATTTCTCCATAGAGCTTTAAGGCAGGCTGATGAGACGACAGGTGGATCAATTTGGTGCGAACGGGCTGCACGGTCTCGTGTTTTTGCGGTTTGGGCGGAGGTGGCCGATTGGATTTCAACGTCAGATAAGACGAAACCCCGACAAACAATGCAAAAATCGGTAATGCAACCTTCAATCCGCTCGTAAATATACGCGATATAAGTGTTCTAGCGGACAATTTATTCTCCCGGAAAAACGCGGCACACCTGATGTGAAGCCTCGCTTTATAATAATATTTGCGTCCAATCCGTCCCATCTTAAAGCGCGATTGGGTCGTATTTTGTGGCGCACACACATGTTTTGCAAGAAGTATGCAATTTAAAAGGGGCATTCAATGGCCCGACATGTTTGATCGCACTATAGGCGCTTTTTAAGGCTTTTGTGACCCATTTTCGAGCAAACGACCCAGCGTAACCTCAATGGAATGCCAGGTGCCATCAGCGCCAACGCTCATTTGCATATGCCTATAGCGATTATTCTTCAGCATTTGCGCAATTTTAGTAACTGGCCCCAACCGGTAAAGCCGCACCAGCTCGCTTGAGGTCAGCTTATCGAGCGGCACGCGCGCAAAATAGGGCCAGATATAAATCGCTTGTTGTTTAACCATGACCTTTATAGGTGGCAGCTCGAGAATTTCCGATAAGGCTGCCAGAAACTCGCGGCCACTGCCATCAAGGGAGCGAGCGCGCCAATGCTTGACCGGGTCGTGGATAAATTGGCCATTAATCAAGGGCATGAGTTCGTTCATCTGCAAAACCTCGCGCATTTTCTCGATATTACCGCTCCGTACGGCCAGCGTTAACGCTTGATGAAACCCCCTGACCCCGCGCGGCAGCTGATCGAACCGGGTAATAACCATTGTTTTTTCTTGCGTTCTCCCTGGAATGCTTGCGATAAAGCTAGTCATCAGCATGCTGACAATAAATAATGATGGGAATAGCCATTGTGACCGGGATCGATTGGCAATCCAAAATGCACTCGCAGGTATTTTTATGGACATTTTAATCATCTAGCGCCTATATTCCTATTGATGGGAATTTATCCCCATCGTGTACAATTATCATATAATCTAAATGGTGTATCTTGATGCTGACACACTGGCAAATCTGGACGGGAATTGAAGCGCTCGCCAGCAAAAATGGCTTGACCCCTTCGGGCATGGCTAAAAAAGCTGGTCTGGACCCCACCACGTTCAATAAATCAAAACGCACAACAGCAAATGGCAAACCGCGCTGGCCCTCCACTGAAAGCATTGCCAAAATATTGGAGGCGACGAATGCCAGCTTTGATGATTTTTCTCGTCTCGTTATGACCGCTGGCGGCAAGATTCCTGATCACACGGCCCCCATCCCCCTCATTGGCTTTGCGCAAGCCGGCGTCGGGGGTTTTTTTGATGATGGTGGATTCCCGGTTGGTGGTAGCTGGGATCTGGTCAAATTTCCTGAAATTCGCGACGAAAATGCTTACGCTCTTGAAGTCTCTGGGAATTCAATGGAACCCATGTACCGCGAAGGGGATATTTTGATCGTCTCGCCAGGTGCAGAAATCAGACGTCACGACCGGGTCGTTGTCAAAACGCTCGAGGGACAAATTCTGGCAAAAGAGCTGATGCGAAAAACAGCAACCCAGATCGAGTTGTATTCCCTTAATCCCGAACATCCCACTCTGTCATTCGCACTTCAAGAGCTTGACTGGATCGCCCGCATTGTCTGGGCAAGCCAATAGGCCTGCCGACCACGCACCCCACATCTAGGTTTCTAATCCTAAACCCCTCTAGCGCTGGGAGGTTCGGCGCATAAGGCATTATTTTTAATGACTAAAAATTAATGCTCGCAAGATCATATTTCAGTTGCGAGGCATTGAAAAGCTGGTTACATTTTAGGGATAAAATGTTCGCACAAAGATTGAAATCTCGGCACTCTGTATAAGGATCGATTTTTTCGCCCCTCACCCCGTTTGCTCATCTTGTGCGTTGACCTTTCCCTTATTGTCGAGCCCTTGCACATGACCAAATCATTTGTTTCTCACGCCATTCTTCTCAGACAACTTTTTGACCGCAGATTTTCCTACACAATCCCGATTTACCAACGCGCCTTTTCCTGGTCCAATAATCAAAGCAGCAAGCTGTTTGAAGATCTTGTCGAGGCGATGGGGGACGAAGGTGAGCAAAACCAGGTAGACAGTTTCTTCCTTGGTGCCTTAATTCTCACCGGCAATATGGCAGAGCCAGCAAAAAAACCGCTTGCAGGAAAACTTTCTGCCGCCTTTACCGCCATTATAACGGGGCAAACTGGCCTCCCCGACAATATCAAGGGAAATTTCGATGTTGTTGACGGCAAACAGCGCCTTGTCACCTTGAAAATTCTTCTTTGTCTACTGCGCGATCTCTCCAGTAATGGGGACCACTCCTCTTTCAGAAATCTGATTGGTGATGGGCGCGACGACAATCTATACCGATTGGATCTATGCGGCGGAGAAGGGGTATTTTTGCAAAAGCACGTGCTAACATTGGGATCCTCAATTAGCCCAGTTTCCGATCTGGACAATCTCTCCACAGGTGAGGAGAACATGATCAAGGTGCGTGACAGCCTGCATCAAAACCTGCTTGATCTGTCGGCAAGCGACCGCACCAGACTGCTTGACTATATTGTCAATCATTGTCAGGTCGTCATTATTTTGTCAGAGAAAATCGATCACGCTTTTCAGATCTTTTTATCCATCAATGATAGCGGCACCAGGCTCACAGAGGGCGACATATTAAAAGTCGAGTTGATGGCTAGTCTAAGTGACGAATATGTGGAAAAATATCATCCTATCTGGAAGCAGTGGAACGATGCCCTGGGCACAGCGCGCAGCAAAGCTTCAAGCCGCAAAAAAAACTTTTTCAATCATTTTCGCTTTGTGCTGACCTCCGACCATATCAATATTCTTGCCGATTTTCGCAAGATGGTCGACAAGGCAGGTGGGGCCGTCCCCTTCATCGAAAACTTCATCATTCCCAATGTTGAAGCCTATAATATCATCAATGATGCTAACTGGCCTGATCAGGAAAACAAGCCCGCACTGGACCGTATTCTGGGTACGCTGAACTGGTTGCCCCATGATGACTGGATCGCGCCGGCCATGTTGGCAATCACACGATATAGAAATGATCCTGCACAGGCCCTGGCATTTTTTCAAAAACTTGAACGCCTGGCTTACGGACTGTCTATTTTGAAGGGCGGTGCCCCCGATCGCAAGAAAAAATATAATCCGTTAAGGCGCGCATTGAGGGATCCGCAAAAGAGTAAGGACCCATTCACTGTTGTCGAACTGACAGTCCCTGAGATGCGCATCATCCGCGAATCCATTGAGCGCGGCTTGCACAAAAGCCGACCAGCTGCCGCGCGGTTGCTCTTGATGCGCCTTGATATGCAGGAGACAGGTAGGCCCGCCACATATTATAGCGAGCTGATTGAAAAAGAAGCCTTGTCGGTCGAGCATCTGTTGCCGCTCAGTCCCGAACAAAATAGTCAATGGCTGGTGAATTTTCCCAATGAAGATCTGCGGATATTCAATACCCAACTACTTGGCAATCTGTTTCTGGTGCGTAAAAACAGCGAAAACAGGCTGATGAAAAATTATGACTTTGAAAAAAAGCATGCGATCCTTTTCAAGAACAATGCTGACCATCCCGTGCATTTCACCAATGCCTTGAAAAACATGCGAGAATGGACCTTAAATGACATCGCCAAGCGCCAGGACCTGCTGATGGCGATGGTTGATAATCTCTGGAAATAACTCACCCATCATGTCAATTGCTGCTTTTTCCATCGCTCGATTGCCGCGCATTGAATTTGGTGCGGCGTCGATCAATAAGCTCACACCGATTGCCCGGTCCTATGGCAGCCATGCCCTGGTCCTGACGGGCCATCAAAGCTTTGTGCAGACAAAGCACTGGGCGCAGCTACAAGCAGAGTTTGAAAAATCCGGCATCCACATAACCCATATCAAACGCAGTGCCGGTGAACCCACGCCAGAGCAGGTGGATGAAAAAGTAACGGCTTTATCGGGCGAACATATTGATGTTGTCATTGGCATTGGAGGCGGCTCCGTCCTTGACGAAGCAAAAGCCATTGCTGGTCTATTGCGCGTTGATCACTCGGTCATGGATTATCTTGAAGGCGTTGGACCACAGCTCTCATATAAAGGCCCCAGCACACCGTTCATTGCCGTGCCGACAACGGCTGGCACCGGCTCGGAGGCCACTAAAAACGCGGTGCTTTCCCAGCATGGAAAAACTGGCTTTAAGAAAAGTTTTCGCGATGATCAACTGGTCGCACAATGGGCCATTATTGACCCTGACCTGCTTGCCACCTGCCCCAAATCCGTGCTGGCGGGCAATGGCATGGATGCGGTGACGCAATTGCTCGAAAGCTACCTCTCGACGAAAGCAAATCCCTTCACGGACGGTTTGGCATTACAGGGATTGGAGGCCACCAAACACAGCTTGCAACAGCTTTATGACAGCGATGGCGAACATGCAGGGGCGCGCGAAAATATGGCTCTTGCCTCTTTGTTGTCGGGTATTTGTCTGGCGCAAACTGGCCTTGGCAGCGTCCACGGGCTAGCCTCACCGCTCGGCGCTTTCTTCCCCATCCCTCATGGTATTTGTTGCGGCGTTCTGGTCGCTGCTGCCACCAAGATCAATATGACCGCTTTACGCTCGCGCGGCGAAAATGCCGAAGCACTGAAAAAATATGCCCGGGTCGGACGCCTGCTCGGCGGTGATCAAAACCTGGCGCAAGAATACGCGCTGGCTCGACTAGATGACGCGCTCGCCAAATGGACGCGCGAGCTGAAGCTGCCGCGCCTTTCAGACTATGGCGTTGTGCGCGAAGATTTCCCCCATATCATCGAAAATATCAGCCCATCGAGCATGAAAACCAATCCGCTGGCTCTCAAAGACCGGGAAATAACCCAGCTACTTGAAATATGCCTTTAGGTTTTCAATACGGGTTTGGGAGATGCCAAACGATCTGCTAAACTCACGATATCAAATTTATATGATACGGAAAATTTACATGCCCCATCAGATCTCTGCCATCATTGCTGCTCTCAACGCTGCTCATCAGCAGCAAAGCCAGTTTGACGAAGACGAAACAGTCGGTACTGAAATCGTCAATCGCTGGATCAAGATCGCCCAGCTCGATGCGGACGTCGCCGAAAACCTGCTACTCAAGGGGGATTTCGAAGACCAGATCGAAAACCGCAATCTGTTAGCTCACATAAGCACCGTGCTGGCCTACCTGCAAGTCTTGCAAGATGAGCAAGGAGCATCGCGGCATCACGAAACCGGCAACGGCGATCCTATCGAGGGGGAAATCATCCCCCCCGAGCAGCTGGCGCTGACACGTAAAAAATTCTGGTGAATGACCCCTAAAACTTACCGGTGATATTCAGCATCCAGCCACGATGATTATAGTCAAGATCGGTGAGGTCATCGCTAAAGTCTGCGAAATTATAGCCACCGCCAATTTTGAGATTATCATTGATATGGCGATAGAGCGCGGCCAACGCGCCATATTTGCGATCACCGGCATCTGGCAGATCGAGCACACGTGCTTCCAGAACAAAGTCCCAGTCATGCACAAGATGTAGATCGATCCGGCCAATCCCTAGCTGGGCGGTACTTTTAAACCACTGCCCATTGGAACGATTATCACGCAACTCGCCAATCCGCAGAGCATATTTTCCGCCCACCGACAGCCAGGGAACAATATCGTAACCACCATCAATGGCCAGCACATGCGAGCGCTGTGCATAGTCTGACAGAGCACCACCCCCATCCAGCTGCCCTGTGGTTGGCAGGTCTGTGAAGAATGTATATTTAAACAAGGTGTTGAGGCGATCATTATCGACCGGGCGATAAGCAAAGGCCGCCACAGCTTCCATATAATTGGCATCATAAAACTGCCCATTAGAGCTATCGGACCATGAAGCATTAAAGCGTGTCAGCAATCTAAAATCTTCATTGAGATCAGCGGTGACGACATTGCGCGACAAAATAGTCTTGCGGGTCCCAGCAGTGCCGTCTTCGTAGCGCCCCTCAAGGGAGCTGACATATTTGAAACCCTTGCGCCCATAACCAAGTGTCACGCCGCCAGCCTTGCGATCAAGATCGCCAAGGTTGGGATCATTCAGCTCGCCAAATTCCGCGTTGATACCAAAATTCCAGTGTTCATAAAAAGCGTAATCCAGTCCAAATGCACTGGCCAGGCCAGAGGGGCCATCCCCATGATATAAACGCTCTTCGGCAAACACCGAGAGATTGTCCGTAAAGCGCGTGCGCCCACCTGTCGTCAAGACCCCGTAGCGACCATTGACATCAGATTGCGAGCGATCCGTATCGAGGCGATAATTGAGATAGAGCGTGGTGTTATCATCGACCTTATATTCAGCGCCAGCCAGCGCACCAAAGCCGCCGGTGCCAGCTGAAACTTCGCCCGTTGCCTTGATATTTTGTGTGACTTGCACCTCACCGCCAACGCCGCCGCGATGATTGTCGCGCCGCTTGCCGTCCTTAAAGACAGTGGCTTGTCCAAAGCCATACACCATCCAGGGGGCTTCCCCTTCGATGATGCTGGGACGAAACTGCACTTTTGCGGCAATATCGACGCGGTGGCCTTCGCCATCAACGCCTGCTGCTGCGCTATTTTTGAGACGTCTACGGTCAGAGCGCACACCCGTTGTCACCGTCCAATTGTCATCAAGCTTGCGATCGACACCGACTTCAAGAGCCTCATTGCTATCGCTACCACTGCGTTTTTGTGTGCCCTTGATCCGTATATTGGTACGTTTTTCCACGTCCAGCGGCATGACAAGACTAACACCGGCCTCACGCGCTTCATTGGTACTTCCCGTCAGGAAGCCCGGTGAAGAAAATCCCTTTTCGCGGTGCTGCCAATAGGCATATAAGCGGCCTTCGCGGTTGGCGACTTCAAACAGGTCCATCGCCGCTTCGATACGAAACGCGTTGGCCATCTGGCCCCCTGCACTTTTTTCAAAAAAGGTGTAACCGCCGTCCTGCGACAGGTTCGATCCCGTGCCAGCGCCGCTTGAGCGGGCCAGCTCACCCTTGATATAGGTCCCTGGCTTATAGCGCAGGGTAGCGTCAATGCCCCCCGCTTTTTGACCGCTTTTACTGCCATCCTGGCGAAAGCCCGTCGCGCCGATCTGCACATGGTCATTAGCCCATATGCTGGCTCTGCCGCCAATGGTCAGCTCATCCGTGCGGGTTAGCCCTGGCGTATATTCATAGGCGATAACAAGATATTGCTTGTGCCCGGACAAGGAGCCTGTGCGAATCAGATTATGGTCATCTGCCGTTGAGGGTAGCGGTACTGTCAGCACCACCCGCCCTTGTAGATAGTTGACGTCGAAATCTGTTTCAGCTTTGAGCGCGCGGGTGCTCAGCACCAATCCAGTGTCTTTGTCCCGCAACTCGATCCATACCTGTTCGGAGCCCTGGGTTATATCTTGACGGCGCAAATAATAAAGAGATCCCCCCGTGCCGCGAAATTCATCGCGCGCTGGCAAAGAACCAGGCTCTGCGGCAAACAGATCAAGCCGCGCACGTTTTTCGCCATGACTTGTGGTTTGCTCGGAAACCCATTTCAGCTTACCGCCATAAAGACCGCGCCTAAACTGCATGAAATCGGTGCCATTGATCGTCGTGTGGAAGTTCCCCCACATGACATGGCTGTCACCACGTTCCAGACGCACATAGAATTTTCCCTGGGTCGGTGCATCTTCTTTCAGCGTGCTGTCATCTCCATAAACCGGATAATATTTCTCTGGATCGAGACGACGCAGCAGGTAACGCGGGTCCTTGCTGGTGAAATTCGAAAACAGATCCTTAATCGGTTGCTCTCTTGTATCAGCAGCAGCGGTCAATAAAATATCGCCGCGAATTTTACCCTTGAGATAAAAAGCCAGACGACCATTGACGAAAACCTTATTGTCAAACTCGTCACTAGCATCAGCCCGTACCAGTTTAACGGGGCCACTTGAGCTGTTCTTGCCAATCGTCAGGTCAGCGAGGCCAACATAGAACCAGTCCTGATCAGGAATAGTGACGGCGCGCGTGAACGCGGAGATCTGGCGATTGCCATCACGCACTGCGACCTTGATCTCATGGGGGCCAGAAGGTAAAATCTGGCGAAAGGCGAATGTCCCCTTAAGGTCAACCGGCACCTCATAATCCAGAACCGTGACACTCTGATCGGGACGCAAATCGCGCCCATCAACCGTCACCATACCACCAGCGACATGGATGTTTTGTTTGGCAATATTATTTTTGCCATAGACCATGAAGGCGTGCCAACGCTCATCCGTGCGCACCACATTAAGCGCCAGTTTTTTCGGCCTGGTTTCATCGAAACGGCCCGACCTGCCATAAACCCGCAGCACATAGGTAATTTCTTTTTCCTGCAACTCTCCAGGTGCCCAGGCCATCGCCCCATAGACTGGCGCTTTGATCACCGCAAGGGGGGATTGTAAAGTGCTGTCGCTGGTTTTGAACAAGCGAAGTTCCGCGCGATCAATAAAGGCTGAATAGTTGGAATAGAGCGAAAAGCGTACTTCACGCCGCTCCCCGATATGAGCAAGCGAACCATCGACGTTCAAAGCTCGTGTTTGATCTCCCGCATCAAAGCTAACGCTAATATCAGCACGCTCCAGCGCCACATCGACGCAACGAGCCGCTCCGGCTTCTCCAGAAAGCGTCCCGGTGTCAAGCGATTGTCCATCAACACTGATGGCAAAGGGCAACGCCGGCGCATCCACGCTTTTGCACCCTTTCGCCTTGCTGGTGCCAGCCGTACTCTGGCGCTCGCTATTGGCGGGGGCCCGTTTGGAGTGGACCTGTTTGGTTTCGATACTTTTGCCATCACGTGTGCTCGCCGTTGAGGGAGCCATGACAATGGCAATAAATGTCAATGCAGCAATTATCTGTTTCATTTCTTGAAACTCCCGCCTTTAAAGGAACCTTGGGCTAGAAGATGGGACTCTGTCTCAATGACAAGCACCCTCCTCCTCTTGCGCTTCCAAAGGCGCGTCACATGTTTTTTGATGATTGAAATACGAGCCCGCACTTCTGCGCCGCTCTCGATGTGAGAGCGCGCGTAAGCGATGCGCAAAATACTTGGGCCTTTGTCCAAAATACCGACAAGACGTTTGATGCCGTTTTCCCAAGTGCGTTTCAGACGATTGCCTCGAGCTGTGAAAGCGTCACGCGTCACATCAAGCCGCACGACGCGGTGAATGGCGACACCGAAGTTGAGTTTGCCGATCTTGCCGCGCGTCAAGCGAATGATGCGCGGGTTTTCGGTTGTTAAACGATAGCCGCTTGGAAGCGTGCGAGGGTCCAGCTTCATGATGAAGTTCGAGCCGCGATCGGGATTGGGCACATCAGCGCAAGCCACATGATAGCGGCCATATTTATCGGTTGTCACCAACAGGCCGCGCACGGTCGCAAGGCGTACATTGGCAAGCCCCAACTCCCCCTTGTCCTGATAGCCATTGCGGTTTTTATCATCGAATACCTTGCCGATGACACCTGCGCAATCAAAGGTCGGATCTGGCGTGACGCGTACCTTGGCAGTAGCGATATTGGAGGCCAGCGCCTGTACAAAGCCGTTCTCTGCCCAAGCCTTGTTGATATAGTCCCCTTCGGAGACCCCCGACCCAACAATCATCAATAATTTGATGGAGCGGACCTGATTGGCCGTGAATGTCAGGGCTGGCCAAGTCAGTCGGCGCCCATTGATCACCGGTTCCGTTCGCACGCCATCAAGGGACGCGGAGCCGCGCTTATATTTAAAGCCGGGTGGAATCTGATCTTCCAGCTCCATATTGGGAAGCGTTGCCGCAATATTGTTTCTGGCGGTAATCGTGTAGGGCACCAGCTGGCCGATTGAGACATTGACCTTGGGTGTTGTTTTAGTCACCGTGAAGGCCCCTGCTGTGACAGGATCAAGCGGAATATGGTTATTGACCACATTGGCTGATGGCAGCGCTGGTCTAAGATTGAACGTAAAGTAATATTGTGTCGACCCAGCACCCGCTGCCAATCCCGCAGAGCTGGTTGGACAATTGGCCGGGATATGAGTAGAAGCGGCCAAAGTCGGAGCTGTATCGCTCGATTGCACCAGCGCTGGTGTCAATGACTGGCCAACGCTCAACGTGTTGGTACAAACTGGAATAATGGCGCTGTCTTGCGGAACATAGCCAGTGGGCTGTCCGACAGACAGACTATAATCACCAGCGGGAGCACCCACATAGAGCAAGAACTGGTAATAGCCGTCCGTGCCGGTCGTCTGGCTGACATTGCTTATACCGCCAACCAAGTGGTTGGATGGATTAAAGCCGACAGGGCCCGAAATCGTCACCGTTGCGCCAGAAACTGGAATTCTGGTTAAGCTGTCATACACAACACCTGAAGGATCCACTGGCAAATCCTGATCAATGATGTCATCACCAGCAATGACAACAATCGAGCCAATGCCACAAGCGATGGCCGCGCCAGTGGTGTGACCACTTTGCGCACCGGCATACAGATAGCCGCCCGTTGGGGAGCGGAACTGAATACCATAGGTCCCTGGTGAAACGCCTTCAAAGGCATAATCACCAGCACCATTGGTTGTTTGGCTGGCAACGATCCTGTGACCAGCCTGACAATCTGATGCTATATCACGATTGATCAGCTCGACGGTCCAGCCGGTTCGTGGATTGCCATCATTGTCGAGGCGATCATGATTACTATCATGCCAGATCGTGCCGCTAATACGAGCGGGATTGGTGAGGATTTCACCAAAGTTATAGCCAAAGCCTTCATCGCCGGGAGCAACTGGAATGGCGCTGAGAACATCATTGCCAAGTGTACCGCCGAGCGTACCCACACGGTCTAGACCATCGCTTGTGTTTGGCGGCTGGGTTTCGCTGATCGCGCATCCGGCCGCGTCGGTTGCAGGTATATCGGCAAAGCGATAACTACCATCACCACCAGTTGTTGTGGTTGCGGAAAAAGCCTGAGCATTCACATCGACACAAGACAGCGTCAGCGTTGCGCCCGGAATACCGGACTCTGTGCCTGTTTGCTGGCCATCATTATTAAGATCGGTATAGACAACGCCCGACAGAGCACCGCCAACTTCGCCAAAATTATAATCGGTCGCAAAATCGGTCGCCGTCAGCACAATGCCTGTCACTTCATCATTGCCAACCGTGCCACCGACCGAACCGGCCGTATCTTTACCATCAGCCCACGCTGCGGGCTGGGTCGTCTCAGCAACGCGATAACCCGCCGCATCACTTGGGGAAAGCCCGGTGAATATATAATAACCATTGGCATCCGTGGTCGTGGTGACAAGTACATTGCCACCAGAAGCATCAAGGCCGCTTAGCTCAATCGTGACACCAGCCAATAGCCGTTCACCACTATCGAGCACCCCGTCATTATTGCTATCGACATAGACATGACCAGACAGCCCGGCGCTTAGTTCGGCGAAATCATAACCGGTACCAGCATCTTCCGAGAGCAGCGGAATAGCGCTGATATTGTCATTGGCAACCGTACCGCCAAGCGTACCGGCCACATCGACACCATCGAGATAGATGGTTGGCTGGGTTTCGGCCAGTGTACAGCCGCTACCATCAGATGGTTCAAGATTGTCGAACAGATATGTTCCATCCGCCAATGTGGGGGTCGTCAGTGAAACGGCGCGACCACGGTGATCCGTACATGTGAGAGTGATTTCAACCGCCTCAATGCCTGGTTCTCCGATATCTCTTGTACCATCTCGCGAGATGTCGTTGAACACCAGACCAGCGATGGACGCAGGGCGTAATTCACCAAAATTATAGTTGATGGCAGAGGCCGCATCGGTGACAACAATGCCAGCAATGATATTGCCATAGGTGGCATTGGCCCCTGTGTTATCGGCGGTGCCAACTGTTGCAGCACCTGTGCCAACACTCGCCTTGCCCTGCAAATAAGTCGCGGGTTGTGTTTGAGTCACCGTATAGCCGCGAGGATCACTTGGAGCGAGTGCTGTAAACACATAGTCGC
Source organism: Alphaproteobacteria bacterium (assembly GCA_024280895.1). Classification (GTDB taxonomy): domain Bacteria; phylum Pseudomonadota; class Alphaproteobacteria; order Rhizobiales; family JAKIUO01; genus JAKIUO01. The sequence goes on along the minus strand of JAJRPI010000051.1, from coordinate 44,108 downwards.
CAGTGCCATTGGTCGTCGTGGTTCTGCTAACGGCATTTCCCGCCGCGTCCGTACCAGTCAGGGTGATGGTCACACCAGCAAGACGGGTTTCGCCGCCCTCGACAAGGCCATTATTATTTGGATCGTAATAGACCACACCCGAAAGGCCGGTTTGACGTTCGCCAAAATCATAGCCGATGCCGTTATTGCCAGAGGCAACAGGGATAGTCGTAAAGACATCAGCCCCAACCGTTCCGCCAAGCGTTCCAACGCTCTCGCCACCATCTACATAAGACAAAGGATGAGTTTGCGTTATGGAGCAACCCGCTGCATTGGTAGGTAAAATATTGTTAAAGCTGTAGCTTCCATCCGCAATGGTTGACGTATTTGCTGTATAGGCATTGTCGCGATAACCGGTGCACGAAAGAGCAATGGCAACGCCAACAATTCCGCTTTCCGTACCTTGGCGATCACCACTGCCATCGGCGTCAAGATAAACATGACCGGCAATATTGGCAGGTTCCAGCTCACCAAAATTATAGGACACCGCAACATCATTGGCCGCCAGCTGAATGCCGGAGATGACGTTACCGAAACTGGCCGAGGCATTGGCATTGTCAGCTGCCCCTGCCGCCGTTGTTGCGCCTGTCCCAGGCGACGCCTTGCCCGGTAGCTTACAAGCGTGAGAGGTGAGCTGTGTCTGGGTTAGCGTATAGGTGCCAGGGCTCAGATTAGCGAAAAGATAATACCCGTTGCCATCGGTTATCTTCGTGGCGTTGACCGGTCCATCTGCATCTGTGCCTGAAAGCGTAATGGTGACGCCCCCGATGAGAGTGTTTTCACCCCCGTCAATGGTGCCATTATTGTTGTCGTCACACCATACAGTGCCAGAAAGTCCCGATGGAGGCACTTCGCCAAACTGATGGGTCTGCAAATCGGTATTGGCTGCAAGGTCAATGGGACCGATGACATCATTGCCATTGCCCGAACCTGGAATGATCGTACCCTCGTTATTTTCCTGACCATCATTAAAGCCCGCTGGCTGAACTGTTTCGCTCAGTGTGTAGCCGCCGCCGATTGCGATTGTCGAAGGCGCCAGATTATCGAACGAACAGCTACCGTCTCCGGCTGTATTTTGCGTCAAATTAACCGCATTGCCATAGTCATCTGTGCCAACAAGGCTCATGGCCACACCGGCGATACCAGGTTCCCCTATATTCTTGTTGCCATTATCATTTAGATCTTGATAAACCACGCACGAGATGCGCGACTTGATGATCGAGACACTTCCAGAACTGGCGTTATTGGCCAGTGTTGTCTCGGTTTTGTCAGTTGTGATACTGGCGGAATTTGTATAACTGCCACTGCCTGGCAAGACTGTCACCTTGACCGGTACGGTGATGGTCACAACAAGCCCATTGGCAACGGTGCCAAGATTACAGCTGATCGCTGTATCACCGGCATTGCCGGTACAGATCCCAAGGGTCGAGGTTGGCGTTGTTGTCAGCTCCATACCAACGGGCAAATTGTCGGTAAGCACTGAAGTAGTGGCATCACCTGGACCATTATTGGTCATAACAATGGTGAAATCGAACGGTTCAAGCAAGCTGACTGTCGCCAGCGTTGGCGTTTTGGATGTAACCTCAAGATCAACTGGCAATTCACCAAACCAGTTGTTGGCGAGGTTCTCGTTCGCCCCCAGCACGATGGCATCAATCTGATCGCTCGTCTTGCTGTTGGCGATCACCGAAGCACCACCCCGATTTTCCTTACCATCTCCAAATCCAGCGGGTTGCACCGTTTCGGTAAGCGTATACCCAGCCCCATTTGAAGGCGACAGATTGGCAAACAAGCAGCTACCATCCCCCAAGGTGTTCTGGGAAAGACTAACCGTGTTGCCATAGGCATCGGTGCCCGTGAGGGTGACCGGAACACCAGCGAACACCGGCTCCCCACCTTCCTTGATGCCATTATCGTTGAGATCTCGATAGACCGCGCAGGCGATGGAGGATCCCGTGACACCCACGCCGCCGCTCTTGGCATTGTTGGTCAGAGTAATTTCAGTTGTATCTGTGCTGGCGGTCGCCGTGTTTGAATAGTTGCCAGTGACCGTAATCATTACGAGAGCTGTGACTGTCAGACTGGCATTTTTTGCCATATCGCCAAATGAGCAGGTAAAGCTGCCAGCGCCACTCGCGCCCGTACAGGTGCCCGTTGTCGAGGTTGGCTGCGCCGTGAGTTCCATATTGGCTGGCAAATTGTCAGCAAGGGTCGCGGCCACTGCGATTGCGGGACCATTATTGCGCACAACAATCGTATAGTCGAAAGGCTCGCGCAAAGAAGCACTTGGCGCTGCCGGTGTCTTGGAGACCACCTCCAGGTCGGCAGGCAATTCACCAAAGTTGTAATTGACCTTGTCCTCACCTGTGCCAAGCGCAACGCTTGAAATAAGGTCGGTTGTCCGACTACCACCGACAACGGAGCTACCACCAGCATTTTCCAGCCCATCTTGATAGTTTGCCGGATGCGTTTCCGTCAGAGTATAGCCGGCCCCGTCAGAGGGGCTGCGGTTCCAGAATTTATAAGCACCACTACCATCGGTCGTTTCCGTTGTATTGACCGCATTACCATAGGCATCGGTGCCGGTTAGGCGAATGACCACGCCTTGCAAGGGCGTCTCGCCGCCATCCTTTACACCATCATCACTATGGTCTTCATAGACAAAACCAGCGATGGAAGAGCGGGCAACATTGACATTGATCGCGCAATTATCATTGGCCGCATTGGTATCGATTTCATTGCTGGCAACATTGGCACCAACATTCGAATATGTCCCACCCGAGGGAAAGGATACGGCACGTACCGGTACTGTCACGACAGTTGTACCAGGGGTACCCACCACACCCAGATCACAGGTAAAGCTTGTTCCCCCAGCAACACCCGAGCAAACGCCTACATCTGGTATCGGCGGTCCGGTAAGTACCATTCCTGAAGGCAGGTTTTGCGTCAGTGTCGTTACTTGGCTATCACCTGGTCCATTATTGTCAACGGTCAGTTTGAGATCGAATGGCTGGCGTAAATTAACAGGACCAACAACCGGCGTCCCACTAATGGAGGGCGCAGCACATGCCACAGCTACATCGGTGCGAATACGCACCGTGGTTTGTGCGACCGCTTTATTGTTTGTGGGAGTGCTGGCCTCGTTAGGGTCAAATTCATTGGCGGTGACAACGACTTCTTTTTGATGGGTTTCGCCGCCAGCGACCGGCGTATTGAGCACTTCATACATCAAATAGCGGGTGTACGTAGACCCAGCTGCCATTTCGCCCTGATCTGCAGCGCCCTTTTTGACGATACAATTGATGCTTGCCTGCAAACCATTGTTGGCAATGGTGCCCTGCCCGGTACAGTGCTGTCCCGGCGTGGCTTCAACACAAGCACCCGCAGAGGACGCCTTGTCACAGATAAATTTCAAGGCATGAGAACCGACCGGCGTCGTGAATTTGTCATCGAAATTCACACCGGTGGCGTAAGAAGGGCCAAAATTATTGACGATCACTTGATAGGTAATCAGATTGTCAGCCGGGACGCCTGGATTATAGGCGATCGGATCAACCAAATCTGTCTGCGCGACGTCAAGATCAATCTCGGCACCGACCACCCCAAGATTCGCTCCCCCGGCATTGTTGGCGTAATCGCTTTCTTGCGTTGTGGTTGCGATTGTTGTTGTGTTTGTCACCTCCCACGTTACTGGCGGCGCTGCTTGATGATTGGGGCGCAGCTTGACGGTCACGGTCTGCTGGTTGGTAAAGGCCATGTTGCCAATACTACAATCCAGAGTACCCGTGCCAACATTGAACGGGGCACATGTTCCCTGGCTTGGAATCGCCGAAATAAAGGTAAAATCGCCGATAAAAATACTTTTCAGTGTGACGCCATCAGCTACTGATGGTCCGTTATTGCGCATGGTCAATACATAGGTGGCCTCGACACCGGCCTTGACCGGATCCGGGGTCCATACGGCAGAACGCAGTTGCAGGTCGGTTGCCGGTTCAATACTCACATTTACCGTGGCCCGGTTGTTCGCCCGATCAGGATCACCAATAGTGCTCGAATAGGCTTGAGCAAGATTGACAAAAGCACCGTCTACCAGCGGGCGATCAACCGTTATGTCAATCACCTTACGGTCTCCATTGGCAATTGTTCCCAACCGACAATTAATTTGAAAACGCCCGACGTCACATGCCGTTGCCCCAAAAGTTGCGGTAATCGCCGTGGCTGGCCGCGGGCCGTAGGCATCGACATATCCTGGTATCCGATCTGTCATCAATACCGATGTCGCGTCATCCGGGCCGTCATTTCTTACCACAACCTGATAAGTTAACCTGTTGTTGTTACTAGTTAAAACACTAGGACTCACTGTCTTTGTTACGACAATATCAGCAATTTGCGCTGTGGAGACCCCTGTGCGGGTCACGCAATTGTTCGAGGCCGCCGGATCGCCTTCAATCGGCTCGAGACCGGTTTGGCTACTCGTACAGGTTTCATTGACCACAGCACCTGCATCATTTGCCTGGCTAGCCACACGAAGGGTCGAACTCGTCACACCGACCCCGAGCGGTCCCGCATGTTCACAAGTCAATTTCAATGGCACTCCCGCGGCGGGGAGGCAGCTCCAGCCAAGGCCCAAGGCCGAAGTTATGGTTTCCCCTGCCGTCAATTGATAGGTAATTCGGTAATTTCCAGTCGCCGTGCGCGGACCAAGATTTTTGACCCTGATATCCCGTGCTAGCGCCGCTCCTTGGGCAACTGGATCGGGAGAGGCGACAAACTGAATTTGCAGATCTGCCCCGTCGCGTTGCAAAGCAAAACTCACTTCACCAGTATTATTACCAACGACAGCATCATTGGTATCTGTTGAAATGCTGGCCGAATTGACAACCGTTGCACCTGCTTCTGGAATAAGATTATTGGCAGGTGCCACAACATTGATGGTCACATCCGATGCACCGACAGCCATCGTAGGACGTGTACAAGTTACGAGCTGCCCGGCATTCGAGCAACTCCAGCCTGCGCCGCCGCTGCCAGCTGGCACATAAGTAAAGTTGACCGGAAGTGTATCTGTCAGCACAAGGTTTTGAGCCACAACGGGACCGTTATTGGTAACAGTGATCGTGAAAGATGGAGTGCTTCCGCCAAACATGGGATTCTGGCTGACGCTTTTGCTAACTGACAGATCTGTGCCAGGTTCCACGATGAGATCAAATGTCGTGGTATCATTGGAGCCTTCGACATCTGGCGTCACCGCCGAATAAACAGCTCCAGAAGCTGTATAGGTTCCCCCACCAACGCCAATCTGGCCAACGACCGAAAAGCTTACCGTGCCACTTGTTGCCGCAATATTTGCGCCACTTGCGCAGGTCACCACCTGGCCAGCAGCCGAACAGCTCCAGCCGCTACCGCCGCTACCACTTGAAACAAAACTGATCCCCGGTGGCAGATTAAAAATGACACTGGCACCCTCTGCGATATTCAAACCCTGATTGGTTACGGTCAGGCCGTAGGTGACATTGCTGCCGGCGACCGCTGGGTTTGGAGTACCAACGATGTCCAGCAGCAGATCTGCCCCATTGGAGATGGTGGCGGTGATCTCTTGTGTGGTGTTTGTGGGATTGGTCTCGACGCTGGAGCTATCAATTACTGCCGACAGACTTTTCACCACGCGCCCAGGGACTGTGGCCCGCAAAATAATGGGAACACTTACATTGACCGCATTGGCCAGATTGCCAAAGCTGCAGTTGACCTGACTTGCTCCGGTTGGCGGATTGCCGTCATGGACACAACCAGCAGGACCAGAAACAAAGGCCACACCTAGCGGCAAGTTAATGTCCAGCGTCGCATTATTCGCCGTGCCCGGGCCATTATTGATCAGCTCGGTATTGAGCGTAAAAGTACTACCTGCCGGAAACACATCCGGGTTGGTTTCAAAGCTCTGGATCTGGAAATCGACATCGCCGCCACTTGGCCCCGCATTTTGCTTTAATGCAACCACACCGCCAAATAGATTGACGAAATTGTCAAAGAAAGAAGAACCTTTGTTTGCAGTACTTCCCCCGCTACTGGCTGCGTCAGTAGATCCGCCAGATCCAGTATCTCCGCCAGAACTCGCGCTAGTACTCGCTTGCGGACTAGGGGCTGGTTGAGCTTGAGGGGGCGAGACTGGCTCGGCTTGAGGCGTGCTTTCTATGGCAGCGGTAACCTCGGGAACCATATCTTTTTGATCCACCCGGGCAACTGATGCAGGTTCAAATGGCTTTGCCTCAATAGCCTTTACCCCAAGCGTGACAGTCAGCTTGTGCAAATCATTGCGAATATCAACATCATCGCCGCTGGCAATCAACAAGGCTTTGAGCTGCACGGCTCCAAGGGTTTGTGAGCGATCCAGCAAGCTTAAACGTAGAGCGACATCTTCGCCGCCCTTGCTAATCGGCTCCAGCTCATCCAGATTGCATGACAATCTGCCGAGGTTGGCCTCAAACTTACAACCACGTGCAGGATGAGCCCCGTCGAATTCAAGCAATGAGGGGATCATCACAACCAGTTTGGCATCAACCGCTTTTTGATTAGCAAAATTCTTGATGATAAGATCAAATGATCTCTCATTTTTCTTATTAGGTTTCGTGACTTCTTCCAAACGGGTGATCCCTATATCAGGGCCTCTTGCAGTTCCGTTTGAAAATGTCGTGGTTTCACTTTGCCCGTTATTGTTGGTGATAAGTTCCATTGAACTTGTCTGTGCGGTCGCCGTGAGAGTGTAGCTAGTTGCAACAAATTCCTCATGACGGACGGTGACACGTATATCTGTTGATTTGCTGGCATCCGCCTGCAAGGTCCCAAAATCGCACTCAACCTGATTATTGGCTTTATCCAGCTTGCACTGTTGCTCTGGCGAAACCGATATGAATGTCAGCCCTTGCGGAATTGGCAAAGTGACACGCGTTTTCTTGGCCGGTTGATCACCATAGTTGAAAAGCCGCAAATTATAGCTGAAGTCGTTTTTTCCTGATATCGGATCCTGACTGTCATGCAACGTCGTAAGCGCAATATCTGCTTGTGCATGAGCACTAGAATTTTGGCCGATCAAGCCGAAAATCAACAAAATAGAAAATGACGACACCGCAATGAGCCAGCGTTTGCTGCAAGCCATAAAGAACCCCATAGCAAAATTGTTTAAATCGGGAAAAACCAACAACAAAAGCGACAGGACAAATAACTTCGCGCAAACAGCAATCGTAAATATGATTCGCGCACACCGTTTCTTAAAGCACGCGACTGCTTAATGAATGTTAAACCCTCTGAATAGCACACCTAAAACACTGTTTCAGGTGACTAAAAAACCACTTCAACAGGAAATAAAAACGCAAAAAGCCCCCGATAACGAAGGTTTTGAACCGTTATCGAGGGCTATATCAATTCAAGAAGTGTCTTAATTATCTCTCGAATTTTTTGAATTTTATGCGATGAGGTTCCACCGCATCATCGCCAAGGCGGCGCTTTTTATCTTCTTCATAATCGGCGAAATTTCCCTCGAACCACTCCACATGGCTATCCCCCTCAAAGGCCAGAATATGGGTGGCGATACGGTCAAGGAAAAAACGGTCATGCGAGATGATAACGGCGCAACCGGGGAAGTCTTCAAGCGCTGCTTCAAGCGCCGACAAGGTCTCTACATCCAGGTCATTGGTTGGTTCATCGAGCAATAATAGATTGGCGCCCTGCTTGAGCATCTTGGCTAAATGCACACGGTTGCGCTCCCCGCCTGACAACTGCCCGACCTTCTTTTGTTGATCGGATCCCTTGAAATTAAACCAGCTTACATAAGCACGCGAAGGCACTTCTCGCTTGCCTAGCATGATCATATCATTGCCGTCGGAAACTTCTTCCCAGACATTGTGCTTCGCCTCAAGAGCATCTCGGCTTTGATCCACATAGCCAAGCTTCACCGTCTCACCGACTTTCAAGATGCCACCATCTGGCTCTTCTTGACCAGTGATCATGCGAAACAGGGTGGTTTTGCCCGCACCGTTGGGACCGATCACCCCGACAATGCCACCGGGCGGCAATCGAAATGACAGATCCCCAATCAGCAATTTGTCTTCAAACCCCTTATTAAGATTTTCGGTTTCCACTACAATGCCACCAAGCCGCGGGCCCGGTGGAATAGTGATCTGCATGCTGGCAACCTTGTCCATTTCCGCACGATCACGCAGCTCTTCATAGGCGTTGATACGCGCTTTACTCTTGGCCTGACGGGCTTTGGGGCTGGCTCTTATCCAATCCAGCTCACGTTCCAGAGTACGCTGCTTGGATTTGTCCTCGCGGCCCTCTTGCTCCAGGCGCTTGGCCTTTTGTTCCAGCCATGACGAATAATTGCCCTCATAGGGCATGCCCTGTCCGCGATCAAGCTCCAGCGTCCAGGTGGTCAGATTGTCGAGGAAATAGCGATCATGGGTGACCAGTACAATGCAGCCCTTGAAACCATGCAAAAAATGCTCAAGCCAAGCCACTGTTTCGGCGTCCAGATGGTTGGTTGGTTCATCAAGCAACAACATATCGGGTTTCGACAGTAACAGCGCGCATAGCGCAACGCGGCGTTTTTCACCACCTGACAGCTTATCGACGCCCGCGTCTGGTTCAGGACAACGTAAAGCTTCCATTGCCTGTTCGACCTGCGTATCAAGATCCCAAAGATCATGAGCATCGATCTCGTCTTGCAATTGCGCCATCTCATCCGCGGTTTCATCGCTATAGTTCATAGCCAGCTCATTGAACCGGTCAAGCTTGGCTTTCTTCTCGGAAACGCCCAGCATTACATTGCCGCGCACATCCAAATCTTCATCCAGCTGGGGCTCTTGAGGCAGATAGCCAACTTTAATGCCATCAGCCGCCCAAGCCTCACCATTAAATTCGGTGTCCATCCCCGCCATGATTTTCAACAGGGTCGATTTACCAGAGCCATTAGTGCCAACGACGCCGATTTTTGCGTCTGGCAAAAACGACAGTCGGACATTATCGAGAACTTTTTTGCCGCCAGGATAGGTTTTGGAAAGTCCATCCAGAACATAAACATATTGGGGGGTTGCCATAGGGATTTCCACGCTCTTTCATTCACAGATTTGTTTTGAAGTGACTGTTTAGCCGCTCAGAGCAATAAGGACAAATGATAAGTGATGTCCGGCTTTACTGTCCCTATCGCTGTTTCGGGCAATCACGAATATTTCATCACTATTCTAATGGCTTATCTATTTTTATCCTTAGATTTCAACGAAGATTTAACCTTACTGCTGTTTAATACTTTCAAACACACCGAAAATGTAACGCTTAAAATTGTATTGGGTTGGGTGAATTATGGATATTGCTACTATTGTCGGCTCTATAGCTGGCCTCATTGTCATTCTTATTGCTATCTTCTTAGGTGGCGACTTTGGAACATTTGTCAATATTCCATCATTATTGATTGTTATTGGCGGCGGATTTTCGGTGACCGTCATGCGGTTTCCCCTCGCAAATGTCGCTTCTGCTCTGGCGATGGGAGCCAAAATCGCTTTCACCCACAAAAAATCTACCCCTAAAGATAAAATCGACAATATTGTTGAGCTTGCTGAACTGATCCGCAAAGACGGCCCGCTGGCACTTGAAAATGCCGAAATTAGCGATGTCATTTTGAAAAAAGGATCTCAGATGGTTGCTGATGGCTATGAAGAAGAGATGCTGGTTGGCATCCTGGAGCGCGAACGCGACCTCTATCTTGAACGCCTGAGCGAAGCCTCCAAGATTTACAAACAACTTGGTGATGCCGCCCCTGCCTTTGGTATGATCGGAACCCTTGTGGGTCTTGTGCAGATGCTGTCAACCATGGATGATCCCTCGGCTATTGGCCCGTCCATGGCGGTTGCCCTGCTGACAACCTTGTATGGTGCGATCCTTGCCAATGTCATCGCGCTGCCGATTTCGGACAAGCTTGCCACCAAAAGCAAGCATGAAGAAGTCAATCAGACTTTGACAATTGACGGCATTTCCCATTTGCGAGCCAATCGCTCTCCCCAACTAATCAAAGAAATGTTGCTGGCCTATCTTCCTGAAAAAGAACGCCATATGGCCGAGTTGGAAATGGCGGCAGGTTAAGTCGCAACAAATTTAATAGTGATTGTTAAACGGAGTTGAGTAAATGGCCAAAGCTAAATGTGATTGCCCAGATGGCCTGCCAGAATGGCTGGTAACATTTGCTGACCTTATGTCGCTTCTTGTCTGCTTTTTTGTGCTGATCATTTCCTTCTCGATCCAGGACAAGGAAAAACTGCAGGTGGTGGCTGGCTCCATGCGTGAAGCCTTTGGCGTACGCGAGGTTGCCCACAAAGCCGGCATGATCGAAATAGAAGGTGCCCCCATTCGCGAATATGTCAAATCTGTTAGCTCGATTGCCGATGAAAGCAAAGACAGTGACTATGATAGTGTCAGGCAGGACGAACGCTCCAAACAAGGTCCCGAAGCCAACACCCACGATATTGAACGCAACGAAATCCGCCAGACAAAACAGTTTGCCCTCGCTGCCGCATCCTTGCGCCAGGCATTTGAAGAAATGCCGGAAATTCTCGAAATATCAGATAATATCATGATCGAGGTAACCCCCGAAGGGCTGCATATTCAGCTGATCGACCAGGATGGCCGCTCCATGTACCCCCAAGGCTCCAGCGAACCCTATCCGCGCACACACAGACTATTAGCCAAAATGGTGCCTGTACTGCGCAAGCTGCCAAACCGCATTGCCATAACCGGCCACACCGACGCCACCAAGCTCTATGGTCACTCTGATTATACTTTGTGGGATCTGTCCAGTGACCGAGCAAGGTCAGCGCGCAAGATCATGGCTCGTGCCGGCATGCCACATAATCGTTTTTTCACCGTTGCGGGGAAAGCCGACAGTGACCCCTTGTTTCCAGAAGATCCATTTCTTGCTGCCAATCGGCGTATTTCAATTCTCGTGATGAGCGAAGCTCCGCCTTTGCCCAACGATATGAAACCATAAACAAGCGATCCACACGTGCCAAAAAGAAAACTCGCCGACGGAGTCGACGATAAATACCAAACCGCCCTAGATACTGATCAGTATCTAAGGCGGTTGGTATGAGCTCATGGGATCAATAAGGGAAAATCCCGAGCGCACCTCTTCTAGCGATTGTGATGACGGTGATGGCCGTTATGGTTCCGATTGCAATGTCTATGCAGTCTTCCCCCAACCCAATGACGATGGCGCCAACAATGACGCCGTGCATGGCGCCGATGATGGCGAACGTGTCCGCGGCGTATAGCATGCTTGGCAACATGCCCAAGGATATGGGCACCGCGCAGACCATGACGATGTCCAGGACCGGCATTGGCGGTGGCCGTAAACGCGAAAAAGGCAATAATGCTGGTAATGAGTACTGTGGTTTTCATAATATATCCTCGCAATTAGGTGATCATTAATTTTCCCAGACGCTGTAACGTCTGAACATCACCAGAGATAGTCGAGACCAGCTGACAAGAACCTGCTGGTCGATGTCAGCGAATTGTCAGGTGAAGAACGAGATACTCATGTCATGACTGACCACAATCTTGAAAGTGCCGACAATAATCTGATAGCTCGGCGTCATTTTCTACGATCTGGCCTCGCCGCGCTAATCGCCTTGATGTCAGCAACCCCCACCCTGGCCGATCGCAGAAGGCGCCGTCGAGGTAGACGTCGCCGATTGCGTCGACGTGCACTACGCCGAATGAGGCGGCGCGGTAGCCGTATTGAAAACCATGCCAGAACTGCTGTTCGACAGGGGAAAATCCGTCCGCTGCGCGAAGTCATGGCGAAAGTGCAACAACGCTCCGATGCCGAAGTCCTTGATGTTGACCTCTACAAACTCCCTGATGGCTGGGTCTATGCTTTGCGATTGCTTACCACCAAAGGACGGGTTCGTGATGTTTTTCTTGATGCCCGAACCCTCGACGTTTTGCGTATTGAAAAACCAAGAGGAGGTGTGGACGGCGTCCCTCTTCCCCGGCCTTTACAAGGTCCACCGCCACCTCTGTTGCCCAAAAAACCGGCACCGATCCCGTTACCATAAGAAGTAATAACCCTCGGAGCCGCGAATTTTGCCCCTATATTATATCATGATTGAAACAACAACCGGATGATTGAGCAATGCGCATTCTTGTCGTTGAAGACGAACAAAAAATTGCCAGTGACATTGCCCGTGCGTTAGAAGCATCAGGCTATATCCCCGATATTGTTAGGGATGGAGAACAGGCCTGGTTTCGCGGTGACACGGAAGATTATGGCGCGATCATTCTTGATCTGGGCTTGCCGGAGCTGGATGGTATATCTGTTCTCAAGCGATGGCGCGCTTCAGATATGACGACGCCTGTGCTCATTTTAACGGCCCGTGGCAGCTGGAGCGAACGGGTTGAGGGGATTGATGCTGGTGCCGACGACTATCTCGCCAAACCGTTCCAGATCGAAGAGCTACTGGCCCGCCTGCGCGCCGTATTGCGCCGCACGGCCGGACATGCCAGCTCGGTTATAACCATTGGTTCTCTCTTATTCGATCCACGGCAAATGCGGGTCTGTCTTGATGGCACGCCGTTGCAACTCTCTCCCCTCGAATACCGGGTCATCGCCTATCTCATTCACCACCGCGACCGCGTGGTACCCCAGCATGAACTGGTCGAACATGTCTATGGGACTAATTCTGATCGCGAAACAAATACGCTGGAGGTCCTGATTGGCCGCTTGAGGCGCAAAGTCGGCACCAAATTGATCGAGACCCGCCGGGGATATGGCTACATTATCGCCAGTGACCCCACCAAGGGAAATATCCCGACATGAAACACGCCTCTTTGCATGTCAGGCTTTCTGCAGCAGCCCTTATATCAATTCTTGTGGCCCTCACTATTTCCGGCCTGTTCCTCAACTATTTGTTTGAGCGCCATGTCACACGCCGCGTCGACCAAGAACTATCTGTTTATATCAAGCAACTCGCCGCCACGTTGGAAATCGGCACGGATGGCAAACCATCATTGATCAGCCAATTGGCCGACCCCCGATTTCAAAAGCCATTTTCTGGTCTCTATTGGCAGATTGAAGATGGCAAAAAATCGGTACTACATTCGCGTTCCTTGTGGGATCAAACTCTGGCGCTTCCCCCGTTCAATGCCAAGCACCCTGCCCCAACTCGCCGCGAGATCACCGGTCCCGAAGATGAAACCTTGATCATCCGTGCGCGTGTGATATTTTTTGAGACTGGTAATAGTGCGCGCCCATTTCGCCTTTCGGCTGCCATCAACAAGAATGAAATCAACGCTGCTCTTACGCAATTTTCGCGTGATTTGATGATCGCCCTTGGGTTACTGGCCCTGGCCCTGCTTTTCGCTGCTGCATTGCAAATCCATATCGGCTTGCGCCCGCTCAATCAGATCAGACAAAGGGTCAATGATATAAGAAACGGCGAGACTTCGCGCCTGGAAGGGGAGTTTCCCAAAGAAGTCGAACTGCTGGTTGGGGAGGTCAACGCCTTGTTAACAGCCAATCAAGAAGCCGTGCAGCGCGCCCGCGACAGTGCCGCTGATCTGGCTCATGGCTTAAAAACGCCGCTCGCAGTTTTGCAGGCTGAAAGTCACGCGCTGGCCGAACACCAGCAGACACAGGCCGCCGATGAAATCACCGCACAGATCGAACAGATGCGGCGCCGGATCGATCATCATCTGGCCATTGTGCGCATGCGGGGGCCAAGCGGTGGCTCACCGGGGCGCACAGATGCCAAAATTGGTTTTGTAAAAATCGTCAAGGCCATGCAGACCATGCCCAGAGGAGATGAATTGATCTGGTCGATCAAGGTTCCCGACGAACTTGGGGTGGCCATCGATACGCAGGATTTTTTTGAGGTGTTTGGTAATCTGCTGGACAATGCCCGTAAATGGGCGTCGCACGAAATACATATTGGTGGACAAGAGATAAAGGGCGAGATCATGCTATCAGTGCAAGATGATGGCCCCGGCATTCCCAACGATAAAATCAATAAGGTACTACAGCGCGGGCGGCGGCTCGACGAACAAAAAACAGGTACAGGACTTGGCCTGCCCATCGCCAAAAAAGTGCTCGAAACTTACAATGCGCGACTGGTCGTGAAAAACTGCGACAGTGGCGGTACGTGTATCTGCATTACCTTCCCTCACTCCTCCTCACAAACTTAGCACCACGATAAGCAACTTAAATAAAACTATTTATTGCCAATAATCTAAACCTGACATTTCGCTGACAATTCAAGTCAGGTAGTGAGCAGCATGCTTTGCATATGGTTGATCAATCGACATCTCAGCGGGCCGGTCCCAAATTGAAAAACCAAAAGGAAGATCTTTAATGCGTGTATTAATGTTCACAATAGCAATTATCTCCGCCTATCTTATTCTATGGTCGAATATGGCATCTGCCGAAAATCTCACACCTGGTATTGACTGGCGCGAACACAACCAGAAGCACCGCATCTTTGACGGTATTCAAAATGGCTCATTGAGCTTTCGCGAAACGGGACAATTGTTGCACGGACAGGCACGCGTCCATCGAATGGAGCGCCGCGCCCAACGCGACGGCGTCATAACAAAACGAGAGCGGGCCAGAATTCATCACCAGCAAAACCGCCAGAGCCGGCGTATCTACCGTAAGAAACACAATTAGAACCTAACAATAAAAAGGGGAGGCTGATCCAGCCTCCCCTTCTTCATATCAAACAGAATTCAAAATTCTGCTTTAATCCTTGTCCATCAACTTGTCCAATGCCGCTTGTTCTTCGCTCGACAAAGCATCCACTTTAGACGAGGTGGCACCGCTAACACTAGCCAAAGGTCGGCTGCGAAAATTCATATAGAAATACCCCCCTGCCAGCAGCAAAAGTGCCAAGGGACCAAACCACAAGACCATCGTATGCGGAGCCATGCGTGGTTTCAGCAGCACATATTCTCCAAAGCGATCAACAATATAGGAGATAACCTGCTCATTTGTATCGCCTTTGGTCAAACGCTCACGCACCAGCACCCGCAGATCTTTGGCCAGTGCGGCATTACTGTCATCGATCGACTGATTCTGGCAGACCAGACAGCGTAAATTTACCGACACTTCGCGGGCCCGCGCCTCAAGCTTTGGGTCGCTCAATATTTCATCTGGCTCAACCGCCATCGCCTGAAAAGGCGAGAGCATAACCAGAGCTGCGAGCATCAAGAAGGCACCAAGTGTATTTTTTTTCATCGCACTCCCCTACTCCGCTGGCACTGCTACTGGCGATTTCTTCGCCAGTTTCGGCGCGCCAATACGCAAGCGCCGATCAGACAACGATACCAGACCGCCCAGCGCCATGATCAGGCAACCAAGCCAGATCAACCGGATAAACGGATTGAAATAAAAGCGCACTGTATAAGCACCTTGCTGCAATTTATCGCCGATCGCCAGATAGAGATCGCCATTCCAGGCATTATAGATACCGGTTTCCGTCATCGGCATTGCTGATCGCGTGATATAGGTCCGTTTGGCCGGATGAAGGGTGGCAATCTGTTTGCCATTCTTGGTTACGTTGAAATTTGCCAACTTCTCCGAGAAATTTGGCCCTTTTCTCTCCTCAACGCCATCAAAACGAACTTCATATCCTGCAACCGTCTGCGTACTTCCCGGTGTCATGGCTACGATTTTTTCAGTATTCCAAACGCTTGTCGCAACGGAACCTATGACAAAAATACCGACACCAATATGCCCGAACATGGACCCATAAGAGGCACGTGGCATGTTGCGCAGGCGTCGTCCCACCTCGCTCCAGTCAGTGCGAAAAGCCTTGGCGCGCCAGAGGATCTCCGATACCGCACCAACAACGATGTAAATACCAACGCCAATCAACAAAGGCGCAACCATCGATTCACCCGAAGTTACCGAAAAGGTCACGATCACCACCAAAACAGCAATGCCGGCGGCTGCATAAAGGCGCTGCGCAGCCCCCCGTAAATCGCCTCGTTTCCAAGCCAGCAACGGACCAAACGGAATGGCCAGCAATAACGGGATCATCAAGGGCGCAAATGTCAATTCGAAATAGGGAGCACCAACCGAAATTTTGTACCCAAAAGCTTCTGTAACGAGCGGCCACAAGGTACCGATTAGCACCGTTCCGCAAGCAATCACGAGGATAAGGTTATTGAAAACAAGCGCCCCTTCACGCGAAATAGGTGCAAATATTCCCCCTTGCTTAAGATCTGGCGCACGCCACGCGAACAGGGCCAGAGCACCGCCGGTGAAAAAGGCCAAAATACCAAGAATAAATATACCTCGTTCCGGATCAACGGCAAAGGCGTGTACCGATGACAGCACACCTGACCGCACAAGGAACGCCCCCATCAGTGATAAGGAAAAGGTCAGGATCGACAATAAAATAGTCCACAGCTTCAGCGCGCCGCGTTTCTCAACAACGAGGGCAGAGTGAAGCAAAGCAGTCCCTGCAAGCCATGGCATGAAGGAGGCATTTTCAACCGGGTCCCAGAACCACCAGCCGCCCCAACCAAGTTCGTAATAAGCCCACCAGGATCCAAGCGCAATACCAATGGTCAGATTAACCCAAGCAAGCAAAGTCCACGGGCGTACCCAACGAGCCCACGCCGCGTCAACACGACCTTCAATCAAGGCGGCAACTGCGAAGGAAAAAGCAACCGAGAAACCCACATATCCCAAATAGAGGAACGGCGGATGAATGGCCAGCGCGAAATCCTGCAAAAGAGGATTGAGCCCCCTGCCATCCATCGGTGGATTGACAATACGCTCGAATGGATTGGAGGTGAAGATGAGAAACAGCAAAAAAGAGAGCGATACCAGGGCCTGTATGGACAGAACATGGGTTTTAAGTGTAGGGGGAAGATTACGCCCGAACATTGCAACCATAGCGCCATAAAAAGACAGGATCATCACCCATAACAGCATCGAACCTTCATGATTGGCCCATACGCCGGAAATTTTGAAAAACAACGGCTTTGCAGAATGTGAATTAGCGAACACATTCTTCACCGAGAAATCGGACGTGACATAGGCCCACATGAGTGCCAGAAAGGAGATCAGCAATAATATGAGCTGCGCTTGAGCAGCGGGGATGGCAACGCGCATCAATATGGGGTCGGACTTGTAACTTCCCCACAAGGGGACGGCAAATTGCACCATCGCAACGATGGCTGCCAATATTAGAGCGAAATGCCCTGTCTCCACGATCATTGATCAAACTCCCTTCAAAACCACTCACCCTTTGGGAGGAAATCCTCCCGGGGCGGCGATCCCGCTTTTGCACTAACTTAGTCTGTATGTCTTTAACCCGACAAACCACATTTTCGTTATCGTCGCTCTTGGACTATGACACTTCCTTACAAAGGTCGCTGTTAGCTACCCATCCCTTTGACAGCTTTTGTGTCTTTGTCCTTCCACACGCCCTTCTTCTTTAGCGAAGAGGCGACTTCTGGCGGCATATAATTTTCATCATGCTTGGCGAGCACACTGTCTGCAACGAAAACGCCCGTCGTATTCAGCTTTCCTTCAGCAACAACACCTTGTCCCTCGCGAAACAGATCCGGCAACACTCCTTCAAAACTCACCGCCACGGTTTTGGCATTGTCCGTTACCTTAAAAGTAATTTTTGTGCTCTGGCCGCGCACCAAAGATCCCTCTTCGACAAGACCGCCAAGCCGGAATCGCTGCCCCGGCTGCACCTGTTTTTCAACGAGATCAGAGGGACTGTAGAAAAACATGATATTACCCGACAGGCCCCATAAAACGAGGCTAACGGCGACCGCAAGCACGCCAAGTCCGGTAAATATCATTGCGGATCTGCGCTGTTTTCTTGTCATTCCTATCGTTCCTTACTGTTTTCTTGCCTGGCCAACCGTACCAAAATTTCTCTCAAATTCTATCAGGAGCCTAGTTGTAGTCTTTTTGCCAGCGCCTCGAGCTGGGCTGCGGCACTGCTATTTTGCAAATTCTTTTTGGCATCTTGCACCGCGATCCTCGCCTCGGCCTTTTTCCCTTGCACATTCAAGACACTCACAAGACGCATCCAGCTCTTGAGATCACCACCTTGTTCCTTGAGACGGGTCGAAAGGCGCGCAACCATACTATTGATCATTGAGCTGCGATCATCTGCGCTCATCTGGCCAGCTGCCTTGATATCGGCGGCGGTCGGCCCTCTTAAGGGCTGGCTTGTTTTGGCGGAAGTAAGTCCAAGACGGCGCGCCTGAGCATCAAGCTGAGCTGCCGCGCCGCTCTGGTTAGCCAAATTCTTCTTGGCATCTCGCACAGCAGCTAGCGCCTTCGCCTTTTTACCCTGTACATTCAAGACATTGACGAGACGCATCCAGCTTTTGAGATCGCCGCCTTCTTCCTTGAGCCGCGTGGAAAGGCGCGCCACCATATTATTGATCATTGAGCTGCGATCATCTGCGCTCATCTGGCCAGCTGCCTTGATATCGGCGGCGGTCGGCCCTTTTAAGGGCTGGCTTGTTTTGGCGGAAGTAAGTCCAAGACGACGCGCCTGGGCATCAAGCTGAGCTGCCGCGCCGCTCTGGTTAGCCAAATTCTTCTTGGCATCTTGCACAGCAGCTAGCGCCTTCGCCTTTTTGCCCTGTACGTTCAAGACATTGACGAGACGCATCCAGCTTTTGAGATCGCCGCCTTCTTCCTTGAGCCGCGTGGAAAGGCGCGCCACCATATTATTGATCATTGATTGGCGATCACCGGCGCTCATCTGACCTGCCGCTTTAATATCATCGGCACTTGGCCCCCTGAGGGGTGCCCCATTTTGCTTGCGAGCATCACCCAGCTTGATCGCGGGTTGCTTGGCAGGCTCCACACCAACAATATTGATTGGCGGCAATCCCTGCTTTTTGCGCACTTCATTGAGGCGGACAACGACTGTCGGGCGCCAAGCGGCCGTTGCACTGGTTTTCTTCAGCAAACTTGTGAAAATTTCTTCAGCCTGTTTGAGTTTGTTATTCTGCTCATGATAGAGCCCCATCCAGAATTGAGGTTTCGGATGATCAGGGTCAGCCTTGATGGCGCGCGTCAGAATCGGCACGACATCGTCACTAACGATATTGTCATTTGCCAGAACCATCGCATCTGCCAGACCACTTAAGCGATCGATATTGGAACCAAGTAGCCGCAGCGCGTTTTGATAGGCACGGGCTGCCTTGCCATACATCTGATGACGCAGATAGATTGGCGCCATGATTTCCCAACCATTGCCATCACCAGGGTTAGACTCAAGCCGTTGTTCAGCCCGGGAAATCAAGGCAGAGATCCGCGTTTTTGCTGGAGTGGTTTTAGCGCGCGCCTCCAGTGGCAAATCACCTTGTTGGGGACTACCAACCTGCAGATAAAGCCCAATCGCAAACAAAGGCACTCCAAGCGCAAGCGAGACCGCTGTAAAGCGACTGAGCTGTCGGCTTTGCGCCTGCATGGAAGGTTCTTGCTCTGCCTTGTCAGCAGCGGCCAGAAGCTTGCGGGAAATCTCTACGCGTGCAGACTCGGCATCCTGCTTTTCAAGCTGCCCCTCATCATGTTCACGATCAATCGCTTTGAGTTGATCCTTAAAAACATTTGCATCATACGCCTCTCTATTGCTAAGCGTATCCTCGCCTCGATAAAGAGGCAGCAAAAGGCCTGCCAATGTCACAAAAAGCAGCACAATTATGATAGACCAGAGAAGCATCATTCCTCACAAATTCATTACCTAATTACCGCAGACTAATCGACCATAAATCAGCATGGATCCCAATACGACCGGCAGAATGGCACAACAGGGCATTTACCCGCAAGAGTTCTCTTTGGAATAACTAAAAAAAGTGGCCACTTAGTGAAGTTACCGCTTTTAATTAGCTTGTCTGTCGAAAATAGATGCAAGTTTATAACCCTTCAAACTACAATAACACTAAGTCGTACGGCTCCAGGAACCATCCCGATTGCGGCACGCCCGCCCACGCATGGTCTCAGGTTGCCCATTTATATAGATTGTATGAGTATAATCACGGCAATCTCGCTGACCCACTTTATAAGGTCTTTGCGGTATGATACGTCCGTAATGACCACTATCGGGATTGCGCCACTCTCGTGCCTGACCAGAGCTGCCATTTTCAAGGGCTTCAAATTCGGCTGCCGACGCACGGCGACGATCATTCTCGTCGAGCGAGCGACCAATATCACTGCCAACAATGCCGCCAATCAAGATGCCAGCAATCGTTGCCACAACCTTACCATCACCCTTGCCAAACTGGTTGCCAATGGCACCACCAGCCACGGCGCCCACAACCGTGCCCATATCTTCGCGCGGGCCGCCACCGCAACCACTCAAACCAATGGTCAAAGGGATTAGCACCACGGCTAAAATCGACTGAGTTTTCATGTTCAAATTCCAGATTTTTGTTGCTTGCGTGAGATTTTTCGCCCTCAGCTGAGAAGCCGCGTTCTCCCACCAAACTTGCTTTGGATCATTACGCGCCAACATTTATGCAAAGAACGACAAACTCTGTGATCCATATATAGGGAACTGTGTTGGAAGATTCAGGCGAAATTGGGACATTGTGCATTCAGGGGGCACAATCATGCAATTGCGACCGGGAGCTGCAATTTGGCCCGAAGGCCGCCCATTTCCGAGGCTTCAAGCAGAAAAACACCATTATAGAGATGTGCCAGATCAGCCACAATCGACAGGCCAAGTCCAGATCCTGGAAGATTTGCATCCAGTCTTTGGCCGCGCTTCATGGCCCGTGCCCGCTTATCGGCGGTCAATCCCGGACCATCATCTTCCACTTTGATCGTCAAAAAACCGGGCTTGTCAGGGGCCTTTGCAATCGATAGATGCACCTTGCCTCCAGCCCATTTGAACGCATTGTCGAGCAAGTTTCCCAGCATTTCTTCAAGATCTTGCTGCTCCCCTCGAAACAACAAACCGTCCCCACATTCACAAACTAGTTCGATATCTTTTTCCCGGTAGATTTTTTGCAAGGTGCGAGACAAGGAGCGCATCACTGGCGGCACACTGGTAGAGCTACCAATTACACTAATCTGAGCGGCCATACGGGCACGATCAAGATGATGACGCACCTGATCATTCATGACCTTTGTCTGCTTGTCGAAGATACCGGCAAATTTCTTTGCCGCCCCGTCTCCCTCACGTGCCTTGTCTATTTCATTGGCAAGCACACTCAAGGGTGTTTTTAACGCATGGGCCAGATTGCCAACATAGGTACGGGCGCGTTCAACAATATCTTTGTTGGAGCGAATAAGAGCATTCAACTCGACTTGCAGCGGTTCGATTTCAGCGGGAAATTCACCGCCTAAATGATCGGCTTTGCCAGCTCTTATATCATTGAGTTTACGAGAGATAACGGATAGTGGTGCCAAGACATAGCGCACTTGCATGACGCCTGCCAGGATCAACCCTAACCCCAGCACACCCAACGCCAAAAACAACATGTTGCGAAATTGTGAGACCTGCCCATCAAGCTGCGACGAACTGATCGCAACCATATAGGTATAGCGTTCGGTTTTTTCGCCGACTTCTTCCCCCCCGGCAATTATCAAGCGCTCCACGGCCCGCAAGAGCTGACCTTCTGGCCCTGAAATATATCCGTGTTTCAATGTATCGCCCGTTTGAGGGTCGGTGGGTTCTGGCAAGGCCGTCAGCCGCTGATCGAGCAGGCTGTCAGAAATAACCGTACTGTTCAAGGCGCTGTCAAGCGCCCTTATCTGCCAATACCAACCCGAAAACGGTCGCTTGAACAAGGGGTCACCAAGCTCGATTTCCTTGCGCTGCGTGTTTTTTTTCTCGACGGGCACGGCACTTTGGTTTTTTACCTCACCAGCGACAGCTTCCGGTTCGCGGCTTTCATCATCGCGTGCCTGAAGCAAGCTCAGGGCGACAAGATTATCAAGATGCACTTCCAGCCGCTGATCAAACGTCTGCTCAACAGCAATGCGATAATAGGATGTGAGGGCAAAGGCCGTAATAGGCAAGATGATGGCCACCAGAAGAGCGGTCGAGGCCAACAGGCGAAAACGCAGAGAATTAGGACGCAGGGCATTTCTCATGAACGTCATTCAGTACACTTGCCATTGGGGTCTTCCAGGCAATAGCCAAGACCCCGCACCGTTTTGATCATCTGGTCGGGAAGTTTTTTGCGCAATCGACCAATGAACACTTCTACAGTGTTGGAATCGCGATCAAAATCCTGATCATACAGATGTTCGATAAGTTCGGTACGAGACACCACCCGACCACCATGATGGACCAGATAGGAAAGCAGGCGAAATTCATGGGAGGTCAATTTGATGGCCGCCCCGTCAAGGGTCACCCTTGAAGCACGGGTATCTAGCCGCAAAGGTCCGACTTCGATTTCGCTGCTGGCATGTCCAGCACCCCGACGCAAAAGCGCCCTTACGCGCGCCAGTATTTCTTCCATGTGAAACGGCTTTGCAACATAATCGTCGGCACCAGCATCCATTCCAGCAACCTTGTCGCTCCAGCGATCACGGGCGGTCAGGATCAAAACGGGCATATTGCGCTGATTGCGTCGCCATTGCTCCAAAACACTAATACCATCCATCAGCGGCAAACCAAGATCCAGCACGACAGTATCGTAAGGCTCTGTATCTCCAAGGAAATGCCCCTCTTCGCCATCAAGAGCGGTATCCACCGCATAACCGGCATCGCTCAAGGCGTCCACCAGTTGGCGATTTAGATCAGGTTCATCTTCTACAACGAGTAATCGCACCGTGCCTTTTCCCTGTTTCAGCTCATAAATGAATTTGCGGCCTAGTAATAATTGATCCCATGGCGTCGCAGATTGCGTTTAACCCGGTTAATAATCCGATCTTCCAATTTCTGTCGCTTACCGGATCTACCGCCGATTCTATTACCAGTGCGCGCATCAACGATAATATCACGGACGCGCTTTTTCTTGCCAAGTACCGTCATACGATAAATATACCCACCGCCACGACGACAAAGGTCAATGCTGATGACATCCTCCCCACGCCGGATGGCGCGCGCCCGCACGGGACCGGGTTTCATCAGACCATTTTTCTTGATAATTTTTGGGGAATTAGACCATTTGACACAACCGGCCATCGCTTCGCTGCCAAACAGCAGCACAACGGTAAATATCACCGGTGCTAAGGCCCTTGCCAAGAAGTAGTTACCCATTTTCAACGTCGTTCTCTCCCGCATCTCGCAAATCGCCAAAATCGCTCAATAGCGGCATTTGGTCAAATTTCAATCTGATGGCAGTTTATCGTAGCAATTATGAACCTACCATGAACTGTATAGCCATTCTAAATTATGGCAAAAATATAATAAAAAACAATTGGTTCGTTGAGTTTTCAACAGCCCATTTCTCAAAGAAAAACTCGCCTCCTCGACAGAGGAAGCGAGTTATCATATTGCGGTCTCATATCTAAAATTTAGCTACGACCCATATATCTGCGAACCTTGCTGACATAACGACGGGTGATGGGGTTTCCACTCCATTTCCACATCAGGCCAGGGCCACGATTGTAGCAACCAATGGTCACTGCCACATTTTTGCGGGCCCGACGATAGCACCAGTGCAGGTATTTTGTGCCGGCACGCATATTAACGCGAGGATTGTACAGATTACCGCGTGCGCCCATCATACGGGCGGTCGCTGGCATAAGCTGCATGAGGCCACGTTCACCAGAAGAACCTCTGGCATTTACGCGCCAACCACTTTCAACCGTTACAACAGCAGCTGCAAGACGCAGTGGCAGACCGGCAGGCTTAACGCTTCGAAGCGTTGCCATCAAAGAACTACGACCGCGACCAAAGCGTTTGCTTCTGCGTTTGCTGGATCTTTTCGCATATCTTTTCTTATAAGATTTTTTAGCATATTTCCGCTTCGCATATCTACGCTTGGCGGACTTTCTGACAGATTTGCGTTTGCTATAGCTGCGCTTGGCTACTCTTCTAAGAGATTTACGAAGCTTTTTGCGCTTTGTATATTTCTTTCTCTTGGAAACCTTCTTCCGATATGCCTTCTTCACACGCGCTTTTTTTACCTGAGAGACCGTTTCGGCCTTGGCAAAGGTAATATTATCGTTGGAATGCATAACCGCAGCATCCGTTGATTGCGAACCTGCAAAAACAGCCATAATGGCAAGCGCAA
This sequence comes from Alphaproteobacteria bacterium, assembly GCA_024280895.1. Taxonomy (GTDB): domain Bacteria; phylum Pseudomonadota; class Alphaproteobacteria; order Rhizobiales; family JAKIUO01; genus JAKIUO01. The sequence continues at coordinate 19,853 of JAJRPI010000051.1, read as the reverse complement.
ATGCACCCATCCAATTACGCCCTGCAGACATTTTAGTTGTAATCATCTTACTTTCCCTACTTTTTTTCGTTCATTTCAATGGGCTACTCACCGGCACTTGTTAGAAGGAACAACTCCCACCACACGAGGTATAATTAACCGGTAGAACTAAAGATACTTATTGCCCATAAAAATTACCCCGCTTAGTGGCGGGCTTTTAGCATAGGAATTGTAGCGTTACCAACTATTTTTATAGTTTATCAAAGAAATAGACCTATTTGTCGCATATCTACTTTGATAACACGTATAAATTGTCACATGCCTACCAAATACCTAAATATAGCACACTTTAAAGGTGTATTTTGCAATACACGACTGAACAATCTAGAGAATTGCAGGTCCGTGTAATAGTGGATTTGTGCATGGCTAGAGGCTGATCTAATCCATTTCATGACAAATTCACAGGTTTTGAGGTGTGGCAGATTGTCTACACAGATTTCCACAAGGCTAAGCGCTCTTTACGTGAAGAACCTGATCAGCGGCCGCAAGCGCCTGCGAACGGAAAAACCTTCCCCAGTGGAGCTGATTTTCCCGCCAGATCTCTTATCGATGACTTGTTGATGCTAAAACATATGCGGGCCCAAACGATTGCGAGCCAACGCCCGGAATATAACGCCAGCGATAAACCCACCGGCTTCCACAAGCTTTAGCACCTGGTCGACGAGTTGGGACTTATCCTCGGTACTAAACCCGTTAAAACCCAGAATATCGAGTGCCAGAGCGCCAAAGCCGATTAGATTGGCCCAGATTGTCCGACTTGAAAGATAGCTTTTCCATTGATCCATTTTCGTTTCCTTTGGTTTGGTTGGTGAGGGAATGGGAGGTTTATGAGGTTTTGCCTTGCCTGATTGCGAGTTAGTGCGCGCAAGTGCCTGTCTTGATCGGCGCCCAAATAGCCCATCTGCTCGCAAGCGATGTCTGGATTGAAAGTTTTTCAGCACCCGCAGCGTTTGATCGCCAAACAGACCATCAACAGCAATGCGGCGCCCCGTGGCGCGCAACAATGATTGCAGTTGCATGACTTGTTTGCCGCGATCGCCAAATTGCACAATGCGCTGATCTGCAAAAGGCTTGGCGCCCGGCATCCAGATCGACATGGCACGTTGAAGATAGCGCCGCCGGTCCTGCAGGCCATTAAAGCCGCCATTGATGCGCTTGGTAATGGCGCGAATATCATTGGCGTCCGCAAAACGGTTGAGATCATGACGCTGCCAATATTCACAAGCGATGCGCAGTGACAGCTCTGGCTTTTTGGCAAGCAAAGGAAAAGCTTCCAGATCAATGTCAAGAAGCCGCCCGAACCGGCGGTAATTGGCACGCCCGGTCAGTTGAAAAATCCCCCTGCCCCGAAACCTCGAGCCGTCCGATATTCTGACATTGCCAAGATCGCGCCGGTGCCCATAGCGACGCCGGAAATAGCGGGTACTGCCATATTCAACCAATGTGCGAAAACCCGCCGTCTCATGTGCTGCCTGTGCCAGGAAATGGCACAAACGCAATTTATTGACGGTCAGATCATACGTCTCCAATATTGATGAGTGGGCAGCAATCCCTTCCAGAATGTCGCGCTTGCCGCGAGGACTAAGCCTGCGCAACTGCGCATAAGTCAACAATGTCTGTTCTGGCAAAGGCCGATCCTCTCGCACAAAAAAACCGCCAAAAGGCGGGTTCAAAAGTGATAATTTATCTGATCATTTAGTCGGATGGCTTGCGCCGCACATATGCACGCCAAAGCCTTGTCGCACCAAGCGCACCGCCCAGCAGCAGTGTAATCGTCGTCAGGACCAGATTGACATCGGCAAGCCAGCTGGCCCAGGCGGGAGAGCTGATCAACCCCGCGGCAATAATTGCATCTTGTTCTTGTGGTGTAAGAAAGTGGTTCATATTTTCCATTCTACTAAGTTTATAAGGACAGCGTTGTTTGGGCTTGATGCCCGCGCCCGGTGCGGGCGCTCATTTGGCAGACCGCAATCTCAAGCACTGTTTGCGACTGACCAAAATCAATGATTTGCTGGGCGTTGGTGTAAAGTATCGAGCTGCTGGGGCTACTCAAGGTGCGCACCACATTGCCCGCATCGAGTATATCCACTTCATAGGCTTCGCTATCTTCAAAAAGCGGCACTTCGATCGATTGCCAACTATCGCCGCCAGATCTGGTGCGCCTGATCCAGCTAATGACAATATCACCCCCAACACCCGACACGGCTTGCAGATGTACAGGCGCAAAAGGTTTAAGGCCAAGACCAGCAAAACTCTTTTGATAGCTTCGATAGGACCGATGCCCCAGATCATAGGGGGCAGGTCCAACCTTCCAGCTATAATCAAGCCCGATTTGATCTTGCGTCAGCTCAACCGGTGTCAGAGCATCATCAAGAATGACAAATCGTGCTCCTATGAGAAGATCCTCACTTATATGAGGTTCAGTACCCACCTGCCCCCGCAGCAAGCCCCGCAAGCGATAGGTCTTGTCGCCAATCAGTTGGGCATTTTGAAATTGCAACACTTCCCATTCGCCGCTGGCATGTTCAACAGCGGCAAGATTAGCCCCGGACAGAACATCCTCACCTTCTCGTGACAATAGCTCGCCGCTATAAATGACCACATCCACACCCGCTCCCCAATCCCATCGAGAGACCGGGCCGGTGGCCAGCGCGCTGGCGGTCTCTCCCATGAGTGCGGGAAGATTGGCGCTGGCAGCCAGCGCATAACCACTACCGGTTGGCGACGAGAAAAAACTGACCGCTCCGGGCCATGGCGATTGATAGCCCGCAATATAGCCGTTCGAGGCTGCTTCATCGCCGCGCAACAAAGGAAGATCCATAAACACCGCGACAGAGGGGCCAAAAATCTTGCTACCGCTTGAGATGCCCGCGCGGCTGGGCGCCACCGGCATTTTATAAATATGAGGCTGCAGGGACAGGCTTTCGATGGACCGCGCTTCACCGGTCGCTGTTTGCGACACGCGCAGGTCCAATTCGCGGTCCTTGATCAAAAGGCGCACCACATCCCCCGGCTCCACCGCAAGATTTGAAGGGGGCAGTGCAAAGCTGGCTTTTTCGCGCCCACTCCATACATCGTGCAACCAGCTATCTGCGATGCCTTGCGCCTGCTCTTGCCCAAGCACAATCGGCAGCTGCGCCGTTGCGACCCGGTTTGTCGCGACATTATCTCTACGCGCCTCGACAACGGCCTGGCGATAATCAACCACACCGTCAATATAAGTGAGCTTGGCAGACAGGGGCAGATCGGTTTCCTGCGCTCTGGTCAGCGTATAAAGATCGGCATTGGCGCTTGGCTCAACTAGTTGAGAGCGCGCCAGCGACAAACTCACACCGTCTTGCCCCTTATGGGCAAAACGAATGGCACCACCACTTTCAAAGCTGTCGAGAAAAAACGCCATTTCAAGAGGCTGTAACGCGTCTCTTGCTGACATCACGCTATCAAGAATATAGCCTTCCATCATGCCGTCGAGCGGCGTCAGGTCATAGCGATCAAATCCATATTCGCGCAAAATCCCCTCGACCACAGCCTGCAAGGGGCCTCCCGCCATACGCCCGTTCAGCCAATGTCCCAAAAACCAGTTTTCGCCATCCGACCAAGCATCGCTATCATAGGGGAAAGCTGGAAAGGGTCGCGCATCCCACGTATAGGCATGGATTTTCGAGACATCAACCATGCGCCCGCTATAAACGCTGGATTGAGGATTATCGCCCTCGACAAAATCCTCATGAGCCTCATTATAACATTCGTAGAAACTTTGCAGATAACGCCGCTGCATGGTGTCGTCTCTGGTGCCATTTGAATAATGTGGAAAGCGGCTTTCAGAACTTTTACCGTCATAAAATACATTAGGCTCATTGGCACCCTTGTCGATGGCCGGACAGCCCACTTCCATCAGCCAGAACGGTTTTGATTGCGGCACCCAACTTGTCGCCGATGCAGCTTCGACACCGCCGGGGCGATTAAAATGGGGTTGCCCCCACCAGCTGGCAATGTCCTTATATCGGAACACCCACGGCTTGCCCGCGCCATCACTGATCACCGTGCGGGTCTGAGCATCGCGGTCGGCTTGCGTGGCGTAATACCAGTCATAACCCTCGCCGCCAGCGATATTGCCTTTGAGATAGGACGGATCATAAGTCGATAAAATCCCGTTGCCCGCATCCAGATGAGTGTCCTCGTCGCGCCAGTCAGCCAACGGCCAATAGCAATCCATAGCGATCATGTCGATGTCATTGCTCGACCACAAAGGGTCGAGATGAAAAAACACATCATTGCTGCCATCGGATGGCTGATGACCGTAATATTCTGACCAGTCAGCGCCATAGCTCACCTTGGTGGTGGTGCCAAGCACGGTTTTAACATCAGCTGCCAATTGAACAAGCGCGCTGACAAACGGATAGGAGGCGGCACCATCACGCACCTGCGTCAGGCCGCGTAACTCAGAACCGAGCAGAAACGCATCAACGCCTCCCGCCAGTTTGCACAGATGAGCATAATGCAAAATCATGCGCCGCCAGCCCCACTCATTGGGACCGCTATAAACGACCTCGCCGCTGGAAATATCGAAATCTGCAACGGCGCAAGTACCAATAAAACTATCGAGCTGCGTGCCAGCATTAGCGCTTTTATCAGGACTTCCCACTTGCCCAGGGGCTGGATCGCAAGTGATACGCCCGCGCCACGGAAAGGCTGCTTGATTGGCGCCGCCATAGGGATCGCCCAGCACATTGCCGTCTTGAATATCGAGCAGTAAAAAAGGATTGAAACTGACGCTCATGCCGCGCGCTTTGAGATCCACAATTGCGGCGATCACCGAGCGGTCACTAGGGGTGCCACCAAATACGGGGCGCTCGTCAATGCTTGATATTTCATAAGCTGTTGTGCGCGAAAGACCCGCTGTTTTCCAGCTATAAGGCGTGGTGACTTTCTGGCGATTTTCGATGCCGGGCTTGACCTGGCACTGACCAGCGCGCAAGTCCCCACCAAACCAGCTCACGAAAAGGGACACCGAGCCACAATTTGGCATCATGTCGCGCAATTGATCCATTGATAAAGACCAATCGGTGCCGCCCATCTGATGATGGGTGTTCTCGGACGTGGTCTCCCCTTTGCCCGCATCGCGCTCCACCGGCTCCACCTCATAGGCAAACTCTCCCGTTGCCGGGATCATGGTCACAGCAGTGATTTTTTGCTCTACATCATCAAGCGCTTTAAACACTTCAAAATTGAACTGCGGGATACGATTCCCGAACAGCTCCAGCGGCAACCGCTCAAAAACGATATAAGCAAGGCCGCGATAAGCGGGCGCATTACTAGCCCCTTCTTTCGCCTCCAGCAAACTGTCAGGCAGTTGCGTTTCGTCGCCGCGATAAAGCCGGTAGGTATATTGTGCAAGATTGATCTCTTTACCATCAGCCCAGACGCGCCCCAAACGCGAGATTTCCCCTTCGCAAAGCGCAACGGCAAAATTGGCGTAATACTGATAGCTGGTATTGATGGTGGTTTGGCTTGGCCCGCCGCCGATGCCCTTGCTGGATGGCTTGACCGTTTTGCGATCACGTATGATTTCTTCTTCAAAGCGCGTTGCCCAGATGATCTGACCACCGAGCCGGGCCCGTCCAAAAATGCGCGGAATGGGCGCTCCCTCAGATGAAGAGGTCACCTGCAAATCGGCCAGCCGCGCGCCCGTATTCTCGACGATTTTATTCTGACCACTGGCCCCAAACAAGGCTTGATCAATATAGCGCCCGGCCACCGAACCAATAGCGCGGCCAATAACGGCCCCCGAAAGGGTCGCACCCAGCAGGCCAACGCCAGCAGGCAAAAGAGCACCACCAACCGCCGCGCCAGCCGTTGCTAAAACAAGGGTCGCCATAGAGTTTGTCCTTAAATGATTTTAGAAACGAGAGATCAGCCCCCTCACCCCAGCCCTCTCCCCCAAGGGGAGAAGGAGTAAGAAATAAACATTCTCGAGATTTGGCACCTCTTGCTCCCTCTCCCCCTTTTCTTTGTGGGGAGAGGGTTGGGGTGAGGGGGTAAGCGATTTTGCTATTAAAAGCGTCTGGCTATTATTCAACATCTGGAAAAGAAAAAACGCCGGCGATATGGCGATGCCACCAGCCCGACAGAACCACCTCACTAACAGGTGCGCCTTCGATGGCATGGATCATTTTTTGCGGTCCAGCGACAATCGCGGCATGTTTGGCGACCATACTGGGACGCAGGCGAAAAATAATCACATCCCCCAATGCCATTGTCTCAAGTGAGCGCCGATCAAGATGTCTGGTCGCCGCTTTCAGCATGGTTTCAATACCGCTTGCCTCCGCCCAATCTGGAGTATAAGAAGGTGGCGCTTCGGCTTCATGACCATATACTTCGCGATACACACCGCGCACCAGTCCAAGGCAATCCGTGCCAATACCTTTGACGCTGGCCTGATGATGGTAGGGCGTACCGAGCCAGCTTTTCGCCACCGCGACAATCTTTTGACGTGTGATACTCATTGTTTGAACTCTTATTGGCTGAAACCGCTATTGACTAAAGCCCTATTGACTGAAACTTTGGCCATCATTGCTGGCATCATCACGGCCTGGATAGGAGACAATGAAATCATTGCCGGGCACATGGGGAAAGCCTCGAAAGTTGATATGATTTGCAAATTTATCCCGGCAAGTCGAAAACTGTTTATCGCAACCAGCCACCGCATCAAAAGTTTCGCCCGGTGTGATAGCAAAGGCCATGTCTTGCCAAAGCTCAACAAACACATCGCCATTTTCAAGAATCCGGTGTTGCTTGATCTCCATACGGCCCGGCGCATTGGCACCGGTTTGCCAGATCAGATTACCGCGCGCGAACCAGCCCGAAACAAACCCCTCCAGACCAGTGACCGTAAAGGCATGTTTTGATTGCACATTCGAAACCGTGCCACTCGTGCGAAAAGAGCTACCACTCCCCACATCGAGCGTACACCGGCTATCACCAAGTGCCGCGTCACAGCCATATTGCACCAGCCGTCCCTTTGGTTGTTGCAGATAATGAGAAAGCCCGCGCACCTCGGCGCTAAAACTGTTCTCGCCGCGTTTGACCTCGCCAAGACTGCCAGAACTCATCAGCAACCGTTGTGCGGGGTCGGCCCAGTTGACCCGAAAGATTTCCACCTGCGCATCATCAAAGCGTCCCTGTGCCAGCTCGTCCTCATTGAGTTTATCTGATGACAAAGCCCCTTCTGCCTCAAGATTATCTGTCGACAGGCCAACTCCGGCTGACAGCTCGCTGGCGGAAAATCCGCTGGCCGCTTCAAACAGTGTGTTGTCAAATGTCAGATTGCGGTCGTGATCGGTGAAGCCATAGGCGGTCCCATCAAGACGGGTCAGTCGCCAGCACCAGCACAAGGTTGTCGCGCCGCTATCAAGATGCGCCTGCATCCCTTGAGGTAATTGTTTCATGAAGGACCTTCATTTAAATTCTGATTTCGCGGATCGAGATGCCGGGCACCTGTCCGGCATCAAAATGCTCAAGATTAATTTCCAGCGTGTCTTCGTCAAAACGCACCGGCACATCAAACTCGAAGCCTGCAGTGATCAGCGCGCCAATAGCTGGCACCGCGCCGCTTTGAAACAGGATGTCACCGCTCAATGTATCCAGAGAAAAATCATTGATTAGCGTCTGCTCGATACCGTTGATGGCAATGCGCACGCTCCCGCTCACCGGCTTTGTAATATCGCGTTGCCAGGGCGAAAAAGCACCGCCATAGGTCTTTGAAAGCTGAAACGACACCTGCGCCCCATCTCCTGTGCCGATGACCTGATCCGTTGGTTGCGGCGTTTTGGAGGGCTTACAGCTTTTATAATCAAGCCGGTCTTTCCAGCGAAACCCGTGCAAGCGCCCGCGCCGTTCTTCGTAAAACTCCATGACCTCGTACAGATCATCCAGTGTCTTAATGCCATAGCCCGCATTATAATGACGCCGACTATCGGCCCAATTGCTGTTGCGCTCTTCGCGGCCAGATCCCAACACGACAATTTGTGTGCGCCTTTGCGTTCCGGCCATGGAGCCGTGAGAAATACTGGTTGGAAAACGCACCTCGTGAAAATTCATGGCTTAGAGATTCCTTTCTCCGCGCGCCACCGCTCGATTGAGCATGGCATTGATTTGCGTTTCTGATCGTTTAAAGCCGCCAACATCAGGGCTCGAGACATTGAAATTGACCGTAATGCTGCGCCCACCCCCTGCCTGGCGCACGCCAAGGCGGCCATCTGCACCGCGCATCAAAGGCAAGATCGCTTCAGGCCCCGCCTCCCCAGCGATGCCAGATTTTCCATTACCCAGTGAAAAGGCGGTTGGTGCCGCAACAACACCGCCCTTGGCAAACAAGCTAGGAGCCCCACCAGCACCACCGAAGCCGCTAAATAGCTGCGAAAAAGCACCGCCAACCGCTTGTTCCAACGGCTTGAAGGCCGATTTGAAAACCATTTTAGACATATCAAGCGCCAAGGAGCGAAACACATCGCCAAGATCCTTGCCCTTGAAAATGGCGTCCTCAAAAGCCGATGAGATAGAACGCGAAAACTGCGCCCCCAATTGCGCCGCTTCTTTTAGTCCGGCATTAAATTGCGAGGTGTCCGCATTGACCCGAACCGTTAGTCCGGCAACTTCATCATACATTTCCAATTTCTCCTTCATCTGGAAAACGCTGCATCAGCTCATCAAGTTCTTTGCGCGCAAGCGGCGCCGCCAAAACACCATCACCAAAGGTGCCACTCACCGCCGCTTCAAGTTCTGGAATGGTCATCGACCAGAAGTGATCCGGGGGAAGTTTCAGCATACCAAGTCCCACCCCCATCACCCGCTTCCAGGGAAACGGTTCTGAAGCCCGGGAGTTGGTTACTTTCCCGGCTTGCTGGGCGCGCCTCTTTTGATCGGTTCGCGCACCGATGGCTCTTCATTATCGCCAAAGGTCGCTGTCAGCAGCCTTGCGACAATTGAAATATAACCAGCCGCCCCGCCTTCGACTTTCAACTTGCCAACATCCTCATCACTGATCGGGTGACCAGCTCCACGCAAACCCGCACCAAGGATGGCAAGCGCATCACTCGAGGTAATACGCCCCGATGAAAAACGCTCGGCAAGCGACAGTAAATCCTGCTCGCCAAATGCCTCTTCCAGTTCAGCAAGCGCCCCAAGCGTCAAACACAAAGTCTGCTTGGCACCATCAAATTCGGCGCTGATTTCGCCGCGATATTTATTGGCCACGTTATTGATCCTTTTTTAAATCTCACGGCAATTCCTTGCTTCGCTCGGGCCTCCGATAGGCGAGCACAGCTCGGCGGCCAGTCGGCCTTGCCTTGGCGAGTACGCCTGCGGTTTTGGTTTTATTGTCTCGCGGCTATTCGCGCGTTGCGCGGCCTTCGACGAGCGAGCAAAGCTCGACGCGTAGTCACGCTTGCCTTGGTGAGTACACATGCGGTTTTCTTTTACCTCGACAACATTATTGAATGGAAAAAGAAAACCGACCAGCGGGAGGCAAGCGTGACCACGCGCCGGGCTGTAGCCCGCCCATCGGAGGCCGCGCGTTAGCGCGAATAGCCGTGAGATATATTAAACCGGAGTGAAAGAGAGCGCACCCGCTGATTCAAGGCCCAGCTCGAAACTCACCTCATTGTCGTGATTGCCGGAAAATTCCAGCGCGGTGATCTGGAAGGCACCAGAAATAGTGCCAAAACCTGGCACGATGATTTGCCAGTCGCGAATGATGCCATCGAAAAACAGCTGCCGGGCACGTTCATCACTTGCGGCATCTTTAAACACGCCAGAGCCTGTGATCCTGGCACTCTTGATACCAGCACCAGCCAGCAATTCGCGCCATTGGCCGACCGATTCTGTGTGGGTGATATCGACGGTGCCAGCGTTGAATGACAGGCTTTTGGCCCGCAATCCAGCCATTGTCACGAAGCTGCCGACCCCGTCATCATCGACCTTCAACAACAGATCCTTGCCTTTTTGTGCAACCATGACGGCTCTCCTTTTGTATTTAACTCGCTCCCGGCTAATCGTGCTGTCGCACGGCCTGCGCGGGCGCACACTACGGTGTGGCGGCCAGTCGGCCTTGCCGAAGCTTTGCTTCGGACTTCATTTTAAAACAAAAAAGGCCCCCTTTCGGAGACCTTTAAAAATTCCAAAACCTGAAAATGCAAAACGGCCCCTGACTGAGGGACCGTTTCATAACTCTGCTCAAAAACTGGGCTGATTTTACCCGTTTACAAGATCAATGCCTCGTTCAGTCAATACGCAAACCAGCGATACGCTTTACTCTTGTGACGCACAACATTTTTATCCTCCATAAACGAGAGGTAAAATATAGTTTTTCGAGAACTCAACGCACATACATACTGCAACTACTCAAACCATTTTACGCATAACACATACTTGCAACTACTCAGCACTCTTACTCAAAACAACGCACTACCAGGTCACCAGGGCCTTCATCTTGCCATCTGGAACGAACATGAAGAACTGGCCCGGATCAAAATAATATATTTTCGCGTGGGGCGTACTCTTAAGACAACGCGCAAACAAACTCTCAACTCACAAAACTTACACAGTTACTTCGGTGACTGCTCTAAAACGCAAGATGCCATGATAGGTCTCGCCATCGGGATCGAGACGGGCATCGGAAAACTCAAAACGCAAATTTACCAACTCATGATCTTCAACAACCAACTCACCATCATGCAACACACGCCGAACAGCATTCATAATCTCAAAGCACTGCATTTTACCTTTGCCTTTTGACCAGATATGCAAGGTCAGGGCATGCTCGGAACCACTCTCACTACTGGTACTCCAGTCCCGATCAACCGCATTGCCAATCGAGATAAACGGATACGCGGCTCGCTGGGGAACGGCGTCATAAATACTCTGACCGTTCAGCAAACCAACTAACGCAACATCGGACTTTAACGCCTGAACCAAACTCTTTTGTACTGACCAACTGGCACTCGCACTCATGACCAAACTCCAACAACTGTTGAGCAAACTTACAAACTGAAATAACGCAACTGGGGGTACAACTTACACATATTAATTAACGCCTGATCCCCTGATACTATTGGGGCGGGCTATATGTGACGGCTCACACTGTAGATGACCGCGGGACCTGATTTCATCTGCGAGTATGAAGCCGCCTCGCCTTCAGGAGTGCTCGTTTGAGTGCCCCTTGAAGACAGTTACCAATTGACCCCCTGACCGTGACGAAAGCAGGGGTGAACCAAGGCTTTTCAAGGGAATTCCTCGTACCAAATTCCAAATCTTTGCCATAATCTCCCGAGCTAACGACCAGATATTCGTCTTTTTTCGTCCCACGAACGACCTTGATTGAATCTATAAGCCCTTGTTTTTCATCACACATACCTCCAGCATCCTTGAGCTCTTGCTTTGCCTGGTCGCGCAATTGCTCGGCAATCAATGCCATTTCATGATCAAAAGAAATGTGCTCAAATTTTTTCACCAGGTCATTTTCGAACGAATCTACTGATGATTCTCGCGATGCCTTCATGCCTATAGCTCCCGTTCTTCACAAAGAACCCGTAACCAGCGCCGCTTTTCCTCCACATCAAGCACGGCTTTGATTTGGAAAATCCGATTGCCTTTGCGAAACCGCATCTCCGGCAGTACCTGGGGAATGTATCGCAATGTAATTTGATGGGTGAGAGTTGATGAGAACTGCCCCGCCGACAACAACTCGCGCCCGGTCAAGGGTTTGATGGCCGCCCACAAGGGCGCCACCTGTTCCCAGACAATCAAGGAACCGCCGCCACCGTCGCTGGTTGTGGTAGCGCTCTCCAAAATCACCCGATGGCGCAAAGCACCTGTTCGCATCATGCTCATAGACGCACCCTCCGGTAAGAATTCGTAAGCATGGAAACCATTTGCGGGATTTCCCTGATCTCACTGGCAAGACCAACGGGTTCACGATTTTCATACCAATGGCTGACCAGTAACAAGATCGCCTGGCGCAATGGCTGTGGCACATCAAGAGCGTTTGCCCCAAAACCCGTCGTCAGGGAAATTTCGATGCCGTTATAAGCGCGCTGTGGCGCAGGCTTTGGCATAGCGCCGCGCCACACCAGACGAGCGGGCTGCGAAATCGCATCAAGCGCATAGCTTGCAGTATCGATCACGCTGGTCTGATCGCTGCTATCATAAAGAGTGATACCGGTAATCTGCTGCACTGGGCCAAGCGGCAGGAAGATGTTTGGTGCATCTGGCCACTGGTCCAATACCAACATCCAGTTTTGCGTAATAAACGAGAGACCCAGCCTGGTCTCCAGATGAATACGCGCCGTTGTAACAAGCGAAGCGAGCAACACATCCTCATCCACATGATCAATCCGCAAATGCGCCTTGACCTCGTCCAGCGAAACTGGCTCCAGTGCTGGGCCAGTTGTCAAAACAAGCGCCATGATACATTCCTTCAGGTTTTAAATATGGAAATGGGGAGGCGGACGTGGCAGGGAGGGAACACCCCCACCTCCCCTCATTGCCCGCAAGCGGGCAATAATTGTCTCACGGCTATTCGCGCTAACGCGCGGCCTCCGACAGGCGAGCAAAGCTCGACGGGCAGTCGCCCTTGCCGATGAGTACATCGGAATTCTTTTCACATACAAAAATCTTATTGAGAAAAAAGAACTCCGCAGGTGTACCCGCCGAGGCAAGCGTGACTACGCGCCGCGCGTTGCGCGCCCCATCGGAGGCCGCGCAACGCGCGAATAGCCGTGAGATATATTAAGACACCCCGAACTTCATCAGCTTGATCGCATCGAAATCCTGCACGCCGCCGCCAACACGCTTGGTTGTGTAGAACAACACATAAGGCTTGGAGCTGTAGGGGTCTCGCAGTACTCGCAAACCAATACGGTCAACAATGAGATAGCCACGGCCAAAATCACCAAAGGCGATTGAGCTGCTATTGGACGCGATGTCAGGCATGTCTTCACTTTCCGTGATCGGGAAGTGCATCAAGGTTGGCGCCTCGCCAAGCCGGCTGCCTGGTTGCCAGATATAATTACCATCGACATCCTTGATCTTGCGGATCTGTGCCTGCGTTGCTCGGTTCATGACCCAATGGGCATTGCCGCGATAACCCGATTTGACACTATATATAAGGTCGATCAGATTATCCGATGGATTAGTGGCGGCAAAGCCAGCATCTACTCCGGTTGCAACATAACCAAGATTGCCCCAGGTCCAACTGTCATTGGCGACTTTAGCATAGGACAAAAATCCTTTTGGCTTATTGATGCCGTCCCCTGATACAAAGGCGATGCCTTCTTGCTGCGCAAACGCGATGCGCACCTCTTCGGCAATCCATTCATCCACATTGACCGCAGCATCATCGAGCAAGGTTGAGGTGGCCGCCGGCATGGCATAAAGTTCCATGGTCGGGAAGGTCAGCTCGGCCAAACTTGGCGAGGTGGTTTCCGGGCGCGCCGCACTTTCCCCCACCCAGCCAGTTCCAGGTCCCGAGATGGAAAACGGTTTCTTGAAACTGGTGCCTGAGACTTGCCTGATACCGGCAATGGCGCGAATGGGGGAAATGTCTTTCAGCGAACTCATCACGGCGCTTTCCGTCTCGCTTGGCACGAGAAACCCGCCATCAGGATCGGAGCCAACAGATAGCGCCTTTTCTTCCAGAGCGCGCAGATTACGCGCATCGCCCTTGCGCATATAGGTTTCAAAAGCGGATTTGTGCTGTAGTCCGGCAACGGAACCAGGAGCACCACCAGCCAGAGGCGGGCGCGCCGATTTGGCAACGATCTGGTCCATGGTCTTGTTGAGACGTGCCAGTTTTTCCTCGGTCACCACATCGGTGCTAACACGCTTTTCAACCTGCTCAAGCCGTTCATCATTGGTGCTTTTAAATTCTTCAAAAGCTTCCATAAATTCGTCAAACGCCCCCGCCACATCTGTGCGCGACGCCGCCTTGTTTTCATAGTCTGTCATTATATTTCCTTTTCATCATTCCAGCCGCTCGGCGCATCGCGTCGACCAGCTGCTCATTTCCTTCACCGGCAGCGTCCCGCTTGCTGGCAAGGTTTTTAAATCCAGTGCGGATCACCGCCCTGGCATTGGAGCGCGTAAACCCGGCATCCCGCACGAGCCAGCGCTCAAATTCTCTCATTGTTGGTAAGTCGGCGCTTTTAACGCTGCTAATTCTTGCTTGTTGCAACATGGGAAATGTGACAATCGAAATCTCCCACAAATCTACTTCCAACAATCGGCGTGTACCGCTTTTGCGATCGGACTTGCCGCGCACTGTACGAAAGCCGATCGACAAACCATCGAGTGCCCCCTCACGCATCAGCGCCAATATTTCCCGCGACTTGGCAACCTGTTGCAGTAACTGGCCGCGCACAAACAAACCGCGCGCATCCTCAACAATTTCTCGCCAGACACCAATGGGTTCGCCAGGGTCGTGTTGGAACAGCATGCGAATACCGCTGGCCCCACGTTTTTTTAAGCTTGAAGCAAACGCTCCCCTGGCAACGATATCGCCACCCATGTCCTTTTTACCAAACAGGCTGGCGTAACCTTCAAAGCTGCCATTCTCATTTATGCCTTTAAAATCAAGGGGTGCGAACTTTTGTTCGCACACAGATCGTTGGTCGGACGAGTTCATGGTTTTCCAATACTCTTTGATGAAGTTAAAAAAGTTTTTGAGTTGAAAAGTTCAATCCAAAATCATTTGAGATCATAAATATATCTGCGATCATTGTTTGAACGAGCTATGTAGCGCCCATGCAATCCACAGGGCGCTTGTAGCGATTGTCGCCTTGTGTTGATTTGCACGAACAGTTTTTCTAATGTGCGTGTGCACGCGATATGATTCGTACAACACACATAAAAAAGAACGGGACTTTCAAAATGAAACTCAACATCAAAGACCTCGCCGTGAATCAAGAAGTTGGTTCAGCAGGTATTGAAATTGGCGTCAAAGATAATGACGGCAAACATCAAGGTGATTTTCATGTCACCAAAGGCGGCATCGTTTGGTGCAAAGGTAAAACGCCCAAAAAGAATGGTAAGAAACTGACCTGGAAAAAACTCATGGACCAGTTGGAAGAAAAGTAAATCCAACACGGGTTTTTAAATTGCTCTCATCGTTGTCGCCCGGTCTGGCTTTCCCTTTCCTGGCGATGACGATTGGGAGTTTTTTTATGTCGTGATCAATTTATCGATCACCCTATTTCCTCTCCATCCTCAACAGGGTCATAACCCAGCGCTTCACGTTTTTCATTAATCGATAGAAAGCCGGCCTTGGCAATGCGCTGCCAACGCGCCTCTCGTTCTGATGCCAACGCCTCGACATTATTAAGATCAGGTTTCAAGACAATCCCCTCCCCGTAGGTATCATCAAGCCAATTGGTCAACGCGCTACTTGTGCGATTGACCAGCGGTAACACTGTTTGTCGCCAGAAGGTTCGATTGGCCTCGGCATAGTTTGAATAAGTATTGTCGCCGGGAATGCCCAGCAGCATGGGCGGCACGCCAAGCGCCAGAGCGATCTCTCTTGCCGCCACCCATTTGGCTTCAATAAAATCCATATCGCGCGGCGAATAGCCCATGGGCTTCCAGTCGAGGCCGCCCTCAAGCAAAAGCGGCCGCCCCGCATTGCTGGCACCTTGATGAGCGCTCTCGAGTTCATTTTTAAGACGCTCGAACTGCTCGACGCTTAAGCTGGCATCCTTGGCATCATAAATCAGCGCTCCGGACGGGCGCGCCGCATTATCAAGCAGCGCCTTGTTCCAACTGCCCGCCGCATTATGAATATCGATACCAAAGGCGGCCGCTTCGATCGGGCTCATGCCATAATGATCGTTAAGCGGATTAAACAAGGACATATGCAGAATGGGCTTTTGCCCCTCCCCGCCTTGATGAAAGCGCATCTGCTGCCCCGCCACATTATACTCATAAAATTCGGGCCAGCCATCAACGCCTGGCACCACTTTCATACGGTCGGGGCGCAGCACATGCAGCTCAATCACTTCATCGTCATGGCTGACAGATTCCAAATAGGCATTGCCCGCCACCATCAAATGTCCGTACCAGTCTTCAAGCAAGTCACGCCCCGATTGCACACTATTTGGACGCTTGAGCAATGTTAAAAGAGGATGCTCGTCAAGCACTTGCTTGCCCTCTAAAAGATCAAGGGGAACCGAGGCGGCGCTTTCGGAAATCATGCGCACGCAGCGATAACATATCGCATTTTGCGTAAAACCTTCGCGCGCCAGCGCCGCATAGTCTCGCGGCGTCCATACCGGCGCACCCGCACTTTGCATCGCAATCAATTTGCCAGTGGCACTTTGTTTTTGCTCAAACAAGCTGGACAGTTTTGTGAAAAAAGACGGCATTTGGTTTGAACTCCAATTCGAGGAACGCCTTGGGAAGAAAGTCAGCGAACAAATATATTTGCGCTCAGCTGACAGATGCGGCAGATTAAAACGACACAGAAACAACAAGAGAGTACACATCATGACAGACGATACTCCCCAGGCGTTCAACACACGCGCCATCCACGCCGGAGCAGCGCCAGATCCAACAACCGGTGCGCGTGCTACTCCAATTTACCAGACAACTGCTTACGCCTTTCAAGATGCCGACCACG
This sequence comes from Alphaproteobacteria bacterium, assembly GCA_024280895.1. Taxonomy (GTDB): domain Bacteria; phylum Pseudomonadota; class Alphaproteobacteria; order Rhizobiales; family JAKIUO01; genus JAKIUO01. The sequence continues at coordinate 3,148 of JAJRPI010000051.1, read as the reverse complement.
CAGCGCGTCTGTTTGGCCTGCAGGAATTTGGCAATATTTACACGCGCATCATGAACCCGACACAAGACGTGCTGGAAAAACGTGTGGCCGCTCTTGAAGGCGGCACCGCTGGTGTTGCCGCAGCGTCCGGTCATGGCGCACAGCTGATGGTCTTTCATAATCTTATGGAGCCAGGCGATGACATCATCGCGGCCCGCCAGCTCTATGGCGGCTCGATCAATCAGTTCTCCCAGTCCTTCAAAAAATTCGGTTGGGGCGTGCAATGGGCGGATGCGCAAGATCCAACCAGTTTTGAAGCCCTCGTCAGCGATAAGACCAAAGCCATTTTCATTGAATCAATCGCCAATCCCGCCGGTCTTGTTACCGATATCGAAGCCATTGCCGCAGTTGCCCAAAAAGCCGGGGTCCCGCTCATCGTCGACAATACCATGGCCACCCCCTATCTGTGCCGCCCGTTTGAACATGGCGCCAATATCATCGTTCATTCCTTGACCAAGTTCCTTGGCGGACATGGCAACTCAATGGGGGGCATGATCGTTGATGGCGGCAATTTTGACTGGATGGCCAGCGACAAATTCCCAACCCTTAGCAAACCTTGCGAAAGCTATAATAATATGGTGCTCGGCGAGGTGTTTGGCGAAGCCTTTGGCCATATCGCTTTTGCCATCGCGGCCCGCGTTTTATCCTTGCGCGATCTTGGCCCCTGCATTGCCCCCATGAATGCCTTCTTGATCTTGAACGGCATCGAGACCCTGCCTTTGCGCATGCAGCGCCATTGCGACAATGCTCTTGCGGTTGCCAAATGGCTGGAAAAAGACAGCCGTGTTGCCTGGGTCAATTATTCTGGCCTTGAAAACCACGCCAATCACGCGCTGGCTCAAAAATATGTGCCCAAAGGTGCGGGTTCCGTGTTCACGTTTGGACTGACCGGCGGTTATGAAGCTGGCAAAAACCTCGTCAACAATGTCAAGCTGTTCACGCATCTGGCCAATCTTGGCGACACCCGCTCCCTCATCGTCCATCCCGCCTCGACAACCCATTCGCAACTCAGCGAAGAAGCACTGGTAAAAGCCGGTGCCGGTCCCGAGGTTATTCGTGTGTCCATCGGCATAGAAGATGCCACCGACATCGCCAAAGATCTCAATCAAGCGATGGGTTAAAAAGCCCCTGTCGGCGCTCGCCCTCACCGGGCGGGCAGCCTGTGCAGCCGGCATCGAGGACCAGTCCCCAACCTCCTGATCAAATGGTTTCCAAAGGCCAAGCCTTTGGTTCCAGCTGAACAAGCTGCCACCCGGCGAGGACATTACAGCTTGCGCACCCTTGGTTCAGCACCGCCGAACAGCATCAAATCGGTGAGCGCCCAGACAAGAGCGTCGAGCCGATCCGGGCTTTTGCCGCTGGTCAGACCACCGGGGCCAAAATCGCACAATTCGTCTTCCAATAAAGGCAAGGAGCCCACATGGTGCACCCGGCCCTGTTCGTAAAGAGCTGCTACGGGTTCAGCTCTGATATATTTTCCGCGCGTTGCCCGCACCGATGTGATGGCAACCGATCGCTCGATCTGCCGGATCACCGTTTCAACCATTTCGCCGCCCTGATTAACCTCGGCGACAATGCGGTCGGCTTCAAATCGGTGATAAGCAGCGACCGCTGCACGCGCCCATTTAAGCGGCGATGCTTTTCTCAAAGTTTCATCGCATAACACATAGCCGCGGCCTTGTTCGCACAAACCCGCAACAATGATGCCGCAAGCGTCCGACTTCTCGTGCGAGGTCACTGGTGGATCAACGGCAACGACAATGCATATCAGCTCTGGCGCCTGACACCGCCGCAACTGATCAAGCTGCCCGCGATGCCACAAGGCGTCGAGCCGATCATCGAGAATTTCCGCCTCTAATTCTTGTCGCCCCAACCGCGTGCCGCCAAATTGCTCGCTAATCCGCTTGACAAATCCTGGTGCCAAAAAATCCTTGTTGAGACGAGTTGTGCTGCGATCAATATGTAGCCCCTCGCTTTTGACCAATTGCTTTAGCAGCGCAATCGGACGCGGGGTCGTGGTGACGATCTGGCGTGGTTGCTGGCCAAGCCGCAACGAAAATTGCAGCATGTCCCAGGTCTCTTGCGGATAGCGCCATTTGCACAGCTCATCGCACCAGGCCGCTTCAAACTGAGGGCCGCGCAAACCATCGGGCCGGTTACCTGAAAACATCTGCGCGATGGAGCCATTGGGCCAGGTGAGCAATCGCTTCGAGGTTTCATAATGCGGGCGCTCATTTCTGGGATGAATGGCCAGCAGACCCGAAGCCCCTTCAATCATCACCGAGCGCACATCCTCAAGGGTCTCACCAACCAGAGCGATACGCCCAACCGGCTTGTCAGAAAAACCCGGCAGCCCAAGCGCCATGCCGCGCACCCATTCAGCCCCCGTGCGTGTTTTGCCAGCCCCCCTGCCGCCTAGCACCAGCCAGGTATGCCAGTCTCCGCGAGGGGGCAATTGATCTTCTCGCGCCCAAAGCTGCCAGTCAAAAGCGATCTTGACCAGCTGCTCATCGCGTAGACTTGCCAGAAGTTTCGCATTGCTCTTCGCTTTGCCGCTGCAAGCGCTCAATGCGTTGCGCAATCTCAAGGCGCATTTGCTCCGTCTCAATGGGGTCATAACCCTTGACGGCTCCTTTGGCAGCTCCCTTGGCGTCTTGGCTTTCGCCTTGCGTTTTTTGATCAAGACGCTCTGTCATCTCCACGAGTTTTTCATAAACCCGGATGAGGGAAATCATGGTTCGCGCATCCTTTTCATGTTCTGCTGATGTGAGCGGTTCATCTGTTTGCAAATGACGATGCTCAAGAAATTCAAGTTTTTCGTCCAACCATAAAAAAAGCCGGGATACTCGATCCCGGCCGCTTACTTGTTTTTCGCTCACGCTATTCCTCGCTACGCTCAGGCCTGCTTTCTAGTTGCCCTGCCGCTTTGCTGTTTGAGGGCTAAGGGCGGGCAACACCCAACGGCCAATCCGCCTTGGCTTGGCTTGGCTTGGCTGCGCCCCGGAGTAATTTGTCACTGATAAAATAATATGTAAAAATCATTTCTGGTGAATAGTTGCCGTTCAAAAGAGAAGGCCGCTGGCGGATAAAATCCCCTCGCACCATTGCT
>JAJRPI010000050.1 GCA_024280895.1 Alphaproteobacteria bacterium | reverse complement strand
TTCTGATGTAATGGGTGCCCAATCGATCAGTCTGCTTCCAAGCAAAATAGAACTCTCCCTTCTGGAAAGAGAAGTAATGCTTGCACCTACTGATTTTATGAAAGCCGTGCGCTAAGCCGTAAATGATCTTATTAAAAGTGCTCGTAAAGAATACGAGCTGATTTTGATCGATTGTCCACCCGGAAATTCAGTTATGACTGAAGCTATGCTGGTCAAATCTGATTTCTATCTAGCTCCTGTACGACCTGATTATCTATCCATTCGCGGCCTTCAAGTTTTACAAACATTAAAAAAATACATTAACAAGCAAAAGAGAGGTACTTTTCCAACCAATATCGGCACACTAATTACGATGAAGCCAAACACAAGCGTTGCAAGAGAGAATGCCCAATTGATTGGAAGTGGAAAAATTTACAAGGCATTTTCGACCGCAATACCTCACTCCCCCCAAGCAATTGAAGCCGCCCATCCCTCTCCAGATTTCAGAGGATTTAGAGCAAAATACCCAGGGGTACTCGGCAAGGCCATTGAAAGATTCGCAGCCGAATTTTGGATGAGATTAAGTTAGGAGACTATACAAATGTCCGTACAGAAAATCATGAAAGACGTTCTAACAGAAATAAAACTGGAAGCTGAGAAAACCACATCGTTTGGCGGCTCCCTTGGAGCGAAACTAGTAGATCAACTTTCAAAGCAACTGACTGGAGAGATGAAAATAAATCCCGACTTTGAAGCGAGACTTGCAGAAATTATACTCCCTGATGTAATTCCGAACCCGGTAGCTATACTACAGAAAAGCGGAAAACAGGAACTCGAAAGACGATTAAAGAAACTGACTGCTGGGAATATAAAAATAGTCGCTCAAAAGAACAAACTGGCTGGACTACCTGACTTCAAAAGATCGGGAAAAAACCTTAACAAAACAGAACTAATCAAAATGCTCATCGAAAAAACCAAAAAGGAAGCTGGCTATTCTGCAGGAATTTAGCCCCCCCACCATCACATCTCTTTCCTCGCTTTAACCGCTGCCGCCAACGTGCCCTCATCCAGATAATCCAGTTCGCCGCCGACGGGGACGCCGTGGGCCAGCTGGGAGATTTTGACATTGCACGGGGCCAATTGTTCCATGATATAATGGGAGGTGCTTTGGCCCTCGATGGTGGCGTTGAGTGCCAGCAAGACTTCGCAGACGCTATTGGTGCGTGCGCGTTCAATGAGCTGATTGAGATTGAGATCTTGCGGGGTAATACCATCCAGCGGAGAGAGCACACCGCCCAGCACATGATAGCGGGCCTTGGTAACCTTTGCCCGTTCCAGCGCCCACAGATCGCCAACCTCTTCCACCACCACAATCATCGTATGATCGCGGCGTTCATCGCGGCAGATGGCGCAAGGCTCCAGCACATCCACATTACCACAATTTGAGCAGATCTCGATTTTTTGCGCGGTTTCAGACATGCTCGCGGCCAAAGGCTCCAGCAGGCTTTCACGTTTTTTGATGAGGTGTAGCGCTGCACGGCGCGCCGAACGGGGGCCAAGCCCGGGCAATTTCGCGAGCAGCGAAATCAGTCGTTCAATTTCTGGACCGGCGACTTTATGAACCATAAGGAAAACCCTGTTTTGATGAGGGAGCCCCTACCAAAGCGGTCGGCAAGGGGCCATCATAACGCAGGACATCATAACGCTGAAAATGAAATTGAGCGACAAATATTCGAAATCCGCTCTTCAAGAAGATACGGGGGTCCCCGTAAAGAGCGGTTTCTTGTGTCTTGCATGATCTGGAAAGTGCAGATCAAAAGCTGTTCGTCAGATCGGACAAAAATTAGTGACGATCTGGACGAGGACGCGCTTCATTGACTTTGATGGTGCGGCCATCAAGATCAGTGCCGTCGAGCGCTTCGATGGCTTTTTTGCCATCATCATCATTGGCCATTTCAACAAAGCCGAAGCCTTTTGAGCGACCGGTGTCACGGTCCATGATGACCTTGGCGCTTGATACTTCACCAAATTCAGAAAAAGCATCATTGAGTTCGTTATCTTGCGTGTTGTACGAAAGATTACCAGCATAAATATTCATCAGATCTCACATCAAATCCGTGCATTGTCGTAATTAAACACTATTGATGGATCAACACACAAAATCAAACAATAGCCACCACGTCCATATACGGGATAGATCATTACAGGTGGTCTTTTACGTCAAAAACACATAAGGCCTCTACAAAAATCAGTGCCTCCCAAAAGGCTGTCGGCGAGACCTGTTTAGGCCCATATAGCGCCCACGTAAAGGGTAAATATCAACTGCTGGCAGGCAATCAGGATCGGCGCGCATGCCTTTTGCAAAAGCTAAAACAGCTTCATGCCAGGGGGCAGCGGCATATCCCCAGCCATTGACTGCATTTTTTCAGCCGTTGCCTGTTCAAGTTTGCCTTTGGCATCATTGTGGGCGGCGATCACCAGATCCTCCAATATCTCGGCCTCATCAGGTTTTAAAAGACTGGCATCGACCTTCATGCTCTTCATGGTGCCCTTGCCATCGAGCGTCACACGCACCAGTCCGGCACCCGCTTGCCCTTCGATCTCCAGCTCTGCCAGCTCGTCCTGCATCTTGGTCATCTTGGCCTGTAAATCCTTGGCCTGAGACATCATATCCATGAAGCCTTTCATCGATCGCCCTCCTTGCTATCAGTGGTGGTTTTTTCAATCGCGCGAATTTCAGTTATACGTGCATCTGGAAACTGTTTCATCGCCTCTTTGACAAGCGGATGCTGCTTGACTTTTGCCAGCTCGCTCTCGTGCTCGCGCTGTTTTTTCTCATAAAGAGTTTCATCGCCTTGCTGGTCGCTGACCACCACCATCCAATTGTCACCGGTCGAGCTGTTAAGCAATCGCTTGATGTCATTGGCCAGACCGCGCGGCGCTTCATCGGTCAGCGCGATCTCGATGGTTCCTTGCTCAAAACGGATAGGGCGCACATGTTCTTCAAAGGCAATTTTCAAAACCAGCCCGCCATCGCGGCCAATCAGTTCGGCAATCTCTTCAAAGCTGGACAGACCAGTGCCGGGATTTTCGTGAAAGGCCCCCGCCTTTGGCTGCGCTTGCATAGTGCTGATGGCGGCCGTTGAGGCTGCTGCCCCGCCCCCATCGCTCATGGCACGAGGGGCATGTTGATCGGGCGCACCCGCCTGATCCATGGCGCGAGGCGCGGCCCCGTTTTGATTTGCGCCAGCCCCGCCGCCACCTGCCGCGTTTGATGCGCCCTCGCCCTGCCCCTCGATGGCGCGCGCCAGCTCGATTGGCGATGGCAGATCCGCCGCATAGGAAATCCGAATGAGGATCATCTCAACGGCGGCGATCTGATTGGGGGCTTTGGTGCATTCATCAATGCCCTTCAAGAGCATCTGCCAGCAGCGCGCCAGCACCGGCATCGAAAGCTTGCTGGCCATCTCCTTCACGCGCAAACGCTCCGCCTCGCTCAAAGCGGCAGCGCCGCGATCATCAAGTATTTTTTTACGCGTCAAAATATGAGTGGTCTCGGCCAGATCAATTAAAATACGCACCGGCTCCGCGCCATCCGTGAACAAGGCCTCGCATTGCTTGAGGGCATCAGATGCCTGGCCCTTTAAAACGCTGGTCAGCAGATCGAATATGCGCATGCGGTCAGCCAGCCCCAGCATGGCCCGCACATCATCGCCGCTGACTTTGTCTTTTTGTGCATGGGCAATCGCTTGATCAAGTATGGACAGACCATCGCGCACCGAACCTTGCGCGGCCTGCGCGATCAAGGCCAGCGCCTCATGTTCAATCTTGGCCCCTTCACTTGAGGAGATCATGGCAAAGTGAGCGACCAGCTCTTCCATCTCCACACGCTTCAAATCAAATCGCTGACAACGCGACAATACCGTTACGGGCACCTTTTGCACTTCTGTGGTCGCGAAAATGAATTTCACATGCTCGGGCGGCTCCTCCAGCGTCTTCAACAAGGCGTTGAAGGCCGACTTGGAGAGCATGTGCACCTCATCAATGATATAGACCTTGTAGCGCGCTGACAAAGACTTGTAGCGGGTACTCTCAATGATCTCGCGAATATCGTCGACGCCTGTATGCGACGCGGCATCCATTTCCAGCACATCCACGTGGCGGCTTTCCATGATGGCCTGACAGTGAACGCCAAGCTGCGGCATATCAATGGTGGCACCCTGCGCGTCTTTGTCGGCGCCATCAAGCTCATAGTTGAGGGCCCGCGCCAGAATACGCGCCGTCGTCGTCTTCCCAACCCCGCGCACCCCCGTCAGCATAAAGCCTTGCGCGATGCGTCCCAGTTTAAAGGCGTTGCCAAGCGTTTGCACCATAGCGCTCTGGCCGATCAGCTCATCAAAATTGGAGGGCCGGTATTTGCGCGCCAGCACCATATAGGCAGGTTGGTCAGCTGGCTGTTTTTTGGTTTTGCTCATGGGCAAGATACTAAGCAGCCTTGCACGCTTGGGCAATAGTTTATCGAGATGCTGCACGCGAGATTTTCTAAGGCAGCCCACCGCTACGCATTCGTCCATATGTTGCTTGCCCTGCAACAAGTTTTTGGCTACCATTATTTTAGGACTGGGATATCTGAGCAAGCGAGACGAAGCGCCCCGTAAAAGGGCTTTTGAACAATGCTGATTAACAGATTGAACACCTCTTGATTAGTGGATTTGGCAGGCTCAGTAAGGAAAGCCATGATGGCGATTGGCGTAGAGAACTTCTCCGGTTTTGTTCAAAAAGGTTTCGCACATGCCGCGTTCGCAACAGCGGCAGGCATGAGAGATGATGAACAAGTCAGACTGGCCGCGCGCAACATGTATGACTGCATCCCCTTTCCCGTCAATATCGCCATCAAAATGAGTGTTGGCGTCGATGGCCTGGAGCGCTTTGCGCTGATCTTTCGCGATAAGCTGCTGGCAGCCAATATTACCAATCTTGCCATGGTCAGCCCCGACGGCCTGCGCACTCTTTTACAAAAAAGTATCATGTCTGTGCCAAGCCTTAGTCGCCTTATCTCAACAAAAGACAATGAGGAGCTTGTCGGGCAGACCGATGAGCAACTGGCCGCCGCATATGCCCCACCCCTTATTGCGCAAGATGACAACAATAATCCAAATGGTCATGCCTTGGCACCGGTCACCGAAGTGAAATCCTGGTATTTGTTTCGAGACGAGACAAGATACGGCCCCTGGTCAGATGAGGAATTCATGTCTTTTGTTGAACAGGGCCAACTGAGCCTCAATGACATGGTATGGCGCGATGGATTTGCCGACTGGATTGATGTGCGCGAGCTCCCGCGACTGCTGGCAAATAAACAGGCATGACGCAATTTAAGATCAGCACTCTGGCTTGACCGGGACCCGCAATATGGAATTGTCAGTCTTTTTAATCGTGCTGTTTGCGGCATTACTTCACGCTTCGTGGAATGCGTTTGTCAAAAAAAATGATGATCGTGCTCTATTCATGGCTCTGTTGATCGCGGGCAGCAGCGTTGGCGCATTGGTGACGATCCCCTTTCTTCCCTTTCCCGCTCCTGAAAGCTGGCCCTATATCGGGCTCTCCGTCCTCCTACATATCGGCTACTCGATCTTTTTGATTTTAGCCTATAAATTTGGCGACTTAAGCCATGTCTATCCGCTGGCTCGTGGCTCGGCCCCTTTGATGATTGCCTTATTCTCTGTCACGGTGATCGGTGAGCAGTTAAGCCACCAGTCTTTGTTGGTGATCATTATTATGGCTGCTGGTATTATGAGCTTGTCACTGACACGGGGAGCCCAAAATCTTCGCAATCCACAAGCCGTGTTTTTTGCGCTTGGGACTGGCTTATTCATTGCTTCCTATACGATCACCGATGGCCTTGGTGCCCGTCTTGCGGGAAGCTCACACAGCTATGCTGCGTGGATCTTTGCTCTGGAGGGCTTGCCCTTGATGATTTTTTTCGCAATCTATGTGCGCGCTCCCGCATTGAAAAAGATTCAACGCCTTTGGAAGAGCGCTTTTATAATGGGATTATTGAGCCTTGCCGCTTACTGGGCTGTCATCTGGGCAATGACTGTCGCACCCATTGCTCTGGTCGCGGCAATCAGAGAGACGAGCATCATATTTGCCCTATTATTCGGCGTGTTCTTCCTCAAAGAAAAACTAAACCCTGTCCAGCTCATAGCAACCTTTACAACGCTCATCGGCATCATATTGCTTAAAATGAACCGCCCCCTATAGACAAGACCATACGCTGAATGATTTTCCTGAAATTTGCGCCTGCTGCATAAGCGCGGCATTGATCTGCCTATCGCCCCGCTGAAGCAAGCCCCACACCAAATCCCATAAAGGTTGCACCGCCAAGCCGGTTGACCACACGTCCGCCGTTTGCACTTGAGAGCCAAACACGAGCTGTTTTCGCCAAAAATGCGTATAGGAAATGGATAACCAAAAGAAGACCACTATAGGTCGCAACCAAGAGAAAAAACTGCCCTGTATATGCTGATGAATGGCTGATAAACTGAGGAAATATTGACATAAAAAAGAATACAGATTTAGGGTTGGTCAACTGGATCATCATGCCTTCGACGAACTGGCGTTTCGCGTCTTTTAGGGTGCTCGAACCGATTTCAATTTCGGGGGATGGGGATCGCCACAGCTTTACCCCCAAATAGATCAGATAGGCAGCTCCAACATATTTCATAATTGAAAAAGCCACCGAGGACGTCGCCAAAATGATGCCAACGCTTGTTGCTGAAATGCCAGCAACCATGAATGTTGCAATTACAAGCCCATATATCCCCCAGGCCGCACCTGAAACGCCATATCGAATGGAATTGGTTAATGTCAGCAGCACACCAGGGCCAGGGCTGAGCACCGTCAAAGCAGCAATTATAACAAAAAGAAGATAATGTTCCATTTTGGTCTCCGATAAATTTGAACCATCGCTCATTTAATTATGAGTATACGCGCCCCATCCAAGACCGCACAACGCGTAAACAGCAGCAAGACAGAAAAGAACTCCGATGTATCCATCGGCAAGGGCGACTGCCCGCCGCGCTTTGCGCGCCTGTC
>JAJRPI010000049.1 GCA_024280895.1 Alphaproteobacteria bacterium | reverse complement strand
TCTGGTTCTGGTTCTGGTTCTGGTTCTGGTTCTGGTTCTGTTATTATGGGAGTGGCCGCACGCAATTGTTGCAACTTGTCTTTTAGATCGCTAAGTCCCGCGTCTCGGTTTTTGGTCATGTCGACCACAAAATCGCAATCAGTAATTTTCGCGTTGGTCGGTGCTTCCAGAATGGCTAAAATTGGCTTGTGGCGCGATATAGCCTCTTTCTTTTCCCATTGGCACAAATTTGAAGCCTGCCAAAAAGGGGTGATCAGCAACAAGACGAGTTCAGCTTCCCCGATGGAGGTCTGCAGATCAGCTTGCAGATTGTCAAAATCCCCTTGTTCCTGCTTTTTGGTGCGTGGGACCAGAACAGGATCATAGGAATGTTCACGCAACCATGATTGCAACCCGAGGGCCGCCCGCTCGTCCCGGCTCGAATAGCTGATGAATATGCGCGCCATCATCCCTCCAGATAAGAAAAAATTGATTTGTCACGGTATAAAGGATGATTTTCAACCCTCCAAGCAAGGAATGTTGGTAACCACTGGTTTACTACGTATGGAAGGAACATCTTCAATATGCTATGTTACTATAATTCCAATTACATTTCATAATATGAGTAAGTTCATGACGCCAAAATCGGACGAAAAAAAGAATTCGGTTGCTGCGCAAAAAGGCAGCTATTCGGTACAGCAATTGCAAAAGCAATGCGAGCAGTTGCAAAAACAGCTAAAAACCTGCCGGTCCAAAAATTCCAAAGCGGTGTCGCGGCGCAATGATGAACTTGCCCTCAAGCCCTATCAGGCAGAGCTGTTAAAGCTGCAGTCTCATATGGAGCGCGAGAAAACGAAATTCATGATTTTGTTCGAAGGCCGTGATGCCTCAGGTAAGGGCGGCACGATACGCCGCACAACACGCTATATGAACGAAAAGCATTACCGGGTCGTGGCGCTTGGCAAGCCGACCGAAACGCAGCGTACCCAGTGGTTTTTCCAACGCTATGTGGAGCAATTCCCGCGAGGGGGCGAGATGGTTCTGTTTGACCGCAGCTGGTATAATCGCGCCATGGTAGAGCCGGTTTTTGGTTTTTGCACCGACGAAGAGTACAAGAATTTCATGAAAGGCGTCACCGGTTTTGAAAAAGATCTGGTGCGTCAGGGCACAAGGTTACTCAAACTGTATTTTTCGGTCACCAAGGATGAACAGGCTCGGCGTTTTGAGCGCCGCAAAAGTGATCCATTGCGGCAATGGAAGCTAAGCGAAGTGGATGTGCAGGCCCAGGATCGCTGGGATGAGTTTACAACGGTTAAATATGCCATGTTGAAACGCACCCATGCCTCGACCGCCCCCTGGACGATTATCAGATCCAACAACAAGCAGGCTGCGCGGCTTAATGCGCTGCGTGTTATGCTCAATGCGGTGGATTATGAAGGTAAAGACACCACGCTGGATTTTGTCCCTGATCCCAAGGTTGTGGTTTCTGGTGCTCGCGAAATCGAAAAAATGGAAGCTGATCGCCTACGCATAGGCAAGTTCAAAGGCTGAACCGTTTCATTCCCATATTTCTCTTGCGCCCTCAATTTCTCTCACACCGCGTTTTTCTCTCACACCTTTGTGTGTTGCGCTGCCCCTCGTTCAATGGCAAAGTCATGATTGGATAATATTTGCCATTTGATCGAGAAGGGAAGTAAAGATGAAACTGGTTATACAAACCTTTGTGGTGCTCCTTGTAGCATTGTCATTTATGCCGTTTGCTGGGGAGCGCAATCGTGCGATCGCAGCGGAAAACGCCAATCCGGTCAAAGAGCGCCAAAAACTGATGCGCTCGGTGGGCAAAGCCATGAAAACCACCGTGAAAATGTTGCGAGGGGACCTCGCCTATGATGGTGCGGCGGCAGCTTCCGCCATGTCGACCATGAGTGAGGTGGCTGGCAAATATACCAAATTGTTTCCTGAGGGATCGGATATGGAAAATTCGATCATGGATTTTGACCAGGAATCAGATGCTCGGCCTGAAATCTGGACCAATAAGAAAGATTTCGAAATGAAAGCGGCCGCATTGCTGGAAGCCAGTACCAAGGCAGGTAAAGCAGCTGGTGACAAGAAAGCCCTGGCCGCCGTGTTTAATGAGGTCGGCAATGCCTGCAAGGGCTGCCATCAAAAATACAAAGCAAAAAAGCAGGAATAGACTGGTCAAAACCAGCATTCATCGGGGCAAGTGAGCAAGGCCTTTAGAAAACCTTAACCTTACACGCTTACAGCTAGACAAAATGATCGTTGCCTTCGCCATTTGTTATTGGCAAGGGGCCCGTAATCTTTGTTTTTGCGTTTCAATCGTATCTTACGGGATGTGATATGCCACGCAAATAAAGCAGGGACCTTGTCTATGTGCACGCAGGTTGGTCGGAGAAATAAACAACAAACATCGGCTATTAGCATTACTTTTTGGACGGGAGCGCGAGCGGTATCAGATGCTCGCAAAGCGACAATGTCCTTATTGATATTGCTTTCGATCCTGCTTTTTGCCGGGCCGGTGAGCGCTGCCCCGTATAATAAGCTGTCTACCAAGGCACAAAACAATCCAGCATCCACCAATGCGCGAAACTATCGCGTTGCTCAGGTTTCCAGTTCGCTGGAAGATTGGCAAAATAATGCCTTTACCGCCCTTGATGTGCAAAAGCGTCTCGATCGATTGTCTCGCGAGCAAAAACAGCAAAAGCCAACGGTAAGAAAGAGACGCAAAAAACACGTACGATCCAAAGTGCGAAAAGCCGTGGTTAAGCGAAAATCCAAAATCCGGGCTGCAGGCAAAGCTGCAACCAAAGTCAAAGCTGCAAGCAAAGCCAAAGCCAAAATCAGGACTAAAATCAATACAGCAATAAAAGCCAAAATCAAGAAACAGACCGTCGTCGCGCGCACTGATGCGAAATTTATAGCTGTCCGTGACGGGACCATTTTGCAGCGCTGTTTACAAGCTGTAGGCTATTTTAATGAGCCCATTACAGGGCGTCTCGACGATAGCAGTTTACAAGCGTTTATGACATTTCGTGATGACAATGGATTGCTTCATCGTCCCAACAATCTCTATGATCCGGTGATCCAAAAAGCTTTATTTGAGCAGTGTCCCAAGGTTTCGCCAAGCAATAGCAATGTAGTGGTTGCCAGTGCAAAGGAAGGTAGAGCCACCCCAGCGGCGCTCCCCCAAAAATCAGCACGCGGAAAAGCCTCGATACCTGCAAAAGCCATGATTGCCAAGGTCCATCAAGAGCGGCTGGCTTATGATTTTGATGGCTCGCAAGGTCCTTTGACAACCGCTAGCATTGGCGCCACCAGGAAACAGGCTCGCTTGTCGATTGTTGCCAAGAGCATACCGGTGAGCAAGGATGTAGCTGCTGTCAAAAACAAGCCCGCGAGCGCTGAAGTGCTTGGGGAACAAACATTTGCTAATGATGTGTTGGCGGCAACAAGTAGCAAAACGCTATCTTCGCCGGCAGGAAAACCAGTTCAAAAGCTGGCCCGCCTTGATAAACAGGGTGCAAGCGGTGCTTCCTCTTCTTTTGCTGTAAAGAGCGCCACAGCCTCTAATATCAATCCGGCTCCATCTATTCCTTCAACCCGGGTTGCCAGTGCGAGCGGCATGAGCAGCACGCCATTTTCCAAGCGGTTGAGTATTGCCGACCTGGCAATGGTGAAGCCTGCCAGTGCCAATACCTGTTCTCCGCAAAAGCACGCTCCGGCGATTGCCATGAGCAAATTACCGACGATGTCATCCCCTCCAAAGGCGGCAGATCGCGTGCGCACAGCCAGTGTCTATCCCCCGTATATGAACGATGATGGTCCGTTGATCACTGGTTCGATTTCATCTTCTTCGTCAAAATCCTCGGTGTCATCTTCTTATGGTAATCCAATCGTTAGGGACTTTAAAAGGCGCGCGCGACTGGTGCAAAAAGATGTGTCAGACAAGGCCTGTTTGCCGCAGGATCTCTATAATATGGTCGCCACAGCACATGGACGTAAAACTGAAGTTGCCATCTGCAAACGAGATTGCCTTCCAGCTCCCTCGTCATTTTCACAGGGACAAAAAGAGCTGTTTACCGAGCAATATGATATCAACTGGTGTGGTACAAAATGCCTTGGCATTGCAGACCCTTTGCCTCTATCGCAGCTTTTGCAAATCGAACGCGAGGCACGGGTACGTGTCTGCATGAGGCCACAGCTGCATCTGGCGTCAGCTTCAAAAAAAGAACTGGATAGCGCAGGTATCAATTCATCGATCCGCAATTTGTACAAGCGCCTGCCGGGTGGCTATGGCAATGGCGATAATATCGCCGTGCTGATTGGCAATAAGAATTATGAAGGCAATTTGGGCGCTTATGATGCGGGGCATATAAATCTGGCCGCCATGAAAGCGTTGCTGATCGATCAGCTTGGTTATTCATCTGATAATGTGTTGGTCCTCAAGGATGCAAAACTGAGTGATTTACAGCGTTTGTTTGGTCGCCGGGGAGATGTCAACGGTGAGCTGAAACGCAGATTGAAATCTAATCCGGACGCTCAGTTAATGGTCTATTTCTCCGGGCATGCACGTTCAACGGGGCTTGGCTTGAGTAATCACCTTTTGCCAGTGGATGCGGTGAGCGGGCGCGAGGATGAGACCGCTTATTCGCTGAGTGTCTTATATGATAATTTGCGCGAACTTGACGCGCGCACCACCCAGCTGTTTCTTGAAGCCAGTTTCAATGCGGATCGATCCGGCGTGATACAGGCTCCAAATATTCCAGAACGACGCGTCAATGTGGCACCGATTGTACCCGTACGCGGATTGGCGGTATTTACCGCGGCGACAGGGGATCAAAAACCTTTGATCGATCCAGAGACAGGTATTGGCCTTTTTACCCGCTATTTGATCAGTGGGCTGGCAGGGGCGGCCGATCAGCGGCCCATCGGCAATGGCGACCGCATTATTGATAGCGTGGAACTTTATGTTCATCTAGCAGGCAATGTACGTCTGGCCGCTCGCAAAACGCTGGGGTTGCGCCAAAACCCGACTTTTTCACGTTCTGACAATCTTTTCTTAAGCCAATTGTCGAGAAGGTCCGTGAAATAGCAAAGGGGCTGTTTCCCTGGTTTGCATTGTCTCCTCAGGCCGCGTTGGCGCGCGAGGAAATGGCAAAATGGCTCATGCTGGTGACGCTATGATCGGCTTGCAATTCGTGTAACTGAAATATCGGCTCATCGGCGAGCTGGTCGGCATAGCGATCAAGACGCACATCTGTTGCGATGCTTGAGGATGTGCTGGCGGCATGACGGCCCATTTTGAGCATATCCGAGCGGTGGGTGTGACCACACAAAATTCGCACGATATTGTCATACCCATCCAATAGATCGACCACGGCATTGGCCCGTTCGATGTTCTCGAATTGCAGAGGGTTTTTGATGGTTTCAACCCTTGCTGGCGGGTGATGCCAAAACACGAAAACCGGTTTGTCACAGTCTTGTTGCAGTAGCTCTTTGAGGTGCGCAAGACGCGGTTCGCAGCTTGTCCCGATGCGCGTATCGCTCTTTGTGTCGACACTGATGAGGTCTGCGTTTTCCAGCTTGATGCGATACTGGCAAAAGTCAGCGTCTGCGTGCAGTATATCAGGCGCCAGAAATTGTGCGATTAGATCAGGCCGCGAATCTCGATTGCCAACGGTTGGATAAAAAGGCGCTTTTAATTGCGACAGAATTTCAAAGGCCAACCCATAACCGTTTTCCTCTTGCACACCTGTTGGGGCAAAATTAATCATATCTCCCGTGTGGACAATCGCCGCTGGCTGGATCGTCAACTGGTTGATGGTATCAACGACCCGCACGAGAGTGTCAGCACGCTTTTGAGCAAGCGCAGTACCTTGCGCCAGAGAAAGCAGGTGGGTATCAGTAATTTGTGCTAAAAGCATGAGTTTCAAACCTTGGAATTGTTATCATAATGCACAATCCTGGCCGCTCCAAGCAAGGACTTGCCGCGATCCATGATGTTACTGGCTGAATATCGGCTTAGCCGTGCTGTCCTTGCAAAGCTGCACCATACTTTTGCGAAGCACTCTATAACGCGATTACACCCATCACGTACAGAAATATATTGTCGCAAATCCGCCAATTCGTTGTGGAGACCTAGAAAACCAAGCACAAGCAACAAGATGATCTTGCGCAAGGCAACAAACAGCAGCTGTGATCGTCGTTAACACCTGAATATCTGCGGGGGTGGCTGTTATAGGGATCAAGCTCTCTTGATAACGCCTTGGTCAATTGCCAAGGGGCCTTGAACAAGCTAGGCAAGCCGCACTATTGCGCGCGTTAACATAGGGATCAATTGAGCGTTTTGGCCGGCACATTTTGCGTTATGCTGTTTTTAAACGAATTTTTTGGAATAACTGGGCGCATTTATATGAACTGGTTTGAGCCTGTCTGGCTGTATTGTGAACGTGGAACAAGCGCACAGGTTCTTGGCGAACCGGCCAATGCTCTGTCGACCCTGTCATTGGTGATCGCAGGTCTTGCTGGCTTGTGGATTTATAAAAAGCTCCCTGTAGCGCAGCGTAGCGGGGACCATGTTTTACTCATCGCACTTGCATTGATTGCAGGCTTTGGTGGTTTGGCCTTTCATTTGTTTGCCGCTCAATGGAGTGAGATGGCTCATTTGCTGCCGCTCTTGTTCTTTGTGATGGTATATCTGGCCTTTGCGCTCAATCGCTTTTTGAAAGTTCCTGCAGGTGCAACCAGTCTGGCGACCGGTGTCTTTGTGCTGGTGACGATGGCCTGCCTGACCATGACCTGCGCGTTTCTCGATGGGGCTTTGCAGCCCGCCTGGTCAATCACCAGCCAAGCAGGCGATCCGACGACGATGGGTGCCACCTCATGCCTCAATGGAAGTTTTGCCTATCTTCCCGCCCTCATAGTGCTCTTTGCTTTGGCCTTGTGGACGCACAAGCGCCGACACAAGGCGGCGAAATCGCTATTCGTGGCGGCCTTTTTACTGCTGGGCGCCATGGTGTTCCATACGATTGATCACCTCACTTGCTCCCTAACCATTATTAATGGCTATAAAACCGGAACTCATTTTCTCTGGCACCTGCTTGTTGGAGCTTGCGTGTTTATTTTGTTGCGCACGACGATGCGTCATCAAGACAAGCGCCTCGTTCAAGAAATCATTCCTCCCGATGCCAGTCGTTCGAAAAAATTATAATCCTTCGAGCCAGTGGTGATATAATGATTATTGATTAATGGATATTATATCGGGGACATTATATGCAGCTTGAAGCATTGATATTTGATTGTGACGGGACGCTCGCCGAAACAGAGGAAGCTCATCGCGCGGCGTTTAATGCCTTGTTTCGTGAGCACGACCTCGACTGGCACTGGAGCATCGAGACTTATACCGAGCTGCTGAAAATAACCGGTGGTAAAGAGCGAATTCGCCATTTTGTCCGTCATTACGCTCCCTCAAAAGCTGATTATTATATTGCGAATGATGATCTCATTCCGCCGATGCACGTGCGTAAAACTGCGATTTATATGGAGCTGGTGAAAACCGGTGAAGTACCGTTACGCCCCGGCGTTGAGCGGCTCATACTTGAAGCACGGGCCAGTGGCATGCGTCTGGCGATAGCCACCACCACCAATATTGACCCTTTGTCCGCTTTGTTTGAGGGCACCCTTGGCAGGGACGCGCTGACATGGTTCGAGGCCATAGCTGCGGGAGATATGGTTGCCAACAAGAAACCAGCAGGCGATGTCTACGAGTTGGCGCTCAAGGGATTGAACCTGCAAGGACCGCAATGTCTGGCCTTTGAAGACACCGAGAATGGCATTTTATCGGCGCGTGCTGCCAACATCCCGGTATTGGTCACGGTCAGTGAATATAGTGCCGGGCAAGACTTCGCGGGAGCACTCGCAGTGATTGACAATCTGGGAGAACCAGGTGCTCCCTTCAAGGCACATTCAAGCCTTGGCGATGAGGCCACGCATGTTGATCTGGAGCTTGTAAAAAAATGGCATGCTGCTGGTACAAACGGATAAAATAGGTCTTGAAGATTCTGGGACATGACGATCTGTACAATGCTATCACGCTAATACATGTGCTAAAAATATATGTATTAGCGTGGAAATCAGGTTTTCCCCGCGGGGCAGAAGTGAAGGCGGGCGACCTTGACATTTGGTGTGACATTCTGTCTTATTAAATCTCGATCCTCTCACGATATTAAACGTCGGCGGGGGAGTGTGTAAAAAAACAAACAAGAAGATTGAAGACAGGGGATATTTGATGCAGGCGGGTGGGACCGCGCGCATCGAGGATTTAGGTTCAGCCACACTGTTTTGATGCAGATGAATTTGCTGAAACATCAAATACCAGCCGCCTTTAATCAATAAAAATGAATTTGAGAGGAAGTTGAAAGCATGAGACTATCAAGAATTGCATTTCTTTTTTGCTCGATTGTCGGACTGACTGGGTTGCTGATCCAGCCAGGCATGGCAGCGGGACACAAAAAGAAAATGATGAAAAAAATGGCACCTGCTGCATTGGTTTCTTACAAGATCAGTGACGGTCCAGCCATCACAGCCATCAACAAGTCGCTGACTGGTAAAGCCGGAGACAAAGCCGCTGGCGAAAAAACCATGGTCAACAAGAAAAAAGGCAATTGCATTGCCTGTCATGTGATCACCAAGCTCAAAGCCAAAGCCGCTAAAAATCCCAAGAAATATTCGCAGATGGGCTTGATTGCTCCGCCACTGGATGGTGCTGCAAGTCGCTATACTGAAGGCGAATTGCGTATGTTGCTGGTGAATGCCAAGGTGGCTTTTCCAGATACCATCATGCCAGGTTTTTATCGTGCCGATAATTTGACCAGAGTAATGGGCAAATTCAAGGGCAAAACCGTTATCAGCGCTCAGGACGTCGAAAATATTTTGGCCTTTCTGGTTACCCTGAAATAGGTCTCGCGATATTTATATAGACATGAAAAGAACTGGAAGAAGTAATATGGGACGATTTATTAAAATGGCACTGGCTGGGCTCGTTGCCAGTGTGCTGATGAGCGGAGCCGCGATGGCGGCCCCCGATGGCAAAAGTGCACCTATCGTGAACAAAGGGGACCACCCTTTGCCAGAGGTTTGGTCAGGTTATAAGTATTCAAAAGTGGATACACAGGCCACGCAGGATGACGAATTTGAAAATCCAGCTAACCTTTGGACCGAACAGGGAGAAGCCCTTTGGTCAAAGAAAGACGGCAGCGAAAAGAAAGCTTGCCAAGAGTGTCATAATGACGCCAAAGCCTCAATGAAGGGTGTTGCGACACGCTATCCCGTTTATTACAAGCCTTGGAAAAAACTCATCAATCTTGAGCAGCGTATTAATCTGTGCCGCACAAAATTCATGAAAGCCAAAGCCTATAAATGGAAATCAAATGAACTGCTCGGCCTCACCATCTATGTCGCCAAACAGTCCAATGGCATGCCGCAGGCTATCGAAGTCAATGCACAGAACAAACCATTCTGGGAAAAAGGCAAAGAACATTATTACAAGCGTCGGGGTCAGCTCGATATGGCTTGTGCTCATTGTCACGAAAAATATTTCGGGCAGAAATTGCGCGCCAATACGTTGACGCAAGGGCAAAATAATGGCTTCCCAACCTATCGTTTGAAATGGGGTAAGCCTGGTTCGATCCAGCGTCGCTTCAAGGGCTGTAACAAACAGGTCCGCGCCAAACCGTACAAAATGGGTTCAGATGAATATGTCAATCTGGAGCTTTATGTCAGATGGCGGGGCAATGGCCTTCCAAACGAAACCCCTTCCGTGCGCCCATAAGCTGGCTCGAGGTTAATAAGATTATGTAAAAAGGCAGTGCTCTTGGGCACTGCCTTTTTTGTTTTTGTTTTGTGAGGGACGGCAAAAGGCCTGCATCGCTAAAATTCTGCAATGAGCCGGGTAGCGGTTGATTGAGCAGCTGTAAAAGCTCCTTCAATAAGGCCGGGGCTTACGGTTGATGTTTCAGAGACGCAAAAAAACAATCGCCCATCGAAATGGGAGGCGCGCAAACGGTCCGAAATAATTTCGGGATGAGCTGGCGGGCTGGTCAAATCTTGCTTGGAACAGATTGTGTTGCTGGCTGCCCAGTCTTTAATGTGCAAGGCACTGTACCGCCCAGCCTGATCTCCAAAACAGCGCACGAGTTGGTCTTTAATGAGATTTTTTAATTCGTGTTCTCTCGATCTGCGTATTTGATGCGTCCAGCCAATAAAGCCAAACAGAGCAGCGCTTGACCCATCAGTCGAGCAGTGATCATGGATCTCGGTGAGGGGCCCAGCCTGGCTGGCGACGCGTCCCGATAGTCCAGCTTGGCGCCAAAATGCCTGATCATAGATCGCCACAGCCTTGGCCTGTTTGGCCATCCAGGTCGGCGTATCATTCATCTTTTCCAGCACATCCACAGATAGCTGCTCGCTCCAGTCAATATTTTGACGCGCTATTCGTAAAGGTGCTGAAACCACCACTCTACGGGCACGAAGAGACAATTGTTTGTTTGGGTCTTTAACAAGAGCAGTCAGCTTGAGCCCCGTTTCATCTGGTTCGATTTTTGTGACGCGGTGAGCTGTGCGGATTGCTCCCGCTTCCAGCTTTAAAGAAAGCTTGTCGATCAGGCTTTGGGGGCCGCCAGAAATTCTGGCGATGCCGTCTTGCCCTGGAAGATGTCGGCGATGAACTGGTCCATCAGCTTGTAGATCCAGAATGGCGTCTCCCGTTTCATACTGATCGAACGTTTGAATTTTCAGGCGCTTTAACCATGGCTCGATTGCCGGCTGATATTTTGGCCAAATCCAGGTCGGGCCCAGATCAGCCCTATAGTGTGAGAGGCTCTGATCAGCAATGGAGCATATACGCCCGCCAATCTGCTCACTGGCTTCGAGCACAATGATCTTCAAGCCAGCCGCCTGTAACAGATCTGCACAGGCCAGACCAGATAGGCCAGCACCCACGATAATCACATCACAATCAAAATCAACTTTGAGCATAAACGGACTTTACAAATTCTAGCGGGGTTCTGTTTTTTTATATTTTACACAAATTAGATCGTCTGGTGTAGCCAATATGAATTGATGGCAATATCGCGTCGTCTTATAGAAAGTGTCTATGGAACTTCTAGTAGGTTTGAGCAGGCGGGTAGGGCGCGCACCGGCACTTGGCCCCATCCGGCCCCAAGCCTTTTTAGGGCTGTTTTTACTGTTTAGTTTTGTTACAATCGGTTCAGAGGCAGATATTCGCATATATGCGGCTTTTGCTGTAAAATTGAAATCATGAATAAAGATAATCCAAGCTGGGAGACTTCATCCATGCCTGTGCGTGCAAGAATACTGTTTCTATCCATCATTGTCTGTGCCGTTGCTTTCCTCGGTGATGGATATGCGAGCGATGCCACTGCCAAGCGTGGCAAGATTGTTGGGGGACTATCGCATGAAATTCCCGGTTGGTTTAAAGACAGTTTTTTGGATATTCGTGAGGACGCCAAAGAAGCGGCAGATGCAAATAAGCATTTAATCTTGTTTATGTCTCTCAATGGCTGCCCCTATTGCACAAAAATGCTGGATGAAGTTTTTGAAGGTGATAAGAAATTTATTCAAAAGCATTTCGATAGCGTTGCCATCAACATCAAGGGGGCACGTGAAGTAACGCTTGATGATAGCGGAGAGATCACTGAAAAACAGTTCGCAGGGAAGATGCGTGTCCTTTTCACTCCGACAATTCTATTTCTCGATGGGAATGCAAAGCCGATCTATCGCATTAATGGGTTGTGGAACGCTAAAATGTTTCACGCCGCGCTAGAATTTGTGCAAAGCAAATCCTACAAGAAAATGAGCTTGCCTTCGTTCGTCAAGGCGCAGGCGCTAAAGACCAAAGCTCCTAAACGCGCTTATCAGTTTCGCGACCATGACAAGCTTTCAGATATCGAAGATTTCAGCAAATTGACAAAGCCGGTCGCTGTTTTATTTGAAGACAAAGACTGCATGAGCTGCAGCACATGGCATGACAAGCTATGGCATCGGGCAGATGTTAAGGAGCGATTGAAAAAGTTCGTTTTTACACGCCTTGATGCCAATTCCAGCAAAGTGATTGTCGACTTTCAGGGCAATAAGACAACACCTGCCAAATGGGCGAAAAAACTGGCGTTGGCAGTGCGTCCAGCTCTTGTTTTGTTTGACAAAGGGGTCGAGCGCCAACGCGTTGTCAGCGAACTATATGGCTTTCATTTTCAGGTAGCACTTGGATATGTGGGGGGTGGTCATTACAAAACCTACAAAAACTGGTTGGACTATCTAAGTGCCGAGCAGGAAAAAGTCCTCAGTACTGGAAAGAATGTAGATATTGGAGACCGTCGTTAAATCTCGGCAATTGCCTGTTCATCAAAACAGTTTTCAAGCGCTAGCTTTTGCTGCTGGTATGATCTGTGCTCACATAAAAAAGCGGGTGGACATTTAATAATGCACCCCGCGCTTTGCGCGCATTTCTTGCAGGTCCGTTCAGCAACCAATGTCTGACCGGGGCACCTTGCCGCTTCCCACATCCTTGATAAACGCTATCGATGCTTCCAGCACAGGGCCGCGCCAGCGCAAGGGTTTTGAGACGGCGAGGATCAGGCCGACATGCCCAAGGCTAGTTAATTCTTGTTTGCAGACGGGCACCTTCTTTTTGCGTAGAGCACTAGCGAAATCGCGTGAATTCCACGGACCAACGGTCTCGTCATCAAGACCATGAATGAGCAGGGTCGGCGTTTTGCCTTGCCCGGCAAAGCTGAGCGGCCTCGCGTTATCGGCATTTGAAACGCTGGCAAATACGTCTTTGGTCGTGGGGTCGGTGGTTGGATCAAAGGCGAGGGGGCCAGCTAGGCTGATCAGTCCGGCAGGCGGCGTTAGGACTTTGGCAGTTGCCAGATATTGGGGATCAAAGGCTAGTAGGGCTGCGATATGGGCGCCTGCCGAATGACCCATAATGATGATCGAGCGCGCTTCACCGGTCTTGCTGGAGGCAGCAAGATTATTGTGAACCCAGCCATAGGCTCTTGCGGCATCTTGCTGGAAGGCGGGAAACATCACTTCTGGATAGAGCCGATAGTCAGGGATGATGGTCGTGATGCCGCGGCTGGCAAGGGCTGCACCAAGGAAGCCGTAAATCCCCCGATCCCCTTCACGCCAGCGACCACCATAAAAGAAAATCGCGATGGGGCCTTTTATCTCTTTTGTCGAGCGATAAATATCGAGCTTGTGGCGGGTATTGGGTCCGTAGCTGATACCGCGCTCGACAGTGACCCCTCGATCAGCGGTAAGCATACTGTAAAAGCTGCCCATTGAGGGAGAAGACAAAAAATATTGCAAAGGCAGCATATATGCGAGACCCAAAGCGATAGTGACGACAAGAATATATTTTCTGGATAGCACATTCTTGAGCATCACGTGATCCTCGCGTCCAAGGAATATAGTAGGGTGTCAAAAGGGTTCCAAGGGCTAGCCCTTGGTGCCAGCTGCAAAAGCTGCTGCGCGGCGAGCGCATTAATCTCAGACTATCAATAAATTCTACCCCCCTCACCCCAGCCCTCTCCTTCAAAGAAGGGGAGAGAGGGGAAGAGAAGTACTTTGCTCTGCTTAGCCGTCGCTATCGCCAACAGCCCCGGGATAATCGGCGATGCCGGGATTGTTTGCAACGCCCAATAGTTTGGGATGGTTGGTTTTCTTGAGGTGCAGGACCCCTTTGTCGTCTTTGGTCTTGAGGATATAGTCACGGATGACATCCCAGATCATGCGCCCTTCGGGGGTGCGATTGACAACCGCCCAACCAGCGACCTTGTATTTTTTATCCGGCTCAATCAGCTCGCCATTGTCGAGACGGGCATCCGTGATGCGCTTGAACAATTTCTTGGTGGGGTCAATGGTATAGTCAAGGCCACCAACGCGCACCATGTCGCCGCCAGATTGCAGATAGGGATCGGGGTCGAGCAGATTATCGGCAACCTGCTCCAGCACGTTCAAAAGCTGTTTACCGGTCATTTCATTGGCATAGGTTTCGCCGTAAGTCATGGAGCACTGGCTCATCACATCATCAAAGGTGATCATATGGTCTTTGGGAATGGTTGGTCCCCAGCGTACGCCAGCCGACATGGCAACATGAGCGCCATATTCATCGCGCAGGGCGTTACAGATGACCTGATCCCAAGTGCCCATGAAGTTGGAGCGCCGATAAAGGGTCTCGCCAGCAATAGCCAGTTTTTCGGAGGTGATTTCTTTGAATGTCTTGCCGTTGCGGGCCTTTGAATTGGCGCGATCCTTGGCACGGCTTTCAACGACCTTGTCGTCATATTTCTGATTGCCAAGCTGGGTCAGGAACGCAGACATTTCTTTGTCGGCTGGTAGCCGGTTTTCGAACACGGCGTGCATTTTGTAATGCATGTCTTTCAATTTGTCGCCATCGAATTCAAAATCCATGACGCCGATAAATTTACCAGAGCAACCGGCATTAGTGACAAGGCAGGTGCCGCCAGCAGTGTCAGTAACCGGCACAGGTTTTGGCACGCCATCATGGGTGTGACCACCAAAGATCACATCCATGCCGGGGATTTCGTTGGCCATTTTAATGTCAACATCCATGCCGGAATGAGAAATCAGTACAACGGCATGAGGTTTTTCTTCAGTCCGGATTTTTTTGACGAGATCGCGCATGTCGGGGATGCGCAAGCCAAAGGACCAGTCGGGGAAAAATTCTGGAGGATTGGCATTGGCGGTACGCGGGAAGGCCTGACCGATAACCGCGATCTTGCGCCCGTTGACTTCTTTCATCACATAGGGCTGAAAGGCGTGGCCGCTGTCTTCGTCGAACATGCCCTTGCCGTCGAATTTTTCAACGAGATCTGGATAGCTGTCGCCCATCATGCTCTCGTCCTTGACGCGGACATTCTGGCCGATGAAATCGCCCTTGAACAAAGCCACATTGCTGAGCACTTCTTGCTCTGGATAGGTAAACTCCCAATGTCCCACCATGACATTGACGCCCAGAATATTGCAGGCCTCCACCATATCAACGCCTCTGGTCCACAAGCTTGTGCCAGATCCCTGCCAGGTGTCACCACCATCCAGTGTCAGGGTTTTGTCGATGCCACCAGCATCCTTGCGCAGGCGATCAATCAAAGTTTTGATATGGGCAAAGCCACCCATGCGGCCGTATTTTTTGACACCCTCTTCAAAGTTCAAATAGGTGTAAGCATAGGACTCGGGGCTATCCGTTTTCATGCCCATGGCTTTGAGCAGTTTTTCGCCCACCAGATGGGGAGCTCGCCCAAAGGCATCGCCAACGCCCAGATTAACATTTGGCTCGCGGAAATAAACAGGATGCAACTGACCATGCACATCTGTCATGTGGATGATGCGGGCATCGCCCTTCATGGGGGTCTTGTAATAATCGGCGTCGTCGGCAGCAACGGCACTGGTGCCACTCATCCACCAAGGTAGCGTCGTTCCCACAGCGCCACTAGCGGCCATAAGTTGCAAGAGTTTGCGTCTGTTAATCTTCGCCATATTGGGTTATTTCCTTATTCTACGTATTCGTCGCAATTTTTATATGTTTTTGTTTCGAATAAATTATATTCTAATTAGGCCGTATTGTTAAGCGAAAACCTTGGAATAGAATAACGGTTTAAAAATGATATAAACTTGATTTTTTTGGCTATGGGGCGGGGTTATGAGCGATAGATTGATGCAGATCAAATGCGTGTCTGCGATTGCCTTTTTGCTGGCAATAAATTTTTGGGCAGATAATGTCCGGGCCGATGTTGTGAAGCCGGCGCTGATCGAGATTAGTGCCGATGTCACTGGGGTGGTGCGGATCGAGGTACGGGCCAGTATCGAGGCATTACTGACGGGCATAAATGCCCGCTATAAGAACACCAAACAATCACCTAATGCGGCGCAATATGATGAGCTGCGGGTTCTGTCCGCAGGACAATTAAGAGAAAAATTCAAACCTTTTGAAAGCCGATTTCTCGGGGATATTTTCCTCAAGGCCGATGGGGTGCGCGTACCACTAGTTGTCAGTGTGGTAACTATTCCAGCGCCTGGCTATACCAAAGTACCTCGGCCCAGCATTATTATTCTGGAGGGGCCGCTTGATCGCGCGACTCAAAACCTGCAATTTTATTATCCCGCCCGTTTTGGCCAGAGTGCTGTACGGGTCCGCCAGGTCGATGAAAAAGCCGCCAAATGGCATTGGTCGCAATGGCAATGGATCCGAACGGATGAGCCTAGCCAGATGTTCTCGCTGGCCGAGCTGTTTACCAAGCGTCCCGCGCTGGAGGTTATCTGGTCTTATATCAAGATAGGTTATGTGCATATTTTACCCAAAGGGCTCGATCATATTCTGTTTATTCTGGGATTGTTTTTGTTTAGCCCGAACCTGCGCCCACTATTGTGGCAGGTGACCATGTTTACGCTGGCTCATACGCTAACCCTTGGATTGTCTATGGCGGGCTTTTTTTCCTTGCCCTCGCGCATTGTCGAACCTTTGATCGCCGCTTCCATCGCCTATGTCGGGATTGAAAATATCCGCAGCCGAAGTCTTGGCAATGCGCGGCTCGTTTTGGTCTTCGCGTTTGGTTTGTTGCACGGGCTTGGGTTTGCCAGTGTGCTGGCTGATTTTGGCATGGAGCGAGATGCTTTCATGACGTCACTGATCAGTTTCAATGTGGGAGTTGAATTTGGCCAGCTGACCATCCTTGCGGCCTGCTTTATGCTCGTTGGTTTCTGGTTCGGGCAAAAAAGCTGGTACCGCAAAATCGTCACCATACCAGCCTCCAGCCTGATTGCCATTGTTGCGCTCTATTGGATGGTCGAGCGGCTGGAATGGATTTAAGGGAGTGTCGAGGCGATCAGCGCGTTGAGTTTATCGACTACGATATGAGACGCGGCATCCATCAAGGAAAATTCTTTCTTGGCCTCTTCAAGGCGCCCTTCACTGAACAGTTTTGCGGCCAGTTTACCATGTTTGTGGACGTCTTCATGAGGGGTAATCAGGCTTTTGAAATGGGGATTTTCGAGCATGGAGCGATCGTTGACCTGATCGTACCATTTGCCAAATCGACAGGCGTGATGGTCGGCAAGTTCTGTGTGATCAAGCGTGTTTAATCCTGCAAACAATTCTGCAATCATTTTTTTCCACTTCACATGGTCCGAAATCGCCTTGTAAAGAATGGCATTGGGGATGGCCTCGCTATTGATGCCCTCCAGCCGCTCGCCGATCACGTCTTCAATTTTGACAATGGAAGATACAACGCCATCGATATTGTCCCGTGATTTAGTGGCATTTGCGGCAATATTGATGATATTTTTGGAAATTTCCTGCATGGCCTGTCGCTGTTCCACGAGGATGCCCGAAATTTCATTCATCTGCGTCGTTGCTCCAGATACCTGCCCATATATCTCCTCGATCTGATTGCCGATCTGATCGACAACCTGCTCCCCATTGGAAACAGCTTCATTGCTGCTGGACATGGCCTGTTTCATTTCCTGCATCTCATTGTTCAGCGTTGAAATGCGTTCGCGGATACTGTCGGTGGCCTGTGAGGTTTGTTCTGAAAGCGCCTTGACTTCACTGGCAACAACCGCAAATCCCTTGCCAGCTTCACCGGCCCGGGCCGCTTCAATTGTTGCGTTTAGGGCCAGCAATTTTGTCTGGTTGGAAATATCTTCGATGGTTTGTGCCATGCCCTCAATCTGCTCGGCAGCTTCTTCAAGAACAGTGAGCCGTGTGGAAAGTACGTCGCCGAGATTTGAGATGTCGTGCATGGCGTTTTTAGTTACGCCGATCTGGTCAAGACTTTGCCGGGCAGAATCTTGCGCGACCTGCGCTGCCGACGAGGTCTCTTCACTATTCATGGCAACATGATTGATTGATGTTGACATCTGTTCAACGGAGGCTGACATGGTCTGCGCGTCATTTCCCACATGTTTGATATCTTCGACAATGAGGGCAACCGAGACCATGGCTTCGCTTGCCTGCATTGAAAAATCAACTGTGCGTTTCAGCTCATCGACGGCGTCACCTTGCAATTTGCTTGTAAGTTTTTGCAGGGCAATTCCCAGTCGTCCGTCAAGGTCAGTTGCCGGATGGCCAAACTGCTCATCACTTAATTCTTCGAGCAAAGAGATAAGGCGTTCCACATCAACGCTTGATTGAGCATCTGAAGTTTGAGGATTGGCTGCAATATTTGTGTGTTCAGCTTGCCGGCGGGAAAAGAGCCCCATGATATCACCTTTTGGTTGCATTATTTTAATATACAATTATCAGTTGCATATAGTTGGTGAAAAAACCATTAACGAACGCTGGTGTTAAGGGCCGAATCACATTGACGATTAGTTAATTAGGGCTGTTTTCTCTCAATCAGGCAAGAGGTGAAAATGTCTCATAATTCATTTAGTGCAAAAATCTCGTCATGTCTGTTCTAATATTGAAACGGGCAGCATGGGTAAGCAGGTATTCGTGCGCGGATGATTAGTTGCCAAGTGCCGCTGCACAGCCAATAAACAGATCAAGGAACAAGGGCACATGAGCAAGCAAAAGGTCGGGATAATTGGTGTTGGTTTGATGGGGCATGGGATCGCGACCAACATCCAAAAAAGTGGCTGGGAAATTGGCGTGCTGGAGCATGCTGGCGATCAGCCGATTGATGATCTCACCAGCGGCGGAGCGCTGGTCTATAAAACGCTCGCGGAGCTAGTGGCTGCCAGCGAGGTGATCATCTTGTGTGTGACGGGCTCCCCACAGGTTGAAGATGTTTTGTTGAGAGAGGGTGGGGTGCTCGAAAATCTGCTTTCTGGCACGGTGATCATTGATTGCTCGACGGCAGTGCCAAGTTCCACGATTGCGCTCTCCAGCAAGGTCGAGGAGGCGGGGGGGCTGTTCCTTGATGCACCCATGACCCGCACCCCCAAGGAGGCAGCGCAGGGCCGGTTAAATCTGATTGTCGGGGGTGATAAGCACCTGTTCGAACGCCAATTACCTTTGCTGCAAACATTCGCGGAAAACATCAATTATGCGGGAGGTGTTGGCTCTGGTCATACTATGAAGCTCTTGCATAATTTCGTGTCATTGGGCTTCTCGGCAGTGCTGGCCGAGGCCGCTACTTGCGCCAACAAGGCGGGTATTGATCCGCAGGTGCTGCATGGTGTGCTGGCGGCGGGAGGGGGCGCCGGGGTCATACTTGAACGGCTGGGGCCATATATCCTGGAGGGCGATGATGAAAGTTTTCAGTTTTCGCTCAATAATAGCGCCAAGGATATGGGCTATTATACGACTATGGCCAGTGATCTTGCCGCGCCGCGCGAGATCTCGCAAGCCGTTCATGCGCGGTATCAAAAGCAGGTTGAGGCGGGACATGGCGCGCGCTTTGTCCCGCATTTGATTGAGTTACTGGGCGACGAGTGATCCAGCCAGTCCGTTGATGATTGATCCTGGCATGGGAGCGTTTATGGCTTGCCAGCCGGTTTGATGTTTTCTATGAATGCGCTAATGAACACACCATTTTCTTTTGATATCAATGCCCGTGATGGCGATGCCCGCCTCGGCGAGATCACCACCTCACGCGGTGTCATCCGCACCCCTGCCTTTATGCCGGTGGGCACGGCTGCAACGGTGAAAGCCATGTACCCCGAACAGGTGCGGGCCACAGGCGCCGATATCATTCTTGGCAATACCTATCATTTGATGTTGCGCCCGGGTTCGGATCGCATTGAACGGCTCGGCGGTTTGCATAAATTTATGAACTGGCCCCGGCCTATCCTCACCGATAGCGGTGGTTTTCAGGTGATGTCGCTTAGTAAGCTGCGCAAGATGAGTGACAATGGCGTTACATTCCAATCTCATATTGACGGCTCCAAGCATGAGCTGACCCCGGAACGGAGCATCGAAATACAGTGCGAACTTGGTGCCGATATACAGATGTCATTTGATGAATGTACGCCGTTCCCCGCCACGCATACCGAGGCACGCACCAGCATGGAGCTGTCCATGCGCTGGGCTGTTCGCAGCATGAAGGCCTTTGAGAAACGCGCGGGAGATCATCAGGCATTGTTTGGTATCGTGCAAGGCGGCGTCTATGAGGATTTGCGAGGGGCTTCGATCAAGGCCCTCACTGATATAGACTTTCCCGGCTATTCCATCGGCGGCTTGGCGGTGGGCGAGGGGCAGGAGATGATGCTCAAAGTGCTCGATTTCACCATGCCAAAAATGCCCGTTGAAAAACCACGCTATTTAATGGGGGTGGGGACGCCGCTTGATATTGTTGAGGCCGTGTCGCGCGGCATCGATATGTTTGATTGCGTCATGCCTACACGCTCAGGGCGTCACGGGCAGGCCTTCACCTGGCAGGGCAAAATCAATCTGCGTAACGCCAGCTTCAATGAAGATCCAGATCCCATTGACGCCAGCAGCTCATGCCCCGCACACACCGATTATTCCAAAGCCTATCTGCACCATCTCTTCAAGGCCCGCGAATATCTCGCCCCAATGCTGGTCAGCTGGGCAAATATCGCCTTCTATCAGGACCTGATGAGCCAAATCCGTGCCGCGATAAAAGCGGGCACACTTGATGAGCTGCGCGACAAGGTGAGCGCGGCCTATGCGCCAAAGGAATAGGTGCTGTGGTGGGCATCTCCTCGCCGGCCTCTTTATTTTGTGGAACTTGGCAGCCTGCGCGGCTCGCGCTGGGGACTAGTCCCCATACCCCGATTTGTTAGCGGGGTATGGGGGGGGTATAGCTATCCCGTTTTCAGAGTCACGTCCGCTTTTATTGCGATTGCATATCATCCGGGTTGATGCCCGCGACTTCGACAGGGGTTTTCATGGCGTCGCGGCGGAATGGTTCGCCAAGCTCTTGGTTGAGGATGACTTCGATAAACGTAGTAACGCCGTCTTTTTGCGCGGCG
>JAJRPI010000048.1 GCA_024280895.1 Alphaproteobacteria bacterium | reverse complement strand
GCACTTTTAATAAGATCATTTACGGCTTAGCGCACGGCTTTCATAAAATCAGTAGGTGCAAGCATTACTTCTCTTTCCAGAAGGGAGAGTTCTATTTTGCTTGGAAGCAGACTGATCGATTGGGCACCCATTACATCAGAAGCTGCATGCTTAATATAGTTGTCTAATTTATCCCCTTTCCTATTGGCAATGGAAATCATCATGTATTCGAATAATGTTTTTTCATTTTGTTCGAGCTCTTTGTATTCCTTGGTGGAAATCAGCATATTGCTAATGCTGGCCTGTGAATCGGCATCAATAATCAATATTTTTATATCTTTCTTGCTTGCCAAATATTCGGCTAGCATCATGACGGTTGTTGATTTCCCAACACCGC
The DNA here is from genome assembly GCA_024280895.1 of Alphaproteobacteria bacterium. Taxonomy (GTDB): domain Bacteria; phylum Pseudomonadota; class Alphaproteobacteria; order Rhizobiales; family JAKIUO01; genus JAKIUO01. The sequence goes on along the minus strand of JAJRPI010000048.1, from coordinate 59,883 downwards.
CTTTTGTGTTCATGATGGCAACAACGCGCCCCATTAATTTTCTCCCTTATGCCAGTCAGCAATAGCCTGCTGACTTGCTGAGCTTATTCGATCTTCAATAAACCGTTCTATAGTTGCATGTTTTGGATTTCTGCGGGTTGCTGATACGATTATTTCTGAATCCTCCAGCCTGTTTCGGAGTAATATGAGCCCGACTTCATTTCGCTGGGCTGAATCAATCATTTGTGTGAGTTTTGTTTTATCAGGTTCTCCAATAGGAATGCTCCAGACAACATAGGGATAGTGGGTTTGCAATCCTTGTTCATGGGCCTCATAGACTGCTGTTAGATCACAGCTGCTTTGTGTTTTGACTTCGAAGCTGTAAATATCAATCGACCGGTGATTTGTGTATTTGTAATAGCGGCTGGAGATCAGTGTGATGTCGGGGCGTTCCCATTTTCCTGTGGCTGGTCCTCCCGCAGAAGTATCTTCTATAATAAAATTCTCTTCGATTAGCCCTTCGTGATCTCGAAAAACTTTCTCGATATATTCGATTGTAGGTTTGTACAGATTAATTTCTGAAGTTATTTGAATTGGTGTGGCAATACTATCTGGAGGTATTTCTTTTGTGCGGGCTATCGTCCCTCCGTGTCCCATTCCGATCTCGATCAGGCCCTGATCGATTAGGCCAGATCTGATTTCGTTGTATCTTTCTTTGGATATGTTGATGCCGACGATTCTTGATAGTAGTGCCCGGGCTTTGGGGTTGATGATTGGCTGTTGATTTGCCGGTAATACTTCATAGAGGGCTTGCATTAGCTCCAAAGTTGTATGTTCACTCACTCGCAACTATCTCCCAATACAACTTAAAAATAACGCCCACGGACGAACCTTAATCATTGATCTAGTTGTGCGCAATAAAAAATGCACCCATAGCGTTCTTTTTTCTCGATACTAGATCCGCTCCACAAAACACCATTCCAGCTCCAGCCGGTCGCCAGTAGTGGTGCCACAAAATTGGTCGGGTCGTGGGGCGAGGGGGCTGGGGTGCGTTCTTGAATTTTGCTTGTAATTTGCAAGGGGAGGGTCGACCGGATCCCGGCCTCTGCCGGGATGACGGTATGCTTCTTCGGCCCTCAATGCCGCTCATTGAGGGCCGATGCAAGTCGTGTCACCAGGCGCGCGGGAACAAGCTGCCCCTTGCAACATCGAAATCTTCCAACAGGCCCACAGTTTCGCTATTGTTTAAGAACGCAAGGATCTCGACGAGGGCATATTGGTTGCTGCGATCAAGGCAGCAAAAGAAATGTGGGGAAAATTGCCTTAGCGGTTCATTATTCGTTGGAGACGTTCTTCGCTTTTACCATTGTCATGCCGGGGGCTTTTATCGCCGCTCAAATCTGCTTTCAGCTGGGCAAAACAGACATCCAGAGGCACATGCTCAGAATTCTCAAGCAGATTTCGCAAGTTGGACAAGTCCGCCTTGCCAGAGCCAACCGCGTCGGCTTGTCCCTCAAAAAGAGTTTCAAGACGCTTTATTGTCTTGTTCATATTTGTTGCAACCATCATTTGTCTCCCATACGCAATTTACTGTTCAGCGATCATATAGGCAAGTGTGCCCAGATTGATTTAATGACTTGTTATTTCGTGGAAAATTGATCTCCTACAAGCCAGTTTTCGTCCGTGATCCTTAATATATTGTTATGCGGGGGATCATTTGGAAACGTCATTTCACTGCGGGATGCGGTTTAATTGCATTGCTGCAAATTTGGTTTTGGGGAATTGTCAAAACGAGGCCCTTGATCGAGCGCCATCGGTGGTTCGACCATATAGCGCTCGAACATCGATGATGCCTATCTCCCATCTGGCACAGAACTTGTAACATCCCACACATGGCCCCAAGTGTTTGTACTGCTTTGCGATCGGTGCTTTGTTGGCGACAAGACCTAAGCAGGGGCGCTGGCGCTATATTTTGAGACTGGATTGAGTTGTTGTTGAGTGTAGGGAATTTGAGCATGTTTGAAGTGAATTTGTTTGGTAAATGGTCTAAAATGGGGCATGAGGCTCCCTTGGTCAGACCTCGGGCGGGCCTGTCAGTTGTCGTTTTGAGCATGGCTTTTCTGGCCAGCGCGGTGCTTTCCAGCACGGTTTTTGTGACGCCAGCGCAGGCGCAAAAAGCCTCCAAGAAATCTAAAAAACTCAGCAAAGCTCAAAAGATCAAAAGAGCCGCAAAGGCTAAAGCTTTAAGAAAAGCGCGCACAGCAAGAGCCAACAAAAGAGCACGAGCGGCGCGGCGCGCCAATGCCCTTCGAAGGGCGCCCGGTGGCGCGAAAATTCCGCGCTCACAAGTGGCCTACAAAACGACCCTCAATCAAAATACCGTCACCCTCATGTCTGGCTGTTGCACGACCGGCGCTTATACGGCATTTGGCGCTGACATCAAGGATATGATCAAAGCGGCGGGGGAGAAAAACGGCCTGCGGGTGCTGCCCGTTCTTGGCGGCGGCGCGGGTACCAATGTACGCGATCTTCTTTATCTGCGCGGTGTCGATATGGCCATTGTAAACACCGATGTACTCAATTATTTTATGGGCAAGCCGCTCTATGAACGCCTCGACAAGCGCATCCATTACATTACCAAACTGTTTAACGAAGAAGTGCATCTATATGCGGGCAACAATGTTTCCTCATTGATTGAATTGAACGGGAAGCGGGTTGGTTTTAATAATTCCAGCGCACAAGTCACCGCTTCGATCCTGTTTGAAAAACTTGGCATAAAGCCATCGAAAACCATTCGTATTTCGGAAGGCGACGGAGCGTTGGCGCTCAAAGAAGGGCGTCTTGATGCCATGATGCGCGTCACCGGCAAGCCCATTCGCAACGTATTGCGGTTGAAAAGCATATTCCCCGGCATCAGATTATTGCCGATCAATTATGATCCCTCATTCATCGGTTCGCACCTGCCAACCCAGCTGACCCATGAGGATTATCCAGAGCTGATCGCAAAGGGCCAAGTCGTGCCAACGATTGCTACGCGCACGATCCTTGCGGTGTTCAACTGGAAGCCCAATTCAGATCGTTATCGCCGTTTGTCAAAATTCACCAAGACCTTTTTTGAGCATTTCGCCAAGTTGCGCAGCTCGCACAACCTGCATCCAAAATGGGCCGAGGTCAATTTGCGCGCCACTGTTCCCGGCATGACGAGATTTGCGCCAGCCCAGCAATGGATCGATGCGAAAACGGCCATCGTCAAGCGCGAGAATGCGGTGAGTACAGCTCAAATACCAGATGATGCAATGAAACGCCGTGAAGATCTGATGGCTAATTTCAAGCAGTTTATGGCGACGCGCGGGACAGCAAGTAATGGAGACAATAGCGAAAAACTGTTCGCTGATTTCCTGAGCTGGCAAAATAAAAAGCGTTAGCCTTTTGCGTAAGTTTGATCGAAGACCGCTCACAATCGATCTTTAGTGCTCGCGCGCCTCGCCACTCACGAAACCCCCCAAATATGTGACTTTTCCCCTTGTTGCAAAGATGCTAGATTGCTCTCAAATGATCATTTGAGAGAGGAAGAACCCCATGCAGATGGAACTGGTCTTGACCATAATGGCAAAAGACCGCCCGGGTATTGTTGAGCTTTTAGCTGATGTGGTGGCAAGCTATGAAGGCAACTGGGTGGACAGTGCCATGTCGCGGCTTGGTGGAGAGTTCGCAGGTATCCTTCGCATAACTCTTGATGAGGACAAAGCGCCAGGGCTGGAAAAAGCGCTGGAAGCTCTGCATGAAGATGGCATCTCTATATCCATGCGCGAAACCAGCGCTACGTCGTTCTCGGCGCAAGGAGACACTGGGCGCAAGGCCTATTTCGAGGTCACCGGCCAGGATCACAAGGGTATCGTACGTGATGTCTCGCGCGTGCTGGCGGAAAACAAGGTCAATGTAGACGAGTTGCGCACTCACATTTTCACGGGTTCCATGACCGGCGAGCACATGTTTAGTGCCGAAGCCGATATTGTCTTGCCCGACGGTCTCGAGATGGATCAGCTTTGCGAAAAGCTTGAGGACCTCGCCTCGGATTTAATGGTTGAAGTCAAAATGTGTTCGGTCAAAGGGAAGTAGCTTTTGGCCAAGATTGTCTCAACAGCGCAATGGAAAAACACCGCTCGACTATACGCTTTGCTTGCGCCAAATTCTCGAAAGGCGGTTTTGTTGCGTCGAGGGCCGAGCAATCATGTACGCATGATCAGTTGGGATCGCGGTAATGATCTTTTCACGCCCGGCCAATGGCTAAAACACCGGGTCTATGAGCGGCGCTGCGATCTCTCGCCAGATGGTCGCTATTTCATTTATTTTGCCTCAAATTACGCCAAGGAAATAAGCACCTATAGCGTGATTTCAAAGCCACCTTTTTTTACGGCGCTGGCTATGTGGCCCAAGGGAGATACCTGGGGTGGCGGTGGTCTGTTTTCGCACAATGGTCGCACGATCTATCTCAATCATGGCATGACGCCAGAATGTCCAAAAAACATGGCGCGCGAGCAGGCTTGTCTACCGATGAGCGTCAAGCCACTTCGTGAATATTCCGGTTGCGGAGAAGATGATCCCATTCGAACTTATCGTATGTTGCGCGATGGTTGGACCCTTGCCCAAAAGGGATCTCATAGCAAAATGGTGGGATATCGCGAACCTTATAGTTTTGTGAAAAAACGGCCGACCATCTTCGCCAAGCGCCCGCAAAACAAGGGTGGCCCGTCCCGCTGGAGCCTGCAATTAAGTTCCAAATATACGCATGAACGTCAAGGGCGCTGGAATGTTGAAGAAGCTTGCATTACCAATTTATGGGGAAAAGCTATTTGGGAAATTGGCCGCGTCGACTGGTGCGATCTTGATCACAATGGTGATATTCTTTGGGCTTGGGCTGGCAAATTATGGCGCATGAATTACCGCCGTGATCCCCGCGCTTTCAAGCTTGCTCAGCCCAAATTGCTCGGCGATTTCAACCACATGGTTTTCGAAGAAATGAAAGCGCCAGAGCAGGCACGCAAATGGTGAGCTGGTCAGCTGGTGACACTATTCCAACGGTTGGGCGGTGTGTTGATTTTGGACCAGTTTTTGGTCGCGAGGTGAGATATTGCTGCCATCTGGCGAAGCTTTCGCCTGGTGCTCCAATTGATCCAGTCCGCTGATCAGGCTGTCCAGTTTGGTGCCGATGAGCTCACCAACAAAGATCTGGGGTTCTGACGCCTCAACGCCTGCTTTGGCTTCCCATTTGGTGATCATCGCCCGTGCCTCCGCGAAGGCATATGGCAAGGACTTCGTTGTCCGCAGGGCGCGATTGATCAAAGCATCGCCAAAATATGTCCAGTCTCGTTCATTGGAGCAGCCAAAGGAGGATCGCTCCGCATGAGAGGCTGTCATGATCAAGGTATTCTCATCTTTGAGAGCGGGAATAAAGCTGCCCGAATAGCAAGCAGAAATGATCAAGACCTTGTGCTTGATCTTAGATTTTTTTAAGATGTTGGCCAACCGTTGCGCGCTCAGATTATTTGGGTAAAAACGCGAAAACCGTACCGACAGTTGTCTGGTGCCTCCATGAGTGGTGATAAACAAAATAAGCACGTCTTTTTCGACATCCATTTTTTTGCCGACCCCCTCAAGCGCCAGAGCAAGATTGGAGGCATTAGCCATAGGCACGGTGTCGATGGTTTTGCGGTTATTCAGAAGAACCAGCGAGCGGTTCCGCGTATTAAAACGCTTATCGAACATTTTTTGCGCCGCCAGCACTTCGCGCTTGAAGACCAGTTGGGAAGCATCTGGTGCGGCCCCCACAAAGTAAAAATTGGGGGTGGTAGTCGATGAAGATTTCAGTTTGTCGAGCGCTTTTTTGACGAGGGCGGGCTGGCGATAATAAGCGGCTTCCACGTCGATGCGCGGGGCGCGTTTTTTATTGCTGGCAGTTTGAGGGAAGAGGGCATGGCGGGCTTTTTCTCCCCAGTACCATATGTCGTAGCGGGTCCAATCTGTTGTGTCGCCGTTAAAGGCAGCTTGATGCGGCACTAAAAACATGGGGGCGAGAACAACAAATACAAAGTGCAAGCCGGGAAACCTTAAATGCCCGCGCCATAAGGTTCGCCCGGTCCACCACAGAGCTACGAGCCCCCAGATCCCAAGAATAAGAAGCGGTAATTCTTGTACAATCTCATGGGCTGCAGGTTGCAGATTAAACCGTTCAATCAGAGGAGGAGACGCATAAAAGAGGCCCACAAAGAGGAGGAAAAACCAGATCTCCAGTGATGCGATATCTGTGATAATGCGTTGCGGAGAGGGGAGACCAGACTTTGATCCCAACACAAGAATTAAAATGACAACAACCACGAAACTTGCAAAGTGAGCATTCAATCCAAAGGAGTTGAAATAGAGATTCCCCCCGCGTCCAAAATCTCAGAGCCAATGGAGGCTGTTATGTTGAGAAAAACCAGTGTCATCAGCGCGCCTGTGCTGATTTCTGGTTCTGCCTGGGACGTTTTTCGCAAGAATGCAAGGCGTGTTGCCCGCTTGAAACTGGAGACGAGATCTCTTGCAATTGAGGTCATAAACTTATCTTTCGCTGCACAATCGTACTGGCGATTATAGACCAGTTTGATTGCAATTTCGAAAAGACTATTGGTTACTGAAACCAGTTTTATGACCCCAATATGTTATTGTGTCAGTCCGCGCAGGCCATTTTGGGTGATGATCCAGTCGAGACGGCCCTCACTGTCATCTTGTAAAATAGCGCCCAGTTCTTGCTCGGCAAAGCCGATGCCAACGACGATGGTGTCGCTGCGGGCGCGTACGGATCTGATAGCCTGACTATAAAAATCACTGCCAAAACCAAGGCGATTACCCATTTGATCAAAGCCCAGCATTGGCACTAGCAGATAGTCGGGAGCGACCTCTTCTTCACATTCCAGAGGCGCTGGAATAGCTCCTTGTGGCGAGTGCATTTTTGCGCCGGGCCACCAGCTGTAAAAACGCAAGCTGTTTTGATCGTCAAGTTTGGGCAGAGCCAGCGGTAGCTGGCGGTGGAACAGGGCCTGCATCAACAGTAATGGTGTGATCTGATTACCGACCGGAAAGAAACCAGCAATGACTTTGCGGCCGCCAGAAGCAAGAAAATCCTGCCCCACATCAGCAATGGCATTGGTCACGGAGCGCCGGTCCCGCGAGGAAAAACTTCCCTGGATGATTTTCATCTGCGTGCGTAAATGGTCAGTATTGTTGGCCATGAATTGAGGATACCCTTATTGATTGATCGTGCGCTTAGTAAGAACGCCTGCGCTCCAAGTGTCTATAACCACTTATGCTATTTTCTGAAAGCCCAATATATCCCGCGCTTGGTTTCAATCGGCTTGAGCGTTTTGCGTCCTTGTGGCGGTTTGCCGCGAATGATTGCCAAAATATCCGAGATGATCGATTTGGCTTCCGCGAAATAGGAATGAGCCAGCAGGCTGGCATCTATACCGGTGGCGTCTATGGTGTCGATACCCTTGAAAATAATGATATTTTCACCTGCTTCCCCAGCGCGTGGATTGGAATGAAAATTACGTGAAGCCAGCAATGCCTTGTCGTCGGCGGAAACATAGAGTGTGACATTGTTTGATGCTTCAAGCATTTTGGGAGCGATATGGTCCTTGAAAATACGGGCGCTGATATCGGGAGCTGCCAGTATGATTTCCTTGAAACGTTTTTTGAATTTTGGCGCTTCGGAAATCAGTGAGGCCACTGCGCCGGTCAGAGCACGGCTGCCCATGCTGTGCGCAACGAGATAGATATTTTTGGCGTCCGTTTGTTCGACAAAGTCTCGTAAAAACTGTTTGATGTTTTCTTGGGCCCACAAAATATTGTCCTCGTCAGCGGGATAGCCAGAAAGCTCTCCGGTCGATGGCCAGCTATAGAAGACTGGTGCCCCATCGAAGCCAAGATCATAGGAAATCTGGGCTGTGCGGCGGGCGGCGTCCGAAAAGGTAACATTATAACCGTGAATGAAGATGAAGGCATTTTCACCTTTTGAGCGTGCAATGACGTCTTTTAGATTGCGGAAATAGGATTTCTTCTCTTGTGGATGCACGTTCAGCAGCACCACATGCTTGTCGGGGTCTTCCTTGAATTCAAAACGGTAGATTGAAGGGGCTTCCAACTGCCCCGGCTTGTGACCTTTAGGGATAGAGACTTCGCAGATGCCATAACTGATCCTGATCGGGTCGGCGGGCTCGCCGCTATAAATGCTGGCCAGTTGCTTACTACTCGTGCGCTGGCGGTCTGTTGCGTAATAGACTTTTACAATCGTGTGATTTTTCTTGCCAAGGGAGGCGGCAGGAGCAGGTTCGTTTGCAGCAGGTGGCTCGGCTCCAGCTTCCGTTTGCGGGACCGCGCCTCCCGTTGGTCCCTTGTTGAGTGTGCGTGAGGCGATTACTGGAGGTGCTGGCGGGGCTGTCATTGAGGGAGGAGGTGCTGTGGCTTTTGAAACTTCGCCGCCTTGGGGCGCACTTCGCGAAGCGGCGCTCTTGCTGCGCATGACGGGTTTTTGCTGACCGCGTGTGGAGCGGCTGGTTCGCCTGGTTGGTTGATATGAGCTATGGGGCTTGGCTGCCCCGTATGTACGTCCCGAAGTGGTGGGTGGATTCAAGTTGAATTTATAATCGGGAATTGGTTTGGACTTTGCAACTGGCTTTTGCATTTGTGCGGATGAGCGAGGTTGTGGAGCTGCTTTTTTCTGTTTCTTCACAGTCCGGAGTCGGCGTTTTTTCTGTGTTCTTTTTGATGATGAGGGCTGTCGTTGCTCTTGTACTCTTCCTTGTAATTTGGCCCGTTGTTGCACACGTTGTTTGCGCAACCTCAACTCCATCGCGCGCCTTTTGGCCACTGATGCAGCGATTGCAGCTTTGATATTAGCATCTCGCTTGGCTTTGAAGTTGCGATGATTTTTGAGGATCAATGCCGCCCGTAACTCAAATTTACGAGCCTCAACAGGGCGCTTCAGATAGCGATAAATCTTTGCTTGCAATTGCAGGGCGCGCGCGTAGCTCGGATGTCGTGTGCCGACTTTTTTGGCCATCAGACGGACATAAAATTTCGCTTTGATGAGGGCAGGCACATAGGTGCCTTTTTCTATCAACCGATTGATATCAGATCTTAATTTGACAAGGCGTTGATTAAAATTTCGCGTCTGGGCGCTTGCGACATTGGTATGAAGAATAATCGCAGTGCTGGTGAGCAGGAACAAGGCTGCGAACAGGCCAGCAAAATTCATCAAGACGCGGGGGGTAGATCGAACGTGTGTTTTCATGGTCGCACTCCAAAATAGCACAAAACAAAAAGCACCCCCGTACTCGCCAAAGGATAGTCTTACTCGTCGGGGGTTTCAATCATTATCGGAGGGTTGAACACAATGTGCCCAGCCGGAATGTCGACTTTTGGGATCGTTATTTTGTCAAACGGGTAGACCTCGCTGGCTGGCTTTTTACTCGATTTTGGATTTTCGTTGGCCAGGATTTCGATGAGGTCTCCAGCGCCAAAATTATGCACACCGGTGACCGTGCCATAGTCCTTGCCATCTGCAAGGATGACGTTCAATCCGATGAGGTCGGTGAAGTAAAATTCATCCTCGTCCTCGGGTTTTGGCAGCTGCGCATGCTCAACAAACAGCGCGGTGCCTTTGAGGGCTTGTGCGCTGTCGCGATCGTCAATGCCTTTGAGGCGGGCGACAACACCTTTTTTGGCGATGCGCACTTTGCCGATTTTGAACTGGCGATCATTTGGCTCATCGCTCAGCGGTCCGTAGGATTTAATATCCAGCGGATCAGCGGTATAGCTCTTGATCACCACCTCGCCATGTATGCCATGGACGCCGGTGATGATCCCAAGACAGAGCCTCTTTGATTTGCTTGTAGACAAAAGGCCTACTCGCTGGCAGCTTCGGCAGCCGGTTTATCAGCTTCAGCCTTAGCGGCTTCCTTGGCTGCCTGCGCAGCGGCTTTTTTCTCTTCTTCACGTTCAACGCGTTTTTTGCCTGGTTTGGCTTTATTCGGGTTGTTGCTGGCGACACGTTTCATGAGGCCTGCAGCATCCAAAAAGCGTGCAACGCGATCGGTTGGGATGGCGCCAACTGACATCCAGTATTTGATGCGCTCGATTTCAAGGGTGACGCGGTTTTCATCATCTTTGTCGAGCATGGGATTCCATGAACCGACTTTTTCAATGAAGCGACCATCTCTGGGCATGCGGATGTCGGCAATAACAATGCGATAAAATGGGCGTTTCTTGGAGCCACCACGAGCCAGTCTGATTTTCAAAGCCATTTGTCTTTTCCTTTTTTACATTAATTCGTTTGGTTTGTTTCGATTATTCAGTTCATTTTCAAATTCGTTATCTCTTTTTTTTGCCTCGCCCGCCGGGTAATCCGGGTAGGCCGGGGCCACCAAGTCCTGGGAGGCCGGGCAATCCGGCGCCAGGGGGAAGACCGCCGCCCAATCCTGGCATTTGGCCTGGCATGCCGCCGGGTGGCAAAGCTCCACCAGCCCCGGCTTCTGGCGGCATATCGGGCATGCCGCCGCCAAACAGTCCGGCAAGGCCGCCTTTGCGTTTGCCCAGTTTTTTCATCATGTCGGCCATCTGGCGGTGCATTTTCACCAGCTTGTTGATTTCTTGTACGGAGGTGCCAGAACCCGCCGCGATGCGCCGCTTGCGCGAGGCGTTGAGCAGTTTGGGGCGCTTGCGTTCTTTGCGCGTCATGGATGAGATGATGGCTTGCTGGCGACCTAGCAGGCTGTCATCCATATTGGCACCGGCCATCTGTTTTTTCATCTTGCCAACGCCGGGCAACATTCCCATCACACCGGACATACCGCCCATGCGCTGCATTTGTTTGAGCTGCTCGGAGAGATCATCAAGATCAAAAGCGCCTTTTTGCATTTTGGCGGCAATTTTCTCGGCTTTTTCAGCGTCGATGGTCTCAGCGGCTTTTTCCACCAACGACACCACATCGCCCATGCCTAAAATACGGTTGGCAATGCGTTCGGGATGAAAGTCTTCCAGCTCATCTATTTTTTCGCCAGTACCCAGCAGCTTGATTGGTTTGCCAGTTACCGCGCGCATGGATAGAGCGGCACCGCCGCGTCCATCGCCATCTATTCGGGTCAGCATCAGGCCGGTGATGCCAATGCGTTCATCAAAGGAGCGCGCCAGATTAACAGCGTCCTGACCGGTTAGCGCATCAGCCACCAGCAGCACTTCTTGCGGCTTGGTGATGTCGCGGACCTGCGCAACTTCGGCCATCAAGGTCTCGTCAATATGCAGGCGGCCCGCGGTATCGAGCATGAGCACGTCATAGCCTGAAAGCTTGGCAAATTGCACCGCGCGTTTGGCGATCTGCTGGGGCGTTTGCCCATCAATAATCGGCAAGGTCTCAACGCCAATTTGCTCACCGAGCACTTTCAGCTGTTGTTGCGCCGCTGGTCGCCTCGTATCGAGGGAAGCCATCAGCACCTTTTTGTTTTCTTTTTCGGTAAGGCGTTTGGCGATCTTGGCGGTGCTGGTGGTTTTACCAGAGCCTTGCAGGCCGACCATCATGATGGAGACGGGGGCAGCAGCATTGAGATCGATTGGAACAGCGGTTTCGCCGAGCACCTTGACCAGCTCGTCATTGACGATCTTGACGACCATTTGCCCCGGCGTGATTGATTTGACGACTTCCTGGCCGACGGCTCGTTGCGTAACCTTTTCAACAAAATCCCGCACCACTTCCAGTGCCACATCGGCCTCAAGCAGAGCGCGCCTTACTTCGCGCATAGCGGCTTTGACGTCCTTGTCAGAAAGGGCACCACGACCGGTCAGCTTGTCAAATACGCCACTGAGGCGATCAGAAAGGGTTTCGAACATTTAAATCTCTTATATCTCTTGCGGCTATCCCAGCTATCGCTGGGCCTTCGAGGGAGCGCGGCTTTTTGTTGTCCTATCGCCTGTCGGCTATTTGAGGACGGTGCCCGGCGGGCATCTGCGCTCAAACAGCGAAGCGGTAGCGCAACTAAAAACCCATTGTCTCCCGTTGGTCGGTTATAATTTCTCTCATGTCCATTTGTCGTTACGCTCAGGCCTCGAAAGGGCGGGGTCATTTTATTGTCCTATCGCCTGTTGAGCCTTCTTTACATAACGGTCAATCTGTCTATTCCAATGCGCCAAACAAAAATCCATCCGTGAGCGAAACTCGCTGACGGATGTTGACCTCACTGGCTCAAGTCCAGATTGGCGGCTCGGTTCAAGCCTTTTTTGAGTAGCCGCAGTTTCCTCAATTGCACGAGGAAAGTCAATATCTATATTGAAACGTGAGATTGGCGTATTCTAGCGCCTTTTAAGCTGTTTATGGGGCCCTCGCAGCTTTTTGCGAGCCCCTGCGAAAAGGCTTACCTTTTGTACCCTCAGAGCCCGACGGGGCGACGGCCGAGCAGGCCGCTCCATCGAAGGCAGCGCGTTAGCGCGAATAGCCGTGAGATCAAAGCTTTACCCATCAGAGCCCGCCATAGCTTGATTTGGGCGACGGCCGAACACGGCCGCCCCGTCGTCCTCAAGCAGTGAAGCGGCAGGGCAACCATAGACGAAGGTCACCGCGCAGCGATGAATAGCCGTGAGATCAAAGCTCTACCACCAGAGCCCGACTGGGCGACGGCCGAGCAGGCCGCTCCATCGAAGGCCCAGCGTTAGCTGGAATAGCCGTGAGATAAGGAAAATGGTGCCGGCACCAAGAATCGAACTCGGGACCTACTGATTACAAATCAGCCGCTCTACCATCTGAGCTATACCGGCATTGGGGTGGTGTATATGAGGGGCCAAAAGCTATGACCCGAACACCAGAATCCCTGTTGTTGCTTGAACAAGTGGAACCTATAACCGTTTCAAACCGGTGTGACAAGTCCTGTTGATGATCGGCTTCAAACAGCCTGTGGACGTTGTTGCCAAGGGGGGCTGCTTCAATTTGCTCCCTGGGAATTTGCTTGAGATCACTCATTATAAGACGCTATAATCGAGATAACATAATTTGCTGGGAGAATATCTATGCCGATTTTGCTAAAATTGCTTATGCGCCACCTTATAATGGGCGTTGCTGCTGGATGGGTGACGCTTGGCATGTTGCTGTTTATCAATATTGGTGGACTGCGCACGATCCTGTTTACCTCTTCTGACCCCATTCTGGCGCTTATCTTATTGGCGTTTGGATTTACCATTACTTTTGGATCACTGGCCATGGGGGCGGCGATCATGACACTGCCTTATGGCGAGGATCATGGCAAAGGCGGCGGGCTCAAGATTGACAATATCGTGGCGCGGCTCAAGCAGGGCCTGCCAAAGGCTGATACTGGTCTGGATCTGGTGCCGGTGCGAATACCAGCTAAACATAAATCCTGAGTGCAAAAACTACCCCGTTGAAGGGGGTAGGCAGGAGCAAAAATGCCCTCTTCCAATACGCATCAACGTCAGCTGATTTATTTTGCTGATCCCATGTGCTCTTGGTGCTGGGGATTTTCGCCGGTTATTGAGCGCATTGCCGAAAAATTTGGCAAGGATCTACCTATCAGGGTGGTGATGGGCGGATTGCGGGCCGGTAATACCGTTCCCATGGATCAGGCCATGAAAAATGATATTGAGAGCCATTGGCGCCATGTGCATGAGCGCTCAAGCCAGCCCTTTGATCATGCTTTTTTTGATCGCGCTGGCTTCGTTTATGACACGGGACCAGCTTGCCGGGCTCTGGTCGCTGCAAGACGCGCCGATCCGGGGTGCGAGCTGGCATTTTTGAAAACACTTCATGAAGCTTTTTACAAAAATGGGGTCGATCTTACAGATGGTTCGCAGTTGATGCAGCTTGCCACAGATTTTGGTTTTAGCGAAAAGCAGTTTTCGCAGGCTTTTTCGGGAGACGAGTGCTCCGCAGAGCTCACCAATGATTTTAGTCTGGTGCTCAATAATGGTATCCGCGCTTTTCCGGCTCTGCTAGGAGGCAGCGACGCGGACGGGTTCATGGCGATCACCCACGGCTATAAGAGCTTTGAAGATCTGGAACCATCGCTAAAACGGCTTTTGTCGGCAGATACATTACCAAATGGCTTGATGCCCGGCGCGCCTGGCGATCAATGCGCGATTTAATGCGTGCCGATAAAAATCGGATATAGGGACGCAACAAGCAATAGCGCACAAAGGGCATTGAAGGCTTGCATGCGCTTTTGATTATTGAATAAGGGACGTAATTGTCGGCCAGCCAGAATCCACAGGCTGTTGATCGGTATGACCATGATCCCGAAAACGCCCGCCACCAGCAGAAAATCAATAAAAACAGGGTCGCTGGGCGTATAAACGCTAACGGCTGTGAGTTGCATGGTCCAGGCTTTGGGATTGACCCATTGGAACAGGGCTGCTTGCAAGAGGGTGAGGGGTTTGCTTGCGTGCTTGCTTTGATCCGCGTTGGCACTTGGGGGCGCTGCACGGGCTATTTTCGACGCCAGATAGAGCAAATAGAGCGTGCAGACAATTTTCAGGATTATGATGGCAGCGGGAAAGAACTCAATTAATTGCATGATGCCAATGCCAACCAATACGAGCATGACCGCAAAGCCGATACCGATTCCTGCCAGATGCGGGAATGTGCGTCGATATTCATAATTCATGCCCGATACCAGCAGCATGATGTTATTTGGCCCCGGTGTAATCAGGGTGACAAATGCGAACGTGATGAGAGCTGTTAGTAGAGTTATGGTCATAATTTGCAATGATATGCAAAATATCGCACAATGTGTATGCGATTATATCGATACCTTAGGTGATTTCACAATATATGACCAATATTGATCAGATAAATCAAAATATATTGCGTGAGCTTGTGCGCGACGGGCGTGTGAGTAATTCTGATTTGGCGCAGTCGGTTGGTTTGTCGCCTTCTGCTTGTTTGCGGCGGGTGCAAGAGCTGGAGCGCAAGGGTATTATTAAGGGCTACCGCGCCGTGCTTGATCAGACATCGCTGGGGGCTGGGTTAACCGTATATGTCACTGTTGGCCTGTCCCGCCATCTCAAAAAAGATCAAGAAGCGTTTGAAACGGCCATGTCAATCGCCCCACAAGTCAAAGAGTGCTACAATGTCTCTGGCATCATTGAGTATCTTTTACGCATCGAAGTGGCTGATCTTGATGCCTATAAATTCTTCCATACAGAAGTGCTAGGCACGGTCCCGCAAGTCTCCAGCATTGTGTCCTACTTTGTGATGGCGAGCTCTAAAAACGAGCGTGGCTAGGGTGAATAGCCCGATGACACAGCTTGCAACACTCAAATACTGTCAAAATCCTGCTTTTCGATAGATATAAAGGAGGGTTGATAGCACTCTGATTATTCCCTGAAATGCAGTGTTCGCTTATATTTACAGCATGGGTGACCGGCTCGATCGGTCAAATACAGGTAGATATAAAGGACGACGATCATGAAAACGCTCATCATCACAATGGCAATGATATTTTTTGGTTTCACCGCTGCGCAGGCGGGATGCAGCAACCGTTCAACACCGGCGGCCATGAATAAATGCGCGCACAATGCCTATAAAAGCGCCGATAGCAGAATGAACCGGGTCTATCGTATGGCCATGAAAGTCCAGCGCAGTGGTGAAAAGCAGGCCCTGCGCAAGGCTCAACGCTCCTGGGTATCTTATCGTAACAAAGCCTGCAAGTCGTACTCAAATCTGGGGGGTGCTGGTTCGACCCGCCCGCTGCTGTATAGCAATTGTCTTGCCAGGCTGACCAGTGAACGGACCAAAATGCTGGAGCTGCAGACAATGCGGTTCTAATAGGGGCTGCTTCTTTGAATTAAAAGCTGGCGACACCTTACTCGATTGATGAAGGTTTCGCCAGCTGCTCCAAGGCTGATACCCACGATATAGGCGACCAGGTCCGACCATAAAAAACCAAAACCCAGCACCAGCCCGCCAAGCCGATTGGCGCGGATGCTATCAATCCAGGGGGCATGATAAAGTTGGCTGAATTCGATGGCGAAGGAAAAACACAAGGCATAAAAGGCCAGCCGTATTGTTGCCTGTCGAGGAAATAGGAAGCCGAAGATGAAAAATACCATCAAGGCCCATAGGGCATCGCCGATATAGAGATGTACGAATGAAGGCAGGTAAGAAAAATGACGGGAGGCCAGTCCTAGCCCTACCGTGCCAACGATAAGGGTGAAATAAAAAAGCCGATTTCGAACATACATGGGTTGGATCATCCTCATAAATTGGTTTCGCAATATCATCAAATATAGACAAGCCAATTGCACAAGTGATCGAGATGGTAAGGATTTATCGCAGCACATTTGCGGTGATTAAGTGCAGTTTAGGAAATGCGTTGCGTCGTAGAATTGTAAGCAGTTTGAGCAGTAGCGAGTATCGCGTGGATAACGACCCAGCCCGTCAACATCTGGTGAGACGGGCTGGATGTTTTTGTTTAACTCAAGTCCCCGCAAAAGCGTTTGATGCGGGCGCAGGCATCTGTTAGCGCCTCGGTCGAAGTGGCGTAAGACACCCGAAAATGTGGGGAGGTGCCAAAGGCTACGCCGGGTACTGTCGCAACACCTTCCTCTTCAAGCAGGGCGGTGACGAAATCGCTGTCGCTTTCAAGCTTTGTGCCAGCCTTTGTCGTCTTGCCCATGCAGCCCTTGACGCTTGGATAGACGTAAAAGGCACCTTCTGGGGTCAGGCAATCAATGCCTTCACACTCATTCAGCAGGCCAACAACCATATTGCGACGTTCCTTGAAGACGTCCGAGCGTTCCTGCAGAAAATCTTGTGGACCATTGAGGGCTTCAAGTGCCGCCCACTGGCTGATAGAGCTGGGGTTCGAGGTGGACTGGCTCTGGACCTTGCGCATGGCATTGATCAATTCAACGGGGCCAGCCGCATAACCGATACGCCAGCCGGTCATGGCATAGGCTTTGGAGACACCGTTGCAGGTTAGCACCCGGTCTTTGAGTTTTGGTTCCACTTGCGCAGGCGTGACGAATTTGAAACCGTCATAGACCAGATGCTCATACATATCATCGGTCATCACCCAGACATTTGGAAAATCGAGCAGTACATCGGTGAGGGCTTTCAATTCATCTTGAGTATAGCCGCCCCCCGTTGGATTGGACGGCGAGTTGAAAATCAGCCATTTGGTCTTGTTGGTGATCGCGGCTCGCAGGGCCTCTGGCTTGAGTTTGAAATTATCCTCTTGCGTGGTGTCGATAGCGACGGGTTCGCCGCCAGCCAGCAGCACCATGTCGGGATAGCTCACCCAATAAGGGGCAGGGATCAAGACTTCATCGCCAGGGTTCAGCGTGGCGACAAGGGCGTTATAAAGGATCTGCTTACCGCCGGTGCCCACTGAGACTTCCTTGGGTTCATATGCAAGATCGTTTTCGCGCTTGAACTTGTCGCAAATCGCCTGCTTTAATTCGGGCATGCCGTCAGCGGCGGTATATTTTGTTTCACCGCGTTTGATCGCTTCGATAGCCGCGTCCTTGATATTATCGGGGGTATCAAAATCAGGTTCGCCAGCGCCAAGGCCAATGACATCGCGACCGGCGGCTTTCAGCTCACGCGCCTTTGTGGAAACGGCAATAGTGGCGGATGGTTTCACACGCGAAAGACTGTCGGCGATAAAGCCCATGATGGTTCTCCTGGAAAATGTTAGATGCTGGAAACTGGTTTATGGCGTCAGGCAAACCGGGGCAAGAAAAAAGCGCAAAGGATGGGGGAAAAGACGCAGAGAAGAATGACCTCGTTGGTCGGGCAGCCTGTGCGGCTGGCAGAAAAGGGCGAGCCCCTTTCATACCCCATCTCCCAAATCAGGTTTCCAAAGGACTGGCGCTCAAATAGCGAAGCGGTAGCGCAAACAAAAGAACTCCTTTGGCGGTAGCGCCCAAAGAACACAAAGAGCGGCAGCGCCCTCCACTGGGCAGGCTCTCAGCTTATTTCACCTTCTCGCTATGCTTGCTCTTGCCCTTTTTACCATGCTTGCCGCCGAATTGTTTTTTGAGTTTGATGCAGGGATCTTCTCGCTTTGCGCCCGGGGTCACCCAGATATAGTCAGCAGTTGCTTTGCCGCTCGGATCGAGGGGAATGAGATCGAGAGCTGTTTTCGCCTCGCTTGAGGTTTCCACAATCATCACGGCCACACTTTTGATCTGTTCGCCGCGCAAATACCATGGGACCGCACGATCGGTGCGCACATGACCATTGCCAGCGATCAAAATAGAACCGTCCACTTTGTTGGCTTGGCGCAGGGCGCGGGCCAGATGTGCGTCGCGATAGCGCTGTACCAGTGCCATCGGGCCCATCATCGAGGCAGGCATTATATCGCAATGGGAGCTCACAAGTTCGATCGCCAGTGCGTTATCGAGATCTTTGCCGAGCGGAAGATCAAGACCAAGCTCGTTGACCTCCCCCTTGGGCAATATTTTAAAGCCCTGCTTGCCGACCTTGCGGTTCATCGCTCTTGTCGTATCGCCGGCAAATATGGGCAGGTTGTTGGTGATGGCGGCGCGGGCGATAGGCTGATAGTTCTCCCATTTGGGCCAGCCGCTTTTTTCCCATCCAATCGCGGGGCCCATGCGCTGCGCAGTTTTGAATTTGCCGCTCATAAATAATTTAAGGACACCGGATTGATCGGCTCTGATCTGCTCCATGACGATGGCGGGGGTGCGGTTTAAAGCGGCAAGCTGCTCGATGATCCATGCCTGCAAGAGATGGTGATCTTTATTATCGTGGATTTCGCCCAGCAATATATGACGCTCGCTTGACAGGCGGTCGATGAGTTCGCCGGGAGTAATGTTAGCGCCATCTTTGACAGAATAGATTTTACCGACGAGCGGATGTTTGGTGTCGAGCGGTGATTGCCAGTTCTCAAACGGGGCTGGGGCCTGGATCTCTTGCGCATAAGGGCGAGTGGTGGCGACAAGGCTTAAGGAAAGGCAGAGGCCAAAAAAAGATATAAGGGCGCGGGGCGCAAATCGCTTTGCGGAGCGTTTAGTGTATCTTGGCTTGCTCATGATCAGGAGCCTTTGTTGGTCTTTATGGTATCCCTGAAGCGTGCAAAAAGATAGTGGCTGTCTTGTGGTCCAGGGGATGCTTCTGGATGATATTGCACGGAAAAAATGGGCTTGCTGTCGACTTTAAGCCCGCAATTGCTACCATCGAACAGGGAGATATGGGTCTGTGTAACATGCTCTGGCAGGCTGTCACCATCTACCGCAAAGCCATGGTTCATGCTGGTGATTTCCACCTTGCCGGTGGTGAAATCTTTCACCGGATGATTGGCGCCATGATGACCCTGGTGCATTTTTAGCGTTTTTGCGCCAAGTGCCAGTGCCAGCATTTGATGACCAAGGCAGATGCCAAAGATCGGGATGCCGCTATCAATGAGGATTTTTAACTCAGGCACCACATATTGTCCCGTCGCGGCGGGGTCGCCGGGGCCATTGGACAAAAAGATGCCGTCTGGTTTGAGATCCAATATGGATTGCGCGCTGCTATTGGCCGGGACCACGGTGATCTTGCAGCTCTGGCTGGCAAGGCAGCGCAATATGTTGCGCTTGATACCAAAGTCCATCACCACGACATGGTGGTCGGGCGTTTCTTGTGTGCCAAATCCATCTGGCCATTGCCACAGGCTTTCGTTCCAGTCATAGGCCGAGGTGCAAGAGACTTCTTTGGCGAGGTCCATGCCCTCAAGTCCGGGCCAATTACCAGCCTTCTTTTTGAGGTCGTCAATATCGAATTCACCGTCAGAATTATGAGCGATAACAGCGTTTGGCATGCCGTTTTCACGGATGATGGTGGTGAGCGCTCTGGTATCGATCCCGCAAATGGCGATAATGCCTTGGGCTTTTAGCCAGTCATTGAAATGCTGCGTGGAGCGATAGTTGGACGGGTTGGAGATGTCAGCTCGCAAGATGCAGCCCTTAATGCCGGCACCAGCTTGCACATTTGAAGTTTCCAAATCATCATCATTGGTGCCCACATTGCCGATATGGGGAAATGTGAAGGTGATGATCTGCGCGCAATAAGACGGGTCAGTGAGCACTTCCTGATAACCGGTCATGGCTGTGTTGAAACACACTTCACCAGTTGCCGAGCCGGTCGCACCAAGTCCGTAGCCTTCGATCACGGTGCCATCTTGCAAGATCAGGCGGGCGGTTTTTAGCGGCTCTACCCAGTCGCCTGGAGGTGATTTTTGAACCATGTCATCTGCTGGCAGGCTGCCAGCATCGCTGGGGGAGGGCGTTGGTGTTATCTGTGTCATCTTTGAGTGTCTTTTTGAGGCCCATCTGTTGAGGAATAGCGGGCGATTTCAAATTGACGCGAGATTAGATAAAACGGGGCGGGTGGTCAATGGCTGGTTTGGACTATTTTTTGTACTATAATATAGCTTAAACTGACTTCTTGTAGCGTCCTAATCGACTGTTAACGCTTAAACGTCACTTTGTGTGACAAGTCGTCATTGGCCAAATGCAATGAGAGCGGGTATAGTTCAGCCCCTTACGAACAGGCGGAGACCTTTAAATCTATGCGCGAACAAATCAATCAGGCGTTGAAGCAGGCTATGAAAGACAAGGACAAGTTGCGTACTGGCACCTTGCGTCTGGTCAACGCGGCGATCACGGATCGTGATATTGCAGCACGCGGTAAAGGCGAAGCTGGCGTCAGCGACGATGAAATTCTCGAAATTCTCTCTCGTATGATCAAGCAAAGACGCGATTCAATCATCGCGTTTAACGACGGTGGGCGTCCAGAACTGGCGGTACAGGAACAAGAAGAAATCGAGATCGTCACCGAGTTTTTACCCCAGCAGCTTGACGAAGATGAGATCCGCGATATCTGCGCGAGCGTCATTGAGGAAATCGGTGCGCAGGGCCTGAAAGATATGGGACGCACAATGGGTGAGCTGAAACAACGCTACACTGGCCAGATGGACTTTGGTAAAGCATCTCGTTTTGTCAAGGAAGCTTTGGGTTAATGGCTTGCTTTCAACGAGGGTGAGCCCTAGTTATCAAGAGCCTGTCCACGGGTAAAAACCTGTGCTGCCCTCAGATGCGAATCGCCCTATAATCCATTCACAAAACTGATTCGGTTTGGCAGATGATCTCCTCAAGATCGCTGTCAGCTTTTCGCGGGGTTTGCAGATGCGCTTTTCACCAACATTACTTGACGAGATCCGCGCCCGTCTGCCGGTGTCTCAAGTGGTGTCGCGTCATGTGCGCCTGAAACGGACGGGGCGAGAATATACGGGCCTCTCACCGTTCAAACAGGAAAAAACGCCCTCTTTTACCGTCAATGATGATAAAGGTTTTTACCATTGTTTCGCCACTGGTGAGCATGGAGACATTTTTACGTTTTTGATCAAGGTGGAAGGTATCAGCTTTCCCGAAAGTGTTGAAAAGCTCGCCGCTGAGGCGGGGGTTGAACTGCCCAAAGATACGCCGGAAATGCAGCAAAATGCCGACAAGCGTCTACGGTTGCGTGAGGTCACGGAGGCCAGTTGCCGCTTTTTCGAGCAAGAGCTAAAAGGGCTGCGAGGCGCTGGAGCAGATGAATATTTGACCAAGCGGGGACTTGATGATCGAGCCCGCGCCCGTTTTCGCATTGGTTATGCGCCCAATGGGCGTGACTTGCTCAAAAACCATTTGACCAATCTTGGCTTTACCCTGGAAGAAATTGTCACGTCGGGGATGTGTATCGGTGGGCGCGATATTGCGGTACCCTATGACCGGTTTCGCGATCGTTTGATGTTTCCCATCGAAGACTTGAAAGGCAAGGTCATCGCCTTTGGCGGGCGGGCGCTTAGCTCGCAGCAAAAAGCCAAATATCTCAATTCTCCCGAAACGCCGTTATTTCACAAGGGACGATTGCTTTACAATATCGCCAAGGCCAGGCAGAGCGCCTATGACGAGCAGTCTGTCATCGCGGTGGAAGGTTATATGGACACCATTGCCTGTGCAAAGGCAGGCTTTGAAAATGTCGTCGCACCGCTGGGCACAGCTTTGACGCCGGAGCAGCTGCAATTGATGTGGCGTCTCGCCAAGGAGCCGGTGCTTTGTTTCGATGGCGATGAAGCTGGTAAAAAGGCTGCCTGGCGGGCCATTGATACCGTGTTACCGGAGCTGCATCCCGGATTTTCCCTGCGATTTGCCTTTCTGCCAGACGGGCAGGATCCCGATGATCTGATCAAAAGTGAGGGCAAGCGGGCCTTTGGCGAGGTCATCAAAGCGGCCAGCCCGCTGGTTGATGTGTTATGGCAGCGTGAATTAAAGCTTGCGCCAACCGATACGCCAGAGCGCCGTGCCGCCTTTGAAGCGCGGTTGCAAGAGCAAGTCGATCGTATCAATAATCCAGCTGTCAAAACCCATTATGACAAGGAATTACGTCAGCGCCTGTGGGAGCTATGGCGAGAGCGTGGCACCAGCAAGAGTGCGTCGGGCAGTGCCCAGCGATCCACGCCTAACGGTTCTTATAAAGCCTGGCGCAAAGATCGCACCAGACCATCAGAGCTGGTGGAGCGTTTTGCGCATCAAATGGCCTCTTCCATGGAGACCTGGCGCAAGGGTGCTATGGCGGCAGGGGCCAAAGAACAGTTTTTACCGCGTGAGGCTTTGGTGCTTGAGGCATTGATCAATCATCCTTGGTTGCTTGAGGACTATAGTGAGGAGATTTCCGAGCTGACCTTTGTTCACGCCGAATTATCTGGGCTCAGGGACGCGATTTTACAGGTGCAGATCGCTTTAAGTGGTCAAAATGGACTTGACAGGGAGACTTTCCGTGTCCATCTGAAAGAGATTGGATTTGGCGACGCCCTTGAAAGAGTGGGCGCCGCCCATATTGGCATTGACAGATGGGTTAGGGCGTTGGACCAATCTCGAACCGTGATCGAGGAGAGCTGGCACCAGATGCTTGAGCTGTATCGGCGTCAAATGGCGCTTTCCATGCGGCTGGATGGCGCAAAGCAGGCGTTTGACGAAGATGGTAGCGAAGAGAATCTCGGGAAAGTTCGAGACCTCAATGCGCGTTATCTGGATAATGAGAACATGTTTGCAAGGTCAGGTGAAGTGAGTGGTGCTGAGAATTTTGACGCATTTCTGGCCGCGCAACTGGAAGCTCGCGGATTGAAATGATGGGTTCATCGCGCATACGAGCATTTTTTATCTCGGTGCAGCATATTAGACACAAGTGATCCTTGCCCTTCTAATTGGCTTTAATTGGCCAGATGTGAGGGGCTTTTCAGGGGATAGGAGAGGCGCGTTCAACAGACGCGACTGGAGCAAGGAACCATATGGCAACGAGAACAGTCAAAGCTAAAGCCAAAACGAAAGCTAAAGCAAAGCCTCGGAAGGCGAAAAAATCTGAAGAAGTTCAGGATGAACCGCTTTTGGACATGAGTGACAAAGCTGTCAAAGGCATGATCAAAAAGGCCAAAAAGGCTGGCTATGTCACTTATGAGGAACTCAATGAAGTTCTGCCATCGAGTGAGGTTTCTTCCGAAAAAATCGAAGACACAATGACCATGCTGTCAGAGATGGGCATCAATGTCGTTGAAGCAGAGGACGTTGAAGAAGTGGCTGTGACCAAGAATACAAAAACCGGCAAGAGTCTCGCTCCCACGGTCAAAAAGAAAACAGCCGTAGCCAAAACCGGCACAAGAGCTGGTGCTGGTGAGCGCACCGATGATCCCGTTCGCATGTATTTGCGCGAAATGGGCACGGTTGAGCTTTTGTCGCGCGAAGGCGAAATTGCCATCGCCAAGCGTATCGAGGCCGGGCGTGAAGCGATGATCGCTGGTTTGTGCGAAAGTCCGCTGACCTTCCAGGCCATTATTATCTGGCGCGATGACCTCAATGAAGGCACGCGTTTGCTGCGCGATATCATTGATCTTGAAGCTACCTATGCGGGGCCAGACGCCAAGCAGGAAGATAAAACCCTGCAGCCCACTGAGGATGAAAAGGCTAAAGAAGAAGAGGGCGAGAAAAAAGACGGTGAAGATGGCAAATCCGCCAGCAAGTCGGAGGATGGTGAAGATACCAAATCGGAAGATGGTGAAAGCACCGATGACGATGAAGAAGATGATGACGATGAGTTCGAGAACAGCATCTCGCTGACCGCGATGGAAGCTGAGCTCAAACCGGTTGTTTTAGAGTCCTTTGATCGCATTGCCGACGAGTACAAGAAATTGCGCGATTTGCAGGATAAGTTGGTCGCCAAGAAAATGAAGGGCGCCACCCTTTCGGCACCGCTAAAGAAGAAATACAAGACCTTTCAGACCAATATCATCAAAGAGGTGAAAAGCCTTGAGCTGAATAATGGCAGCATCGAAACGCTCGTCGAACAACTCTATTCGATCAACAAGCACCTCATTGGTTTTGAAGGACGTTTGATGCGTTTGGCCGATAGCTATGGCATTCCGCGTAAGGATTTCCTCAACGAATATTATGGTCATGAGATCGATACGGGTTGGTGTGATCGGGTTGGCAAGCTGGAAGTCAAAGGCTGGGCCGAATTCATCAATGAGGATAGAAACCGGGTCGAACTGATCCGCGCTGATATCCATGAGCTGGCCAGCGATACGGGGTTGGTCATCAAGGAATTCCGGCGCATCGTCAAGCATGTGCGCAAGGGTGAAAAAGAAGCCGCCATTGCCAAAAAGGAAATGGTCGAAGCCAATCTGCGACTGGTGATCTCGATTGCCAAGAAATACACCAATCGCGGCCTGCAATTCCTTGATCTCATTCAAGAAGGCAATATTGGTCTGATGAAGGCGGTCGACAAATTCGAATATCGCCGTGGTTACAAGTTCTCGACCTATGCGACCTGGTGGATCCGCCAGGCCATTACCCGCTCTATTGCAGATCAGGCGCGCACCATTCGTATTCCGGTGCATATGATCGAGACCATCAACAAGATTGTCCGCACCAGCCGGCAGATGCTGCATGAAATTGGCCGTGAACCAACACCAGAAGAGCTGTCGCAAAAGCTCAATATGCCGCTTGAGAAAGTGCGCAAGGTGATGAAAATCGCCAAAGAGCCGATCTCGCTGGAAACGCCGATTGGCGATGAAGAAGATAGCCAGCTTGGCGATTTCATCGAGGACAAGAACGCCGTTCTGCCCATCGATGCCGCCATTCAAAGCAATCTGCGTGAGACGACGACCCGAGTGCTAGCCTCTTTGACAGCCCGCGAGGAGCGCGTGTTGCGCATGCGTTTTGGCATTGGCATGAACACGGATCATACGCTGGAAGAGGTCGGACAGCAGTTTTCTGTGACCCGCGAGCGTATTCGGCAAATCGAAGCCAAGGCTCTTCGCAAACTCAAACATCCTTCACGCTCGCGTAAATTGCGCAGCTTCCTGGATAATTAGAGGGTTGTCTCATGTGTCAGAGCGTTGGCGGCCGTTTTAGTCTTGCTTCTATGTTCTGCGTGGGGATGACGAATACGATCACGTGAGAGTAAATGAAAAGCAAGGACTGCAGTGTGAAGAATAAATTGATGCAGTTTGCATTATATATAATAGTCTCGCTTTTGGTTTTGGTAGTCTTGTTGATCAACGAGGCCATTCTTCGATATATATTCGGAATGAGCGCCCTCAATATCGATATTCGCCATCTTTATCCTTATATCCTCCTGCCCATGGGGCTTTTACTCATTGATTCTAGGCGGGCCCTGTTTTGGGTGTTGGTTGCGATCTCGGCGTTGCAGTTGATCTGGTTTGGAACTTATCGCTACTTTGGAAGCGTTTTGGGACCAGATCTTATCTTGCTGGGACGTGAACAAATGTTCGAAATCGGCATTGCAGCAACCGGTGAGTGGCAGATTTTTGTGCTACCGGTCATTTTGGTGATCGTCCTGAATGTCGTCTTTGCGATTTTTGTACACTATGTCAAAGGTGATCGTTTTGACCCCCTAACGAGACTGGGGGTGTTTCTGGTGGTGCTGCCATTTATGATCATCTCTGTGCGAAGCTTTGTTCATTCCAGGCCCTTTGTGCTTAACCCTTCTCCCTATATGCCCTCGCACACAGGGGTCGTGCAGGCCGTTTCCTTAGCTATTCGAAGCGGGCTGGCGGATAGTCAATTTAGCGATCGGAGGGCTCCAAAATTGGTGGTTGGCGCAAGCCTTGAAGGCGCGCTTGATGAACCGATAACGGTTGCCGTTATCATGGGAGAAAGTATCTCGCCGATGGAGCTTGGCATATTTGGAGCCGACAAAGCTACAACGCCTTTGATGACGAAACGTTTTTCGAGCGGGAACGGGTTACGCTATATCCCCAAGGTCGGGCTGGCGGCGGGAACCGCGACTCTTGCCAGTGTGCCATTGTTCATCCGCATGTCGTTCAATCCAGTGGCCGCTTTTCGTCGCTCATCCACGATATTTGAAATGGCGCACAAACAGAAATTTTCTGTTGGTTATTATTCTGCTCAAAATATCAAGCCTTTGCAAATCGCCGGCGGATTGAAATTTATCGACAAGATTGAAACAAAGGAAGACTGGGAGCCAGCTTACGAAGCCAAGCGCGATGCGGTCATCCTCGATCAGATGGACAAGGCGCCGATAGGGGGGGATAAGCGGTTCTATTTTATTCATCAGCGCACCAACCACGGACCCTATGTCTGCAATATTAAGGGGCCACTTACGGATCGTACTGATGTCAGGGGCACTAAAACTTCTCGGCAAAAAAAAGCCAATCAAGCGGCCTCCGGTCTGGCTCGCCTGAAAAGATATCGCCGGGGTCTCTTGTGCTATGATAAAAGTCTTGATGAGCTCCTCTCCCGGTTGGAGAAACAGCGTGGCGCTCTCTATATTTTTATCACCGCCGATCATAATGAGCTGATGGGGGAAAAAGGCATGTGGGGCCATTCCAATCTTGTTCTGCAAGGCGCTCTTGTTCCTATGATCCTAGCCACAAATCGGCCAGACAGTGATATTGCCAGGCGGTTTTCGAAACTTCGAGTGCCGACTTCATTTGAGTTTATGCAACTCGTCTCCCGCACTCTGGGCCAAGAGGTGCATCTAGCTCAGCCAACTAAAAAGACCTATGTGAATGGGGTCATGGCCTATGGACGCCGTGGCTATATCGAGTTCGAAAAAACCGATGAGATCGACCAATTTCAAACCTCCATTATCATGCCAGATAATGAGCGCTCAAAACCAAAAATAGAGGCGATCGAAGGATTGCAGGAAATTCTCGCATATCTGAAAAAATATAGTCAGCCTAAAATGGCCGAAAAACTCAACTGATTTCTGGATTGATCGGAGCGAACAAGGATGTGACCATTGTTTCGATCACCGGGCGCATATTGGTCATGTCGAAATCGGGACAGACGATTTTGTTGACGACGAGCCCATCGACCAGCGAGATCAGTATCCTGGCGATCAGTGCCTTGTCATGTATGCAGCGCAAAAGCTTATTGTCTTCAAGTTCTTGCAGCATTCCGCAAGCTTGCTGCGTCAGTTGCTTGTTAAATTTGGTATAGATCGCGTTGATGCGGGGATTGCGACCAGCTTCGGCAAATAGCTCGGCGATTAATTCTGATTTATCATTTTCCATCAAGGTGGTCGCTGTCCAATAGACGGTATCGACGATGGCTTGCAGCATATCTGGAGAAGAGGGCACATCATTGATGGCGGTACTCATCCATTGCAGTTCATCCGCAGCGAACGCCTCGATGATAACTTCCTTGCTGTCAAAATAACGGTAGATATTGCCAGCGCTCATACCCGCTTGCTGACAGACGTCTTGCATGGTGGTGTTGTGAAAGCCCTTACGCACAAAACAGGCCTGAGAGGCTTCAAGAATTTGCGCTTTTTTGTCGACAATTTTTTGTTCGCTCAGTTTCATGTCATCGCATTTCTTCAAGAGGGGTTTATAACCGGCGGAGGATAGGCTGGCGTTTGACACTAATTTAACAGGAATGAACGATCATTCAATAAATATTTTGACGAATGGCCCCAAAGCGTATTTTTTACCAAAGATGTTTGCTCGAGCGATCATTGTCATTGGGGTGGGGCCGTAAGGCGCGAAAGGCGACAAGATTATTATCGCTGCTTATTGAAAGTTGGATCAGCAAGATAGTGTCGCCTATGATCCAACTAGTTCACAGATGGGGCAGGGGAATATAGTCAGAAGCATTATCTGAGCATGGTGATCTATGCCTATCTATTTGAATTCATTAGGTTCGTCTCTTTGCAAGCTAGGTCATTTGGTAAAAAATATGCTTGACGCCTGCCGGAAGCTGGATAATTCCTAAAACTTCTACTATAATGTTGCGAGTGCTTTGGAACGCCGTAGAAATAATCATCTCTACAAAGATTGTTTTCGTGAGTTCGAAAGCTTGTTTGCCATATGGGGCGCTCGTTGACATCGATGCTGGGCATCAATGTGAGGGAATGAAACAGACGATAAAGGTGAGGGAGAGATCACAAAAACGCGCAAAGAAGCGTTATGTGGTTGGCTTGTTCTCTACTTACTGAACCAATTCGGCAGAAGCAGGAATGAAGCATTATTATTTGCTTTTAAGCAACATTTTATCCATTGGAGAGCTGCTTGCGATACGCAAAAGCTGTTTCCATACGGTTATTTAAGGGAGATGTGCGAATGGCTCATGTAGTCATATTAGGTGGTGGTATTGGTGGGGTGTCTGCCGCCTATGAAATAAAAGCCGAACTACGAAAAGGAGATACGCTGACATTGATATCTGCGAACTCCTATTTGCAATTCACACCTAGTAATCCGTGGGTGGGTGTTGGCTGGAGAAACAGGGCTGATATTACGCTTGAGCTGGAAGGCTTGATGAAAAAGCGGAAGATCAATTTCATCCCGCAGGCCGCCAACCGGGTTCATCCTGATCATAATATTATTGAACTGGCGAACGGTGAGCAGGTTCAATACGATATTCTTGTGATCGCTACCGGTCCGGAGTTGGCTTTCGATGAAATACCTGGTTTGGGTCCCCTTGATGGCGGCTTTACCCATTCGATTTGTACGGTAGATCATGCTCTCAATGCCTATGCGGGCTGGGAAGAGTTTATAAAAACGCCAGGACCGATTGTTGTAGGGGCCGCGCAGGGGGCTTCTTGTTATGGCCCTGCCTACGAATATGCGATGATCATGGATACGGATCTGCGTCGCCGTAAAATCCGCGACAAGTTCCCGATAACTTTCGTGACAGCGGAACCCTATATCGGCCATCTGGGGCTGGGCGGTGTTGGAGACACCAAGGGGCTTCTGGAGAGCAAAATGCGCCATCGCAATATCAAATGGATTACCAATGCCAAAATTGATCAGGTCACAGATGGGATGATGCACATCACTGAAGTCGGTCAAGATGGCAACGCTTTTTTGCAACACGAAGTCCCCTTTGGTTATGGCATGATCCTGCCAGCCTTTAGAGGCGTCGAAGCGGTGCGTGATATCGAGGGGGTTTCCAATCCGCGCGGTTTCACGATTGTCGATACCAAGCAGAAAAATCCAAAATATCCCAATATCTATGCGGTTGGCGTTTGTATCGCCATTGCCCCGCTGGAAGCGACACCAGTGCCCACTGGTGTGCCGAAAACTGGCTTCATGATTGAGAGCATGGTAACGGCGGTTGCTCACAATATTGGTAGCGTGCTACGTGGCAAGGAACCCGAAGCCGAGGGGACCTGGAACGCGGTTTGTCTTGCCGATCTTGGTGATGAAGGAGTGGTGTTTGTGGCGCGCCCGCAAAATCCTCCGCGCAATGTTAACTGGGCTGCCGATGGCAAATGGGTACATTATGCAAAGATCGCCTTTGAGAAATATTTCATGCGTAAAATGAAAAAAGGCACCACCGAGCCATTTTATGAAAAAGCCATCATGAACATGATCAAGGTGCGTAAACTGAAAGACAAGATCAATAATCCGCTTGGATAGGGTCCGGGGTTTAAGGGCAGGCGTGCTGCATGGTCCGGTGCTCTTTGAATTGATCGCATAATTTGAAAATCGAGCGCCATAGGAGTTTATTCCTGTGGCGCTTATTTTTTATCTGGGTGATTTGCGTGTTGCTTTTGTGCCAGCTCCAGCATTTTGGCGATACGAAAATAGCGGAATGAGGCTCCGGCAAGAGCCCGTGTGAAGCCCTCAAACCCTCCGGTAATGTGGCGGCGCAAGATATAAAATTTGAGAAATCCGAGGGGAAATTCGCTGAGTAGGCGCAGTTTCAGCTTCCATATGCTGCGCTTCTTCATCGTGTTGGCCTGCAGGTCCGTATAGGAATTAAACTTTTCCAGAAGATGCGATAGCGAGCGATAGCTATAGTGAAAAGCGGGGGCATCAAGCTGGCCAATCTCATAGTCATGCGAGGTCACAGTGTCATGCACGGCGCTGTTTGAAAAGCGCATCTTGGTGCGATCATAGAGCCGGATATAATTGTGATAATCAGCAAAAGGACGCGGTTTTTGAGCGCCGGGGTAGACGGTTGGGAAATAGATCGAATAGCAAGAGAGCTGTGGTTCTCCCGCACTCATCAAGGCGATGATCTCATCGCATAACGCCCTGGTTGGCACTTCATCGGCATCGAGGTTGAGCACCCAGTCATGTTTACACTGATCTTCACCAAAGTTTTTTTGCTGCCCGTAACCGCTCCATTTATTGTATAAGAAGGTGACGCCCAATGAGCGGCAGATTTCTTCCGTCTGGTCGGTGCTGCCACTATCAATGACAATGACTTCATCCACAAAACCGATCACCGATTTGATGGTGCGCCCAATCCGATCTTCTTCGTTCATGGCGATGATGAAGCATGAAATTGGCAGCTTTTCTGGGTTGTCTGTCATATTGCGGGCTACTCAAAAGTCTTTCTCTATTCAAAGGTCTTGCTCTATTCAAAGGTTTTTCTGGGATCAAGCGCGTCGCGCACGGCTTCACCGATAAAGATCAGCAGCGATAGCATGATCGCAATCACAAAAAAGGCGGTGAGACCTAACCAGGGGGCTTGCAGATTAGCTTTGCCCTGCTTCAGCAATTCCCCTAGCGATGGATCTCCTGGAGGTAGGCCAAAGCCCAGAAAATCCAGCGAAGTCAAAGTGGTGATTGAGCCATTGAGAATAAAGGGCATGAAGGTCAGTGTGGCAACCATGGCGTTGGGCAACAGATGCTTGATCATGATGCTGCGCGAGGTCAGACCCATGGCTCTGGCGGCGCGTACATATTCAAGGTTACGGCCACGCAAAAACTCGGCGCGTACCACTCCCACCAGCGCAACCCAGGCAAAAAGCAGCAAAATGCCCAGCAGGATCCAGAAATTTGGTTCAATGATGGAGGCCACGATGATTAGCAGATAGAGCGTTGGCACCGAGTTCCAGACCTCGATGAAGCGCTGGAAAATGAGATCGGTCCAGCCGCCAAAATAACCTTGCACGGCACCAGCTGCGATGCCGATTATGGAGGACAAGATGGTGAGGGCGAGGCCGAACAATATAGAGATGCGGAACCCGTAAATCACCCGTGCCACAACATCGCGTCCTTGATCATCTGTGCCGAGCCAATTGGTATTGCCAAGGCGCGAAAAGCGCTCCATTTGATCTTTGGGTGCCTCGCAAAAGCTATCGTCGCGCAGCCAGTTTGGCGGCGAAGGAAAACCAAGGCAAAGGCCATCAGCAGCTTTAACGCGAGGATAATCGAGATTGATGGTGCGGTAGCCATAGCGGATCACCGGCCACAAGAACCAGCCCTTGGAGCCGCCTTTGATGTCGCTGGTTTGGGTATTGTCTTCGCATTGCTCCGAGCCATTGGTGCGCACCAGACATTCAAGTACCGGGTCGCGATAATCAGCTTCGGTAGCAAACAGGCCGCCAAAGTCGGTTTCGGTGTAGGTGAAGAGGACGGGGAAGTGCATCTTGCCGTCATATTTTACGATCAGCGGCTTGTCATTGGCGATGAACTCAGCGAACAGAGAGAAGATGAACAGGAACAGGAAAATCCACAAGCTCCAATAGCCGCGCCGGTTGGCCTTAAATGTGTCCCAGCGGCGTTCATTGATCGGCGAGAGATCAGGGCCATGCCGCAAGGTCGACCACATACGGCCAAAAAACCCTTTCCTGGGGGCGTCTGGATTATTGATTTTACTGTCCATGGCGCTATATCTCCCGCGACTCAAAGTCGATACGCGGATCAATCCAAGTATAGGTCAGATCAGAAATCAGTCCCACAATGATCCCGACCAGCGAGAAGATATAAAGATTGGCAAATACCACGGGATAATCGCGGTCAAGAATACTCTTGAACGATAACAGCCCCAGCCCATCCAGCGAGAAGATCGTTTCGATCAGTAGCGAGCCGGTGAAAAATGCGCCAATAAAGGCCCCTGGAAACCCAGCGATAATGATCAGCATGGCGTTACGAAACACATGCCCGTAAAGCACTTGATTTTCAGTGAGACCCTTGGCTCTGGCCGTTACCACATATTGCTTTTTGATCTCGTCCAGAAACGAGTTCTTGGTCAAGAAGGTGGTGGTGGCGAAGGCGGATAAGGACATGGCAATAAGCGGCAGTACGAGATGCCAGAAATAGTCGCCAACGCGACCAAAATAGGTCATATCTTCGCTATCTGGCAACAGTTTGAGCCAAGCGACAAGGGCAAAGACCCCAAGCAATAGCAGCAATGAAAACAGGATCGATGTACGGATCGCCTGCCAAAGGGAGGTATTTGCGCGTTTTGTCAGAAAATACAGGCCAGACAATCCAGCAATGATGATCGGCAGCGCGGCAAGCTTTAGATATTGCCCAAATAGCCCGAGCCAGCTCAAATCTTGCCAATTGTCGGACGTTAAGCCGCGCGAGGGGAACCAGTTGAAAAATGATCCCCCTGCAAATAACACAATGAGCAAAACGGCAAACAAGAAGCCCGGTATTGCATAGCCAATAATAATAACGCTTGAGGTCCAGGCATCAAATCGCGAGCCGTCACTGACCGCTTTCTTGATGCCAAGGGGGATGGAAATTCCATAAGAAATCAGAGTCATCCACAGACCGAGCGACACAGAAACCGGTAGTTTCTCCTTGATCAGTGAGATCACACTGACATCACGAAAATAGCTGTCGCCAAAATCAAAGCGCAGATAGTTCCACATCATGGTGCTAAAGCGCGTGTACCAGGGCTTGTCGAAGCCAAACTGTTTTTCAAGAGATTTGATGAATTCAGGGTCCAGCCCCTGTGAGCCGCGATATTTTCCAGCGGAGCCGCTATCAGCGCCACCTTGCGGGTTACCAGCGCCAAAATCGCTACTGCCGCCACCGATGCGGGCGGTGGCATCAACATTGGTGCCCGTCAACTGGGCAATCATCTGTTCCACGGGGCCGCCCGGCGCAAACTGGATAATGGCAAAGCTCACGGCCATAATCCCGAACATGGTCGGAATGATCAGCAATAACCTTCGTAAAATATAAGCGCCCATGAAATCTCGTTTTTATCAGTGTTTATTGTTGAGCTGGTATTTATCGATCATGCAGGCCAGAATGGCAAGAGGGGAGGTGTTATGCTCACTTCTTCTTTTCTTGCAGCTTGGCTTCTTTTTCTTTGTCCACCCACCAGGTGTCGATAATGGCGCGGGCATAAGGGGGCTTTTTGGCAGGTTTACCGAACTTGTCCCAATAGGCCATGCGGTGGAACGGATAATACCATTGCGGCACCCAGTAACGGCCAGCTCGCAGCACGCGGTCAAGTGCTTTGGCGGCAATGACCAGATCCTTGCGGCTTTTGGCGCCGATCATTTTCTCGATCAAGGCGTCAATGACGGGGCTTTTGATACCCGACAGATTGCGCGATCCCTTGGTGTCGGCGCTGACCGATGACCAGTAGCTACGCATGGAGACGCCAGGTGTAAGACCGAGCACAAAGCGAGAGGTGGTAATGTCGAAATCGAAATCTTTGAGGCGGCGCTCATATTGGGAGCTGTCGACCATACGAATTTTTGCTTTGATGCCAAGGGTGTTGAGATTTTGAAGATAAGGACCGATGATGCGCTCAAAAGCCGGGCTGACGGTGAGAAATTCAATGGTGAATTTGTCCCCTTTTTCGTTTCGCAAAACGGCGCTCTTCTTTTGTGAACGCAGACCGATTGAGGTCATCAGGCTGCAGAAAAATCCGCAATCCTTTTCTTTGATGGTTTCATTGCCGACTTTCCAACCAGCTTTCGCCAGCAGTTTTTGAGCGCGCCGCAGATTGCCCCGGTCTTTGCCAGCTCCAGAGGTTTTGGCCGGCGTGTAAGGAGTTTGGAATACTTCAGCTGGCAGCTTGTCCGCGAAAGGCTCCAGCAGGGCCAACTCTTCTTTGGAAGGCTTGCCATGGGCTTTCATCTCCGAGTTCTCAAAGAAGCTTTGTGTGCGGATATAGGCATTGAAAAACAGGTTCTTGTTGGTCCACTCGAAGTCAAAGGCGAGATCGAGCGCTTCCCTGACGCGGGGGTCTTTAAACTTGTCCTGGCGCATATTCATGAAAAAGCCCTGCGCTCCCGAGGGGCTTTTATCGGGCAAGGTTTCGCGTTTCAAGCGCCCTGATTTAACCTGCGGAATATTGTAGGCTGTGGCCCAGTTTTTAGAGGTGAATTCCTCGCGCAAATCATAGGTATGGCTGGTCAGGCCCTCAAATTCAGATGTATCGTCGCGGTAATATTCATAGCGCAACTCGTCGAAATTATAGCGCCCCACATTGATCGGTAGATCTTTGGCCCAATAATCCTTGCGCCGCTCATAGGTGACCTGACGGCCCTGATCAAAGTTCTTAATCTTGTAAGCCCCCGAGCCAAGCGGCACATCGAGTGTGGTTTTAGAAAAATCGCGGGTCTTGTAATAAGTCGCAGACAGCAGGGGGAGCCCGGACACCAGGCGGGGCAGATCACGGACCTGTTCGCCCTTGAATTGATAGCGAACCGTAAGCTTGTCGATGGCCTGTGCCTTGACCACATCACGCAATTGCAAACGATAGGCTGGATGGCCTTTGGATTTGAGAATATCAAAGGAAAAAACGGCATCTTTGGCGGTGATTTGCGTGCCATCGGAAAACTTTGCTTCTGGCCGCATGTAAAACGTCACCGACTTTTTATCGTTGGCCAATTGAGCACTATGTGCCACCAGACCATAAACGCTGTCAGGTTCGTCAGCAGCCCCTTCCATCAGGCTGTCAAACAGGGCGCTGAGCCCTTGAGCGGCGTCCCCCTTCAATATGAAATCATTGAAGCTGTTAAAAGATTTGAGCCTTGATGGACCGATCATCGACAGCCGACCGCCCTTTGGTGCCTGTGGATTGACATAATCAAAATGCTTGAAGTCGGGGCCGTATTTAAGCTCGCCAAAGGCGGAAAGCCCGTGTGTTTTTTCGCCTGCCAAGGCCTGTTGCCCTGGCAGTAAAAATGTCAAACCCAGAGCCAGAGTGAGTGCAAGAAGGGTTGGATTGTCTATTTTCATTGCGGGTCTCATTTGATGATTATCCACCGGTTTTTTTAAGGGCGTCTGCAGATTTTTGATCATACCACCAGGTCGCAAGGAAGCTCACATCCTGACTGGGCAGGGTTTCTGGCTGACCAAATTTGTTCCAGTAAGCAATGCGCTCATAAGGGGCGTACCATTGCGGGATGAGATAATGGTTCCACAAAAGGACACGGTCCAGCGCTCTGGTGGTCGCCACGAGCTCGCTGCGGGTTTTGGCAAAAATAATTTTGTCAATCAGCTTGTCGATGGCTTTGTTCTTAATGCCAATCGTGTTGCGCGATCCTTCTTTACTGGCAGCTGCCGAGCTCCAATAGCCGCGCTGTTCATTGCCTGGCGATTGCGATTGGCGGAAGGTACCAATGATAATATCGAAATCGAACTTGCGATGACGTCTGATATATTCGGAGGTATCGACTTGGCGAATGGTGGCCTTGATGCCAAGTTTTTTGAGGCTGTTGATATAGGGCATAACAATGCGCTCGAAGGCGGCCTGTACAAGCAGGAATTCAACCTTTAGCTGCTCGCCGGTTTTGGTGTTGATGCGCACACCATTTTTTATTTTCCAGCCTGCTTCATCAAGATGTTTGCTCGCATAACGCAAATTTTTGCGAAAGTCGCGCATCGTGTTATTGACCGGTAGTTTATATGGCTTGGTAAAAACTTCAGGAGGCACAATCGCCTTGACCTCATTGAGAATTTCCAGCTCGCGACCAGTTGGCAATCCAGAGGACGCCAGTTCGGTATTTTCGAAATAGCTGCTAACCCGCTTATATTGACTATAAAACAGGTTCTTGTTGGCCCATTCAAAATTAAAAGCCAGCGTAAAGGCATGACGCACAAGGGGATCTTTGAAGCGCGAACGCCTTGTGTTCATGACAAAGGCTTGCATGGGCTGGGAGGTTTTGAGTTTGATTGTTTGCTTTTTGACCAATTTCTTGTTGAAGGCCGGGAAATTATAGGCGGTCGCCCAGTTTTTCGAACTGGTTTCAGCGCGGTAATCGAGCAGACCACTTTTGAACGCCTCAAGGGCAACGGTTGAA
This sequence comes from Alphaproteobacteria bacterium, assembly GCA_024280895.1. Taxonomy (GTDB): domain Bacteria; phylum Pseudomonadota; class Alphaproteobacteria; order Rhizobiales; family JAKIUO01; genus JAKIUO01. The sequence goes on along the minus strand of JAJRPI010000048.1, from coordinate 23,333 downwards.
TCCCGGAAATAAGTGTAGCTGATTTCATCGAAATTATAGCGACCGACATTACAGGCTATGTTTTTGCCCCAATAATCTTTGACGCGCGTGAAGGTCATACTCGCCCCTCTGGCCATTTTACTGATTTTGTAGGGGCCAGAGCCCAGAGGTGGCACGAGGGTGCTTTTGGCGGGGTCGCGTTTGACATAATGGGCGTCAGTATCATCCCAGTAATGCTTGGGTAGGACCGTGAGGTCTCCCATGATTTGCGGTAATTCGCGATTGCCTTTGACATTGAATCTGAACGTTACTTCGAGGGGGCCGGTTTTTTCGGCTTTGACGACGTTTTTATAGTAAAATTTCCAGCCCGGATTAAGGGTTGTGAAGGTCTTGAAACTAAAAATCACATCCTCGACAGATACGGGTCTGCCGTCATGCCATTTAGCTTCATCGCGCAATTTAAAGGTCACTGAGGAAAAGTCTTTGGGATAGCTGACCCATTCGCATAACTGGCAATAGGCGGTGGAAGGTTGGTCAAGGCTTGTATCCATCAAATTGTCGTATAGCAGCCCGATGCCCGATGCCGTATCTCCCTTACCTGTGAAAATGTTCAGCGTATCATAACTGCCATTGGCACCAAGGCGCACCCGGCCTCCCTTGGGAGCATTTGGATTGACATAGTCGAAATGCTTGAAACCGGCGGGGTATTTGGGTTCGCCGATCAGGGAAAGAGCGTGTTTGCGCGGTTGATCCTCGATGGTGCCACTGGCTTTGGCAAGCTCGGTTCCCGATTGAATCGTAACAATAGAGGTGGACAGGAATAAGCAAGCAGCCGCCACCCCTGATCTTATGCTGGTTCTAGGTGCCATTTAAACGTTCCCTTCCCATCAATTGTTTTTATTTGACGGCGCACGCACCCCTTAATGGGTCGGGAGCGGCACCGGTGTTGAGGCATTACCGCGCAAATAGGCGATCAGGTTTGCCAGATCTTTTTCTTTTTTGAGCCCTGCAAAGGCCATTTTGGTTTTCTTCACAACCGATTTTGGTTTTTTCAAAAACGCCATCAGATTGGCATATTTCCAACTGCCGGTTTTACCGGCATATTTGACCATAGCAGAAGAATATTTAAAGCCCTTTGTGGTGCCGATATTCTTGCCGACTATCGCGTAGAGATTGGGACCAACCTTGTTTTTTCCACCTTTGTCAAAGCTGTGACAGGCGAAACATTTTTTGGCAACCTTGGCGCCTTTTTTGGCATCCCCTTTGGCGAGTATCTGGCCGATTGAAACGATTGCTGATGGTGGCTTTGCTACGGGCTTGCTGGTCGTGCTACCAGCAACATTGTCGTGGGTATTTTGTGTGTTTTTACCGCTATCGCTCGCAGCTGGCTTATGAGGCGCGGTTGTGGCAATCATTGGCTGATGTGCGGAACCTGCCTCTGGTTGGAAGAGATTGTTGACAAATGCCGACAGGCCAAACAGAAAGAGGATTGAGAAACCAAGGGCGCCAGCAGCGATTGGTACGAATTCTTCAAACTTCGAGGGGAGGTGTTGTTTGTGTTTCATTCAGGGGGTCCAATTCTTGACGTTTGGTTTGGTCAATAGGGTGAATTTACCGCATTGTATTCAGATCCTGCATATCTGGAATGGCGAGTCTGCACCCTATTACCTCCCTTTGCACCAGATTATCAATAGTTAAGAGGCCATTTTACGGCAATAGATATATAGCGAAGGCATCATATGACAAAAACTTTGATACTTATCCCCGCCAGGATGCAGGCATCGCGGTTGCCGGGCAAGCCGATGGCGGACATCCTTGGTGAACCCATGATTGTGCATGTCTGGCGCAGAGCCGTCGAATCAACTGTTGGTGAGGTTGTGGTGGCCACGGATGATAACGCGATTTTGAACGCGATCGAGCAAGCGGGAGGACGTTGTGTTATGACCCGTTCCGATCATAAAAGCGGCTCGGACCGCATTTTTGAAGCCTTGCAGCAGGTCGACCCTGATGGACAATTTGAAACCATCGTCAATCTGCAAGGAGATTTACCCAGTCTTGATCCCCTTTTGGTGAAGGCTTGTATAGCGCCGCTTGCCGATAAGGACGTGGATATCGCGACCCTTGGCGTTGAAATTGACAATGATGAAGAGCGCACCAATCCCAATGTCGTAAAAATTGTTGGCACCCCGCTTGGAGAAAAGCGGTTGCGGGCACTTTATTTTACGCGCACCACGGCTCCATATGGCGAGGGTCCTCATTACCATCATATAGGCATTTATGCCTATCGTCGCGCGGCGTTAGAGCGTTTTGTCAGCGCTTCTCCCTCGACGCTTGAATTGCGCGAGAAACTTGAGCAATTGCGTGCCCTGGAAAATGGTATGCGGATTGATGTTGCGCTCGTTGACACGATCCCCCTTGGTGTTGATACTCCAGCCGATCTTGAAAAAGCACGAGTGTTGCTGTCGGCGGAAAAATAACGCCGAAGATGGAAAGAAAAACGTGAGCAAATTAACAAAATCCTCGTCTACGACGATCTCCTATCAGGGGGAGCCGGGGGCAAATTCGCATCTGGCCTGTCTTGAATATCAACCGGACTGGCGTGCGATGCCTTGTGCGACTTTTGAGGGGGCACTGGCCGCCGTTAAGGCAGGGGAGGCAGCTTTTGCCATGATCCCCATTGAAAACTCTGTGGCTGGCCGCGTGGCGGATGTACACCATCTATTACCCGATTCCGGGCTGCATATTGTCGGTGAGCAATTTGAACCAATCCATCATCAGTTGCTTGGCCTCAAAGGGGCGACATTGAAGGGGCTCACATCGGTGCATAGTCATGTTATGGCGCTTGGCCAGTGCCGCAACAAAATCAGAGAACTGGGTTTGGTTGCCCATCCGCAAGGGGATACGGCTGGCAGTGCCCGGATGGTGCAAGAAGCGCGCGACCAAAGCATGGCGGCGATTGCGCCAAGTCTGGCGGCCAAGATTTATGGACTTGAAGTGCTTGCCAAAGATATTGAGGACGCTGCACATAACACCACGCGTTTTTTGATTTTGTCGGCGACCCCGCAACCAGTGGTGCCAGCAGATGGCCCCATTATCACAACTTTCGTTTTTCGTGTGCGTAATGTGCCCGCTGCCCTTTATAAAAGCATGGGGGGATTTGCCACCAACGGGGTCAATATGACCAAGCTGGAGAGCTATCAGCTCGAAGGCTCGTTCAATGCCACCATGTTTTATGCCGATATTGAAGGTCATCCAGATGAGCGCAATGTACAGCTTGCCATGGAAGAGCTTGATTTTTATTCTTCTGAAGTCCGCTTACTTGGCAGTTACAAGGCCAACGAGTTTCGCTTGAAATTGAACACTAAGGAGCGCGCATGAAGCAGGCACCACGCACCATCATAACACCGAGGCCGAAACTGACTGTGGAGATACCCGATGGCATGGCGCCGGTGGAATTTTTCAATAGTTCTGCCAATCTTAAAAACCTGGCTGAAGAAAACGGTTTGTTTCGCACCACGCAAGATTTGTTGATGTACCGCAAACTGATTGGTCATTCGACGGAATTTGACACCTCAATCATATTGGATACCTCCAAGCGCATTCTTGATCCGCTGGGTCGCCCTGTGCGCCGAGATCAAATGAAGCGCAAACAAAAGAAGGTCTGGGAGCAAATGACCCAGATCACCTGCGACTATATGCTGGAGAAATATCCAGACCCGGGCAAACATCTTATTTTGTGCGGGGAGGCGTCGCTCGACAGCACCTGGCCGCTCAACAAGCCTGGCGTGCCCAGCATCCGCATGATCCACAATCATTTCATGGTGTTCCCGATGGAACAGCTGAAAAATGGCAAGGAGGCTAACCCCGCTAATCCAAATCTCACCGATAGCGGCCACAACTCCATGTTCTTGATGAGCCTGTCTGATGTCTATCACGAGTTTTTGGAAGTGCTGGATTTGCAAATCCTTGAGCCCATTCCTTCCAGCGAATGTGCTCTATCGCTCACTGGCTATCCACAAGGGTTGCCAAGCTGGGTGCTAAAGGATGGGCCAGAGCGCCTTAAAGATCGCTATTTCTGGTTTGAATATGAGCAAATACTGCGTGGTTTTCTGGACTTCTACCGGACCTTTTTCATGATGGTGGCGACGGGAGATCCCAAGGTGCCGCCCGGAGCTAATTTCGCGTCACAGATCGATGATGTGCTGTTGAGCAATAATCAGTTCCAGCGCGTGGCGCGCGACCTGCGTGAAAAGGTGATACTGGATCCCCAGTTCGCCAATGAAATCCGCTGGCGTCCGGCTTATAAACAAATCATGTATCGCGATGATCTGGGGCGGTTGATCGTCACAATTTCGCAAAATTCGGTGGGCAATGCGATTACTGAACTGTTGGGCATTGTTGTTGACCGGGTGGAAGATGAGAAAGCCTATCAGGCTCAAGAGCCGGGCTTGATCGGGCGGTTGCTGGAGGTGCGCGAGCGCCTTGTCGATGCGAAACTTGGATCCGTGATCAATGGTCCTAATTGGCCTGATGGGAGCTATAAGCAGACGTGAAAACTTGTGCCCAATAGGCCATAATTTCGAGCCGTTCGCAAACTATTGTGCTCTCTACTGGCCTGTTGAAATAAGCGCTGTTGATCTTGTGGCGCGACCTCGCTAACGATGGTGACCATGAACGATTATGTGAAAGCTCTGATTCTCTGTGTTTTGTGCTTTGCGATCCTTGCTGGTGGCATGGTCGCGATGGGCTGGGCGCAGCAACAGGGCAAAAGCTATGTGCCGGGGGTCTGGCGCGGTGATGTGCAACGTCCGCGCCCTGATTTTAGTGGTTTGCCGCCGCTGCGCGTTATCACCGAAGCTGATTATCCACCGTTCAATTATTATGATGAAGATGGCACCCTGACGGGATTTAATGTTGAGCTTATTCAAGCGATATGCGGCGTGCTTGGCGTTACCTGTTCGGTCGAAGCACGCGACTGGGAGTTTTTGCTTCCCTCGCTGGCACGCAAAGAAGTCGATATTGTTGCCGCTTCCATTACCATCAGTTCGGATAGTCTGAAAACAGCAGATTTGACCGATCACTATTATGACACTCCCGCTCGTTTTATCGTTGCTAAAGGCAGTAATCTGGCGGATATCACTCCCGAAGCCCTGAAGGGAAAAACGGTTGGTGTGATCGAGGGGTCCAGCCATCAGGCCTATTTGCAAAAATATTATGCCGGTGTCAAATTGGTCCCGGTCAAAAGACGAGAGAAATTGCATAAAATGCTATTGGGCGGCAAGGTCAAAGTGATATTCGATGATGGTATCACCTCTGTTTTCTGGCTCAACGGAACAGCTTCGAAAGCCTGTTGTTCCTTTTTGGGTGGTCCTTTGGTCGATCAAAAATATTTTGGCCAAGGCGTTGGATTCGCTGTTCAGAAAGGCAATCGCCGCCTGCGCGAAATGCTCAATTACGCCCTGGAAAAAGTGCGCCGCGACGGCATTTATGAAGAGCTGTTCCTGCGCTATTTCCCGCTTAGTTTTTACTAGGGTTTTATAGAGCTAAATTTCAGAATATGAGCGCTACTAGGAATGTCATCCCAGCGCAGGCTGGGATCCATAACCCCAGAACTCTCGTTTTATATAATGAACTGGGACGCTTGCTCAATATGCCATTGGCAAGACCAGTGAGTATGGTTCCCAGCCTTCGCTGGGATGACAGATCGACGGGTAGTCTTAGAACATAGGACCTCTCAGCCATTTGATGATGTTTATTAGCCGCTTGACAAGATTCTTCAATGATTTTGCGGGTGTCAGGTAGCCCCAGACAAGCGGAAAGAGCAGGGAGATGATGACGGTTTTGTATTGGGTGTGATCGGGGAAGGGAACAGGTCTGAACATATACAAAATACCTGAAACTCTCCACCAATCGACAGTCTTGAATAGCCAGAAGCTCGCCATACCCCAAACCAAAATGCCAAGAGCGATAGTCCAGTTCCGAGAATTAAGCTGCGCGATAAAAACACCGGCAACAAAAAGAATCAAGGCCATTAATGTCCAAGACTGACTCCACCAGAACCGAGCCAAATAGCCATGAGTTAAGTAAGCTGTTTGTCCCCAAAGAAAGGTCGGAAAGCCCAATGTGCCCAACATGGCAATGGTCTGTGCCACTTTCCTTGGAGTTGGCATTGAATAGCCCATTATCGACAAGCCACAAGCCCGGGCAATTGAATGATGAAGCGGGCACCGGCGATCTCGTCATTCACCAAGCGGTTCTCGGCCCAGATTTTGCCCTTGTGCGAGAGAACGATCTGCTCGGATATATTGAGACCAAGCCCTGAATTATTGCCAAAGCCATGTTCGTCAGGGCGGTCGGTATAAAAGCGCTTGAAGACTTTTTCCAAATTGTCGGGAGGAATGCCGGGTCCATCATCTTCAATGCGGATTTCAATGGTGCCCTTCAAGCGTCTCATGGTGACTTTCACAGCTCCCTTGTCGGGTGAAAATGAAATGGCATTGTCCACCAGATTATTGATTACCTGACCTATGCGCATCTCGTGACCATTCATTAAAAATGCGTCGGGACAGCGAAAGACCTTATTGACAACAAGGCTCACATCAATATCGCTGTCGCGGCGGATATCGTTGAAGGCGGGGATGATATTACCAAGCAGGGTGGAGATGTCCATAGGCTCATATTCTTCGCGTGCCAGTTCAGCATCAAGGCGCGAAGCGTCAGAAATATCACTGATCAAGCGGTCCAGTCGCTTGACGTCATGCAAGATAATTTTCGTCAATCGCTCGCGCAATTCTTCCTTTTGGACGAGCGGCAAGGTTTCCACCGCACTTTTCAAGGAGGTCAGGGGATTTTTGAGCTCATGGGCGACATCGGCGGCAAATGTTTCGATGGCTTCAATGCGGCTGTAAAGGGCTCCCGTCATATTGCGAAGGGCCAGCGACAGCTCGCCGATTTCGTCTGTGCGCCATGTGAAATCGGGAATTTCCTCGCGGGCCTTGGCACTGTGGCGTACGCGCCGTGCAGCGGCCGCCAGTTTGCGCATGGGTGCACCGATCTGATTGGACAGCCACAAAGATAGCGCCGTCATGACAGCAGCGGCAATAAGCCCGGCACGCAGCACGCCAACCCCCTCATCATAAACGATTTTATCGATATCATCGCCCTTGGTCGATAGCATCAAAACGCCAAGTACAGCGCGCATGCGCTGAATGGGCACAGCAACCGAGACGATCAGCTCAGAGCGCTCATTAAGGCGAGACATGTGATGTGATCGCCCGCCAAGAGCTTTTCTAACTTCGTTATAGGCTTTGCCATTGGCGTCGCCAATATCCACATATAGGGGGACATTGCCGCGCCATTTGCGTTTCGTCCAACGTGTAATGCGCGTGATATTATTGACCTTTTGGGCGCCGCCTGCGAGGGGCAGCTGTGTACGAGAGATCTGACCGCGCGCATCCAGCGTTTCTGAATCCAGCAGCTTGTTGCCTTCGCGGTCGTAGATGCGTGCTCTCGTTCCCGTTGGTTTTATCAAGCGCAGCAAGATCGGTGCGGCGCGTTCGGGATTGATCGGAAAATCGAGACTGTCATAACTCTCAATATTGCCAATGGCATCATGATCTGATTGCATCTCCAGCAGTTCTTCGGGATCGACAATTACCTGATCGGTATCAATCGTCGAGGAGGCGGCAATGGCCTCGGAGATGATCTTGCCCTGGGTCAGCAGGTTTTGGACACGCACTTCAATCAAACCAGCGCGATAGGTGTTAAGCACCAGCACACCGCCCACAAGTGTGAACAGTCCAAGCACATTATAGACAAGAATGCGCCGGGTCAGGCTGTTGAATTTATAGTTGGTTTTGAAGTGACGAATGAAAGGGGACAGGCGTCTGCGCACAAACAGCATAAAGCCCCTTGCACGCGAATGTTTGAGGGCCGTCCACTGTTTGGCGATGGTCTTTTTAAGCGGGATTGAAACGCGCTGGGAAAGTTCTGTCAATTTGCCCCCGACCTTGGCTATTTGTTCTTTCAGCCATTGCGATCGTGGCATGTTTCTCAACTTTCCTTGAAGCGGTATCCAACGCCATAGAGAGTTTCGATGACATCGAAATCATCGTCGACGACTTTGAATTTTTTACGTAGCCTTTTAATGTGGCTATCGATTGTCCGGTCATCGACATAAACTTGATCATCATAGGCGGCATCCATCAGGGCATCGCGGCTTTTGACGACGCCTGGACGTTGCGCCAGTGCTTGCAGAATAAGGAATTCGGTGACCGTTAGCGTCACTTCACCGCCATCCCAATGACAGGTGTGGCGTTCCTGGTCCATTTTCAGTTTGCCGCGTTCCAGAAGCTGTTCACTGCTGTCATTTTCTTCCTTGGGAGTGGCACGCGCTTGCGAGCGGCGCAGAATGGTTTTGACCCGCTCCAGCAACAAGCGCTGTGAAAAAGGCTTGGCGATATAATCGTCAGCGCCCATTTTGAGGCCGAACAATTCATCGATTTCATCATCCTTGGAGGTCAGGAAAATGACTGGAATTTCACTGTCCTGGCGCATGCGGCGCAGGAGCTCCATGCCATCCATACGCGGCATCTTGATATCAAATATGGCGATATCTACCGGTTTTTCCTTGAGGCCTTCAAGGGCAGAAACACCATCATGATAGGTGTTGACAATGTAGCCTTCGTTTTCGAACAGTACACTTAACGAACCGATGATATTCTTGTCATCATCAACCAGTGCGATGGTAGCCATAGTTTCAACCCTTTTATCAGCGCTATGTCATGCTATCATGTCGCGAGGCGCTGAGTGTTTCATCTTTGTTATGACACTGTTTTTAGGCGTCTCTGGTCAGTAAGTCAAAACCTGAACGAAAATGATCCCCACAATGACAAAAAAAGATAGCTCGAAGCCTGCTTCAAGACCGCCAATGCCCCCACCCAGTGAGGTCGCACCAATTGCGCGAAGGGTCATGCGTCTGGCCGATAAAGTGGCGTTGGCGAGTATCGATCAGGAGAGTGGGGGACCATTTTTGTCCCTTACCGGGGTAGCTTGCTTGATGGATGTCACGCCAATCCTGCTCATGTCGGATATTTCGCGCCATACCAAAAACCTTGATAAAGACCCGCGCGCCTCTCTTTTATTCGATGGCACTGGCGATAATGCCAATCCCTTGAGCGAAGATCGGGTCTCGGTCAACGGGCGTATTGTCAAATGTGCGCGCACGCAGGCAGAGCAGCGCTTCATGGCCCGGCACCCCAAAGCATTCTACGCACAGTTTGCCGACTTTTCATTTTATGAAATGCTGGTTGATGACGCCCATTTTGTGGGCGGCTTTGGCACGGCCTTGTCGGTCCGCGCAGACATTCTTTGTTTAAAGAAGGCGGAAATACAAGAACTGCAAGCAGCTGAGCCGAGCATCTTGAATCATATGAATGAGCAACATGGGGAAGCGGTACGCAATATTGCAGTCAATCTGCTGCAAGAGCGCGATGGCCCCTGGCAGCTGACCGGCATCGATCCTGAAGGCTGCGACTTCATGATGCGCAAGGAGCGATGCCGTCTCGATTTCAGCTCACGTGTGGAAACCTCCGATGAGGCTCATCAAACACTGGTCGCGCTGGCCAAGAAAGCCAGAAGAAATAACTAGCGGCGACGAAAGACAAGATCTCCACGTCCGCTTGGGCTTCTCAAAGTGATGTATTGGCGATTGCCTTTGACAACGATATTGATGGAACCATGAATGTCATATTCAGTATTCGAGAAGCGACCGCGATAACGGTTTTTGCCGACGCTTCTAACGGTTCCTGATTGTTCAAGAAGACCAACGCTGGCCACCGAGCATCTGGCATAAACGCTATATCGACCAGACTTTTGCGCGCGAACCGTGGCGCGACATCTGGTTTTTTCGCGGGTACCTGATGACGTGGTAAAACTACCGCCGCCTTTCCAGCTTCCTGCAAGCGAGCGAGATTTGGCATAGGACTGGGTGGTACTCAAGATGAAAACCAAACCGAACAGCGCGGTCATTATCATTTTCATGATATAAATCCTTTTTGGTATAGGGGTGCGTTACGCACAGTTATCATTTCTCAATACAACCAAATAAGTCAAATTCTAGCAGTTGCAAGTGAATACAATTTAGGGGATAGTCAAGTCAACTACATCCCGTTGGTCGTAGGGATGTGTCGTCCGACATCTTCTTTAAAAACCGAAGGGAAAATCCCCCACAATGACACTATCTCACGATGGCGCTTCACGCACAAGCAACAATGAACTGATCAGTTGGGTCGACGAGATCGCAAAAATGTGTACGCCTGACACAATTGTCTGGTGTGACGGGTCGAAAGCTGAATATGACCGCCTCGCTGCGGAACTCGTAGAGGCTGGTGTCTATATTAAGCTGAATGAAGAAAAGCGCCCCAATTCCTATCTTGCCCGTTCGCACCCCTCTGATGTGGCGCGCGTCGAGAACCGCACCTTCATGTGTCATGAAAAAGAGGCCGATGCCGGCCCGACCAATAACTGGATGGCTCCCGCGCAAATGAAAGCGGAAATGCGCAAGAGTTATGAGGGCTGCATGAAGGGGCGCACCATGTATGTGATCCCGTTTTCGATGGGTCCCATCGGCTCTCCTATTGCGCAGATCGGCATTGAAATTACCGACAGCGCCTATGTGGTCACCAATCAGCACATCATGACCCGTGTCAGCCAGAAAGTGCTGGACACTCTGGGCGATGGAGAATTTATCAAATGCCTGCATTCTGTTGGTGCTCCGCTGGAGCCTGGTCAAGAAGATGTTCCCTGGCCGTGCGAAGCGCAGATCGATGATAAATACATCACCCACTTTCCCGAGACCCGTGAGATATGGTCCTATGGATCTGGTTATGGCGGCAATGCCTTGCTTGGTAAAAAATGTCTGGCCCTGCGCATCGCCTCCAATATGGCCCGCGAAGAAGGCTGGCTGGCGGAGCATATGCTTATTCTGGGGCTTAAAAATCCTGCTGGCGAAGACACCTATATTGCCGCCGCGTTCCCCAGTGCGTGCGGCAAGACCAACCTTGCGATGGTGCTGCCCCCCGAAGGATTGAAAGACTGGAAAACCTTCACCGTCGGCGATGATATTGCCTGGATCAAGCCACATACAGACGGCACCTTGCGCGCCATCAATCCTGAATATGGTTTTTTTGGTGTGGCCCCTGGCACCAGCTATGACAGTAACCCCATGGCGATGGAGAGCATGAAAGAAAACTGCATTTTCACCAATGTAGCGCTCACCGATGATGGGGATGTGTGGTGGGAAGATATTGACGGCCCCGTGCCGGATCACCTGATTGACTGGAAGGGAGATGACTGGACGCCAGATAGCGATAAGCCAGCGGCGCATCCAAATTCGCGTTTCACCGCACCAGCCGGTCAGTGCCCCTCGATTGATCCCCGTTGGGAAGATCCTGAAGGCGTGCCGATCAGCGCTTTCTTGTTCGGGGGGCGTTTATCGAAAACTTTCCCGCTGGTTTATGAAAGCTTTGACTGGGATCACGGCGTCTTTCAGGCCTGCACCATGGGATCTGAAGCAACGGCCGCTGCTATTGGTGTTTCTGGCATCCGCCGCGACCCCTTCGCCATGTTGCCGTTTATCGGCTATAATATGGGCGACTATTGGCAGCATTGGCTCGACATGGGGCAAAACCGCGAAAAGCAGGGCCTCAAAAATCCGAAAATATTCCGCGTTAACTGGTTTCGTAAGGACGACAACGGCAAATTCATGTGGCCGGGCTTTGGTCAAAATATGCGCGTGCTGGAATGGGTTGTTGATCGCATCAATGGCAAAGTGGGGGCGAGTGAAAGCCCGTTTGGCCTAGTGCCGAGCTACGAAGATTTCAATTGGAACGGACTGGACTTTGCCCCCGAGCAGTTCATGCAGCTCACCGAGATTTCACGTGACGCAGGTCTTGCCGAAGTAGCTGACCTAAAGGTCTATTTCGAGCAGTTTGGAGATCATCTGCCCGCTGATATCGAAGCACAGCGCGTTGCTATGGGTGAACGCCTCGAAAACTCTGTTGCCATATGGCGCACGAAAGATGCAGCTTAAGGCAGTTGTCATAGCTATGACGACCGCAATCCATTCAAGAGCAGCCCCCTTTTTGGCTCCAAAGGGGGGTGCTGCTTTTGACCCTTAACGGACGTAAGAGAAGTAAGATAGTACCGGTGTAATTTGGCATGGAAATGCCGGGTTTGCGGATAAACTGGAAGTAGAACGGCGAACGAAAGAGGCTTTGAATACGCCATGCAGCTGTATAAATTTGTTCCAACATTAGAGATTGCGAAACAGGTCTCAGAGGGCGTGTTCCGATTTTATGAGTTGCTCAAATATATCAAACTTGAAGAAGATACGGGGCGGTCAGACGGCACCGAAGGATCGGTAAGTTTTACGGATGATGGAATAAAGGGTTTTATCGATAAGCTTCCTACTGCAAGTTTAGAAGGGATTGATTTCCAATGCGAGAGCACCAGTCTCCCTGACGAGCTCCTTCAGCAATATTTTGTCTTCTGCATGAGCACGGCAAAAACTGAAGCGGTGATTGGTGATTGTTCGTTTGCAGTGGAGCTTGAGACTGATTATTTCGAAACCTTCGGGATGGTTTTGAATGAGACGGTCACAGGTGTCGCAGATGGCGGCCAACGCTTTTTCAGTCACGACACTGTTGAATACTACGACATAGACAATCATCCTGCGTCTATCGAGGACAGCCATCGGCGAGAAGTGTATGTGAAGCAATCGAGTTTCGAATATCAGCAGGAGTATCGGGCAGCGTTGTTTGCGCCGGGCTTTCTGTTCGATGGTATAAGTAAGATGCCAATGCTCATAAACCGCGCGGTTTATGATAATGAGAGTAAACAGCGGATGCCCTTTAACCTAGAATTCCTACTTCGCTCAGGCGTGGATGAATGTGGTTGGCGATACATGGAAAACGATGTTTCTAAATTTCAAGCCAACTTGGTGGGAAAACAAAATAAAATCCTGACGTTTGAGGAGTGAAAAACAGCGATCATCCAAGTCAGCTATTGGCACTTAATCATCGTCGAGGTTGATATGGATCGCCGTCAGCTAATGAGGGATTAGCTGACCAATTAGGGACGAGGCCGATGTCTCCAGGGCGGGTTGGCGCCCCCCATAACTATTCGATCACCATCTGCCAGAGTCGGCCAAATTTTTGGCGTGCCTGTTTGCGATGAGTTTGGAATTGAGCATGATTTGCAAGGGGGGCGCCGGGGACTAATTCGATTGAAAATAGTGCATTGATTTCGTTGGGAACGAAGGAATAGCGTACATCAATTATTCGATTGGGATTTGAAGGATCTACTGCAGAAAAGTGATCACTAAAATTGTCAAACCGCTTAATATCCCTTGCCTGTTGCGAATCCGGTAAGAGCCATGGGAAGTCATGCTTGAGATTTAGTTTGGGTATAGATGTACCTTCATAGGTTTTGGGTGAAATTCCGACACGATACGCATCGATAAAGAACTTGTGTTCGGTTTCATAGACGCTCTTCCAGACAAGTATATTGCCAAAGCTTGGTTTAATCTCGAAACGGTGGGGAACATGGCCACGCATGGATGCCAAATGCTCTGCCATTGCACGCGCACCTTGATGTTGAAACCACCCTACGCCCAAATATAACAGTGCCCAGGCGAGGCCAATACGGGCAAAACGAGGGGCATCGCGCACAGCTGCCGTTACAACGAAGAGAACTAAAGGCAACGTAACAACTGGATCTATAATCGAAATTATACTCCAGGAATAGCGTGTCTCAACGAACGGCCACAGCAACATCGTGCCATATGATGTGGAGGCGTCCAGTAGTGCGTGCGTGGCGTAACCCAGTGAACATAAAAGGACGGTCTGCCAGAACGGTAGGTGCCATCGTTGCCTTAAAAGCCCTTGGACGATCAGTGCCACCAGAAACCCGCCAAACGGAATAAAGGCGAGCGAATGAGTAAATTGCCGGTGATAGGTAAGAAAAAAAAGCGGATCAGTATTCGAGTAGATCAGCACGTCCAAGTCCGCAGCCATTCCGCCGAGCATCCCTAAGGCGCCAGCGAGGGCAACGTGATACTTGTTGACGCCAATCCAATTTGTCCGTGTTGATTGCGGTAAAGCAGCGCCTAACACGCCCTGAGTTAAGGGATCCATATTATTCCAGTACGAATAAAAACCATTGAATGAGAACGTTAACCGCACGACGTTGAGCGAGCTCTTTCAGCCAATTTTCGGGACGTCTTTGCAATCGAGTGACTATAATATTAGGGGTAATTTCACATAAATCAACTATTGCAGCCAGCAAAAGACAGATTGCAAATGCAATCGCTCCAATGAGCCTATGTCCCACGTCGCAGAGCGCGAATAGATAGGCCTCGATCTATGGAACGAGCTTGCTAGTGGAGCGTAGTACCAGATCCACTTCTGGCACTTTTTCTCCGTTGTAGTCGGCCACAGTGTGTTTCTGCTGCTGAGGGTGGAGCGGGCATGTCAGGAAGACCGCGCTGACCATCACTTTTGACCCAAAGCTGCCTTCAGTAAATATCCTCACAATGCTATTTAACCTACTGATGGGCATGAACTTAACTTAGCAGCATCCCTTTTTACACGAATGACTTGCCTCTACCGTTGTCACGTTACCAAGATTATCATATTCGACATTATAATAGTCGAGAACCGCATCTTTAAGCATCTTGCGCCCACGTTGAACACGTGATTTCGCTGCTGATACGCTTAGACCGGCCCTACTTGCAAAATCTATTCATTTTAGTTTTACAAACCTTTACAAACTTTGGTTTGCACTGCATTTTCGAGATTGTTTTACAGATCTGTTTTCCACGCACCTTCCTGCAAACCCGCACCAGTTTTCTTTTGCAGCTCATTGTGCGCTTGTTGGTACAAGAGCGCTTTGCAACATTTTTACATTTGATGCTTGTGGTTTTTTTGCACTGTTTCCTGGTCATCGGCTTACAAGATACGGTAGTTTTATGCCGACACTCTTTTACGGGTTTGCGTGTGCAACTGGTTTTCCAGCTGGTTTTGCATTTTGGCGGCTCAGGCACTTTCACCGGACGAACAGTGCGGCTCCCCCGACCTGTTTTTGGTTTGTCGTGAGTGGGCTGTAGCTGAGAAACCTCGAACATTCGCTCTCGTTGTTTCTGTGAAACAACTGCCGCTACTTTCCCGATGCAGTTGAAGCTGGCGTTTTGCTTTGCAAAAAGCCTTTGGTGCCCTGCAGGCGACATAGATGGGCACTGGCATAAGGTAGTCCAAGTACCTTAATTTCATCAAGGGCATTCCAAATGAGCAAGGATACTGAGGAGGTTTCATGTGGGGTCAATAAGGTAGAAACGGCGAACACCCCAAGGCTCGTTGCTCAACTACGGCTGCGATATGCTGATCTGTCGCTTAACCAGCACTCGATAGATCTTGGGCCAACATCAATGCATTGTTGTCAGGATCATAAAACGTAGCGGTGCTTACCATTCCTTCGACAGTCTCGGTCTCCCCGTCAAATTTCACCCCGGCTTCTTCTAAAGCCTTTCGTGCCACCTCAATGTTCGCCACACCAAATACGGGAACAGTGTTGCCAGGTGCTGGCTCAGATTGTTCGCCTAACCCCAGGGTTACACCTTCGGTTTTGGTTTGCAGCTCGCTCCACCCAGCCTCGTCAGCGTGGTAGATCAGTTCAAATCCGAGTTTTTCGTGATACCATTCTGCGCTGGTGTGCCGGTTTCGAACGGATATAGCCAGAGTAATGGTGTTTTCCAGAGAGACAAGTGGCATTGGGCTTCCTTTTGTTTGAAAAGTATAGTAACTATAATTAATGGACATAAAATTGCTTGTCAACCTTTCTTCTCGGGCTTGGTCGCTGAACATACTGGCGCTTTTGCACACCGGTGTTCCAGGCAGGCAAGCTTCGTTGCTGGCGGCAACAAGTGCCAGCCGTACTTCTTTCGCCTCAAGCCTTGAACATCTTGTACAATTGGGCCTGTTGGAGAAAAATCCAGGTCATGGTCATCCGTTGCGGCCGGAATTTCGATTGACTCCAGACGGCGCATTGATCGCTGAAACCGCCGACAGGATTGTGAAGGTTGTGCCCGACGAGGTGGAATTCAAGTTGTTGCGGCGTAACTGGACAGTTCCGATACTTGCGCTAACGACCACGCCTCAACGCTTCTCGGCAATCAAGTCAGAATTAGCTACAATTACGGACCGGGCGCTATCTAAGTCATTACAACAGCTGGAGGAGAAGGCGTGGCTTAGGCGTGAAATCAATATCTCGAATCGTGTTTCATACCCAACTTACCATGCAGAGAACGGGGGGATGAAGATCAACCAGGCAATTGGTCTGCCTGTTCAGACAAAATGCCTGCAAAGTACGCATAGCCAACATTAGCGTAAGCAACACAAGTATGGATGAAACGCAATGGTGGCTTGAGATGCAATCTGGTTGAACGTGAACTACCTTGAATTATATTCAATGGGACTGAATAGGAGTGGTGCAGGTGAGAGGGGCGAGGCGGACTGGTAAATCCTTCTCCCCGACCATGGTCAGCCGTTTTTCGGCAACTGGACGAACGGGTGATTGTGCTGTAATTGCGCGCAATTCCGGGAGCCACCGTGCGCAAGGTACAGCACGCCTGATCGATTTCCATGAGCACCCGCAGCCTTGCTTTTTTGCAGTGCGTTCCTGGCGTCGGTTCGGTATAACCATTTTGAAAAGGTATGAAGGTCAAGCACAGGCAAGCATGCTTTGATCCTCAGGCCAGTCTGATAAACAGGGGGAGCAGATTATGACCGTTCCTGGCACTAAGCCGAACATCTTGGTTGGATCATGGAATGTCTGCTCACACGGGAGAAACTGACGTCTGGTGAGGTATAATTGATGACAATTAACACGCCAAATCATGATCGTGACCGGGGTTGGTATCGGGGCAGGGACCAATGCCAGACAAGGGCTGTGGCGCGCACTGCGAACCCGGCGATGAAGCCAAGCGCCAGCGACCAGTCGGCGGACACATTGAACGATTGCAGCACCACGAAAACAACAGCCGCCAGAAGCGCCGCTGAAACGTAGATTTCCTGGCTTAAAACAACGGGTTTTTCACCGCCCAGTATATCACGGATAATGCCGCCAAATGTGCCTGTGATGACCCCCATTATGATGGCGATAAATGGGTGGATGTCTAATCCAAGAGCAAGCTTGGCGCCGCCAACCGCAAACAGGGACAGTCCGATTGCATCAAGCCATAATAGTAAGCGGATGCGCGATTGCGGGATGTGGGCGGTGAAAAACAAGATGCAGGCAACCCCGACACAGACCATCAAATAGGTTGGATCCTGTACCCAGAAAATGGGCAATCGGCCAAGCAGCACATCACGAATTGTGCCGCCGCCAATGCCGGTGACGGTGGCCAGCAGGGCAAAGCCGAATATATCCATTTGATTTCTTGAAGCGGTCAGCGCTCCCGTGGTTGCAAATACCACCAGCCCGAACCAGTCAAGCACTTGCGCCAAATTTTCCAGCATCGACTAAGGCTCCCTCATGTTATTCGCCAATCGCCAGACAACGTAAACATGATCAAATTATCTGATTTCCTCACAGCTCATAACACAAAAAAACGGACAGGCTGGGAGAAACCTGTCCGTTTTCGATTGGTGTCATGGGACTGTTATTTAAGCCGCTTCGCTTTCGATAAGTTTTGGCTCACTATCGCCCGTCGAGATTGCGATGGTGCGCGGCTTCATGGCTTCTGGTAGCTCTCGCACCAATTCCACATGTAGCAGGCCATTTTTCATTTCCGCTTCGTTGACCTGCACATGATCGGCGAGCTGGAAGCGGCGTTCGAAGTTGCGCGTCGCGATGCCGCGATGAAGATATTCGGTTTCGTCGCCATCGGCCTTTGTCTGGCCCTTGACGACGAGGACATTTTCTTTGACTTCGATGTTGATCTCGTCTTTGCCAAAGCCTGCGACGGCCATGCTCAAGCGATATTTGTTTTCATCGAGCAGCTCGATATTAAAGGGAGGGTAGTTGCCGCTATCACGATCAACGCCGCTCATATTGTCGAGCATATTGGCCAGGTGATCAAAGCCGATGGTGGATCTGTATAGGGGGGAAAGGTCAAACGTTCTCATAGGGTAATATCCTTTTTGATAAGCGATATGTTGAACTCAAGCCGTGTGCCCAAGCCATTGATACGGGCCACTCTCCCTCTTATCGAGCAAAGAGTTAAAGACCGTGTTGCACACCCATGCAACAGGCGTGTGCAAACTCTATCTGGGGATGGGCCGTCCTGAATTCAAGACCAGCCGATTGCCGATGGAAGAAGCGAGATTTACCTTATCAGCAGCCGAGATTGTACTGGGGGCTGGTTATAATCTATAATTGCGCGAATGAATGCGCCTTGGGGTTGTGTAATGGAGTTTTTCAAGATGATACACCGTGTCACGAGTGGGTTTGTGGTGGTTTTGTCTTTATTGTTTGTTTTGCCGGGTGCGGCGATGGCAGGGGACAAGGAGCTGGTCATGTTTGGCTCCAAAAGCTGCGTTTATTGCCAGATTTTCAACCGCGAAGTGAGGCCGAATTATCGTTGGAGTGCGCTTGGCCGCAAGGCTCCATTGCGGGAAATCAATATTGAGCGAAATGGCACGGGCGGCTATCCCTTGCGCCGCGGTATTACTGTGACCCCGACCTTTGTGATGTTCAAAAAAGGCCGTGAAGTGGCACGTATCCGTGGCTATCCGGGTAAGAAAAATTTCTATAAAATGGTCAATCAGATCCTCAAAAAAGTAAAATAGGCAGCGGGGCTCAATCAGCGATGAGCAGTTAGCTGCCTTCGCAAAGCTCCCAATCTTGCCAATTCAACCTATTGAGAAGTTTGCGAGCTCGTCTCCAAACTTGACGACAAGGACGGATATTCTGACACATGATCTGGGTCAAACCCGTGCATGTAGAGCGCCCATTGCCAGCCGATCACGGCCCCTTTGACACGTTGCAAGATCGGTAATGTGAGGGCGACGACCAGCGGTAAGCCGAACAGCGCATAGACCCAATAGGCGGGTGCGAAACGTGTCTCAACGATCAGCAATAGCGGCACGATAAGATGCCCGAGAATGAGAATGGTGAAGTAGGGGGCCGCATCATCTGATCGTTGATGATGGAGTTCTTCTCCGCAATGATCGCAGCTGTCGGCCACTTTCAAATAGCTTGAAAAAAGCGATCCTTCTCCGCAATTTGGGCATTTTTCACGTGCTCCACGGGTCAATGATTGCATCTTGTCTCGTGGTTCAAGCTGCGAGTTCTCCGCTGAGGAGGCGTTGCTGTAAGTGACCTTGTTCATTTTATTCTCCAACGATTGGCTTGGATATATCGCTTTTTTATAAGTTATTTCGTGCTCATATGAGCGGGAATGGCGTCTCTTGATGATTGTGCGGCGCGGGCGCTTTGTTTTTCCGGCATGAACCATTTTAGTTTGTCGTGCAGCGTGACAACAGTACCAACAATGGTCACAGCAGGGCCTTCAATACCAGATTCCCTCACCTTGTCAGCAATGGTTGATAGCGTGCCGATGATGACGCGTTGATTGCGCCTTGTGCCATTGTCGATGACGGCAACCGGTAAATTTCTGTCGGCGCCATTGCCAATGAATTCACTGGTCAAGATCCCCAATTGTGCCAAGCCCATATAAATGGCGACGGTTTGATGGGGCTTGATGAGCGCTTCCCAGTCAAGGTCGACCTTGCCGTCCTTACCGTGGCCGGTGACGAAGATGCAACATTGCGCATGATCGCGGTGGGTGAGGGGAATGCCCGCATAAGAAGAACATCCAGCCGCTGCTGTTACACCTGGCACAACTTGAAACGGTACCCCGTGCTCGGCCAGCATTTCGATTTCTTCGCCGCCACGACCAAAAATAAACGGATCACCGCCCTTGAGGCGCAACACCCGCTTGCCCTGTTTGGCAAGTTCCACAAGGCGTTTGGTAATCTCTTCCTGGCGCATGATATGGTCTTTGGGCAGCTTGCCGACATAAATCCGCTCGGCGTCGCGGCGCACCAGATTGAGCAAGCCCTTGCCAATCAGACGATCATAAAGCACCACATCGGCACGCTGTATGAGGCGCAGAGCCTTGAAGGTCAAAAGATCGGGGTCGCCAGGACCAGCGCCCACCACATAAACTTCGCCCATCAGTGGTTCGCCATCTGCTTCAATTGCTGCTTTTAATTCGGCGCGCATTTGTTCTTCGGCACCGCGCAAATCGCCCGAAAGCGCCATATCGGCCACCGGACCATCAATGGTTTTCTCCCAAAAGCGCAAGCGCCCTGCCGAGGATTTGATATTCTCCATGACGTCATCGCGAAAACGGCCCACAAAACCGGCCAACTGGCCATAAGCGGCGGGAAACAAGGTCTCCAGCCGGGCCTTGATGACCCGCGCCAGAATAGGGGAAGCGCCACCTGATGAAACCGAGATCACCAGCGGGCTGCGATCGAGAATGGCGGGCATGATGAAATCGCAAAGTTCAGACTTGTCGGGCACATTGACCAGCACCCCAGCCGCTTTTGCCATATCGAAAATGCGCCTGTCCTCGTCAACCTCTTCGCAGGCGGCAAAGATCAGCGCCACATCCTTAAGGTCTTGGCTGACAAGGCGTGTCGTGACGTGGGTGAGGGCAGGGTTCTTGACCAGCTCATGAAAGTCAGGCCCAAGTTTTTGCGCGTGAACGGTCACCTTGGCGCCAGCACGCAGGGCCAGACCAACCTTGCGAGCCGATCCGGTGATCCCACCCGTGACAATGACCTTGCGGCCTCGAAGGTCAATATTTATGGGCAGATGTTCCATTTACGACCCCTCGTTTTGCACTTTGTCAGCCCAGCCTTGCAGGGCCTTGGCGAGATTTTCAACTGTTTCACCATCAAGTTCCAGGATGGTAATGCGGCGTCCTTCGCGGATGCGCATTTGCATCAGCGGCACCTCATCAGACGGCTTGTCAATCAAGGTGATAACGGCATTGCGGTAAGGCGCGTGAAAGCTGGCGAACTCGTCTTTGTGTTCTCCAACGCCTTCAAGCTCGGCTCCACCCATGCGTCGTCCCGCTTGTTCATCGCTCATTTGCTTCAGCCTTCTATTCGTCTTCTTTTTTGGGTGCTGTCTCGGTTGGCGGCACGATCTGGTCGCCCCAGTAAAACGCCGCTTCAATTTTGAGTTCCCAATTGCTTGGGGTATCGCGATAGTCCGGCTTGACATCGAGATGTAAAAAACGCTCGCCAGTCTGAGCTGCAGCAACAACGAGCTGTTTCAGATCGTCAAAATTGGTCACCTCTGGATTTGAAATAATCAGATCACTTAAATGCATGTTTTCATTCCTTCCTTGGCAATAAACCTTGGCCAGTCTGCCGCCTGTTTCCCGTATCTATTGAGGGGATTTTATCAAGGTTTGCGTCTTTTGTTAAGCGCCGCTCAGTCGCAGGTACCTTCAATGCGGTCCAGATAGCGTGCGCGCATGAGTAGACGACCTGCTGCAGGCTGATTATTATCGTCAAATGCGGACCGGTTATGCAGGACATTATTGCAGATAATGCCCTCGCCAGCGTTCATTTTATATTTAAGGACATGTTCGTCATTCTCAAGGACATGGCGTAAAAAACTGACAGCTTCGGTTGTTATGTCATCTTTGCACCATTCGATATTGCGTTTGCGATCAGTGAAGCGCATGTGCAGATTGCCGGTATAGCGGTCCCAGGTAAAAACAGGACCAACAGATTGTGCCCGTGTGACCTCACCATCTTCCGCAAAAGCTGGTATCGTCAGAGTGCGCCGATGGGACAAGGCGCTAATATAGTCAGGGTTTTCGTCGCGTAGTCTGATATAGGCGAGTTCGGGGTCAAACAGCTCATTCATGCCCCCCTCAGGCGCTGGGCGCACGCAATACATCATCATGGCTTTAATGCGTGAGGCGGTGGGATTGTAATAGCCATCTGTGTGCCAGCTGATCGGCTTGTTCGTATAGGGGATAAATCCTGCGCGCCCCTCAGAGCTGTTTTCGGCGATGACCTCGATGGAAACCAGCCCATCCGGGTTCATTGATCTGTGTTGTTCGACACGGTGCAGGCCAAAATGATGGGCGAGGGCATGAGCTTTATTGCGCGCTGATTGTTCGTCGTCATCGGCGTTTTTGTAGCGATACAGCGCCATATTATTATGGCAACAATGTTTAAGGACCTGTGCGCTCTCCTCCTGGCTTGGTGCACTGATATCCTCTATCTCCACGAGTATCTCATTGGCATCAAGCGGGGCATGCGACAGCTTGTTCTCACGCCAATGCTGGTAAACGTCTGTTCGGTCGAGGCGATAAATGGCTGCTTGTTCTTTTGTTCCTGGTTTCATTTTATACTTGTGTCCAATTCCCTGTTACGGTCCGCTTCCCCAAAAATAGAATTCGGGACATATTGCCTCATTTTTACCAATTCAAACTAAATGGCATTGTTTCAAAAGTGTATATTTTTTCCAGATGCCAGTGTAATGTTTTTCGTTTGATCATCGTGTGATTGTGCGCGCAACGCACTGTAAATTAGCGATTTTATTTAAAAAACCCTGTTTTTGAATCGTGACAATTTGAGACTATATATCAGCAAGTTTACATGCAAATTCATATTAGCGCTTTCAAATATTCTACTTCGATGATATAAACCGCATATTCAATGGACTGCAAGCGATGAAATAGCGGTGCGAGATTTGTTTTGTTGGGCGGCTCATGCGATCTGATTATAGAGATTGAATTGGGTGTATCCAGTAAGGCAGAAATTAAGCGATATATCAGATCAAAAAACAACTGATATTGTGCGCGCTCATTGCTGATGACCTTGGTCATCGAAGTCGAGATTGAGGCGATACGCTGGAGGTGGAGCGAATTGGATAAGGAAAGTTTGCTAAGGACCATTAAGGGTCTGCGTAAGAAGGCTGTTGAAGAACTAAAAAAAGATGAAGAGCAAGCACGTTACTTCACAGCTTTGGAACGACTAAATGAAATAGAAATTCAGCTTGAAGCTGGCGATGCGGTTCTTGAATCTGGTATTCAGGTTCGCGCGATTGTAAATGCCTCACAGCAACGAGACGAAACGACAATAGAAATATCCGAAGGAGGGAACGACAATATGTCAGACATGAAAATTCATGAAACCAAACTGCTTGATGAGCTAGAGAGCGGTCCATGGCCTAGTTTTGTGACGGCGTTGAAGCGCCTTCGCGATAGTGGCAAGCGTTACACTCCTATGGTCAATGACCTTTTGGGACAGCTTGAGCACTCT
>JAJRPI010000047.1 GCA_024280895.1 Alphaproteobacteria bacterium | reverse complement strand
TATGCGACAAAACGTTCTTGGAATAGTGTGATCAACCCCCTATTCTGCTTCCAGCCCTTCGCTAGATTTGGAAAGCTGTATATGACAAAAACAATCGTTCTGATCGTTGCCGCTGGAAAAGGCATGCGTGCCGGGAAAGCTATTCCCAAACAATATGTCAATCTCGCCGGGCGTATGGTTCTTTCGCGCACCATCGATGCATTTATTGGTCATCAACTTATTGCTGGCATTGCGATCGTCATCAACCCCGCCGATAAAGATCTCTATCATCAAGCAACCAAAGAATTTGGTAAAAAGCTGCTTCCCCCGATTAACGGCGGCAAGACCCGTCAGGAAAGCGTTCATAACGGCCTAAAAGCCTTGCAAAAATATGCACCCAACAGGGTATTAATCCATGATGCAGCGAGGCCCTTCGTCGAACACTTACTCATTGGCCGTGTCATGCAGGGGCTGTACAGTCACGATGCTGTTTTGCCGATCCTGCCTGTAACTAATACCATCAAGCAGGTCGCCGATCATCTTGTCAGCCGAACCGTTGATCGCACTGATCTGTTTGCCGCCCAGACACCGCAAGGATTTATATTTCCGCTCATTCTAAATCTGCATGAACGAGCGCAAAAAGACAAAACGACCGCCTTTACAGATGATGTCTCGATTGCCGAAGCTGCCGGCATTGATGTTCTTTGTGTCGATGGCGGGCTCGACAATCACAAGCTAACAACAAGTGGAGATATGAAAATCGCCGAACTCGTTCTTTCCCCTCAGCAAACCTTTGAGACACGCACCGGATCGGGTTTTGATGTTCACCGATTTGAGCCCGGCGATGGTGTGATATTGTGCGGTGTTAAAATCCCCTTCAACAAACAGCTAAAAGGCCATTCGGACGCTGACGTCGCCATGCACGCCTTAACAGATGCCATCTATGGGGCGATTGGCGAAGGAGACATCGGCTCTCACTTCCCCCCCAATCAAGCGCAATGGCAAGGAGCAGCCTCAAATATTTTCCTTCGACATGCGGTTGGACTGGTGCACGATCGTGGTGGTAAAATCGTCAATGTCGATGTTACGATCATATGCGAGCAACCCAAAATAGGCCCCCATCGCGAGGCTATGCGCGCGGAATTCTCAAAGGTCATGGACATAGATATATCGCGCATCTCCATCAAAGCCACCACCACCGAGCAGCTAGGATTTACGGGACGTAATGAGGGCATTGCCGCACAGGCCATTGCAACGATTGCCCTGCCCACCGGTTTGGAGCAATATAATGTTTAGCCAACAATTGATAGATGATGCGAGCCAGCTATTGGCACTTTGCCGAACCAAAGGGCTAAAGATTGCCAGTGCCGAGTCATGCACCGGTGGGCTCATCTCGGCCCTATTTACCGAGATCGCTGGTTCATCGGATGTATTTGAACGAGGCTTTGTCACCTATTCCAATGAAGCAAAAGCCGAGTTACTCAAGGTTCGTATGGAGCTTATTGACCAGTGGGGCGCCGTCAGCCCCCAAGTTGCAGCTGCCATGGCCACCGGCGCCCTTGCCAATTCCCATGCAGACTTAACGATCTCCGTCACCGGCATCGCTGGTCCAGGTGGTGGGTCGATCGAAAAACCGGTGGGTCTTGTCTGTCTGGCCGCAGCCCGTAAAAACGGTTTGGTGATCGGCAAAACCAGTAAATTCGGAGATATCGGCCGCTCTAAAGTACGTGAAGCAACCATTGGCGCGGCCATAAAATTACTCAATGGCTCCATTGAAGCCGAAGACAGCTATGAAGCGCTGCCATAAACCTCATCAGCCCGCGCCACAAACGCATCTGAAAATTTGTGAAACGCGTAATCAAACATAGACCCCATCAAAAGCTGCAATGGCCGCGACTTGAACTCGTAATCAATATAAAAATCCACGTCGCAGCTGTTCTGGGATACTTCCCGAATAGTCCAACGATTATCGAGATGGTGAAATGGTCCCGTGATACTTTCCACAAACACCCGGCGCTTATCACGATCCAGAATAACCCGGCTTGAATAAGTTTCGCGC
This sequence comes from Alphaproteobacteria bacterium, assembly GCA_024280895.1. Classification (GTDB taxonomy): domain Bacteria; phylum Pseudomonadota; class Alphaproteobacteria; order Rhizobiales; family JAKIUO01; genus JAKIUO01. The sequence goes on along the minus strand of JAJRPI010000047.1, from coordinate 21,684 downwards.
ACGACCTTATAAGCCACCGTCATATCGGCAATGAGAATTTCCTTACCACGGCGCTTATCGCGGCTTTGCACAACAAGCGCATCGCAAAGCGGTAGAAATTGTGGATATTGCTCCACATCTGCAATCAGCTTGTACATGCGTTCAGCGCAATGATTGACGCGTCTGGTGTCTGAAAAACTCGGCATCTCTAAGCCCTGCCACCATTACGAGCAGCTTTGAGCTTCGCAAAATCCTCATCCGCATGATAGGAGGACCTCGTCAAGGGACTGGCCGACACCAGCAAAAAACCTTTGGCAAGCGCATGGCGCTTATAGGCATCAAATTCATCTGGAGTGACAAAACTTTTGACCTGCGCATGTTTTCTGGTTGGCTGCAAATATTGCCCGATGGTCAAAAAATCTACATTGGCCGAACGTAAATCATCCATGAGCTGCAGCACTTCATTGCGGGTTTCCCCAAGCCCTACCATAATGCCCGACTTGGTGAACATTGTGGGGTCTGTTTCCTTGACCTTTTGCAGCAAGCGCAAGGAATGGAAATAGCGAGCGCCTGGCCTGATTTCAAGATAGTTCGATGGCACCGTTTCCAGGTTGTGATTAAACACATCAGGGCGAGCCTTGATAACCAGATCTTCGGCGCCATTCTTTTTGAGAAAATCTGGCGTTAAAACCTCAATCGTCGTGTCTGGTGTACTGGCTCTAATCGCTTTAATGGTCTGCGCCATATGAGCTGCACCCCCATCGGCCAGATCATCTCGATCAACCGATGTGATCACCACATGCCGCAAGCCCAGCGTTTTAACTGCTTTGGCAACATTTTGAGGTTCTTGCGGATCAAGGTTTGACGGTTTGCCAGTGCTGATATTGCAAAAGGCGCAAGCTCTTGTGCAGATCTCTCCCATGATCATCATGGTGGCGTGGCGCTTGTCCCAGCACTCGCCAACATTTGGACAGGCCGCTTCCTCGCAAACCGTTGTCAGGCCGTTCGCCTTGATGATCTCACGGGTCTCACGGTAAACTTTTGACCCTGGAGCTTTGACCCTGATCCATTTTGGTTTGCGCAAGATTGGCGTATCGGGCTTGTGCGCCTTTTCGGGGTGCCGTACTCGCTCAGTATTTGCGTCAAAAATAATGGCCATTGCTTTGCTTCCTGCAACTAGATATGGATTGCCCGCTCATAGGCTTCAAGGACGCTTTCGTGCATCATTTCTGACAAGGTTGGGTGTGGGAAGATCGTGTGCATCAATTCGGCTTCCGTCGTCTCAAGCGTCTTGCCAATGGTATAGCCCTGTATCAGTTCGGTGGCTTCCGTGCCGATCATGTGGGCCCCCAGCATTTCGCCGGTTTTCGCATCAAAAATAGTCTTGATCATGCCATCAGTTTCACCAAGCGCAATGGCCTTGCCATTTGCCTGATAGGGAAAACGGCCGACCTTGAGTTCATATCCAGCGTCTAGTGCGGCTTTTTCTGTGAGGCCAACAGAGGCCACTTGGGGTGTGCAATAGGTGCATCCAGGGATATTGTTGCGATCAAGCGGATGCACATCAGCCTGTCCGGCGATTTTTTCAACACATAAAATCGCTTCATGCGAGGCTTTGTGCGCCAATGCTGGTGCGCCTGCGACATCGCCTATGGCATAGATATTCGGTGCGCTCGTTGCGCAAAATTCGTCAATCAGCACAGCACCGTTCTCGACCTTGACGCCGCTTTCTTCCAGTCCCAGATTTTCCGTATTGGCGGCGATGCCCACCGCCAGAATGACCCTTTCAAACTGCTGCTTTGAACTTTCCCCATCGCCAAGCGTGATTGTCGCCGACACATCTGCGTTACCAGCCTTGAGGTCGCTGACCTTGGCATTGGTATGAATGGTCATGCCCTGTTTTTCAAACGCCTTGCGCGCCAGTTTGGAAATCTCTTCATCCTCGACCGGCATCACCCGGTCCATCACTTCAACAACGGTCACATCAGCGCCAAGCGCATTATAAAAAGACGCAAATTCAATGCCGATGGCACCCGATCCAACCACCAGTAAAGATTTTGGCATAATGTCAGGCACCAGCGCCTCACGGTAGGTCCATATCTTCTGGCCATCTGGCTCCAACCCTGGAAATGTGCGCGCTCGTGCTCCCGTTGCTATGATGATATGCTTACCATTAACAGGCTTGACGCCAGAACCATCCTTGCTGGTCACTTCAATACTGCCAGCTCCCGTCAATTTGGCTTCACCCTCAATGACGGTGATCTTGTTCTTATTCATCAAGAAGCACACACCGCCCGTGAGTTTTTTGGAGACATTGCGCGAGCGCTTGACGATCGCATCAAGATCAAAACCGATTTCTCCGGTTGAAAGGCCAAATTTCTTGGCATGTTTCATCTGTTGATACATCTCGGCCGATCGCAACAAGGCTTTGGTTGGAATACAACCCCAGTTAAGGCAAATACCACCAAGATTTTCGCGTTCTATAATCGCCGTTTTCATACCAAGCTGCGAGGCTCGGATCGCAGCCACATAGCCTCCAGGGCCTGATCCAATGACGACGAGATCAAAATTTGATTGAGACATGAAAATTCCTTCGAGCAAAATCGGACAACAATATGCGCTTAGACCAGCATTGTAACGGGGTCTTCGATATATGTTTTAAAAGCTTTGAGGAGCTGTGCACCCAGCGCTCCATCGATCACTCGATGATCGCACGACAAGGTGCACGACATGACGCTGGCCACAGACAGCGCGCCATCCTTTACGACAGGTCGTTGTTCACCGCGTCCTACCGCCAGAATACTGGCATGAGGAGGGTTGATAACAGCGTCAAACTGCTTGATATCAAACATGCCCAGATTGGAGATCGAGGTTGTGCCGCCCTGATACTCATGGGGGGCGAGTTTTTTACTGCGGGCCCGGTGGGCAAGGTCTTTCATTTCATTGGAGATCTCTGACAATGTTTTAAGATCTGCATGGCGGATGACCGGCGTAAACAGGCCGCCCTCAACGGCCACCGCAACAGCCACATCAGAGCGCTTGTGCTTCAAGGTGCCCTCACTCGTCCAGGTGGCATTGGCATCGGGTACTTTTTGCAAGGCCAGCGCCAGCGCCTTGATGATAAAATCATTGACGGACAAACGCGTGCCATCAGCTGCAATCGCATCATTCATGCGCTTTCTCGCCATCAGTAGCTCATCCAGTTCGCAATCAATCGACAGATAGAAATGCGGGATCGAGGTTTTGGCAAGCGTCAGTCGGTCGGCAATGATGCGGCGCATATTGTCGTGAGGAACGATCTCATAGCTGCCTTCCTCATAGACCGAGAAAATTTCTTTATCATCTAGACCAGCAGTGGGGCGGGAAATGTCGACCGCTGTTTTAGATGCGGCAAGCGCGGTTGTGGGGGTCGAAGCGGCAGGTGCGGCTCCCCCGAGCGACATGGCCTGTTCCACATCTCTCTTGACGATACGCCCTTTTGGACCGGTTCCAGTTATGCTGGTGAGCAATAAATTATTCTCAGAAGCAAGGCGTTTGGCCAGTGGGCTGGCAATCACACGGTCACCAGAGGGTTTATCACCGGCTTGGGCCGTTGTTGTGGCGGGTTGTGACTGTGGGACCGATGCTGGCGCAGGTGTATCAACCTGTGGTGCGGCCGCAGGTGTGGCCGCAGGTGTGGCTGGTGCCGGTGCCTCTATATCGCCTGCGCTCTCATCATCTTCAAGCACCATGGCGATCACCGTGTTGACCGGCACATCATCATCGCCTTCAGGCACATAAAGCTTGCCGATCCGGCCCTCTTCGATGGCTTCCACTTCCATCACGGCCTTGTCTGTTTCGATTTCGGCAATGACATCACCAGACTTTACTTCATCGCCTTCCTTGACGTGCCATTTGGCGAGCTTGCCCGTTTCCATGGTGGGAGACAGGGCGGGCATCAAAATTGGTATTGGCATTGAGTTCTCTTTCTAGGCTTTATCGCTATAGCAAACGCTTTTGACCGCAGAAACAACGTCGTCTACCGAGGGCAATGCCAGTTTTTCAAGATTAGCTGCATAGGGCATGGGCACATCCTTGCAATTGACCTTTGTGGGAGGCGCATCCAGATAATCAAAAGCCTCGGATACTACTCGGCTACAGATCTCTGAGCCAATCGAGGCAACCGGCCATGCTTCTTCAACGGTCACAATACGGTTAGTCTTGCGAACAGATGCCAGCACCGTATCCATATCAAGGGGGCGAAGGGTGCGAAGATCAATGACTTCGGCACTAATGCCCTGTTCGGCCAATGTGACCGCCGCTTCATTGGCCAGCTGCATGCCGCGCGAAAACGACACCAGTGTCACATCTGAGCCCTCACGCACAATCGCCGCCTTGCCAATGGGCACAATCAGATCATCCACATCCGGGATTTCAAAGGACTGGCCATAGACCATTTCATGTTCCAGAAAGATAATCGGGTTGGGATCGCGGATCGCGGCTTTCAGCAAACCCTTTGCGTCCGCTGCGGTATAGGGAGCAACAACCTTGAGCCCGGGCACCTGCGCATACCAGGACGAATAATCCTGACTATGCTGCGCCCCAACACGAGAAGCCGCCCCATTAGGTCCGCGAAAAACGATAGAGCTGCTCATCTGCCCACCGGACATATAGAGCGTTTTTGCAGCCGAATTGATAATGTGATCAATAGCCTGCATGGCAAAGTTCCATGTCATGAACTCGACGACGGGTTTCAGCCCCGCAAAGGCGGCACCAACCGCAATCCCGGCAAAGCCGTGCTCGGTAATCGGCGTATCAATGACCCGTTTTTCACCAAACTCGGCCAGTAATCCTTGTGTAACCTTGTAGGCACCTTGATATTCGGCGACTTCTTCGCCCATCACGAAAACATCTTCATCTCTGCGCATTTCTTCTACCATGGCATCTCGTAGCGCTTCGCGAACGGTTATCTCGACCATAGATGTATCGCTGGATATTTTACTGCCCTTGTTGGCGGCGACGATAGCGGGCGCCATAATAGCAGCTTTAACGGGAGCCTCGACTGGCGCGACGATTGGCTCTGGCACGGTGGGCGCTGCTACTGGAACGGAACCAGCCTTACTATCAAGTTCTTCTCCTTCTTCAAGGACAATGGCGATGGGTGTGTTGACCTTGACGCCTTCGGCCCCCTCAGAGACCAGCACTTTAGCCAGCAAACCATCCTCAATAGCTTCAATTTCCATTGTCGCCTTATCTGTTTCAATTTCGGCAATGATATCACCTGCAGCGATTTCATCCCCTTCCTTGACCAGCCAACGGGTCAGCTTTCCCTCTTCCATGGTGGGTGATAGCGCCGGCATCAGAATTTCTGTAGCCATAAATTGATTGCTCCTTGAACAATGGTCCGCCTAGCGGAGAATATCAGTGTAAAGTTCAGCGGCATCGGGTTCGGCATCTGCCTGCGCAAATTCAGCCGCACCAGCGGCGATTGCTTTCATTTCCTTGTCGATGGCTTTGAGCTCATCGTCACTGGCAATGCCATCGGCGACGATGCGCTTTTTTACCTGCTCGATGGGATCGCTGTGCTCCCGCATTTTCTGGACTTCCTCGCGGGTGCGATATTTGGCTGGGTCAGACATGGAATGACCGCGATAGCGATAGGTCAGCATCTCCAATATAAAGGGGCCGCCGCCTTCTCTTGCCCGTTTCACCGCCCTGTCGCCAGCATCTTTAACGGCACGCACATCCATGCCATCAACCTGCTCGCCTGGGATATCAAAGCTTGCGCCACGCTGGGAGAAATCTGTGGTGGCGGAAGATCGTTCAATACTGGTGCCCATGCCATATTTGTTATTCTCAATGACATAAATAACCGGCAAGTCCCAAAGCTTGGCCATATTGAAGCTTTCGTAGACCTGCCCCTGATTAGCGGCACCATCGCCAAAATAGGTCAGGCAGACCCGATCATTGCCACGATATTTATTGGCAAAGGCAAGGCCCGAGCCAAGCGGCGCTGAAGCGCCAACAATGCCATGCCCACCGTAAAAGTTCTTTTCAAGTGAGAACATGTGCATGGAGCCACCCTTACCCTTGGAATATCCACCGCGGCGCCCCGCAAGCTCGGCCATGACGCCCTTTGGGTCCATGCCAGCGGCCAGCATATGTCCGTGATCGCGATAGGTGGTAATGGTCTGATCGCCCTCGTCGATGGCCATCTGCATACCCACAACCACAGCTTCTTGCCCAATATAGAGATGACAAAAACCGCCGATAAAGCCCATGCCATAGAGTTGACCGGCCTTTTCTTCAAAACGGCGAATTTTGAGCATTTCGCGATAGGCATCAAGTTCGCGCTCTGGCGTGAATTCCATCATCGGTTTTTCTATTCCCATCAATGAGTTGCAGCAGGTCTTACAGCCAACTTCAATCCCTGAAGCACTGTTTCTCCCAACATATATGATCCAAGCGCCAACAGTGACCTTATTTCTGGCTTATTCTTACTATCGCAGCTTTGCCGTGGTCAATGGCTATGAGCAAATATGCCTATCGCGCTATCGTGATGGATACGGGTCTTACGGCGTCCCGTTGACATAAATTCGTTCGTTTTTATACACGAAATTAAGCCGTTCGCGAGCCTGAAACTCCAGCATATCGCGATCTACAGCCCCTGGAGCCATTAGTTTCGTCATCCGCTCCAAGTCCCGGCGTTTTTCATTCAGGAGTTGCAATTTCTTGTTAAGCCCCGCTATACGGGCATCAAGAGCCGATCTGGCCTGCAATCCATGCTCGCCGAGATAGGTTTGCACGGCAAAGAGCGATAAAACGAAAATGACTAGCAGAGCTATAAAATGGCGTTTTATGAAGTGCATTTGCTCCCCCTTGATCTACTACACCATTGCTGGAAGGATGCTTGCTCCATCATAAATCGCCATATCGCCGAGTTCTTCTTCGATGCGGATCAACTGGTTATATTTGGCCATCCGATCACTCCGTGACAAAGAACCGGTTTTAATCTGACCAGCATTGGTCGCAACGGCAATATCGGCAATCGTAGAATCTTCGGTTTCCCCCGAACGATGGGAAATCACAGCCGTATAACCGGCGCGTTGCGCCATCTCTACGGCATCAAGAGTTTCGGTCAATGTGCCGATCTGGTTGACCTTGATGAGGATCGAATTGGCGACCCCTTTGTCGATACCATCCTTAAGGCGTGTGACATTGGTCACGAATAGATCATCGCCGACAAGCTGGCATTTCCCGCCGACCTGCTCCGTCATTTGTTTCCAACCGTCCCAATCATCTTCGGCCAGACCATCTTCAATGGATATGATGGGGTATTTTCCAATCAGATCATCATAATAATTGATCATTTCCGCCGAGGTCAGGATTTTGCTCTCGCCTTTGAGGTTATATTTTCCGTCCTCATAAAATTCGGTCGAAGCCGGATCAAGAGCGATACAAATATCTTCGCCTGGTTTAAAACCGGCCTGTTCAATGGATTTCGTAATCAAATCAAGTACCTCAGTGCTGGACGACAGATTGGGAGCGAAGCCGCCTTCGTCACCCACATTGGTATTATGGCCGGCATCCGACAGGGATTTTTTCAGCGTATGGAACACCTCGGCTCCCATACGAATGGCCTGTCTGCAGTTTTCAGCTTTCACGGGGACAATCATGAATTCCTGAATATCAATAGGATTGTCAGCATGCTCACCGCCATTGATGATGTTCATCATCGGCACCGGCATTTTATGGGCATTAACGCCACCAAGATAGCGATAGAGCGGTTGGTTGGTGGCCATTGCCGCGGCCTTGGCGATTGCCATCGAGACACCAAGGATGGCATTGGCCCCAATTTTCGATTTGTTCGCCGTCCCGTCGAGATCGCACAAAAGCTTGTCGAGGCGCCGTTGCTCTTCGGCTTCCATGCCCTGCAGGGCATCAAACACTTCGCCATTGATAGCATCCACAGCCTTGATCACACCTTTGCCCATATAGCGGCCGCCACCATCACGCAATTCATGAGCTTCATGGGCACCGGTGGACGCACCAGACGGCACCCCGGCACGGCCCATTGAGCCATCTTCAAGCAGAACATCAACTTCAACAGTTGGATTGCCCCGGCTATCCAGTATTTCGCGACCCAAGATATCGGTGATTGCAGTCATCAGGTTCCCCATTGGTTTTGCAATTGTTTGCGCGTGCAGACAAAAAAGGTGTATGGATTTAAATGGTTTTAGTACGCTCTTAACGATCAGCGAACAGTTAGTCAAAAGGAACATTGTCTCCCCCTTGTGGCAGGTGGAGTTGAAGAGGTCAATCTTTCCAATTAACCAACAACTTTTGCCGAGGGAGTAGCTTTTGTGTTTTTCATCGCATCCAAAACCATTGGGTTCTTTTTGATGCCAACAAATTTTGCCTGTAGCCTCCTTGTGCTTGGGATATTGCTCGCAAAAACGCGTTTTTCAACCCTCGCCCACCGCCTGTCATATACAGCCATTATCGCTCTCATCATTATGGCTTTTTCCCCTCTTGGGCACATCATTTTGCTACCACTTGAAGAGCGCATCACCCGGCCCGCAAATATCGCAAACCTGAAGGCTCCCGATGGCATCATTGTGCTTGGTGGCTCCATTGATACGATTGTCACTAAAGCGCGTGGCTCTATTGCCATTAACGAGTCTGGCGAACGCCTGACACAAATCGTCGAACTGGCGCGCCGATTTCCAAAAGCACGTATTGTCTTTAGTGGTGGTTCTGGCAAGATATTATCCAAAAACATGTCCGAATCAGATGCCGCGCGCAGCTTCTTTACACAAATGGGCTTGAGCCCTGACCGTCTGGTCTTCGAAGGCAAGTCGCAAAACACCTGGCAAAATGCCCGCTATACCAAGGATCTGCTCAAACCCACTAGCGAGCAACGCTGGCTGCTTGTTACCTCCGCCTTTCATATGCCTCGTTCTTTAGGCTGCTTTCGCAGCATAGGCATGAACGTCATACCCTGGCCAGTCGACTACCGAACCAGAGGCTATAGCGATATATATCGTTTTTTCGACCGAGCTTCTGAGGGCTGGAAACGGGTTGATATCGGAGTGCGCGAATGGATTGGACTTCTCGCCTACCGCTTGAGCGGGCGCATCAACAGCTTTTTCCCGCACCAGGCAACGAGGTCAGGTTCGACAGCTGTAAATTGATCTTGACAGAAGCAGCGCAAAACTGTTCTCTGCCTCTTCCAATATTCATTACATAAACCACATCAGTGTTTTGAAATCGATTGGCTCAATGGGGCCACGTGGCGGAGTGGTTACGCAGCGGATTGCAAATCCGTGTACCCCGGTTCGATTCCGGGCGTGGCCTCCATTCTCTCAACTTATAGCACTGCTTGCGTGCCTTACACATGGGTGAGATGCACGATGACCACTGGTTTTTTACCCCACAGGCGATTTATCTCCCCGCGAATTGACCGACGAACAGCCTCTGTGGCTGCCTTTTCATCGCGTTTTTTCTTCTTTGGCAAACTGCGCAGCGTTCCCTCAATGAGGTTTTCTATCATATCCTCAAGCGGTTTTCGTTTGCTGACTTCGGCTGGAATACCCTGTGTCTCAAGCAGCAAATCAATGATCTCAAAGTCCTTTTCATCGAGCACAACCGTTGCCACGACAAGCCCGGCAAAGGCCAGCTTGCGGCGCTCTCGCATGGGCTCCTCATGGTGAATAGCAATGGTCTTGCCATCCAGAAACCAGCGACCGGTGGGCATTTCATCGACCTTGATCAACGAACCTTGATCATGATCCAGCGGCAACAACCTCATGGCCTCGCCATTGGTGACAATTGCCGTGTGGCCGATATCATTTTTTTCAGCAAATTTGCGGTGCTCGCTCATATGACGATATTCGCCGTGCATGGGGACAAGTGCCCGGGGTTTGAGCCATTTATACAGTTGCTTGAGTTCATCGCGCTGCGGATGGCCAGAGGCATGAACAAGGTCATTTGAAGTGGTGACAATCTCAACACCAATATCGGCCAGATTATTCATCAAACTGCCCACCGAGCGTTCATTGCCGGGAATGGTAAACGACGAGAAAATAACCATGTCGCCCTTGGCAAATTTGATCCTGCGATGTTCACCTTTGGCGATACGTGACAGCGCCGCGCGGCTTTCCCCTTGGGATCCAGTGCATAGCAAAACAATGTCACTGCGTTGCATCTCTGAATATTGATCCTGATCGAGAAAATTCAAATCATCTGGCAGATAGCCGGTTTCTTGCGCCGCCGTGATGACGCGCCACAAAGATAAGCCCGCCACAACCACATAACGATTGGCAGCTTTGGCCGCCAGGGCGACGGCCTTGATACGAGCAACATTGGAGGAAAAGGCTGTAACGATCACGCGTTTGGGGGCATCCTTGATGATCCGTGCCAATGAACGCGCCACCTCTCCTTCCGAGATGGAATGTCCTTCCTTGAGGACATTGGTCGAATCGCAGATCAATACATCAATGCCCTCTTCGCCAACTTCCATCAAACGCTTTTCATCCACCAGCGCGCCCACAACCGGTTCTGGATCCAGTTTCCAGTCACCACTATGGAATATCGCCCCTTCAGGAGTGCGAATGACCAAAGCGTTGGATTCTGGAATAGAATGGGTCATGCCTACATATTCCACATTGAACGGGCCCACATCAAAGCGTGATCCAAGCGGCATCTCAGTGACTTCGAACTTTTCAGGCGATCCATAACTTGAGATCTTTCCCGCAAGAAGGGCTGCCGTAAAGGGCGTTGCATATACGGGGGCACGCAAGAAAGGCCACAGCTGGGTCAATGCTCCCAAATGATCTTCATGGGCATGGGTCAATACGATACCCACCAGATTGTCTCGCTCCTCGTGGATAAAGCTGACGTCGGGAAATATCAGTTCAACCCCGGGTTCTGCAGGTCCAGGAAAAGTCAAACCGACATCAACCATCAACCATTTGCGATTGGTAGATGGCCCATACCCATAGAGATATATATTCATGCCGATTTCTCCCGCACCACCAATAGGCAGCAGGACAAGTTCGTTCGTCGCTTTTTTCTTATTGCTCATATTTTATTGCTCCGCCCGAACTTATGTTCGGGAACCAGACCCTTCAATTTTGATGATAGTGCCGCTGGAGAAAACCATTTCATTGCCGGAGCGGTCTTCCAGTACAAGCGCTCCGTTGCGCGAAATTGTTGTCATACGCCCCTCATGGCGCACATCCCCAACCGTGATCGTCATTGTCTGGCCGATATGACAAGAGCGTTCCAGCCACGCAAGGCGCACTGTTTCAAAGCCCTCACCATCGCGCCAGATAGACAACCAGTCCCTCATGGATTGAACCAGCGCCACAAACAGCTCAATGCGTGAACAGCTCCAGTTCTCTGCTTTCAGGTTTCCAGCTGCATTCAACCCTTCAATCTGCGGATTGGAGGCTAGGTTTATACCAGTTCCGATGACAATATCAAACAAGCCCGATTGAGCGGCTTGTTTGCTCTCGATGAGAATACCGCAAACTTTGCGCCCCTTGAGCAAAATATCATTGGGCCATTTCAGACATAGGTCACCAATACCAAACTGATCACTGGCCATTTGCTCAATGGCTGTGATCGCAGACAGCGCGGCGATAATCGAGATTTGCGCAAGATGCTCTGGAGGACAGTTTGAGCGGATCAACAAGCTTGCATACAGATTGCCTGACTGCGAGATCCATTGACTGCCTTTGGTGCCGCGCCCCCTGGTCTGGAGATCGGCACAAAACCAGCTATTTGGTTGCTGTCCTTTGGCGCATTGGCGCAGGGCTTCTTGATTGGTCGAATCGATCTCATCGAACCAAAAATACTGATAACCCTGTGGCAGAGGAACCGAATGGCTGTTCATCCGCTCTACTTGAACAATGATTTTGCAGCGACACCGGCTGCCGTCACCAGCGGGGTCGGATAAACCACATATCCAAGCACAAACAGTCCTGATCCAATCAGTACAAGACGCAAGGAGCCGTGCATGGGAACAAAGTTTTCAGTTGGCTCATCAAAGAACATCACTTTGACGATCCGCAGATAATAAAATGCCCCGACCACACTGGCCAATACACCAATGATCGCCAACGGCACCAGCTTTGCTTCGATGGCTGCCAGCAGCACATAAAATTTGGCAAAGAACCCGGCAAGGGGGGGAATACCTGCGAGCGAGAACATCAACATGGCCAATAAAAACGCCATTGTCAGATCATTTTTGGCAAGACCCGCCAGATCAGAAATGTTTTCAACCGTACCCTCTTCGCGGCGCATCGCCAAAATGCAGGCAAATGTGCCAAGGGTCATGATGGCATAGATCACCATATATATAACCACTGCCCGCACACCCGTTTCAGATCCTGACGCCAGCCCCACCAGCGCAAATCCCATATGTCCAATGGAGCTATAAGCCATCAGACGCTTGATATTGGTTTGGCCAATGGCCGCAAAGGCTCCAAGTACCATAGAAGCGATAGATACAATGACGATGATCTGCTGCCATTGTGGTGTAATGCCAGAAAAAGCCCCATACAAAACCCGCACGATCATCGCCATAGCGGCAATTTTGGGTGCTGCGGCAAAGAAAGTCGTGACCGGTGTTGGCGACCCTTCATAAACATCTGGGGTCCACATATGGAAAGGCACCGCTGATATTTTAAATACCAATCCGACCAGCAGGAACACCAGACCGAAAATAATACCAATGGTCGCGCCGCTGGTTTTGATGGAGATGGCAATCTGTGCAAATCCGGTGCTGCCGGTAAACCCGTAAATCAGCGACATGCCATAGAGCAACATGCCCGACGACAAAGCGCCCAACACAAAATATTTGAGGCCCGCTTCGCTAGAGCGCACGGAATTTCGGTTAAAGGCAGCTATGACATAAAGTGCCAGACTTTGCAGCTCGATCCCCAGATAAAGGGCGATCAGGTCATTGGCAGAAATCATCATCATCATGCCAGCAGTGGCCAGCAGGATCAGCACTGCAAACTCGTATTTCCACAGATTGGCCTTGGACATATAGTCATAGGCCATAAAAACCGCGATAGCCGCCGATATGAGCGTGACGATTTTCATCAAACGCGCAAACGGATCAATGATGAAACTGCCCGAAAACATCGTTCCCGCAAGATCGCCCTGCATATATAACGGAACCGCCGCAAGAACAAGAATTGCAAAGGTCGCAAAGCTCATAAAGATGGCGTTTTTTTGCTTGATGAAGGCACCTATCATCAGCAACAGCAAAGCGCCGCCCACCAGAATGACCTCTGGAAGGATAGGGTTGTAACTACCAATAATGGCTGCAGTCGTTGGTGGCATGAGCGTTTCCTATTGGTCCCTATCGTGACGCCAGTAAAGCAGCGTCATGCGCGGCCTGTACGGCGTTCTTATAATTATGCAAAAGTTGCTCGACGGACGCGGTCGTCACATCGATAATGGGTGCCGGCCAGATGCCGAATAAAATGGTCAACAGCACGAGCGGTGCTAGTATTGCCACTTCGCGCATATTGAGATCGGTTATATTTTTCAATGAAGCCTTTTCCAGCTTGCCAAAAATGACCCGGCGATAAAGCCACAAGGCATAGGCGGCGGAAAGAATAACACCAAATGTCGCGACAAATGCTACCCATGTATTAGCCTTGAACGCACCGATCAGAGCCAGAAATTCTCCAACAAATCCGCTGGTGCCTGGTAGGCCAACATTGGCCATGGTGAAGATCATGAAGAACACGGCATAAAGCGGCATACGATTGACAAGGCCGCCATAGGCCGAGATCTCTCTTGTGTGCATGCGGTCATAGACCACGCCGATGCACAAGAACAGAGCCGCCGAGACGATACCATGTGACAACATCTGGAAGATGCCACCCTGGATACCTTGTGCCGTCGCCGTAAAGATCCCCATCGTCACGAAGCCCATATGAGCGATTGACGAGTAGGCAATCAGCTTCTTGATATCCTCTTGCACCAGAGCAACCAATGAGGTGTAGACAATCGCGATACAGCTCAGCACGAAGACAACAATTGCGAAGGTGTCCGAAGCCACTGGAAACATGGGAATGGAGAAACGCAAGAAGCCATACCCCCCCATCTTCAGCAAAATGGCCGCGAGGATTACCGACCCGGCGGTGGGCGCTTCCACATGGGCGTCCGGCAACCAGGTATGAACCGGCCACATAGGCATTTTAACAGCGAAACTGGCAAAGAAGGCCCACCAAAGGATCGTTTGCAGTCCGCCTGATATGGTCATGCCCCAAAAATGGATCGGCTCGGTTGAAAACTTGTAAGTCAGCAACTTGGAAATGTCGGTCGTACCCGCATCCATATACATGGCCATGATGGCCAGCAGCATGAGCACAGAACCCAGCAGCGTGTACAAGAAGAACTTGAAGGACGCATAAACGCGCCTCTTGCCACCCCAGACACCAATGATCAGGAACATGGGAATAAGGCCAGCTTCAAAGAACACATAGAACATCAGCAGATCAAGTGAGCAGAAAACACCGATCATCAGACTTTCGAGCACCAAAAAGGCGATCATATACTCTTTCACACGCTCTTGCACGCTGTCCCAGCTCGCCAGGATCGACAAGGGCATGACAAAGGTGGTGAGAATGACAAACAGCATGGAAATGCCGTCTACACCCATATGGTAGCTGAAATTTTCGCCCATCCAATCGTATTTTTCGACAAACTGAAAACCAGCCTGACTATTGTCAAAATGGAACCAGATCAGCAAAGACACGAAAAACGTGAATATGGTTGTGAACAAGGCCGCCATGCGCGCATTGTTTTTCGCCACCGCATCATTGCCAGGAATGACAAAGATAATCAGGGCGCCAAGCAAAGGCAGGAAGGTGACGACCGAGAGGATTGACCAACTATTCATTATTTGACCCCTCCGCTCATGGTCGCGCCGGTAACATCACCAAACATGAACCAGCTGATAATCGCGGCAAGGCCGATCAGCATGACAAAGGCATAGTGATAGACATAACCCGTCTGCATCCTTGTGGCTCCCCTTGTGATATCCAGAACCCGAGCAGCAATCCCATCGGGACCGAGCCCATCAATGATTTTGCCATCGCCGCCTTTCCAGAACAAACGTCCAAGCCACATTGCAGGGCGGATGAAAATCAAATTATAAAGCTCATCGAAATACCATTTATTGTAAGAGAACAGATAAACCGGACGGAAAATCCGGGCAAACAGGGCTGGCAGTTTGGTGAACTTGATATAGAACAGCCAAGCTAGGAAGAACCCTCCAACCATCATCACAAAGGGCGATAGTTTCACCCACAAAGGCACATGGTGCATGGCAGCGACTATTTCTTTCGTGTCAGAAATGGATTTCCCCCAGAAATGAGCTGGATCATGGCCAATGAAAAAGTCCTTGAAGACAAAACCGGACACCAGTGCGCCCACCGCCAAAAGATATAGTGGGATCAACATGACATTGGGGCTCTCATGGATATGTTTGGCGGCCTCTTCTTCAACGCGCGATGGTCCATGAAACGTCATAAAAATCAATCGCCAGGAATAAAAGCTCGTCAAAAAGGCGGCTGCAACGGTCATCCAGAACGCGTAATTACCAACCCAGCTATGAGCGGCAAATGCCGATTCGATAATCGCATCCTTGGAATAGAAACCGGCCGTGCCAATAAGAGTTGGGATACCAACCCCTGTCAGGGCAATCGTGCCGATGATCATCATCGCATAGGTATAAGGAATTTTCTTGGCCAGCCCGCCCATCTTGCGCATGTCCTGCTCATCCGACACTGCATGGATCACAGCGCCCGAACCAAGGAACAACAAGGCTTTGAAAAAGGCATGAGTGAACAGATGAAAGATACCGGCTCCATATGCCCCAACGCCAAGCGCCACAAACATATAACCAAGCTGACTGCATGTGGAATAGGCCACAACACGCTTGATATCGTTTTGCGTGACACCAACGGTTGCCGCAAAGATTGCCGTAGAGGCTCCAATAAAGGTCACGACCTGCAATGCGGTGGGTGAAAGTTCAAACAATGGCGACAAACGCGCCACCATGAACACGCCAGCCGTAACCATGGTTGCTGCATGAATAAGCGCTGACACCGGTGTGGGGCCTTCCATGGCGTCTGGAAGCCAGGTGTGTAGCAATAGCTGCGCCGACTTACCCATAGCGCCCATGAACAATAATAGGCAGATCACCGTCATCACATCAAATTCCCATGACAGGAACTGCATGGTCATGCCTTTTTGCGCATTTGCGGCAGCAAATACCGTATCAAAGTCCATGCTGCCAAAGACGAAAAAGATCGCAAAGATACCAAGCGCGAAGCCAAAATCTCCGACCCGATTGACGACAAAAGCCTTGATCGCAGCTGCATTGGCGGCGGGCTTGTGATACCAAAAGCCAATCAATAGATAAGAGGCCAGACCAACGCCTTCCCAGCCAAAAAACATCTGCATGAAATTATCAGCGGTCACCAGCATCAACATGGCAAACGTGAATAAGGACAGATAGGCGAAAAACCGTTGTCTGTGCTGATCGTGGTGCATATAGCCAATGGAATAGACATGCACAAGGGACGATACCGATGTCACCACCACCAGCATCACGGCGGTAAGCGTATCAACCCGGATACTCCACGAAAGATTGAGGTTCCCCGAAGTCAGCCAATGCAATAGCAAGATGCTTTTAGGGCCAGCAGGATTTCCTGACAAGCCGATCTGATAAAACACCACCCAGGAAAGGGCCGCAGAGATCAGCAATAGCCCCGAGGTCAGATATTCACTCGCTTTGACGCCAATAGCCTTGCCAAACAGGCCAGCCACCAAAAAGCCCACTAATGGCAGAAAGACGATAAGGGTATATATATTCATGAGTGTCTTTCTAACCTTTCATTGCGTGGATATCGTCCACGGCAATTGAACCCTTGTTGCGGAAATATGTGACAATGATCGCCAACCCGATGGCAGCTTCAGCGGCCGCTACGGTCAGCACAAACAGCGCGAAAATCTGCCCAGTCAAATCATTGAGATGAGCGGAAAACGCGATTAGATTGATATTCACAGCAAGCAGCATCAACTCAACTGACATCAAAATCACAATGACATTCTTCCGATTGAGAAAAATACCAAAGATGCCCAGCGTAAAAAGAACAGCAGCGACACTTAAATAGTGTGATAATCCAACTTCCAACATTGTTCTGGCTCTATCCTCATCATCTCACATTTAAAAACAATGGACGCTTGATCGCCCACGATCGGCCAGGGTCAGATCCCTTTGCCGGTCTCAACTTTTTTGATCTCAATACTCGTTTCCGGGGTTCGCGCGACCTGATCACCAATGTTCTGGCGCTTGGCATTTTCGTTTTGCCTGAACGTCAAGACAATCGCCCCCACCATCGCCGTCAACAAAATGATGCCAACCGCTTCAAAATAGAAAATATACTCGGTGTACAAAACCTGGCCTATTGCTTCGGTGTTGGTGATTGTCGCAGCATCAGGAATGGGCGCTTTAGGTGTAACGCTAATCCCTCCATCGCTTTTCCACGCACCAAACAGGGCCATCAATTCACCCAGCACGATAAAACCTATCGTCGCACCAACCGGGAAATATTTCATATACCCGGCCCGTAACTCGGCAAAATCAACATCCAGCATCATGACCACAAACAAGAACAATACGGCGACCGCTCCCACATAGACAATGATCAGCAACATGGCCAAAAACTCTGCGCCAAGCAGCAAGAACAGCCCCGCCGCATTGATAAAGGCGAGGATCAAGAACATCACGGCATGCACAGGATTACGCGCGCTGATGACCATCACCGCCGATCCAATCGTCAATGCCGAAAACAGATAGAAAAACAGATCTGCTATCCCCATTATGTCCCTAAGCTCCTTCGTTTAGCTCTCACCCATCCAATCATCCGCGCAAACATCGCTGATTACCGATAAGGGGCGTCCAATTCTATATTTTTGGCGATCTCTCTCTCCCAGCGATCACCGTTATCAAGCAGTCGCTGTTTGTCATAGAGCAACTCCTCATGTGTTTCTGTTGCATATTCGAAATTGGGGCCCTCAACAATGGCCTCAACCGGACAAGCTTCCTGGCACAGTCCGCAATAGATACATTTCGTCATGTCAATGTCGTAGCGCGTGGTGCGCCGCGTACCATCATTGCGCCGCGGTCCAGCTTCAATAACAATGGCCTGGGCCGGGCAAATGGCTTCACATAATTTACAAGCGATACAACGCTCTTCCCCATTTGGATAGCGCCGCAAAACATGCTCACCGCGAAAACGCGGTGACAAAGGGCCCTTCTCAAAAGGGTAGTTGACCGTTGCTTTGGGCTTGAAGAAATATTTCATCGACAACCAGAAGGCGGCGATAAATTCAAGCAAAAACAGCGACTTTATTCCCTGAACAACACGGGCCATAATACTCATTCCTCCCTATGGTGCCAGATCGAAAAAATGCAAAACCGAGGCGACAGCCACGACCATGAACAATGACAAAGGCAGGAACACTTTCCAGCCAAGGCGCATCAACTGGTCATAGCGATAGCGTGGTACGAAAGCTTTGACCATGGCGAACATGAAGAATACCAGCCAGAGCTTGAGCATGAACCAAACCACACCGGGTATCCAGTTGAAGATGGCAATATCAGCAGGTGGCAACCAGCCGCCCAAAAACAAGATGGTTGTCATGGCGCACATAAACGTCACGGCCAGATATTCTCCCAGCATGAATAACATGTAGAGCGAGGAGGAATATTCCACCATGAACCCGGCCACCAATTCTGATTCAGCCTCTGGCAAGTCAAACGGTGGGCGATTTGTTTCCGCCAGCGCAGAGATGAAAAACACGATGAACATAGGGAACAAAGGCAACCAGAACCAGTTCAATATGGTCAAGGACGGTACACCCAGCCAATTTGCGAGGCCCGTTCTTTGCGCCAAAACAATATCTGTGAGGTTTAAAGACCCAACGCACAAAAGCACTGTGACAATGACAAAGCCAATCGAAACCTCATAGGAGATCATTTGTCCCGCCGAACGCAAGGCGCTCAAAAACGGATATTTCGAGTTCGACGCCCAGCCACCAATGATGATGCCGTAGACTTCAAGCGACGAAATGGCCAGCACATACAAGATGCCCACATTAATATTGGCAACCACCCAAGTGGTTCCATCATCGGCGGGCCAGCCACTACCAATCGGGATCACCGCCCACACAGCAATTGTCACAAAGGCCGTAATCAGCGGGGCCAGCAAGAACAGTACCTTGTTGGACCCTGAGGGAATGATCGGTTCTTTTAATAGGAATTTTGCCATGTCGGCAAAAGACTGCAAGAGCCCCCACGGTCCCACAACATTTGGTCCCCGACGCAATTGCACCGCAGCCCAGATCTTGCGATCCGCATAGATGATATAGGCAATGAGAATCAGTAGCGGCACGATAAACGCCAGACTCTGGATCGTCTTGAGAATAGGCGTCCAGATAATCCACGGCCAGATTGTCGTCCAGAAATAATCAACCATGTGTTTGCACCATCCCTTTCGAGTTGGCCGTAGTTTCGTGCGCGTTCATTTCGCTCTTCAAAGTACTCATCTCGGCCATAATAACTGAGGCACGGGTCACAGCATTGGTCAGATAAAAGTCTTCAACAGCCAATCCAAAGGGGGTTGGCTGAATACGAATGGCTTCATGACTCAACTCGCGCAAGTTGGCTATTGGTTCGCTTGTAATTTGACCAATGGCGGCTAATTGCGGGGCAACCTCATAGATCTGTTTGCGCAATTCCATGGCGTTGTCATAGGGCAATGTCTTGCCAAGGGCCTGTGAAAGTGCCCGAATAATCGTCCAGTCTTCGCGGGCTTCTCCAGGGGGAAACACAGCTCTCATCGTCATTTGTGGACGGCCTTCGAAATTCACATAGGTGGCGGTTTTTTCGCTATAAGCCGCTCCTGGCAAAATAATGTCGGCAATAGCTGCTCCATTGTCCCCATGACTACCTTGATAAATGACAAAGCTGTTGGCCAGGCGCTGGACATCAATCTCATCGGCGCCAAGTAGATAGACCACATCCATATTGCCGCTTTCACTGGCAGCCAATATGCCATTGGTGTCGAGCCCATCCTCACCCGGCAAGAAGCCAACATCCATCGCCCCTACCCGTCCTGCTGCGGTATGGAGAATGTTGAAACCATTCCAGCCATCTTCTTCGCGGATCATGCCAAAATCATTTGCCAGACGCCCCGCCAGCGCCAAAACAGCGCGACCGTCAGAGCGGGCAATCGCCCCCTCACCAACGATCAGCATAGGGTTCTTGGCCGATTTCAAGGTTTCGCTAAACTCATGCTTGCCTTCCAGTATATCAACCAGTGTCTGGGGACCCGCTCCCAAATAATCATGATCATAGGAAAGATCAACCGGGGTCCCGACCAGCCCGACACGAGTTTGACCTGTGGAGACACCGCGTCGGATGCGCGCATTCATAACCGAGGCTTCCCTACGAGGATCGGTGCCGATCATCAATATGACATCGGCTTTATCAAGCCCGACAATGGTCGTGTTGAACAAATAGCCAGCACGCCCACCATCCAGACTTAAGCTGCAGTTTTCGGACCGGCAATCAGTATGAGGGGTGCCCAGATAATCGCTTAAAGTCTTAAGGGCAAAAACTTCTTCAACAGCTGCCAGATCACCCGCTATCGCCGCAAACCGGTTTGCATCGACATTATTCATTCGTTTGGTGATGGCTGCAAAAGCCTGTGCCCAGCTGGCCGGGCGCAATTTTCCGTTTTCCTTGATATAAGGCGTATCGAGGCGCTGATTTTTCAGGCCATCGCAAACAAAACGGGTTTTATCGGTGATCCACTCTTCATTGATAGAATCATTTTCCCGTGGCAGGATGCGCAACACTTTGCCGCCGCGCGTATCGATCCGTATATGGGCGCCCTGCGCATCCATAACATCTACACTCTCGGTCTTTTTCAACTCCCAGGGCCTTGCAGTAAATGCAAAGGGGCGATGAGTGAGCGCGCCCACCGGGCAAATATCGACAACATTGCCAGACAACTCCGACAACATGCCCTTATTGAGATAGGTGGTTATTTCCGCCCCCTCGCCGCGGCCAATCTGTCCAAGCTCCTCAACACCGGCAATCTCGGTCATAAAGCGTACACATCTGGTGCAAGAGATACAGCGGGTCATGATAGTTTTGATCAGCGGCGAGATATTCCTGTTCTCGACGGCACGCTTGTTTTCATCATAGCGACTGGCACCAACACCAAAGGCATCGGCCTGGTCTTGCAGATCGCACTCGCCGCCCTGATCGCAGATCGGGCAATCAAGCGGATGGTTGATAAGCAAAAATTCCATGGTGCCCGAGCGCGCTTTTTGCACGAGAGGCGACGTGGTGAGAATTTCGGGTGGCTGGCCTTCTGGGCCAGGCCGCAGATCATTGACACCCAGCGCGCAAGAAGCGGCAAGTTTTGGCATGCCCTTGACTTCCACAAGGCACATGCGGCAATTGCCAGCGATTGACAATCGTTCATGATAGCAAAAACGCGGGATCTCACTGCCGGCCTGCTCGCATGCCTGCAGCAGCGTCAGCCCGTCCTCCACATCTATTTCTGCCCCATCGATAATCAGCTTCGGCATACCTGCTCGTCCCTATTGGTCTATCTA
>JAJRPI010000046.1 GCA_024280895.1 Alphaproteobacteria bacterium | reverse complement strand
GCTTTTGACGAGACTGCCCGCCACCAGATGCCAGCCATCTACAAGGACAAAAAATATCAGCTTGAAGGGCAGGGAGATCATCACCGGCGGCAACATCATCATACCCATAGACATCAGAACAGAGGCCACAACCATATCAATAACAACGAAAGGTACAAACAACAAAAAACCGATCTCAAAGGCCCGGCGCAATTCCGATATCATGAAGGCCGGTACCAGAATACGCAGCTCCACGTCCTGGCGGCTGGCGGGTGTTTTTGACTTCGACAGATCCATAAACAGTTGCAGATCCTTGTCGCGCACATTTTTCAACATGAACACTTTGAACGGCTGGCTAGCCTTGGTGAACGCTTCTGGCAATTTGATCTCATTGCTCATCAAGGGGGCAATGCCGGTCTCATAGGCTTTTTCGAACACCGGCATCATGATGAAGGCAGTGAGTAATAATGCCAGAGATATGATCACCGTATTGGGCGGCGATTGCTGGACGCCGATAGCGGTGCGCAACAAAGATAGTACCACGGCAATGCGTGTGAACGAGGTCACCATGATGAGAATGGAGGGCGCCAGCGACAAGATCGTGATGAGGGCGATCATTTGAATGGCGCGCTCGGTCACGCCGCCGCCGCCATTGCCATCGCCAAAGCCAATGGTGATATTTTGCGCAAGTCCTTGGTCACTGGAAACGACGAGAAGGCCAAGCACCAGAGTGCCTAGAGAAAATAGTCCGGCAATGATGCCCTTTGAAGGCCACTTTGCTGGAACAGTTGGGGTTTTGTGTCGCTTAGTCATTTGCACGCAGCGGCGGATCAATCTCTGGATCACGAGCACTGGCAAGGCGCTTTTCAAGCGAAGAGTTACCATAAGACTGTGCGGTTTGGGATTGATCGCTCCGGTAAGAGTTTGCGCTGTTTTGATGGGAAGCGGATCGATCAATACCGGTTTCAATAACCACATCAACGGGGCCCCCCGTCATGATTAAATGCTCGACCCCGTCGCGTCGCAATAATACGAGCTTGCGCCGACTATCGATGCTTGCGGTTTCAATGGCGCCGATACGTTTTACATTGCCCGCCTTGAACAGACCATTGCCTGGCAAATTGACACCGCGCTCCAGCATGGAGCGCCATAGCCACGCTCCTAAGACGATAAGCGCAATAACAAATACAAATGCAGCGATATAAAAGAAAAAATCCCCCATGAAACGGACGTCCTTATAGTTGTTTTACCAGTTCAGCTGCCTGCCAAATCAGTGTAAAGCCAAGACCCCAAAGGGCCAGTGGATTGCAATTAATTGGCCTAATCGATCTTCACAAACGATCTGTTTGTGAAATACCGGCAAATAATTCCCCGTTAAACCTTAACTGATTCGCACGTTCATTTCCAATTTTCCGCGTAAACAAGCCGATTACCAAGATAAACGCGTTAACCATACACGATTGTTTACGTAATTTTAACCGTCAGGGCGGCAAACTTTGCCTGATTGATGCGTGTAAGTGGCGGATTTGTATCACTTGCGCGCCCACATTTCACACAGAAAGGGTCGCCTTACCGATGGCACTTGATTCTATTCCCATGTTTGCTGTGCTCAAAAGCAAAATGAACTGGCACCAGCAGCGCCAAACCTTGTTGGCTCAAAACGTCGCTAATGCGGATACGCCGGGCTATAAGGGCCGCGACCTGGCTGCCTTTAAAGTGGAGCAGGCAAGCGGCCGGGGGCAGATTTTGCCCCCCATCGGCATGGCCCGCACAAGTTCTGCGCATATTCAAGGGTCTGTCATGGCTGATGCCCGCTCGAATTTTGGCAGTGACAATGGTGGTGGTTGGGAAATTACCCCCGAAGGCAATGGTGTGGTGCTCGAGGAACAAATGATCAAAGTCACGGGCAACGCCTATGACTATCAGGTCGCCAGTACGCTTTATTCGCGTTCGCTGGGGATATTGAAAACAGCGATACGTGGGAGAAGCTAGGGTATGGATTTATTGAAAAGCATGCAGGTGGCTGCTTCTGGTCTTAGGGCGCAATCTGGGCGCATGAAAGTGATTGCAGAAAATATTGCCAATGCCGAATCAACGTCAAGTGTTAAGGGCGGTGATCCCTATCAGCGACGTATCCCGACTTTTCGGGAAGTCTTTGATAGTGAAATCGGTGCCAATGTCGTGCAGCAGGGACGAATACAACTTGATCGCGCCGATTTTGGTGAAAAATTTGATCCAGGTAATCCGGCCGCTAATGACAAGGGCGTTGTTAAAACTCCTAATGTCAACACGCTGATTGAAATGGTCGATATGCGCGCAGCGCAGCGCAGCTATGAAGCCAATCTCAATGTGATCGGGTCCACCCGGCGCATGTTGGCACGAACATTAGATATTTTGCGCGGTTAGTTTTTTTGCTCTTTGAGGCATCACTTCGAACGGGAAATAATAAAAAATGACAATCACAGCAACCGGCGCCGCTAACGCATATGCGGCAGCCCAGCGTTTGACAAAACCAATAGCAGATGCCGCCGGTAAAGCGGATGGGGGGCTTGGCCTGCCAAGCGCTCCCATGTCTGGTCCTGGCAGTTTTGGTGCAATGGTGGAAAAAGCCGTTACTGGCACTCTGGATACAGGTCGTGTTGCCGAATCCAAAGCCATGGCAATGGCCGAGGGCAAAGCCTCTATCGTTGATGTGGTAACAGCCGTTGCCGAAACCGAGTTGGCGGTGGAAACCCTCGTGACGGTAAGAGATAAAGTCATCAGCGCTTATAAAGACATTCTCAATATGCCTATCTAGCTCTTGGCTTGTTCTAAAGAAATAAACCCGGCGGGCGCAGGGTGGCCCGCCGAGTTCTTTCTTGGCTGTGACAAATAATAGATCAGCTAGGAGCGGGAGGGAATTCCCCGCAGCTAATACCTATTGCCATTGCCATGAAACACCGTTTTTCGCCTTCATGCCTGAGGTCGCACCATGTCCGTGTTTTGACTGAGCGCTGGCCAATTCGGTTTTGCTGATGGTGCCATCCTTATTGGTATCAACATCTTCAAATTTTGGCGCACTGGCTTTATTGCTGGCGTTTTTAGCCTGCAATTTTTCAACGGCTTTGGCGAATTCATCTTTAGAAACTGCGCCATCATTATTCATGTCGAAATTCTTGAAGGGGACGGGGCCCGTTGGGGTCGCGCTTGCAACAAGAGTTGTTCCGCCAATAAAGGTGGAAGCGAGGAGGCCAAGAGCAAGTATTTTTGTCAGTGTTTTCATGATGGGTTCCTTCTTTTGGACCGGGGGATCCGGTGTTCATCAAAAAAGCCAATGGTTCCAAATAGAACGTTCGGCTATTAAGATAGATAGTGTATGTAAGATAAAAGGCGATATGATAAATTGCCACAGGTCTGGCACCCCTTTTCA
Source organism: Alphaproteobacteria bacterium (assembly GCA_024280895.1). Lineage (GTDB taxonomy): Bacteria > Pseudomonadota > Alphaproteobacteria > Rhizobiales > JAKIUO01 > JAKIUO01. The sequence continues at coordinate 104,538 of JAJRPI010000046.1, read as the reverse complement.
ACAGGCCCATATCCTCTTGTTATCGCACGTTCATTGACATTTATAACGGCGCGGGTAATCCTTGTTAAAGACAAGTTATAATGAGGGAACATATGTCCGAAGGTCTGACCGTTGCGCTGATCATTGGTGCGTTTGTGATCATTTTTCCCTTGTTCTGGGGGGCTATTCTCCAGCTAATTGCGTATTTTGGTGGCTGGAAAAGTCTGGCCAAAATATATGCAGCGCAAGACCCCGCATCGGGCGACCGCTTTCATTTTGTCAGCGCGCGGTTTGGCAGTTTTACCAGCTACAGCAATTGTCTTAGTGTCACCGTCTCGGCTGCGGGGATCGGTTTGCATCCCTTTATTTTGCTTCGCGCCGGGCATGGTGCTTTGTTCATTCCCTGGGGGGAGATTCTGCAGTTGACGAGGCGGCAGGTCTTAGGTTTCTCTTCTACTCAATTGACCATCAATCGACCAATGGGGCAAAGCCCGATCCGTGTCACGTTATATGGCAAAACACTTGCGCACAGCTTGCATCAACACGCCCCGCATCATCTGACAAATGCCTGATCGTTCGACTGATTTCATATATGGTTTTGGTCTCAAGCAAGTTCAGTTTTAGCGGCAGGCTTTGAGCATGCGGCGCACCGCTTTGCCAGAGCCGTTGAGGGTAACAGTTCTGCCTTTGGTGCCGCTTGCGGAGCCATATTTTATGGCGTGACCAGAGGCCAACTCCTCGAAAAATGGGTGCGACAGCGGCAGCTTGACATCAAGGCTGACCCCGGTTAGTTTCGATTCCCCGCGAGCTTTTAGTCTTGTGGTATGATTGTCGATTGTCACCCAGACGCCGACCTGGCGTTGTTCTTCTTCCTCGCGCCCCAGCTCCCAGAAAATGAGATCCGCCATCTGTGTTTTCTTGGCGCATCTGATCGAGAATATGGGCACATAGTCGACTTCATCATTGCAGTCTTTTTGGCAACCTGAGGACCAGGCGAAGATGACCGATGCTTCTGGGCCATCGGTCAGCGAGCTCCAGCCTGTTGAGGCTTGCAGCTTTGAGTGTTTGCTCTTGTTCGTGGCATGCTTTATTTTTGCGGGCAGTTGGCGGGTATAGGCAGGTTTTATCAGCTTGTGGCTTGTCGTCGACATCTGGCAATCAGAAATAGATGTTGGCACGCCGCTACTGCCTTGCTCGCACAAAAACATGAGATCAACGCTGGACCCATTAATATTGGTTGTCAGCTGCACAAGATATTGATGCGAGTTCCAGTTGAATTTTTGCCCACCTTTTGCGGTACAAAATCCTTGTTGTTCGCGGATGGTTGTTTTGCGCAAGGATTTATATGCAAGTTGTTTGCGGCCATCAAACAAGCTCAGCTTCTTGCCGCCCTCCTGAAGGGAATAAGTGCCGCCGGGCGTGGCGCAATTAAAATAATAATCTCCGGCCAGAGCGATATTTCCCCAGCACAAGGAAATAAATAAGCTGAAACAAAGAAAACGCATCTGAGACCTCACGAAAATAAAATGCTTGCAATGAAACAGCTTAACATAGTTTGCGCCCATCAACGGTATTTGTGTGCTTTGCCAATCCCTCTCATTGACATTTGTGGAGCTGCGGGCAATCCTTTGCTGGATTAAAATTACGTGCGGGGATCTCAAAATGGAATTTTGGACACAGTTGGATGACCCTGCGATCTGGGCGTCTCTTTTGACACTGACGGCACTGGAAATCGTCCTTGGTATCGATAATGTTGTGTTTGTCTCGCTTGTGGTCTCGCGCCTCAAGAAGGGCGTGCAAAAGGGCGCTCGCCAGTTTGGTTTGATGCTGGCATTTGTCATGCGCGTTGCCATGCTGTTTGGCATTACCTGGGTTATCGGCCTGAAAGAAAATATATTCACTGTTTTGGGACATGGCTTCTCATGGAAGGATGTGATCCTGATCGCCGGGGGACTGTTCCTGATCATCAAGGCGACACAGGAAATTCATACCGATATAGAAGGCACACCAGAACAACAGGCGGGTCCTAAGGCCTCGGATGTGTTTGTTATGGCCATTGCGCAAATCGCTGTCATCGATCTCATTTTCTCCATCGATAGCATCGTCACGGCGGTTGGCATGGCGGAACATGTGGAGGTTATGGTGGCGGCTGTACTGATCTCCATGATTGTCATGTATATTGCCTCTGGTGCCATTGCTCATTTCATTGCGGAACATCCAACCACCAAAATGCTGGCCTTGTCGTTCCTGTTCATGATCGGTACGGCGCTGATCGCCGATGGTTTGGGTTTCCATATCCCGCGTGGCTATATTTATTTCGCCATGGCCTTTTCCGCGCTTGTGGAGATGTTCAACGTGTTTGCCAAGAAACGGCGCAAAAAGAGCCAGCTTAAAAAGAGCGGGCCTGCAGCTTAGGTCATAAACTCATCAAGGGCATTACTGATGGTGCAAAAGGAAAATGCTCTCATTGGGGATGGCGCAGCGGCGCGCCTTGCATCCAATGAGGAAGAGCCGCCTGCATTGGCTCTGACGCCGTTACTGGATGCCCGTCCAAGGCGGGTATTATTGATGCTTGGCCTGTTTCTTCTAGCGTTTGTCGTGTTGGCAGCTAGGCTTTTGTACTTTGGCTTGCAACATCATGAGGACCTGCGTTTAAAAGCCAGCGCGCAGACCAGGCAGGCGCAAGACCGTCCCGAGATTCATGATCGGGGCGGGCGGGTTCTAGCGCTCGACGTGCCAACCAGCTCCCTTTATGCCGATCCGCAAATTCTGCTTGATATTGATGAAGTAGCGGAAAAACTTGGCACAGTTTTGCCTGACCTTGATCAAGAAAAAGTACGCAAAGATCTTGATACAAAGCGCCGTTTTGTTTGGTTGCGGCGTTATTTGACACCGGATCAGCGCAAGGCGGTGTTTGATCTGGGACTACCGGGCCTGTATTTTTTACGCGAGCCCAAGCGCTTCTATCCGCTTGGCAGCCAAATCGCCCATGTCATTGGTACGGTTGATAGTGATAATAAGGGATTATCGGGCATCGAGCGCTATATCGATAAGCGTAGCGCCCAAAATCGCAGCGTTGAAAAGCCGGGCGGCGATGAGCAGCTTGTGCCCGTACAATTATCGATCGATTTACGGGTGCAGCATGTGGTGGTAAGCGAGCTGCAAAAGGCTCTTGACCTCTATAAGGCAAAGGCTGGGGCGGCGCTTGTTCTTGATATAAATTCGGGGGAGGTTATGGCGCTTGCGTCTCTGCCGTCCTTTGATCCTCAAAATCGCCTGCAAGCGCAAAAATCAGATCGGCTTAACCGGGCCATGCGCGGCGTCTATGAGATGGGCTCGGTCTTGAAGGCCTTTACGGTGGCGATGGGGCTTGACGAGGGGGCTGTGCAAGAAAACGAGCGTTTTGACGTGGCAACGCCCATTAAGCTTGGGCGTTTTGTCATCAAGGATCATCACAAGACCAAGGATGGCACCATGTCGGTGCGCGAGATTTTCACCAATTCGTCAAATGTAGGGGCCGCTCGCATTGCCCGTAAAGCCGGTATCGATCAGCATCGCGCTTTTTTGTCTCGCCTGCAATTGCTCAATCGTTTGCGCACGCAGGCGGGAAGTGCGGGGTTACCGTTGCAGCCAGCAAAGTGGCGTCTGACGGATAGCCTGTCAGTTGCGTATGGCTATGGCCTGTCGGTATCACCTTTGCAATTAGCTTCTTCGGCAATGGCTTTGTTCAATGGTGGCAATCTGGTGCGGCCAAGTTTCTTGCGGGTTGATGCGAGCCAGACCGTACCATCGGGTATTCCGGTTCTGAAATCCTCGACGAGCCGCTTTATGCGTGAGGTCATGCGTGCCAATGTGCAAAAAGGCACAGGGCGGGCCGCTGATATTGTTGGCTACCGGGTCGGCGGTAAAACCGGGACTGCGCGCAAAGCCAAAAAGGGCGGCTATGGCAAAGAGCTGCTGACCAGCTTTATTGGCATCTTTCCAAGCGAATCGCCTCGCTATTTGACCTATGTAATGCTGGACGAGCCGCAAAAAGTGAAAGCGACAAGAGGGCAAAACTCAGCTTCAAGCAATGCCGCTCCGCTCACAGGGCGCATAATTTTGCGCATTGCACCGCTTTTGGGGGTAAATCCCATTCTTCCCACAAAAAAGGACGATAACTGATTTGACGGACCTTGGTCGAGCAGCCTATGAACAATTTGAACCCTCGAAGAATAAAGAGCCAATCGGCCTGCTGGATGTTTGATGAAAACCATAACAAAAACATTGGAACAACTTGCGGACGCCGCGCTTATTTCCGGCGATGAAACAACGCCGATTACCGGCCTTTCCTGCAATAGCCGAACGGTTGAACCAGGTTTTTTGTTCGCAGCCTTGCCCGGCACCAGCGTGGATGGGGCAAAATTCATAGATCATGCGCTGGAAAATGGTGCGGCGGCGATCCTGCTACATGCCGATGTGGCGCGCGAGCATATCAATGTGCCTTGTATCGTCTCAAACGATCCTCGCAAGGATCTTGCTTCTATCGCGGCGCGGTTTTTTGAACAACAGCCAGCCCATATTGTTGCCGTTACCGGCACCAATGGCAAAACATCGGTGGCCTCATTTGTGCAACAGATCTGGCAGTCCATGGACATACGCGGCGCATCTCTTGGCACGGTGGGCATACAGGCTGGAGATCAACACTGGCCCTTATCTCACACGACACCCGACCCGATCGAATTACACGATAAACTGGCCATGCTGGTCGGCGAAGGGGTCACCCATCTGGCCATTGAAGCATCCAGTCATGGTTTGGAGCAGCGCCGTCTTGAGGCTGTGAATATAAAAGCTGCCGCTTTCACCAATATTACCCAGGACCATCTCGATTATCATGGCAGCATGGAAGAGTATTTTGCGCAAAAGCTGCGCTTGTTCACTGAGCTGTTGCCCGACCAAGCCACGGTGGTGGTCGATAGTGATATAGAAGGCTCGCAAGTGGTGATCGATATTGCCGCGCAGCGAGGTTTCAAGGTGATCAGCGTTGGCCGCAGTGGAAAGACCCTGATGCTGGAAGACCTCCATCTCTCTGGCTATGGCCAGACCCTGCATGTTCGTCACGAAGGGGAGCTATTTGAAATTACAACAGATCTGATCGGCACATTTCAAGCATCCAATCTGCTCGTAGCGGCTGGATTATGCCTGGCAGCAGGGGCGGATTGGCAGGGTTTTTGGAAAGATCTTGGCACGCTTCAAGGTGCCAAGGGGCGCATGGAAATTGTTGGTAAAACCAAACAGGGTGTGCCGGTGATTGTCGATTACGCCCATACGCCAGACGCGCTGGAAAATGCCATTCTGGCCCTCAAACCCATTTCAAAGGGCGGACGCATTCATGTGGTGTTTGGTTGCGGCGGCGATCGTGACAAGGGCAAGCGTCCCTTGATGGGAGCCATTGCCCAAAAACACGCTGATATAGCCTATGTCACCGATGATAATCCGCGAACAGAAGACCCCGCGACCATCAGGGCTGAAATTTTGACAACGGCTCCCGATGCCGTTGAGCTCGGCGACCGTCAAAGCGCCATCAATGAAGCGGTCAGACATTTAGAGGCGGGAGATATATTGCTGGTTGCTGGTAAGGGCCACGAAGAAGGTCAAAAGGTTGGGGACAAAACATTGCCATTCCTCGATCACGATGCTGTAGCTAAAGCGCTTGCACTATTGAAGGGCGAGGCAGGAAAATGAGCCAATCAGAACCGTTGTGGACCAGTGGAGAAGTAATAACCGTTACAGGTGGCACGTTCGATGGCACCGGGCATTGGCCGCCGATCAGCGGCATTTCCATTGATACCAGAACCCTCGAACCGGGCGATCTGTTCGTCGCGCTCCAGGATCAGCGTGACGGTCATGAATTCGTCACGGCCGCTTTTGCCAAAGGAGCGGTACTCGCACTTGTCTCTTTGGACTATGAAAAAAGCGCCGATGATGGCCAGTTGCTACGGGTCAATGATCCTCTAGCAGCACTAGAGAAAATGGCCTCAGCTGCTCGCGCACGCCTCAACCACACTGCAAGGGTCATCGCGGTGACGGGAAGTGCTGGCAAGACCACCACAAAAGAAATGTTGCGCGTCAGTTTTGCTCATATGGGCAAGGTGCACGCGTCGCAAAAATCTTACAATAATCATTGGGGGGTGCCGTTGACACTGGCACGCATGCCGAGCGACACCGCTTTTGCAGTCATTGAAATAGGCATGAACCATGCAGGGGAAATTGGTCCCTTGAGCAAATTGACCCGGCCCCATGTTGCGGTCATCACTAGTGTGCTGCCTGTGCATCTGGAGCATTTTTCGGGGTTGCAAGCGATCGCTGAGGCCAAAACTGAAATCTTTGAGGGGGTGGAGAAAACCGGCTGGGCGGTCATTCCTCGCGATAGCTCACAATTTGAGTACCTTGCTAGAAAAGCTGCAACCGCTGTGGGCGAAACCTATGAGGCGGTCATCGAATATACTTATGAGCGCGTTGTTTCATTTGGCACGCATCAAGACAGTCTCAATGTTATTGATAAAATCAAACTTGAGCTGGATCGCTCTCGCGCCGATCTGACACTTGGTCGCCAATTTGGCCTGAGCTTTGAAGTAGGCTTGCCCGGAAAACATAATGTTCTCAACGCCGCCGCTTGTATAACGGCCTGGTTTAGCGCCATCGCCGGGTTGAAATTAGCGAGCAAAGATATTGGTGATGAAGTTTACAGCGGACTTGATGGGGTCCTGAAGGCGCTTGCGACCATGAAAATGGACCCGGTCGGGCGCGGGCAGGTGTTTGAGCTTGGTAATGAGCGCGTTGACCAGCTGACCTTGATTGACGAAAGTTACAACGCAAATCCGGCCTCGATGCGGGCTGCACTTGAAAATTTATCACTTTATCCGCCTGATCGACGCAAAGTCGCCGTGATCGGTGATATGTTGGAGCTTGGGAACAGCGCCGATGATCTGCATGCCGCCCTAATTGATCCTTTGCAAAGCGCGGGGATTGATGTGGTGTTTGCGTGCGGGGCGCATATGAAGGTGCTGTATGACAAATTGCCGGAACAAATGCGCGGGGGTTTTGCGCAAAATTCCAAAGACTTGAAACCGATATTGCTGGGCGCGCTGCAACCGCTCGACATCGTTATGATAAAAGGCTCGAACGGTAGCAAGCTGGCCTTGCTGGTTGAGGCCATAAAAACCGATCTATCTCCCTCAAAGGGGACGTTGAATAGCTAAATTGTGGGGGCAGTGCTCTCAACCATACAGGCAACAGGACGCGAAACATGCTTTATTATTTGATCCAGTTCAGTGACCAGTTTGGTGCTTTGAACGTTTTTCGTTACATCACCTTTCGCACTGGCGGCGCGATCATGACGGCAATGGTGTTCATGTTCATTTTTGGCCCCGGACTGATTACGGCCTTGCGGGTGCGTCAAGGTAAAGGTCAGCCGATCCGTGAGGATGGGCCGGCTTCGCATCTGCTGGAAAAGCAGGGCACGCCGACGATGGGCGGCGTGATGATCCTGATGGCCTGGTCAACGGCGACACTGCTTTGGTCTAATCTCTCTAATCATTATGTGTGGATCGTTTTCTGGGTGACCATGTTGTTTGGCATGATCGGTTTTTATGATGATTTTCTAAAAGTCTCTCGTCAGGATCATCATGGTTTTCCCGGCAGAATTCGCTTGTTGCTGGAAGTGGTGATCGCGGCGGCTGCCACCTATTTGGTGATGGCACTTGGCAAGGAGCCGTTCGCTTCGTCTCTGACCATTCCATTTTTTAAAGATACGCTGATTTATCTCGGCCCGTTTTTCATGATTGTCGGAATATTGGTGATTGTTGGCTCTGGCAATGCGGTCAATCTCACCGATGGGCTTGATGGTCTTGCCATTGTGCCGGTGATGATCGCGGCATGTACGTTCGGGCTTATCGCCTATCTCGTGGGGAACGTAAACTTTTCCGAATATTTGCAGATCCATTATGTGCCGGGAACCGGCGAGCTAGCGGTGATCTGTGGCGCTCTACTTGGTGCGGGGCTGGGCTTTTTGTGGTTCAATGCGCCCCCTGCCATGATCTTCATGGGAGACACGGGATCATTGGCGCTGGGCGGCATGCTAGGCTCAATCGCGCTGGTCACCAAGCATGAGCTGGTGCTGGCGATTGTCGGGGGATTGTTTGTGCTCGAAGCGGTGTCTGTGATCGTGCAGGTAGCCTCTTACAAGATGACCGGCAAACGAGTGTTCCGCATGGCACCCTTGCATCATCATTTTGAGCAAAAGGGCTGGAAAGAGCCAACCATCGTTATTCGCTTCTGGATTATTTCTGTGGTGCTGGCGCTGATTGGTCTTGCAACGCTGAAACTGCGATAGTTCAATAGGAAATCCAGTGCTCTTTGGCAATTAGTCTTTGCCGATGGTCAAAGCTGAACCTTCCAACACCAGGGAAGAAAAAAGACTTGTACCAGATTTCCACATGGCAGTTCTCGATCGGTTTGATTGTTTCGTTATAAACAGGAGAATAGCGGCAATTGGTGATATAGGCAGGGCGACCCAGCTTTTTTTCGATAACGGTGCGCTTTGTACCGATACTTATATTTGAGCTATTTCGGGCATATCGCCATTCGTGGTTGGCGAGATAAGCAGTTACCATGAGTGCGGTCAGGATTAGAACGCCCCCGATTGCAATCGCGCGAGAAAACGGTTTTAAAAACACAAGGGCCAGGCCGCTAGATAGAGCTAAGAGCAGTAACAAAATACCGGGCACATTCATTTTCAAACTCTCTTAAGCTATTCTTTTGTGGAAAGGTACTATTACAAAGGTATGTCTAACTGATGATCCCAGCAACACATTATAACGGGCATGCTGTGGCTATTCTTGGCCTTGGTCGTTCAGGGCTGAGTGCGGCGCGGGCGCTAAAGGCGGGCGGCGCAACGCCTGTTTGCTGGGATGACAATGAGAACAGTCTTTCAGCCGCCGAAGAAGAGGGTTTTTTGATCGCCAATCTGCATGAGGGGCGGGTCTGGGAAGAGCATGATTTCAAAGTGTTGATCCTGTCGCCGGGCATCCCGCACCTTTATCCGCAGGTCAATCCTATCGTTCGGCTGGCGTGGAAATATGGTGTGCCGGTGGACAATGATGTGGGGCTTTTTCTGGCCGCCATTGACGAGCTTCCCGAGGAGGAGGTGGGAGACGAACCTGAATTTGTCGACATGCCCGCTATCGTCTGCATCACTGGTTCAAACGGCAAGAGCACAGTGACGGCGCTGGTGCATCACATTTTGAGCAAGGCTGGGCGCAATGTGCAGATGGGCGGCAATATTGGGCGCGGTGTGCTCGATCTCGACCCGCCCCGGCGCGACGAAATCTATGTGCTGGAGCTGTCATCCTATCAAACGGAGCTGGCCAGCACGCTGACCTGTGATATCGGCGCTTTTCTCAATTTCTCACCGGATCACTATGACCGCCACGGGGGACGGGGCGGCTATTTTGCTGCCAAGCGCCGCTTGTTCGAATTTGCGGTAAGTGCTGTTATCGGCATTGATGAAGATGAGGGGTTCTTTGTGCATAACAGCCTGCTGGACCGTGATGTGGAATATGAGGATGACGGCCGCGTGACCGCGATTACCGCCAACCCCGATTTTTGCGCGGGCAAAAGCCGTGTGGTGGTGGGGCTGGATCATCTGGCGGCTGAGCTGGAAACCGGACAGAGCGAGCGGCTTGATCTCGCCGATCTTGCCAACCTGCGCGGGGCCCATAACAGACAGAACTGCGCCACGGCCTTTGCTATCTGCCGTAAGCTGGAAGTGCCGGTGAATGATATTTTGTCCGGACTGAAAACCTTTACCGGCCTGCCTCATCGCATGGAGCAGGTGGGACAGCTTGGCAAAATCAGTTTCGTCAATGACAGCAAAGCCACCAATGTGGAAAGTGCGGCCAAGGCTCTGGGGGCTTATGAAAATATCTATTGGATTGCCGGTGGGCAAGGTAAGGAAGGGGGGCTTGATGGCCTCAAGGACTATCTTCCCAATGTCAAAAAAGCCTATCTGATTGGCGAAACGGCGTCCCAATTTGCAGGCCTGCTTGGGGACGCACCCCATGAGATGGCAGGGACACTGGAACGTGCCATTGCACTTGCTATGCAAGACGCCGATGCAGACGAACAGGCCTCTGTAATCTTGTTGGCCCCGGCCTGCGCCAGTTTTGACCAGTTTCCAAGTTTCGAGCACCGGGGGGACGCGTTTCGCGCACAGGTGCTGGCATTGCTCAACAAGGATAAGTGATGAGGATCAGCCGGGCAGAGCGGTCGGTATTGGGAGACTGGTGGTATAGTCTTGATACCCGCTTGCTGCTGGCTCTTGGTTTGTTGATGGCGGCGGGCCTGCTGGCATCGCTGGCCGCCAGCCCACCTGTTGCCTTGCGCCTTGGCCTCGACCCATTCTTTTTTGTCAAACGCCATGCCATATTGCTGGTGCTGGCTTTTTTTGTGCTGATCATCAGTTCAATGCTGACAGAGCGAGCCATGATGGCATTGGCCGTTTTGTTGTTTACTGGTGCATTTATCCTGCTTGTCTTGATCCCCTTTATTGGGGACAGCGCCAAAGGGTCGAGCCGCTGGATTGAGCTTGGCGGATTTTCCCTGCAGCCTTCTGAATTCATCAAGCCGGCATTTGTGCTAGTCACAGCCTATTTGTTCACCATGGCCCAGCAAAGCGCCGATAGGCGCTGGTTGCTGATATCGCTTGGCCTGTTTGCAATTGTGCTTGCCACTCTTGTTGCTCAGCCCGACTATGGGCAAAGCATATTGCTGGCCTTGATCTGGGCTGGATTATTTTTTCTGGCGGGGCTGCCCTGGCTCTGGTTGTTTTTGTTTGCGGGCCTTGGAGCTGGCGGTCTTGGTGCCGCTTATTTTCTGGTGCCTCATGTGGGCAAGCGGATTGATCGTTTTCTGGACCCGGCGGGCGGTGATAATTATCAGGTGGGTCATGCCTTGCGCTCTTTCATTGAGGGGGGATGGCTGGGACGCGGACCGGGCGAGGGGGTGATCAAGCATGTTTTGCCGGACGCCCATTCCGACTATATTTTCGCGGTTTTGGCTGAAGAGTTCGGATTATTGGCCTGCGCTGGATTACTCGCTATTTTCGCATTTGTGGTACTGCGGGGGCTGGCTCATGCGCATCAGGATAAAGACCCGTTTCGTAAATTGGCACTGGCGGGGCTGATGCTGGCCTTTGGGTTACAAGCGGTGCTTAATCTTGGCATCAATATGGGGCTTTTACCGGCCAAAGGCATGACATTGCCGTTTATTTCTTATGGCGGATCGTCGCTTTTGGCGGTGGCGCTGGCAATGGGGCTTGCTCTGGGGCTGTCGCGGCGTCATCGTGGGGAAGCACGATTCGACCGCACCCTGGTGGGGATGCGCAATCAAGGAGGGGATGTGTGAAAAAATCGATTATGGTCACGGCTGGTGGCACCGGCGGGCATTTGTTTCCAGCTTTTTCGCTGGCACTAGAGCTGACGCGGCGGGGGTATGAGATCGACCTGATTACCGATATGCGCGGCGACCGCTATGGGTCTGATTTCCCGGCTCGCCAAACCTATCAGGTGCCAGCAGCAACCATCACCGCTAAAAATCCGCTGTCCATTGCCAAAACAGTCATGAAGCTGGGCAAGGGGACAGCGATGGCGCGATCCATCCTAAAAAAGGTCAAGCCAGCCTGTATCGTCGGGTTTGGCGGTTATCCCACCTTTCCGCCGATCTTTGCAGCCAAATCCCTTGGTATCCCAGCCATCTTGCATGAGCAAAATGCCGTTATGGGCCGCGCCAATCGCATGTTGGCTGGCAAGAGCAAAGCCATTGCCCTGTCGTTTGAGCAAACGATCCATGTTGAGGGAGAATTGGCCCAAAAGGCACGCCATACGGGAAATCCAGTGCGTGATGTGGTGATCGAAAACGCCAATATTCCTTATCCTGTTTTGAGCCCGCAGGGACCGTTTAATCTGTTGGTGTTTGGCGGTTCGCAAGGGGCGCGCTATTTTTCCGATCTCGTACCCCCCGCAATTTTATTGCTGCCCGACGAGATCAAGGCGCGGCTTAATATTGTGCAGCAATGCCGCGAAGAAGATATTGTCCGGGTCAATGAAGCCTATCGCCAGGCTGGCATCAAGTTTGAGATTTCGACCTTTTTTGGAAATCTTCCTGAAATCATCGCTCATTCCCATTTGGTGCTGGCGCGCTCGGGAGCATCCAGCGTCACGGAGCTGGCGGTCATTGGCCGTCCCTCTATTCTGGTGCCTTTGCCTCATGCGCTTGATAATGACCAGTTGCGTAACGCGGCTTTTTTACAAGATGCGGGCGGTGCCATATGTATTGAGCAAAAGGATCTGGATGCGGAGCGTCTCGCAACGGATCTGGCGAAAATGGCTAGGGATCCCGAAATGTTGCAAAACGCCGCAATGGCAGCTAAGGGAGTTGGAAAGCCTGATGCTGTACAACGGCTTGGCGATTTGGTGGAAGAAGTGGCGGGTGGTGCTTAAGATTGTCTCCTGGGACATAATGTTTGCGCCAAGACTGACGCGTGATTTTGAGGAATAAAAACAAATGAAAATGCCCAAAGGGCTTGGCCCGTTTCATATTGTCGGCATTGGCGGCATTGGCATGAGTGCCATAGCCCATGTCATGTTGCAGCTGGGCTATGAGGTTCAAGGCTCTGACATGAGTGACAGTATGAACCTGAAGCGCCTCAATGAGATGGGCGCCAAAACATTTGTTGGCCATTCGCCAGAAAATATCGACAATGCAGGGTGCGTGATTATTTCTTCCGCCGTTAAACCGGGTAATCCTGAACGCGACGAGGCTCTAAAACGCGGTGTGCCCGTCATCCGCCGCGTTGAAGTGCTGAGCGAACTGATGCGCCATTATGCGACCATTTCAGTGACCGGCACCCACGGTAAAACCACGATCACTGCACTGACGGCCCATGTGCTTGTGGAGGGTGGTATTGATCCAACGGTGATCACTGGCGGTATCGTCAATGACTGGGGTTCCAATGCCCGCTATGGCAAGGGCAACTGGATGGTGGTGGAAGCTGACGAGTCGGATGGTACGTTCCTAAAGCTGCCAACACAGGTCGGCATCATCAGTAATATCGACCCCGAACATCTCGATCATTATGGCGATTTTGATACCCTGAAGGAGGCGTTCGCGACCTTTGTTGGCAATATCCCTTTTTATGGGCTGGTGGTTGCTGGTATCGATAATGAGCATGTGGCAAAGATCGCTAAAAGCTATCGCGGCTCCATGAATCGGCGTCATCTCTTGACCTATGGGGAGCATGAAGATGCGGATTTGCGGCTCGAAAATCTGCATGGCGCAGATGGTTTTGCGGTGTTTGATGTGGCGCTTGGCAAACGGATCAAGGGCGGGGAGCGGCGCATTGAAGGGCTGAAGCTTCCGCTTCCTGGCGTTCATAATGCCAGCAATGCGCTGGCCAGCATGGCGGTGGCGCTGGAGCTTGGCATGTCGGACGAAAAAATCGCCGCTGCGTTCGAGAATTTTGGTGGTATTTTCCGGCGTTTCACCCGCGCTGGCGTTTGGAATAAAGTCGCCATTTATGATGATTATGCCCATCACCCCGTTGAAATCAGCAATGTTCTCAAAGCCGCGCGAAGCGTCACGACAGGCCGCGTCATTGCGGTCAAGCAGCCTCATCGCTACACCCGCGTTGCTGATCTGTTTGACGAATTTGCCGGTTGTTTTGCGGAAGCGGACGAAGTCATTATAGCCCCGGTTTATGAAGCGGGAGAGACACCCATAGAGGGGGTAACTCATAAGACATTGGCGCAGGCCATTGTCAAAACCGGGCATCAAAGCGTTCATACCATCGAGGGGCAAGAAGAATTGACCGCAATGCTTGGGAAGATGGTCGAACCTGGCGATCTGGTGATTTGCCTTGGGGCTGGAGATATCAGCCAATGGGCGCACGCATTACCGGCCACTCTTACCAAGGCATTTTCCGACCAAAGCGAACCATCGAAGACGGGGTCGTCGGAGACAGGACCCTCAGCGACGGAGAGCGCCTGATCATGAGTTTTGAAAATATTCTCGACGAGATCCAGACGCTGGTTCCCGATTTGCGTGGACGTTTGCGTGCCAATGAGAGCCTTGCCTCTATCACCTGGTTTCGCGTCGGTGGGCCAGCGCAACTGTTTTTCAGTCCAAAGGATGAGGAGGATCTTGCCTATTTTTTGGCGAATATCCCCCCTGAATTATCGGTCACGGTCATTGGCCTTGGGTCCAATTTGATTATCCGCGATGGCGGCATTGCGGGCGTGGTTATACGCCTTGGGCGCGGCTTTGGCGATATGTCGGTGCCGCAAGAGCAGCATTTGCGGGTTGGGACCATTGTGCCTGATATTCGTCTTGCTATGCGGGCCGCCGATGAGGGAATTGCCGGGCTTGAATTTTATCGCGGCATTCCGGGCTGTGTTGGCGGCGCGTTGCGCATGAATGCTGGTGCACATGGCGGCGAAACCAAGGATTTTTTGATTGAAGCGCGGGCCGTTGACCGTAAAGGCACGCTGCATGTTCTCAAAAACAAAGATTTAGGGTATAGCTATCGTCATTGCAGTGTGCCAGATGACTATATCTTTGTGAGCGCCCTTTATGCTGGTGAGCGTGGTGAGCCAGAAGAACTACGCGCTTTGATGAAGGATGTGGTGGACTATCGGGAAGAAAAACAGCCCGTTAAAGCCCGCACCGGGGGGTCGACTTTCAAGAACCCTGATGGTCATAGCGCCTGGAAGCTTGTTGATGATGCCGGTTGCCGTGGATTGCGCGTCAATGGCGTGCATGTATCGCAAAAGCACTGCAATTTCCTCATCAATGATGAGGGGGCAAGCGCTGCCGATATAGAATTGCTTGGCGAAACCGTGCGCCAGCGAGTATTTGAAAATAGTGGCATAAAGCTGCATTGGGAGATTAAACGGCTTGGTGTGCCGCTCGATGGGGACGAGATCATACCAACGTTGAGTTAAACAATAGTGCGCCACACAATAAGGAACCGAACCAATGATGAACGCCCTTCTTATCTTGCTCCCCGTTTTAATCGGCCTAGCGCTCATTGCAGCCGCGGCCTGGGAATTCATGACATGGCGTTCGCGCTTTGCCAGCTGGTCCAGCGGCAGGGCAACCTCTCTTGGTGCCGTAAAAGTGCGCGGCGATGTCGGACCGCATCTGGCCTATGAATATAATATTGATGGCACCCAATATGAGGGACGCTCCACCTATATGAAGGATAATGTTCCTGATAAAGGGGAAAGTGTTCGTATTTATTATGACCCTTTGAATCCAAACAATTCCGAATGGTATGATGCTGGTATGCATAATTTCTTTATGGTTGGTGCTGGTGTGATCGGTGTTTTGATCCTCTGGCTGGCTGTTGGCTAGATATTTGGGTTTTGACCCTGATAATATTGCACAAATAAAATTGGTGGGACGATGCCTGAAAAAACTGGGCCGGAAAAATATAGCCATGTTGCCGTGCTGATGGGGGGGCTCTCTTCAGAGCGAGAGGTTTCGCTATCATCGGGAAAAGCCGTTGCCACAGCACTTGAGGGTGAAGGCTACAAGGTTTCAAAGATTGATGTCGGGCCTGATCTGGCCGAGCAGTTGACACAAATAGCCCCGGACGTCTGCTTTAATGCCCTGCATGGAAAGTGGGGGGAGGACGGCTGCGTACAAGGGGTGCTTGAGCTTTTGCAAATTCCCTATACGCATTCTGGTGTGATGGCCTCGTCTGTTGCCATGAACAAGGGTTTGACCAAGACCATTCTGGCCAATGCGGGTATTCCTGTCGCCCATAGCAAGACCGTTAGCCGCAAGGAAGCCGCATCAGGTCATGTGATAAAACCTCCCTATGTCTTAAAACCGGTTTGCGATGGCTCATCGGTGGGCATATTCATGGTGCTGGATGAGCAGGCGCATCCAGGAGCACGTATTCTCGAAATTGGCCAGCCAGACGATGAGCTGATGGCGGAGCGCTATATTGAAGGGCGCGAGTTTACCTGCGCGGTGCGCGGTGATGAGGCGTTTTGTGTCACGGAAATTCTCCCCGCCGATGGTTTTGAGTTTTATGACTATGACAGCAAATATGTCGAGGGTGGATCTAAACATGTTCTGCCCGCGCAAATTTCACCAGATATTAACCTGCTCATAGAATCATACTCGATACTGGCTCATAAAGTTCTGGGCTGTCGCGGTATCAGCCGCACTGATTTTATTTATGATGAGCGGCTTGGCAAGGATCAGGGTTTGTTTTGCCTGGAAATTAATACCCAGCCTGGCATGACCTCAACATCTTTGGCGCCTGAACAGGCAGTTCATGCCGGACTAACATTTGGAGAGCTGGTTCACTGGCTCGTGGAGGATGCTTCTTGCGATCGTTGACGACCTTGTCTGACACTCTCAACTTCCCGAAGGGGGGGGGTGATCGGACATGTCAAAATGACGGCCCTGCAAGCGCTAAACTCAACTCTCAAAAACCGACACAATCACGAGGATTTGGCGTGCTTGTTGCCTGTATGCTGGCCCTGTTTCTGGTTGGATTAACTTATGGCGGCTATTTCGAACGGGTGCGGATATTGGCATCGAGCATGGTCGAGACCTACTTCTTGAGTGCTGGTATTGTCTTGCAGGAAATCCATATCAAGGGGCAGGTCAATCTGCGCGATGAGCAGATCGTCGCCGCGCTTGGTATTCGCTCTGGTCAGTCCTTGTTTGGATTTGATGCGAAAAAAGCCCAAAAGCAGCTGTCGATGCTTGGACAGGTCAAGTCAGCCCGTGTCATGCGGCTGCTTCCCTCAAAGCTGCTTGTCGAGATCGAGGAACGTGTGCCACTCGCGCGCTGGATACATGAAGGGCGGATTGACCTGATCGACAAGGATGGGGTTGTGTTACGCACGCTATCGAGCCTTGAACAATCAGATCACCCGCTGGTATCTGGCGCAGGGGCCGAAAAAAAAGCGTCTGCCCTGATCCGCATATTGTCAACTCATCGCGGCCTCGCGCAACATATGAAACTGGCTGAAAGGGTCGGGCAGTATCGCTGGAACCTGCATGCTAAAAGTGGGGCGCTCATAAAGTTAGCTCCGGCAGATCTGGCGCTTGGTGTGGCAAGGTTCGTGTCGCTGCCAGATTGGCAGGTCCTGTTGACCCGTAAAGGCCTTGTAGTGGATCTGCGCCAGCCTTCACAAGCTTTTGTCAATACGCAAGTGGCCGTAAAAGCTCCTGTTTTATCCAGGTTTTGAGGGGGCATGACAATGAACACAGTTTCCCACCCCGCTCGAGCAGGAACCATCATCGCAGCGCTTGATATTGGCAGTAGCAAAATTGGCTGCCTGATTGTCGAGCTTGGGGCGTCAGGAAATTCTCCTTATTGCCTTGCCAATGCGCGTGTGCTGGGGGTCGGTTATCAACGTTCAATGGGCCTCAAGGGCGGCAATATGCTGAATCCGCGAGCGGTGGAACACTCTATTCGCGGTGCCGTCGATAAGGCTGAGCGCCAAGCGGGCCGGTCGATTGATGAGCTATATGTGTCGATGAATACTGGCCGCATTCGGTCGCAAAATTACGGTGTCATGCTGGAATTGGCTGGCGCAAAGGTCAGAGCGTCTCATATTGACAAACTCTTGCGCAAGGGTTGGGATCATATTTCCGATTCGCCCCAGGCTATCTTGCATGCAAGAGCGACAGGGTTCGCGATTGATGGCGATTTCGGCATTAAAAATCCTGAAGGCTTTTCGGGACAGAATCTGTTTGCCGATTTTCATGCGCTGAGCGCTGATCTTGCACCGGTGCGTCAGCTTTTATCTTGTGTCGAAGATAGCTATTTATCGCCGATCTCGGTTGTCGCTTCCCCTTATGCCAGTGCCCTTGCCACCATGCGGGTTCGTGAAGCCAATGAAGGGGTGGCGGTGATTGATCTTGGAGGCGGTACCAGTTCGTTGGCCGTGTTTGCCGGCGGCGAGTTTATCTTTGCCAATTCCATCGCCAAGGGGGGGATTGCCATCAGCGCCGCTCTTTCTCGTCGCTTTGGCATGTCATGGCGCGACGCCGAGCGCCTGAAACTTCATATAAGCAAGAAGTCTGAGCACAGACAGGACTATCCCAAGGGGGCCGAGCTGATCAAGCGCCAGCTCATAGGGATCTTCCTTCATCAAAAGAAAAAGATGATGCAGTCAGGCTTTGCGTTCGATGCGGCCAGAGTGATTGTGTTAACAGGCGGCGGTTCTTTGTTTTATGACGCAGGAAGCCTTGCGGCGGAGGTGTTTGGCAAGCCGGTGCGGATTGGGGTTCCAGAAGCGGTGTCGGGCATGCCTCCTCAGCTTGTTAATCCAGCTTTTTCCGCCCTGTGGGGCATCATCGCGTCGCACAATATCGCCCATGAGGAACTAGCCACGCGTTTTGCTGGACCACTTGGCCGCCGCTCAGCTGGATCCCTCGCACGTTTTGGTAATTGGTTAAGCCATTTGGCTGACTGATCTCACTGATGGCGGGAGTAGGCGCTTGGCGGTGCGTCTTGAAAAAAAATACGTAAATCAGCATTTTGTTCATCAGTCGGTAACCGTGGTGTGGGCATAGTGGCGGATAGATAGTTACTCTTTATCGTTAAAATAAAGAGCTTTGTAAGCGTAACAGGAGTATGGACCGCGATGACGATCCATTTGAAAACCCCAGACCTTGAAGGTCTTACCCCCAAAATCGCTGTGATTGGCGTCGGGGGAGCCGGTGGTAACGCGGTCAATAATATGATCGCTGCAAAATTGCAGGGCGTCAGCTTTGTTGCTGCCAATACCGATGCACAGGCCCTCGTTCATTCTAATGCCGAAACGAAAATTCAACTTGGTGCAGCGATCACTGAGGGACTTGGGGCTGGCTCCAAGCCAGAAATTGGCGCCGCTGCTGCCGAAGAGAGTATCGAAGAAATTCGCTCCCATCTCAAGGGCCTGCACATGGTGTTCATAACCGCTGGTATGGGTGGTGGTACCGGCACAGGCGCAGCGCCAGTTATAGCGGCTGCCGCGCGTGCCGAAGGGGTGCTGACCGTTGGTGTTGTCACCAAGCCATTTCACTTTGAAGGCCAAAGGCGCATGCGCTCGGCTGAATTTGGTATTGAACTGCTTTCTGAACAAGTCGATACGCTCATCGTTATTCCCAATCAGAACTTGTTCCGGGTCGCTGTTGTGAAGACGACCTTTTCTGAAGCGTTTGCAATGGCCGATCAGGTTTTGCATGACGGTATTTCCTGCATCACTGATGTCATGGTCAAGGAAGGCATCATCAATCTTGATTTCGCCGATGTGAACCTGATTATGCGTTCCAGTGGCAAAGCCATCATGGGCACCGGTGAAGCCAATGGTGAAAATCGTGGCCGCGAAGCCGCGGATGCGGCGATCAGCAATCCCTTGCTCGATGATGTTTCTCTGGAAGGGGCTAAAGGCCTTTTGGTGTCGATCATTGGTGGCCGTGAAGACCTCACTCTCTATGAGGTTGATGAAGCCGCCAACCGCGTACGCGAAGAAGTGGCGTCCAATGCCAATATTTTTATCGGCACCGCCTTTGATGAAACGCTGAATGGTTCCATCAAGGTCTCTGTTGTGGCGACGGGCCTTGATGAAGCCGCGCAAAGCTTGGCACCAGCCAATCCGCAATCCGAACCTGCACGAGCAGCCGAGCCGCTTGCTAATGAGGCGAGCCTTCAAGGTCGTCTTGGCTCAATCAATGCCGCTCAACAAGTAAGCGCTTTGGTACCTGCTCATTCTGATGTCCCGTCTGACCCTCTTGTATCTTGTGTGGGTTATGAGGAACAAGCGGTCCGTATGCCAAGCATTGAAGATTTTCCGCCGGTCGGGCAGGCCTTGTTGCGTGAGCGCGACAGGGGACATGTCAATGAGAATATGAGGCCAGGTCTTGCAGTCCATAAACAGAGCGTAGGATTCCTTGATCGTCTCGCAGGCTTGCTGTCAGGAAGACGTGCGCAAGACATCGCACATCAAACTGTTGCGAAACAGCCACAACTAAAAGTTCAATCAGCCCGTGGTTTGTCGAGCGGTTCAGCAGGCTTTATCGACCCTCATGCCAAGGGGGCAGCTCTTTCATCACAGGCTATGAGAAATAGTTCGTATGCCGAAGAAAACGAGGAAGATACTGAATTTCCTTCGTTTTTAAGGAAATAGCCCCATTCTTCGTGGGCAAAAACATATCGTCTGAAGTAAATTTTAAGAGTATTTGTGCCACTGTTTCTCCGTGTTAGGGAGAAGCAGTGGCTTTGTTTGTTACACATTGCGTAACACAGCGTAAGAAAGCGTGATTTGGCCTTTATCTATGTCGTGCGTACTCTGGAAATCAAGGTTAAATCAAAAAGTGATTCGGTGTCGGGTAAGAAAGCTAAGTGTGGGATCTTTGCAGTTTCTGGTCTGATATTCCAAATAATAGGTAGCCTTTGCGTTGGGGGAGTGGGAATAAAATTCCTGCCCAGGTTCAAAAAAGGAAACGGAAAAAATGACTCATAATATAATGAGCGTCCGGCAGACCACAATCAGGCATAATACGGTGTTAAAAGGCATCGGTGTTCACAGTGGGTCGCCAGTAACATTGCTTTTAGCTCCATCAGATCCAGATACTGGTATTCAATTTGTCATTACCAAGAACGGTCAGACCATTGCCGAAATCAAAGCAGTGAGTGATGCCGTCAAGAATGTTACTCTTTGCACAATTATCGGAGATGAATATGGCGCGATTGCAGCGACAGTTGAACATCTCGTATCCGCCATTCGCGGGCTGGGTATCGATAATATCGTCATAGAAATGGAAAGCGGCGAAGTGCCGATCATGGACGGCAGCGCTGGCCCGTTTGTTGATGTTCTGCTGGAAAGCGGCATCAAAGAACAATTGGCCCCTCGTCGTTATCTCAAAGTATTGAAAACCATTCGGGTTGAGGAAGACGGCGCTTATGCCGAGCTGCGTCCCCATGATGGTTTTCACATTGATGTCACCATCGATTTCGATTCTGAACTGATCGGTAAACAGCAAATTGCTCTGGAAGTGACGCCAGAAACATATGCTGTTGATCTGGCACGGGCCAGAACCTTTGGTTTCATGAAGGATGTTGAGCAGCTATGGGCGGCTGGTCGGGCGCTTGGTGCCTCTCTTGAAAACACCATCGCTCTTGGCGATGATGAAATTCTCAACCCTGAAGGTTTGCGTTTCACCGATGAGTTTGTGCGCCATAAAGCTATGGATGCTGTTGGTGATCTGGCTTTGGCTGGTGCGCCATTGCTGGCGTCGTATAAATCAGTGTGTGGCGGGCACAGCCTGAACTTCAAGGCTGTTGAAACACTGCTGGCTGACACCAGCGCATGGACATATGTCGAAGCTCCTCGCTCCCGTCAATATGCTCATGCCGAAATGGGGCAGGGACTTGCTGCTGCAAATTTCGCCGCCATTAAGAATTGATTGTCCCCAATCAAGCAACTAAAGACCCGCCTGTCATTTTGTCAGGCGGGTCATTTTTTATGACAGTTTGTAATTGTTTCGCTATAGACGATAAAAGGGGCATAAAAACAACATATTCCCCCGCACAATGACCTTGAATATGTTGTTGTCGACGCTGTTATGCGTTTCGTAGGCCCTTATATGAGGGGTTTTTGTTGGGTGAGTGTTGAAAAACCTTTACGCAGTCTGGTTTTCTGTTTTTCATGAATGACATTTGGGGCTTTAAAAGACTTGAGGCAATACAAAATAATGCTTAGCCTGCCTATTATGACAAAATCGAAATTTAAAAAATCCCAGTACCTTGTCTGCGGGCTGTTTCTTGGCCTGAGCATTGCCTTGACGGGCTGTGGTTCGTCGTTGCCGTCTTTTGGCAGCTTGTTGGAAGATAAGTCGGTACCAAAAGAAGTCACTGGCACACCAGAAGAACTTTATCGCCTTGGGGATGCTCGTTTGACGTCTGGCAATTATCCGGTTGCGGTTAAATATTTCGAAGAAGTCGACCGCCAGCATCCTTACTCGCCATTGGCCAGACGGGCTATTGTGATGGCCTCTTTTGCTCATTATAAAGATGGCAAATATCCAGAAGCCATTGCTGGTGCCAAGCGCTATGTGACACTGCATCCAGGTACCAAGGAAGCAGCACTTGCGCAATATATCGTCTCCAGTTCCTATTTCGACCGCATCAAAAACCCCCGCAATGATCAGACAGCGACGAAAAAAGCGCTGCAGGAGCTTAAAGTTCTGGTGCGGCGCTATCCCAATAGTCGTTATGTGCCAAAAGTCAAAAATCGCATCAGAATTGCTATCGATGTGCTAGCCGCACATGAAATGGAAGTTGGACGTTATTATCTCAAGAACGATAACTATCTGGCTGCCATTAACAGGTTTAAAACCGTAGTGCGCTCTTATCAGACCACCAAGCATGTGGAAGAAGGTCTGGCGCGTCTCACAGAGGCTTATATGGCTATGGGCATAACCAATGAAGCGCAAAGCGCTGCCGCGATCCTTGGTCACAACTTTCCCAGCTCAAAATGGTATCATGACAGCTATGCGCTGCTGAAATCTGGAGGGTTGGCCCCTCGCGAGCATAAGGGGTCGTGGATCTCGCGCACATGGAAAACAGTGACCAAGTCCGTTTTGCCGGGCTAGTCTGACATTTGATCTGTGCGATTCTCGGGGCTTTTCAGTATATATCCTTATTTAAAAATGCTTGCGTCATAGCGAGATTGCAGCCCATATGGGGATGACAATTTTAGCCAAGCGAGGGCGGGGATGCTGGCAGCTTTATCCATTCAAAATATAGTACTGATCGAGCAGCTCGATCTCGATTTTACGCCAGGCCTTACGGCACTAACAGGTGAAACCGGGGCTGGAAAATCGATTTTGCTGGATAGTTTTGGGCTGGCACTTGGTGCGCGCGGTGATGCTGGGCTGGTTCGTCAAGGCGCAGACAAGGGCCAGGTCAGCGCTCTGTTCGAGCTGCCGGGCGATCATGTCGTTTTTTCCCTGTTGGCAGAACATGCAATCGAGACGGATGGGCAGCTTGTTTTACGCAGGGTGCAAAGCAATGATGGTCGCACGCGTTCTTTCGTCAATGACGTGCCCGTCAGCCTTGCCTTGTTGCGCCAATTGGGAAATCTGCTGGTTGAAATTCATGGTCAACATGATGATCGGGCACTGCTTGAGCTATCGACCCATCGCGCCTTGCTGGATGCTCATGGTGAGCATGGGCCTCAACTCGAAGCGATTGCCGCAAGTTTCGAGGCCATGAAGGCGGCGCAAGTTGAGCTTGATGCGCATCAAGCCGGAATTGAGAAAATTCGGGAACGGTCGGGTTATCTGTCTCATGTACTGGAAGAACTGCGCGCCCTTGATCCCCGACCCAATGAAGAGCAGGAACTGGCCGGGCAGCGTCAGGTCATGATGAGCGCTGAAAAAATTGCCAAGGATCTCAATGCGGCCGAAAAAGCGCTTTCCGAACGTGGCGGGTTGAAGGGGTTGGCCAGTATTTTACGCAAACTGGAGCGCCAGCCATCCGGCACCAGAGATCTGCTCGATCCGGTCACCGATGGTCTTGAAAAAATACTTTTGGAAGTCAGCGAAACGCGGGCAGTGATTTTTGATGCCCTGTCAAAATGCCGGTTTGCACCAAGAGATCTCGATCAAGCCGAAGAGCGTTTGTTTGCTTTGCGAGAGGCGGCCAGAAAATACAAAATTCCGGTGGTGACATTGCCTGACCTTTTCCAAAAAGTTGAGCAGGAGCTGGCCGCGCTGGATGCTAATGAAGAACAGATGGCGGCACTGCAAGAGGCGGTTGAAGCGACCAGCAAAGATTATCGCAAACGGGCTCGTGCTCTTGCGCGTGCGCGCGTTAAGGCCGCTAAAGCGCTTGATGAGGCTGTGATGAAAGAACTCGCGCCCCTTAAGCTGGAAAAAGCCAAGTTTATCACCACGGTTACCTCGGATGAGGAAAAAGCGGGAGTGAGTGGATATGATCAGGTGGTGTTTCATGTCAAAACCAACCCCGGTGCGAAAGCCGGCCCCATGCTACAAGTCGCCTCTGGCGGCGAACTGTCGCGTTTTATCCTGGCGCTGAAAGTCGTGTTGGCCGCCAAAGGCGCGGCACCTGTGTTGATATTCGATGAAATTGACAAGGGTGTCGGCGGCGCAACAGCTACGGCGATTGGTCAGCGACTATCGCGGCTTGCGCAAAATATGCAAGTCTTCACGGTCACCCATGCACCGCAAATTGCCGCTCTGGCGGATGGCCATTTACAGATTTCAAAAAATACCACAAAGGTCAAAGGCAGCACAAAGCCAATGGCTGGCGAACAAACCATCACGATGGTGCGCCCGCTTGATAGGGATGAGCGGCGTGAAGAAATTGCGCGCATGTTGGCCGGTAGCCGGGTCACCAAGGAAGCACGGGCCGCCGCTGATCGATTGATGAGGAATGAACCTTGAGTAACAAAAGCAAACTTGACGTGGAGCTTGCAGCGCTCGATCCGATGCAGGCTGAACGAGAAATCATTGAGCTAAGCGCGCAAATCCGCGCGTATGATGCTGCTTATTATCAAGAAGATGCCCCCCAGATTGATGATGCGGCATATGATCATTTACGCCAGCGCTTGCTGGCTTTTGAAAGCGCATTTCCAGCGCTTCGATCCGCTGATAGCCCCAGTCAGAGCGTTGGCGCAGCACCCTCTGGCCGGTTCGAAAAAGTGCGCCATAGCGTTCCCATGTTGTCGCTAGGTAACGCATTTAATGATGCTGACCTGGATAATTTCATTGATCGGATCAAACGCTTTTTGGGGCTTGATGAACAAGATGAACTGGCCATTACGGCTGAACCGAAAATCGATGGACTATCGATTTCCCTTCGCTATGAAGGCGGTAAACTAGTGCTAGGTGCGACCAGAGGCGACGGTGCGACAGGCGAAAATGTCACCAATAATATCATGACCATGAGGGACATTCCCAAGCAGGTCATTGCAGATGATTTTCCCGATGTCTTTGAGGTGCGTGGCGAAATTTATATGAGCCATGACGATTTCGCCGCTTTGAACGCGCGCCAGGAAAAGGCTGGGCAGAAACTGTGTGCCAATCCGCGCAATGCGGCTGCTGGTAGTCTGCGTCAGCTGGATACCGCTATTACGGCCAGCCGCCCATTGCAGATATTTATCTATGCCTGGGGAGAAGCAAATCCCTTGCCCGGCAAGACCCAGATACAGGTGATCGAAAGCTTTGCGCGTTGGGGTTTTCCGATCAATCCTTTGATGCGTGTATGTACGAATGCCAAGGAGTTGCTAGCGCTTTACAAAGAGATCGAAGGCCAGCGCTCCTCGCTGCCCTACGATATTGACGGGGTCGTCTACAAGGTCAACCGGCTTGATTATCAAGATCGACTGGGCTTTGTATCCCGTTCGCCGCGCTGGGCTATTGCTCATAAATTTCCGGCCGAAAAGGCCCTGACCCGTCTGCTGGATATTGAAATTCAGGTCGGACGCACCGGGGCCTTGACCCCGGTCGCCAAACTTGAACCGGTGACAGTTGGCGGCGTGGTTGTCTCCAATGCCACCTTGCACAATGAAGATGAAATCGCTCGCAAGGGCCTGCATATCGGCGATACGGTCGTCGTGCAACGCGCTGGGGATGTGATCCCACAAGTCGTCGAAGTGGTGCTCGATAAACGACCCAAGGATGCGACGCCATTTTCATTTCCAAAGACCTGTCCGGTTTGCGGGGCGCATGCGGTGCGGGAGGTAAATCCCAAATCTGGTGAGAAAGACAAGATCCGCCGTTGCACCGGAGGCCTGACCTGCGCCGCGCAGATCAAAGAGCGCCTGTCGCATTTTGTGTCACGTAACGCGTTTGATATTGATGGGCTTGGCGAAAAGCAGGTGGAAGCTTTTCTGGAATGGGGGCTGATCGCGAACCCTGCTGATTTGTTCACGCTGGAAGAACGAGATCGCCTTGACGAGTTTTCCAAACTTAAAAGCCGTGAAGGCTGGGGCGCTAAATCTGTGGTCAAATTGTTTGCAGCGATTAATGAGCGGCGTTCGATTTCGCTTGATCGTTTGATATATGGGTTAGGTATCCGCCATATTGGCGCGACCACGGCAAAATTGCTGGCGCGCAATTACGGCTCTTTCGAGCATTTTCATGAAGTGATGAAGTTAGCTTCCGATGAGCAAAGCGATGCCTGGTTAGAGCTTAACAATATTGATGGTATTGGCGCTATTGTGTCCAGCGCGCTGATTGACTTTTTCGCCGAAGATCACAATGAACAGGTTGTTGCTGCGCTCCTACGCGAAGTGACGCCGCAGATTTTTGAGGTCCAGGAGCAGGCCGCAACCGTGGTGACGGGCAAAACGGTGGTATTTACTGGTAAGCTCACACAGTTTTCACGGGCCGAGGCCAAGGACCGGGCTGAGCGACTTGGCGCCAAGGTGGTGGGGTCAGTTTCCGCCAAAACGGATTATCTGGTGGCGGGGCCTGGAGCTGGCTCGAAACTCAAAAAGGCGCAGGCGCTTGATGTCGCTGTTTTAAGCGAAGAGGAATGGCTGGAATTGATTAGCGAGTGAGTTGGTTAGAAACGTGGCAGGAACGGCACGCTGTCGAGAGTGATATCGGGTGATACATAGGCCCAATGAGCGATCGCAAACAGCACGCACGAAATGGCTGTTGTAATCAGCGCTGTTTTCAATAAACGAGGATTGGCTGGAGCACTTTCCGCGGTTCCTGGAACAATGGACTGTTCTTCCTGCTGCGTCTTTATGCCAAACGGCATGACCGCAAACAAGGTGATCCACCAAATAACGAAAAAGATACCAAATGCGAGTGGCAGGGCCATAATCTGTGTTCCTTAGGGAAGATGAGCAGCGATATTCATAGCGGGGCAAGGGGCGCTTGTCCATGCGGTGCATTTGCGCAGTATTAATTGCCATTTTCAAGGCTTTGACCAAAGGGAGTCCAGAAGGGGGAGCGGTGTTGCGCAGGTGCCGGATTTGGCTCTATGGGGGTTTCGCCGTCTCCCAGGGCTTTTAGCCTTTCTTTTTCGGCCTCGGCTTCTTCGCGTCGCGCTTTGGCCATGGCCCGATGCTCGGCAGCTTTTCGAGCAAATTCTTCATCCCGTTTGTGCAGCTTTTCGAGCAAGTTAACATCGTGCTCCATTTTCATGACTTTGAGATGTTGTTCGAGGGATGCGGTGTCGATATTGGGGGTAATGGCGTCAAGTTTGTTGAGCGATCCTTCATATAATACGCTGGCAGGGGGCAGGTTGGCATATTTCGCTTGTTGCAATGGTGAGATTGTCAAGCGCGAATGGGTGGTCATGGAGGCGAGCACCAGGCTGGCATCAAGGTCGAGTTTGGCTTGATCTTTGGAGGTGTAAGTGGTTTTCAGACTAGCTGTGCCATCCGCGATAATAATATCGGCAAACAGGGAGGGGATATCGAAATCCGCATGCAGCAAGTGGCGCCTGAAACGCTCTTTGAAAGGCGATTGGTCTTCGGATTGGTTCCACACAGCAAGCTCGTCATCGACAATATCGGTTAAGGCTGACGAAGAGAATCGATTTAATTTCGCGCGTAAAAACTCAACCTTGCCTTTGCCGTTCATCAGTGAAAACAGACCAGCAGGACCAAAACCACGACCGTTAAAATCGAGTTTGAGAGACATAATTCCAGTTGCGATCGGGCTGTCATCGACGCTGAGCGGCAATTGTTCGATGGAGGCTTTCTGGATGGCCAGTTTGCCGTTTATTGTGGCGAGGGTTGTCGAGAGATCCAGTTTGCCAGTCGCGCTGATCTGACCTCCCCATAATTTACCACCAAGATTATCCAGCACAATTTTGCGATCCTTGATGGTCGCCGAAAGATCTCCATTTTGCAATTTTATCTTGTCGCCAATCGTCAACGTGTCAGCAGTGACAAGGATTTTGGCATTTATCCCGCGCAATAGGTCAGCATTAAAGCGCCGACTGGTCATCAATGGTTTTAGCGCTCCAACTTCGACCCGTATATTTTCGCTTAGTTGGCGAGCGGCCTCAAGGGAGTTTTGCTCACCGACAGATTTTTCTGAAAGTGGTTGTTCAAGTACGGGAGAAAACAGTGTGGGCAGGTGCAGCGCGCTCGTCAGGATGACCAAGTTCAGATTCTTTTCTTTGCCACCAACTTCAAGGGTGGCACTGCCTTCGACTTCTGACGAGGCGACCGCCCCTTGTATTTGCGAGAATTTATAGGAGCTGTTTTTTTTGTGGAGCGTGGCGGTCAGATCAAGCGCGCCTGATGATTTTTGCTCGCGGCTGTCAATGCCGATAAGCGCCAGTCCCGAGGACATGTCTTTGGCTTGCAGGCGTGTTTTTCCCGCAAAGCTCCAGCTATCTTGTTGCCAGCTTAATAGTCCATCAAAGCCTCCTGTGACCCTTGAAGAACTAAATTCAATGCGGCTTTTGAGACCATTTTGCGGACTGCCAGCCGAACTGAACCAGACCCGGGCCTTGCCGATTTCTTGTAGTTGGGCTGGATCAGCGGGCAGGTAAGGTACAATCTGCGTGAGCAGCACGCGGCCATCTTTGTTGGTGATAGTTCCTGAAAGCTCCAATTGATCAATTTTTTGTGGTTTATCAACAGAGAACAGGTCTGCGCCAAGGACGCGGTTGTCGAGCGTAATATGGCTCGTCCCCGCTATTCCATTGATCCGAATGTCGGCCCTGTCCCCCTTGAGGGAATTAGCCTGCAACATAACCGCGATACGCAGTGGCAGCAGGGAGGCAGATTGCTTGGTGGTAAAAAGAGCGCCATTTTTGGGCACAAACCATGAGCTGAATTGCTGTAATTCGTGTTGATCTTCAATATTGATTGTCGCGGTCAGGGTCCCGCCCGGGGTCTTGTTTAAATTGTTGATACTGCCATCGGCCTCGACGCGCAGACCTTCTTGCGAACGCAGCGATAATTGGGTGATTTGCAGGCGCTCATCGCCAAAATACAGATCAGCCACAAGATCGCGGCCATCAAAATCTTCCAGCCGCAACCGCCCCGCGCGTAATTGAAGCCTTAGATTATTGTCTTTGGCGAGTGCTACCAAGCTGGATTTTTTTTCTGATGAACTATTGGGTTTTGTTTGCTCGCTGGGTTCCTTTGTTTTTGATGGCTTTAACAAGCCATCAATGAGTTCGCGCATCGCGACGGGCCGGCCAACAAGCGCCGTTGAGTTAATGTCGCTGGTCGTCAGCTTCAGATCAATTTCGCCGCGTTGCTTCTTCCCTGACGTGATGCGGGGGGCGCGGTGAGAAATCTTGCCGGTAAAAGAGGTGCCCGCTATATCGCCCTGGACAGAATTTAGCGCCCAGATATCAGATCCAAACAGGACATTACCTCGCATTGTAAACGGGTGGGAGCGAATGGCGCGAATGCCCCCTTCCAGTTTGGTACCAGCCATCCAGGTGACGAGATGCCCGAGACTTTGACCACGTAAGAGGCCGCGGCCCCTGAACAAGGAACCGGTCGCCCCTTCTTCGAAACGCCCGTCAATGGTGACCGCATTATTGCCAGGCAAGCTGGCATTAAACCTTTTGATCTGCAACTGATTGCCTGTTTGCTGCAATGTGATCTGTAAATCCTGAACGAGATCACCGTTCAGTTTGATTTGGTTGATATTGACGTGAAACTGACCGCTATCAAGATTGGCCGCTTTGGCTTGTGCCTGTACACCTGCGAACAGATTGGCCACGACCTCCTTCAGGGAATTGCCCACCTGCAAGCCATCTTTCAAATGATCAATATCAATCAGTCTCGCACTGAGATTGCCGTTGATATCAATTTGTCCCTTGTCCCAGGAAAGGCGCCCTTTACCGGTCAGCACTTGCGGTCGGTTCTTGTGCACGATGGTGATCAAAATTTTGTCAAACAAAGCGCGTTCGGTATTGGCATTAATCGATGTTTTAACTTCGATTGGTCGCACCCTGTTTTTGTTGTTAGCTGCTTTGTCGTCTGCTTTTTGCTGATTTGGTGGAGCTTTGAAAAATGGGAAGCTCCCTGAAATAACACCGTCGAGAGTAGGTTGGCTTCGTAGTCGCAAGACAGACCCGTCAAACGCGTAGCGGTGGCCCTTGGTGGGGGAGCGCAAAATGCCTTTGACACGCATTTGTTCTTTGTCATCTATGCTGCCTGTGGAAATGCGCAAAACCTGGCGCGTATCTCCCGTGCCGATTGTACCATCAAATTTGAATGGGCCTTTGAGCGAGCCTGCGGAAAACCCCCCGTTCAAAGCGCGTATGATGCGGCCACGTTTTTTCTCAATGCCGTTGCCCGTCGTTTTGGTGCTGATCTCGACCGTGCCATCAACTATGGTCATGGATTGCAAGGATATGGCCGTGGGGGTGAACGGCATTGAGGGGGGGAATGCTGGTTTTGTGGACCAGTTGCTTTTGCCGCTGACATCCATTGCAAAGCGCAGATGCGGTTTGACGATGACAATTTCCTGCACTTCAACGGCGCCGCGTAGCAAGGGTGGTGCAAATAGCCACAATCTGAAGGCCTGGGCTTCCAGTAAAGAGGGAATGGGTTCGTTGCCGTTGGCCGGGTCGTACGCTGCGTCAATGCTGATTTGTTCCAGCTGTAGATAGGGGGCTGGTAACAAGCGCAAATGGACATCACCAGTGACCGTCAAATTGTGGCCAATGAGTTTTGACGCTTGCGCCTCTATTTCGCTTTTATATTGATTCCAATCGATAAAATAGGGTGCGGCCAGCACTGTCACCAGCGCCGCAATAAACAAGCCCAGCAATATTTGCAGAAGATTATTCACCCATCGTTCCGATCATATAAGGGCCCTTTGTCTATTCTAGCACATTAATCAGGCCATAACCTACAGCGCTTTGGTAGAGCGTTTCAGCCACTTACGTTCTTTATCTGTTTCAAGATGGGGGGAAATAAGGCGATGGACCTGTCTATGATAGTCATTTAACCATGAGATTTCAAACCGATCAAGCAGATCTGTGTCGATCAGTGAGCTGTCCAGCGGCACCATTGTGAGGGTTTCAAATCCAAGCATCGCGCGCTCGCCGCCCGTTGGTTTTTGTTCAGGTGTGACCAGCACCAGATTTTCTATTCTGATGCCATAGCTGCCGGTTTTATAAAATCCTGGTTCGTTGGAGACGATCATACCGGGGGCAAAGGGTGTCATGGCGGCTTTTGAAATACCCTGCGGGCCTTCGTGAACACCAAGAAAAGCACCGACACCATGACCGGTGCCATGATCATAATCGAGCCCGGCTTTCCACAAGGCCATGCGCGCCAGCCCGTCCAGATCAACACCCCTTGTGCCTTTTGGAAAACGGCTGGTGGCAATGGCAATATGCCCTTTGAGCACCAGTGTAAAATGGCGGCGCATCTCGCGGCTGGCTTTGCCAATGGCAACGGTGCGGGTGATATCGGTGGTGCCATCAAGATATTGGCCCCCAGAATCGACGAGAAACAAAGAGTTTTGCGTAAAGGTTTTGTTGCTTTGCTCATCGACACGGTAATGCACAATGGCCCCATTGGCGCCAGAGCCAGATATGGTCTCAAAACTCAAGTCCCGCAGTTGCCCGGTCTGCATGCGAAAGGTTTCAAGTTTGCGAGCCGCGGTGATCTCGTCAATGTCTTTGGCAGCTTTTGTATCAAGCCAGCATAAAAACCGGCTCACCGCGACGCCATCGCGAATATGAGCGGCGCGCGCCCCCTCAATCTCGGTGTTGTTTTTAATGGCCTTGGGCAGCGTACAAGGGTCGGCGCGATGGACAACCTCCAGCTCACTTTGTTCCTTGAGGCGGTCGTTAAACCAGCATGAGGTTTTGGCAGGGTCGATGGCGATACGGCCCTTGCGCGTACCAAGAGCCTCAAGACGTTGTGCCAGCTTGCTCATGGGAGAAATCCGCACGTCCTTGCCAAGTTTTTCCTTCACCACCTTGCCAATTTTTTGAGGATCAATCATCAGCTCGGGTTTTTTGCGGGCATGCAGGATGGCATAAGAAAGCGCTAGCGGCGTATGCGGCACATCCTTGCCCCTGATATTAAACAGCCAGGCGATGGACGCCTGGTCGGTCAATAGACAGGCATTGAGTTTTTCGGCGACCAGCTGTTTTTGCAAGAGGGCAATCTTGGTGCTGGCTTTTTGTCCTGCATATTTCACCGGGTGCATGGAAACCGGCGTTTGCGGTTGCGCGGGGCGGTCTTCCCAAATGAGATCAAGCGGGTTGCTGTCAAGCGGAATGAATAGGCAGTCTGGATTTTTGCCGGACACTAGATCACTCATATTCTCGATTGTTTTCAATGTCATGAGGCGTGGGTCGTAGCCGATACGGGTTTTACCCTTGATGTTTTGCGCGATCCACTTGCCGGGTTGATTTTGTGGCACCTGCAAGGGTTCAAACAGATCCATATCCACTTCATTGCTGACTTGAATCGTATAGCGACCATCGATGAAAATGGCGGCCTTGTTGGCTAGAATAATAGCCATGCCAGCCGACCCGGCAAAGCCGGTCAACCAAAGCAGGCGCTTGTTGCAGGCTGGCAGATATTCATTCTGGAACTCGTCACTATGAGGGACGATGAAGCCATCAAGCGCCAGCCCACGGAGCTGCGTGCGTAATTTTTTCACACGATCAGGGGTGGCGCTGGTTTCGGATTGTTTGGAATAGGATTGGTACATGACAAATTAATAGGGCCTTGCGGAAGGAAGTTCAACCGCAGAAACCAAACTACAAATATTCAAGCTATGTGATATTTGCATATCAGCTTTGCGCTTACTGCTCTACCCCGAATTTTGGGTCGATGCTATCAGGCTGACATGGAAACAATGATCGGTCTGACAAATATCATGTTAAACGAGCACAGATCAGCAACTAAGAGGCAAAGACCAAGAATGTTACTTTCACCAAATGCCACTAAACCTCGTACAGCTCGTGTTGATAGCAAGCAGGTTTGCGCAAGGGGATGGCAGGATTATATGCTGGAGACCCAATATTTTCTGGGTGACGCTCGTGTTACGGCCTATCTGCAAGATATGACGGGCTTGCAGCTTGAAAAACTCGGCCTGTCCAGCACGGATGTGCGTAAAGCCCGGGCACGCTAGCGCTTTTGCAAGATCAAGGTCATCCACTCATCAAGAGGTATGCGCTTGATAAGTATAAAGCCTTGTCCACGATAGCGGGCCTCAATGGCCCTTGATTGGGTGCGCAACAGACCCGACAGTACCAGATGGCCGCGCCGTGATATGGATTTTTTTATATCAGGGGCCATCTGCAGCAGCGGCGGTGCCAGTATATTGGCGATCATCAAATCATAAGGGGCTCTGGTTTGCAGGGCGTGATGTTGAAGGCCATCCGCTTCAATCACCATCAAGCTTGGCCCGACCCTATTTAGAGCGGCGTTCTCCTTGGCGATGCGAACGCTAATGGGGTCAATATCGCTGGCAAATACACGGCGGCGTAATATTCTGGCGCTGGCAATAGCCAATAATCCGGTGCCGGTGCCAAGATCAAGCACATTGTGGAATTTACGGGACTTGAACAGATGATCGAGGGCAAGCAAGCAGCCTTTTGTGGTGCCGTGATGAGCGGTGCCAAAGCCTGCCCCGCATCGATTTCTATATCCCCGGCCTGACGGCTAGCGTGCTCACGATCATGACTGCCATAAATGAAATAGCGACCAGCGCGGATGGGTGATAATCCACTTTGCACGAGGGCCACCCAGTCCTCATCATTCATTTGTGTGATGTCAATTGAGGGGAGGGGAGAAACGGCCACTTCCAAAAATGATGTAATCTCATTGATATCAGGTTGCGTTTGGTAATAGGCGTCCAGTGCCCAGATCGAGGGATCGCTGGTGTCATGAGTTGATATGGCTGGGGGGTCGATCTCATCCATCTGCGCAAGACGATCAGCCAGTCTTGAGGTCAGATCAAACGGCGCGACAAGATGAAGGCGATAGGTTGTAGGAGAACCGTGATCTGGTGAACTCACGTTTCTTCCTCATATTCCATTTCGCTGGCATCTGTTTCATCGCCTGACAAAAGATTGCGCCATTTTTGCTCTAATATTTTGCAAGCTTGTGTAGGCGGTACGGCGCTGATGATTTTGTTGGCGTCCACTGTCAGCAATTGATCGGCATTAAGGCGAGTTAGCGCATCTTCAAGGTCAAAGTCCACGGTGATACCAAATTCGCGCATCAAAAACTGCTCGATCAAAACGTCCAGCTTGCCGTTCTCGCGCAGATCCTCGGGGGGCATGGGGTTGCGCTGCAAAAAGAAATAAGCCAGCATTTCTTCCTTGATATCTTCTTCCTCGGCGCGATCCACCAACAGTGTCAAAACACCTCTATTATTGGCAAGGGAATGGAAAAACAGTCTTTGCGCCAGCATCATCATATATTTTGTGCGGGTATTGAAAACGGTCATGACTTGACGAAATAACAGGCCAACGACTCCTCCAATAGCTGCCAGCAGACCCAAAGGGCTGGCAGTTGCGACAGCCGCCATGATTTTGCTAGCCGCTCCCGCGATCCCTGCAATGGTGCCACCACCCGCTGTGACACCCAGTTTGACCTTGTCAAACATGCGCAATTTGACTTGCGTATTGGGAAACATCATTTCCATGTCTTCGCGCGGGATATTTTTAAATAATTTCAAATAGACGTGATTTCCCTCAGGATCGTCGGGGAGGCCGTGGCGTTGTTTTGCATTGATTTTGCGCGCTTTCTTCTCACTGACGTCTTCGCTTTCCATAATCTCACGCACGCGCACCTCAACGCTTTTCAGTTTAAGAAGCAAAAACAGGCGCTTATAGATTGGCACTTCAAATTCACGCGGAGAGAGATAAAGATTATCGATCACCCGCTTCGTTATGGTTTCGTTTTCGCGGCCACGCGCATAAATCAACACTTCGTCAAATTCGCTTAGGTCTACTTTGAGCTCCAGCCCATGCGCCGAATTGAGGGTTAGCAGCTCTGCGAGCCTTTCTGGTGTAATGGCCTCATAGTTGGCCTGGGCGACCAGTGTCTTGATTTCAGTGATCAGGCCGGTTTTGAAGCTTGCTAATTGTTCTTCACTATATTGCGTGATGCGCTTGGTATCGCGGTCGGGGCTGAAGGGTAAATAATACTGTTTCAGGCGCGCGGCACGCTGCTGATAGGTCTGATGGCGCCAGGCCGAGAGATAGCGGAACAAATCCTTACATGAGCCAAGATCATTGCCCCCAAGACCTTGTTTTTCTTCTTTGGCCAAGCGCTGCATGAGAGCAATACGGCTGATAGGAATGAATTTTTCTCTGCTGAGTTCTATTGGCGGGGGAGCGGTTTCCTCATTTGAGGAGGTATGACGATCGTCTGCAGTCGTCAATTCAGGTGTGCTAATACTCATAAATAGTCTCAATCATTGTCTTATGAAAAATCAAACAGGCATTATTCGTCCCCGCCAACGCAAATACTATAAGGGAAATGCAATCAAAATCCAGCTGTAACACCTGTATGTCGATTAACAAACCAGATCGAGCTTACGGTTAGGTTCGAGCTGATTCTTATTTATCGCCAATTGTGGACAGTAAAACAAGGCAGTTTCGTGATGATATGGAGATAGATTAGGCCTCCTGAAATGGGCGCTGGCAAAACCAGACGGCCAACGGGCTTGTTGCTTTGGGCTGATCATCGCCTTTTGATGCCGATGGGCGTTAAGGACAGTAATTTAACGACTTGTTAACAGTGAGGGGTTTCGTCTATTATCAGACAACGTTGGTATATTGCCGACCAGAACAGATGAATCCGACCTGGTAAATAGCCAGGGAAATAGATTTATCACCTGTTTACCAAATGGTTAAGAGGATAATCCACTTAATCAAAAACGACGCAAACTGGTTTGCAATGAGCAATTGAACGAGGATCCGCACCCCTTGTTTTGGTTGTGGTGATTCTTGGTTAGATGGCTTTGTCTGGTCGCGTCAGACTTGGCCACAACAGACAGATAACGAACGAGGTTAAACTATGTGGAAGTGCAAACCCTATGGGTTATTATGGGGGCTTCCCTTGCTGGCGCTGCTTTGGCTGCTAGTTTTTTTTGGTGAACGACGCAATATTGAGGCGGATCTTGTTAAGCGTGTGAGCACGCGCCTTGAAGATGCTGGTCTCAATTGGGCAAAAGTAGAGTTTAGCGGTCTCGATGGTGTGATCAGTGGGATGGCGGGGGGCATCAAAGAGCAAGATGATGCAGTCGCCCTTGCCCAAAAAACCTGGGGCGTCTGGCATATCACCGAAAAGATGGACGTCGTGCGCACGGCGTCTCCCTATCGCTGGTCGGCAGATATTGAAGGAAAAAAACTTGTTCTGGAAGGCTATGTGCCAAGTCGCAAAGCCCGCAAAGCCGTCAACACCATGGCCAAAACACAGTTTCCCGGTTTCGAAATCATTGACAAAATGGAGCTGGCATCGGGAGTACCCGATCGGCGCACCTTTATGGAGACGGTGGGCTTTGGCTTGAAACAGCTGTCAGGCTTCACCTATGGCCGCGTTAGTCTAAGCGATCGCAATTTCAGCATTGAGGGGCTCACCAAAGATGCCACCTCCTTCAAAACCTTGAAAGAAGCATTGCGCGAAGATTTGCCGCTGGATGCACGGCTGGTTTCGAACCGAACCAAAGCGCCCGAGGTGGTTATTCCCCTCGCATCGCCATTTAGCTGGAAGGCCAATAAGCAGAACAAGGTTTTGCGCTTGTCGGGGCATGTGCATTCGGATGCCCAAAAACGCGATATTATATTTAATGCCAAGCGCGCCATGCCGGATCATCGGGTGATCGATAATATGGAGATTGCTCGCGGAACGCCCACCAAACGACAATGGAATGGTGCGACCAGTTTTGCCCTGCGCCAGCTGGCGAAACTGCAAAGAGGCACTGTGAAGTTAGAAGACCTTGATTACATTATTACAGGGCATGCCGCCAACCGCAGCGATTTCGGCGATGTTGAAAAAGGCTTGTCAAAATTGCCCAACGGCTTTCGTGTCGCTAAAAAACGACTGACAGCTCCAGAAGAAATCAAACCGGAGATCAAGCCAATCGTACCCTATGTCTGGCGTGCTGATTTTCATGCGAAGCGATTGACTTTGTCCGGCAATATTCCAGATCAAAAGGCAAGGCGGAACATTAAGCGCCAGGCAAAACGCCACTTCCCCAGAGCCGATATTCTCGACAAGATGGAGGTTGGTCCGGGCGCTCCTGGCAATTGGAGTGAAGCGACCAACTCATCGCTTTCTCAGCTGGCACGGCTGGATAATGGCAATGCCACAATCTGGAACACCGAAATCGAGTTGCGCGGTAAGGTCACCAGCGTGGAACGCCGCGAAGATATCATTGAACGCATGAAAAGCGGCATTCCCTCCATCTATCAGTTTTTCGATGAGATCAGGATAAAGAAACCCGAGTTTAAACAACCTGAAGTGTTCATCGAGCAACCAGAGATCACGCAATATCCTGAAGAACAATTTGTCTCTGATGCGAGACTAGAGCGCACTGATTGCCAGTCTTATCTGGATTCTATTCTGGCTGGGGAAAGCATTCAGTTCTCGCCTGCCAGCGCAAAATTCCGTGATGATAGTTTTCCGGTATTGACGCGCCTTGCCCATACAGCCAATCGCTGCCCGCAGACGCGTATCGAGATTGTCGGTCATACAGATTCTGATGGTAGCCGTAAATTCAACGAATTCTTATCCCTGCGCCGGGCGCGTTCGGTGGTCAAATATCTGACCAGCAAGGGGGTCTCGAAAGACCGTTTGAGCTCCGTTGGCTACGGGGAAGCGAGACCAATTTTACCTAATACGAGCGATGCCAATAAAGCTAAAAACAGACGTATTGAGTTCAAGGTCAAAGAATTCTAAATCAGCAATTGATGCGATATGGGAGTGATGAGAGATGATGTATTTAGTGGTAAAGCTGTGGCCATATCTGGCACTGGCATTCCTGATCGGGGTTGCCATCTCCTGGATTACCTGTCGCTGGGAAGAGGAATAGAAGATTGCATTGTTCGCGCAACTGACCCGGGCATGCAAATTTTCGTACAAGAAAATATGACAAAGAACTGCAGAAAGCTGACGAGATGAGTACTTTTATTCTTCAATCCCTGTTCCTGATAGCTGTGACCTATTTTTTAGGTGCTATTGTCGGCTGCGCGATACGCAAGCTGTTCCAGAATTCTGCCAGCATGCTACATCGCGCCACTGAGAAACCGGTGATGGAACCGGCTCTGGCGACAGTAGCAGCTGCTAGCGCTGTTGGCGCCACAAGATATGCAGGCGAAGAGGGCGAGGCCAGTATCGAAATCAAACGGCCGGACGTGCCACCAGTTGAAGATCGGGGCCCTGTTGAACAAGCTATCCCAGTTGAGCAATCTGTCCTAGTTGAACAACCTGTCTATGTCGCACCGGTTGAGGCGCCAGTTGAACATGAAATCATTTCTTATGCTGATCCAATACCCGCAGTGACGATTGAAGAAACGAGCACTCCTGTTGTCGAAGAAATAGTGGTCGTTCCGGTGGAAAATCTACCCGACGATGATTTGACCGAAATCAAGGGCGTTGGTCTGCCGGTGGCGCTTGAGCTTAAGAAAATTGGTATTACCCGCTTTGAGCAGGTGGCGCGGTGGAATGAAGAGGACATCGCCGACATTTCCCAAAAACTTGGTTTTACCGGTCGTATTGAGCGCGAAAACTGGATGGCTCAGGCGCAAATTCTGGCAACGGGAAATGAGCTTGAATTTACCACGCATCAATTGACCAACTCCGAGCAAGATACCGCTTCAAGGGATATTGGCAAGCTGATCAGTGACGCGAATAGTGCGGGAGAAGTTGTTGGCGATGACCTGACACGGATCGTTGGCATTGGCGCAACTATTGAGGCTCAGTTGAAACAGATCGGCGTGACGAGCTTTTCACATATCGCTAATTTGAATAAGGACGAGGTCGCTGCTATTGCCCGTCGGCTTGGTATTGCCGGGCGTATTGAAAGTGAAAACTGGGTAGAGCAGGCGAGAAATCTGGACACCGCCACCACGTGAGTCTATGACCAAGGTCGAGATTGATTGAGGTAATACCAAGCAACATAAATACTGACCTGTTTCACCGAGACTGGCTTCCTTGTCAGGGAGACGCGAGTTGCTTGTGGTACTGGTACCACAAGCAACTAGCAACGCTGCTGACGAGGAAGCCAGTCCGGCCCTTCCAGAGCTCAAAAGAGGCGGGTGGGGCTTAGCGGCCCATCTGACAAGCACATAGTTCTTGCAAGATACCAGTATCGAGCTGCGTACTATGCACATGCGATATGGGCCGCTATGATCCCATGAAACAGATTAATATTTATGTTGCTTGGTATAAGGAGGGCTATATGTCTGGATTTGGTTGGAAGCAGGTCGCGATCTGCGTGGTGATTGTTGGGGCTTGTGCCCTGTTTTTAAATCCGTTTACTTCTCGGGCCTTTGCTCAATCAAGTATCAAAACCCCTTCAGCTTCTACATCTGGTAATTATGTCGCCGATACAAATGTCGGTCGGCCGCTTGAAGCACCAGTGAATCGGCGACCGGTCAGTGAAAAATTCTGGTGGAGTGATGACTGGTACCTTAAGGGCAAGCTCAATGTGCCGGTCAATCATGATGTTGTCGAGCGCGCCACCAGCTATATCAACCCTGTTGATGGCACCGAAATCCCAGCCATTCTTTATCGCCCCAAAGCCAAAGGCAAGTTTCCCGCCATTTTGTTTCAGCACGGGCGGCGCGGTCTCGATGAGTTGGTGCAACGACTGCCAAGGCGCCTTGCAGCGCGGGGATTTATCGTATTGGCTCCCAACGTTTATGACGCTCGGTTCATCGAAAAACTGCCGATGGAACATATGACCGAGACCGAGGGCGACGTGGCTGCCGGGATCGATTATTTACTTAAACAACCAGATATTTCCACATCAAAAATATGTCTTTATTCTCATACGCGCGGGGGGTATTACACCTTGCAGGCTGCGGTTAAATTCAAGCACCAGCAAAAAAACGTCGCGTGCTACGCCGCTTCATATCCCCATTGGCAAAACCCCAATGCGGTGGAACCAGCCCAGGTCTATCGCTATGCCAGCGAGCTGGATCGCCTGACCATACCGGTGATGGTTTTTATCGGTGAATATGAGCAATATCAACGCCGCCGTTCCATTGAAACAGCGGTCAAATTCATGAAGAAGGCCGGTCGCGAGATCAAGCTGGTGATCTATCCAGGTGTTGGGCGTGGATTTGATTTTCGCCCGCCCTGGGTCCGCACTTTTGCCGATGATCTGGCCACCAAAGATCAAATTGTGAGGCTTGATTCTTTCTTTCGTGCTCACCTTGATAAATGGCCCGCCAAGTAAACGATCAGCCCAACTGGTTGCCGATCTCTTGGCGGATCAATTCCGCATTGGCTGATAAAACCTCGTCTTGCTCCATCTCGCTGGCGGCGTGTTTTAGCGAGACGCCCGTATAGCGCGGCACAATATGGAAATGGATGTGAAAGACCATCTGCCCGGCGGCGGCTTCATTAAATTGTTGAATGACAAAGCCGTCCGCCCCCATTGCCTTGCGAACGAGCGGCGCCAACTTGTGTACTGAGCGTATGAGAACGCAAAGATTGTCAGGATCGATATCCATCATGTTGATCGCCGGTTTTTTGGGTATGACCAGAACATGCCCCTTTGTGCGCGGCATGATATCCAGGAAGGCGAGTGTTTCGTCATCTTCAAAAACTTTATGAGCAGGCATTTCACCGCGCAGGATTTTGGCAAAGATATTATTGTCGTCATAGCTCATGCGGCTTTTCCCTTATATTCGAACCCGGCTTTCGTGGCGATCTCCTCAATGCGCTCATCACTGACAATGGCTGGGTCAAGGGTCACGTCGCAGCTATTGGTTTCATGAGAGGCGCTTGCTGTCTCAACTCCCTCTTCGAGCAATAGTCTTTTTTCCAGTGAGCTTGTGCAGCCCCCACAGGTCATGCCCTCGATCTGATAAGTTCTTTTTTCCATTGCTTGTCCTTTCTTGTGCGTGCTGGCGCTTTGATCGTCACCGTTTTTGCGAAACGGGGAATGTTCGCTCAAAATGTCATGTTCCATTTTTATATAACGTTGCTCATTGGAAAGGAA
Source organism: Alphaproteobacteria bacterium (assembly GCA_024280895.1). Classification (GTDB taxonomy): domain Bacteria; phylum Pseudomonadota; class Alphaproteobacteria; order Rhizobiales; family JAKIUO01; genus JAKIUO01. Next base: position 63,333 of record JAJRPI010000046.1, on the reverse strand, counting down.
ATGAGCAACTGCGTTGCGAAAACCTTTATCGGGTAAATAGTGGATTGAGTTTGTTTGCGTTGGCAGGTAACCGCGCGCCAATTTGTGTTCACCCTGTGCTCCGGCTTCAACGCGTTTGAGGCCATGATCAATGGCATATTCGATGGCCTGATAGTAGCAAAGTTCGAAATGCAGCGATGGATGATACTCACTGGCCCCCCAATAGCGGCCATAGAGCGTATCAGAGCCGATAAAGTTCAAGGCGCCAGCGATCGCTTGGCCGTCGCGATAGGCCAGAACCAGCAGGATCTGATCGGCAAGACAATCGCTTATCAGAGAAAAAAACGAACGTGTCAGATAGGGTGTGCCCCATTTGCGCTCCCCCGTATCCGTGTAGAAGTTGAAAAAGATATCCCAATGCTCGGCTGTCAGGTCATCACCGATCAGATGTTTGATTTCCAGCCCGGCCTGCACGGCTTGGGTCCGCTCCTTGCGAATGGCTTTGCGTTTGCGTGAAGAAAGCTAGGTCAAAAAATCATCAAAACTCTTAAAACCCTTGTTCTCAAATTGAAACTGGTGGCCTTCGCGCAATAGCAAATCGGGATGGTCGAAATATTTGAGCTGGCCCTCATCAATGAAATTGATGTGCAAGGAGGATAGCTGATAATTAAGGGTGAGGGCCATGGCGTGCTCGATGAGAGTGGCAGCAACCTCTTGATCATGCACGCCGCCCCTAAGGAGCAAGCGCCGACCGGAAATGGGTGTAAAAGGTACGCCGCTTAGCAATTTGGGATAGTAACGCCCGCCCGCCTGCTCATAGGCCTCAGCCCAGCCTTGATCAAATACAAATTCTCCCCGGCTGTGGCCTTTGAGATAGAGCGGCAGACAGCCCTGTAGCGTTCCTTGCGCATCGTGCACCAGAATGTGCTGGCATTTCCAGCCGGTTGCGGGGATGGCCGAACCGCTTTGCTCAAGAGCACTTAAAAAATCATGGGTTAAAAACGGGCTATAGGGCAGGCCGTCAGGATTGGCGCAGGCATCCCAATCTTTGGCGTCGACCTTTGCCAAGCTGTCGATGGTTTTTGATGTGAGCTTTGAGGTCATGAGGTTAGGGTCATTTCTTGGTGGAGGGAACAAAGCCCTCAAAAATCATCGCGTCACAGTATTTTTGAGCGCGTAACTTGCGTTCATCGGTGCGCACGGTCCATGTTAACAGTGGTCTCTTGAATAGGGAACGGGCGATCATTGGCGCGATTGCTGGCAGCGCATTAATGTCATAGGCGATAAAATCGGGGCGGCTATAGGGGAACGACAATAAAAAACGCAGACGCGTACGCTTGAGCCAGGAAAGGGATTTCCACTCTTCATGATAGCTGAAACGTTCAGAAATCAAGCCGCGCGCAATGTTTGGTGCGAGCATTTGAAACATGCTTGTGATTGCAGGGTCAAAGGACATGACCGCAAAGTCTCCTCGATAGTTATTGAGGGTGTCGATTATTTTGGTGACAAATTTATGGAGGCTGTGCTGATCAAATTGCCAGTCGCTTTTGATCTCCAATAGCATGGGCACGCGCCCATTATTGAGATCGAGCAGGTCTTGCAGACTCATCATCTGATCGCTGGTATCCCGGAACTCAACCTGTTGCAATTGCGCAAGGCTTTTGTCGGCGACCCGCCCCGTTGCTTGGGTCAAGCGCTCCAGATGCTCGTCATGGAACACCATGATGGTGCCGCAAGAGGCAGCGCGCAGATCAACCTCAAAGCCAAATTCATGATCCAGTGCCGCTTGTATTGAGGAGCGGGTGTTTTCGACAATATTCTGGCGCGCATCATGCAGGCCGCGGTGGGCGAATGGTTGCGACATCCAGGCGAGATCTTTGGTCATGAAAGGCCCTAGGCTTTGATCAAGACAAGCGCGTCAATTTCGACGGCGGCATTAAACGGCAAGCCAGCAGCGCCAACCGCAAAGCGGGTATGACGCCCGGCATCAGCAAGGACTGACACCATCAAGTCGGAGGCACCATTGATGACCTGGGGATGATCGGTAAAGCTTGCCGGGGCATTGACGAACCCGCCAAGTTTCAACAAGCGCTCAAAACGATCGAACCCGTCGAGTGCTCGCTTGATTTGCGCAAGGATATTGATGGCGCATAGTCTGGCAGCTTCGACGCCCTCTTCAATCGATAGATCAGTGCCCAATTGTCCGGTAATTTTAAGGGCGCCGTCCTGCATGGGGAGCTGGCCGGAAATGATCAGCTGATTGCCGGAGATAATCGTTGGCACATAGTTGGCGGCTGGGGCGGCCGCCTGTGGTAATGCAATGCCAAGCTCAGCCAGTCTGCTTTCAATGTCGCTCATAAAAGTCACTCTTTCCATTTGTGTCGCCACGATTTGTGCGTAAGAATAGTATGTATTGTTTCCAAGGATCGATAAAAGTCAATTAAAACAGACAACGCACAAGAGCCTATGGCAATTATTGAGCAAGCTGCTTACACTGCGACCAATTCTAATCGCAACATGTGCGGATTAACCGGTGGGTTGAATATGGCAAGACTGTTTCTTGGGGTTCTGATCTGGGGGATGATTGGGCAGGTGCTGCTAGCATCCGCGATTGCGATCAAGCACGCTTCAAAGCCTATTACAGAGTTTTTGGTTCCTCATCGCGCCGTTTATGAAATAACGCTGGCAGATAAAAAAGCCGCCGTTTCGGTGTCTGATGTGCATGGCCGCATGGTGTTTGAGGTGACTGGCTCCCCCTGCAATGGCTACACGCAAAACATGCGCATGATCACCCGTATCACGGATGAGCGCGGCAAGCAGACGCTATCCGATATCCGCTCAAGCACATGGGAAAACTCCAAAGCTGGCCGTTTTTCATTTAGTTCTTCGCAATATTTTGATCAAAATTTGCAAGCGACGGTTTCGGGGTCAGCCAAACGTAATTTGAAACAGAACAATATTCAGGTGCAAATCAAGGAGCCGGGCGTTGCGGCGATTGATCTGCCAGGCGATGTGTTATTTCCAACGCAGCACAGTTTGGCTATTTTAAAAGCTGCCAGAGCCAGAAAGAATTTGTTGTCCGTGCGAATTTATGATGGATCCGAGCAAGGGCGGGGATTTTACCAAACTTACAGCTTCATCGGTAAGCGGCGCCCTCCAAGCAAGCAAAGCCACAGCAAAACATCTCCATTTGGGCAAAAAATGTCTCGCTTGGGGTTGTCTTCGCTGCCGTCATGGCCAGTGGCGATTAGCTATTTCAAGGGACGAGGGAGTAAGCGGGATGCCTTTCCCTCTTATGAGCTGTCATTTCGTCTCTACCCCAATGGAGTCAGTCGAGATCTACTGATCAATTATGGAGACTTCTCGGTCAAAGGCGTGCTGGATCGGATCAAATATTTGCGTAAAGGCCCCTGTAAACGCAAAAAATCCAGGTAATAACCACGCTTTGCCAGCTAGCTGTTTTCATTCCAGAGCCATGCTGCGCCGCGAACGCCGCTTGCATCCCCGTGCAGGGGAGGGGCGATCAGCACCGTTTTATCGTCAGCAAAGATATAAGGGGCGATGGCGGTGGGCAATTGCTCATACAGGTGAGGCATTTGCGAAAGGCCCCCGCCAAGTACAATAATATCGGGATCATAGATGTTGACGACCATGGCAAGCCCCCTTGCGAGGCGCGAGGTGTGCCGATCAAAGCTTGCAAGCGCTTGGCGATCGCCTTTCTTGGCTCGTTGGTGCAGTTCACTGGCGGGATAATGCTGACCAGTGTGTTGCCTGTGGTCGGCGCTGATGGCTGGCCCTGATACAAATGTCTCCATACAGCCTTGTTGCCCACACCAGCATGATGGACCGGGGTGTTCGGATGGGGTGGCCCAAGGCAGCGGCACATGCCCCCATTCCCCTGTTATGTTGCGGGGCCCATTGATGAGCTGCTTGTTTTGAATGAGCCCGCCACCGCATCCCGTACCAAGTATCACGCCAAATACGCTATTATGATCGCGCGCAGCGCCATCGGTGGCCTCTGACAGGGCAAAGCAGTTGGCATCATTGGCCAGGCGGATCTCGCGGCTTAGGGCGTCTTGCAGATCGTCTTTGAGCGGCTGTCCGTTGAGCCAGGTGGAATTGGCATTTTGCACCAGACCAGAGCGCGGGGATAAAGAACCGGGCATGCCTAGTCCAACACTTCCACGCTGCCCGGCAGCCGTTTCAGCCGCATTGACCAGGTCATGCAATGCGCAAATCGTCCCGCGATAATCATTTTGCGGGGTTTTGATCCTTGATTCAAAGGAGATACCTCCCTCATCATCAAGGGCAATAATCGATATCTTGGTGCCGCCCAGATCAATGCCGATACGCATATGATACCAGTCCCCATAATAATTGACCCATTTCATGGGATCATGGCGGCTCATATGGCTGGCGCAAGATGCGCTGTTTGATGCTGGTATCTTGCAAGCAGCTTGTGCCTGTCAGATGGGCCGCCATGCCCCACCTGCAAGGCCGGATGATTTTGGTCTATGGCCCAGATCGCTCCGCTTGTGGTACGCGTATCACGGCCCGTTGCGCTCTGCACCCATAGACCAAAATCATCTCGGTGAAATAGGTCAATATTTATGGGGATTGGTATTAGCTACTTTCTGGCCCACTTAGAACTTGATGGGCAGGGGCAATGATGGCGGGGTCAATATTCTCATTACCGCAAAAAGCCAGGAGAAGGGTTTCGTCGCGCATCAAATGTTCAAGCAAGGCCGCCTGAAAAAAAGACGAGCCTGCCGTTTGCGCGATATCTGCCGGCTCCATACCGGTGAGGTTCATGAATTTGGCCATATGATCTGGCTCGCTTGCCAAAAAAGTCAGAGCCTGGATCGCAATTTTCTCCGCCTGAGACACAGAAATTACTGTATGAGAGGATTTCGTGAACATATGTTTCCTAGTCGATTGGGTGTTCTTTAATGGCTTGGTTACCAATTCTGATGCAGACTATGTACGGTAGGTGCTCCTAAATGCAAGATGTTGATAGGCGATACAGTACAATCGAATGGACTGTGAATTTCTGGACATGGAATATTCTTCGCAATATACGGAAAATAAGCCAGACAACAAACGCGGCATGGAGCCAATGACGAAAACAATTTTGATCGTTGAAGACAATGAGCTGAACATGAAACTGTTTCATGATCTGCTGGATGCTCATGGCTATGATGTCTTGCAAACGCGCAATGGCATGGATGCCTTGTCAATTGCCCGCGAACATCATCCCGACCTGATCATTATGGATATTCAACTCCCTGAAGTATCAGGGCTTGAAGTCACTAAATGGATCAAGGATGATGACGACCTTCACGATATTCCTGTCGTCGCGGTGACGGCTTTTGCCATGAAGGGTGATGAGGAACGCATCCGTAATGGCGGCTGCGAGGCATATATTGCCAAGCCAATTTCTATTCCAGATTTTATTTCGACCATTCGGCAATTTATCGGTGAGGCCTAGCCTCGATGAAATCCGTGAAATTTAATAAAGAGAGTATCTCATGACAGCTCGTGTTCTTGTCGTTGATGACAATATTGCCAACATCAAACTGCTCGAGTCGCGGCTGCGTGCTGAATATTTTGAGGTTATTACGGCCAATAGTGGTTTTGAGGCTTTGGAAATATGCGGGCGCGAGCATGCTGACGTTGTGTTGCTCGACGTGATGATGCCAGGGATGGACGGTTTTGAAGTTTGCCGGCGCCTCAAAGCTGATCCCAAAACACAAATTATTCCCGTTGTGATGGTAACGGCTCTTGACCAGCCTTCCGATCGTATTCGCGGCCTCGAGGCAGGTGCGGACGATTTTTTGACGAAACCGGTTAATGATACCGCGCTGATCACACGTGTTAAAAACCTGGCGCGCGTCAAGCAATTGACCGACGAGTTGATGATCCGTATCACCAGCACCGATCAAGATGCTTGTGGTGCCGAATTGATTAGCGGTCTGGGATCCAAGGAAATACGCGGCAAGCTTTTGCTGGTGGAGGATCGGGCTGCCACCGCTGATCGCATAAAAAGTGTTCTGGAAGAACAGCATGATGTTCAAATCGCCGCCAGCGAAGATATTGCTCAAGGGCTGCTTGGCAAAGAAGAAATTGATCTCGTTCTTGTCAGTCTTGATATGGACGGCCATGACGCACTTCATTTTTGCTCCCATATCCGCTCCCTTGGCAAAACGCGCCATTTGCCGATCATGGTATTGAGCGAAGAGGGCGATGAAGATCGCATGCTGCGGGCCCTTGATCTTGGCGTGAATGATTTCATTGAGCGCCCGGTCGATCGCAATGAGTTGCTGGCGCGGGTTCGCACACAGATCAAGCGTCGCCGCTTTTCTGAATATCTTTACAAGCGGCTGGATGAGCGGGTCGAGCAGGCATCGCGTGATGTGTTGACCGGCATGTATAACAGGCGCCATCTTGAAGAGCATCTGCAAGGCATGATTTCTGACAGCTTTGATACTGACAAAGGCATGTCGATCATTATGGCAGATATTGATTTCTTTAAATCGGTCAACGACAATTACGGTCATGATAATGGCGATCAGGTGATCCGTCAGTTCAGTGCACGTATCTTGCAAAATATCCGTCGTCTGGACGTGGCTTTTCGTATTGGCGGGGAGGAGTTTTTGATTGTTTTGCCGAAAACCAATGCCAAGCGGGCTGAGCTTGTCGGTGAAAGATTGCGCGCCATTATTGAAGATAGCCCCTTCAAAATAAGTGAAGGAGACGGCAATATAACAGTGACGGCCAGTATTGGTCTGACCAGTGTTTTGTCGGAAAACGATACCACAAGCAGTTTGCTAAAACGGGTCGATGACGCGCTTTATGAAGCCAAAAAAGGCGGGCGCAATCAGGTCGTGATCAAAGCGGCTTAATCTGTCTCACGGCTATTAGCGCTACGCGCTGCCTCCGACGGGGCGGGCTATTGCCCGGCGCGTGGTCACGCTTGCCTTCCGGTGGTCGGAATTCTTTTTCATCGCACTGATTTTTATTTGCAAAGAACCCCGAAGTACCCTTCGGCAAGGCCGACTGGCCGCCGGGCTGTAGCCCGCCCCGTCGGAGGCCGCGCGATAGCGCGAATAGCCGTGAGACAGATCAAACCAACGCTAAACACTGCGGCGCTGCCGCTACTCTCCGCCGGTCTTGATGTGGACGATGGTGCCACAATGTTTACAGTGCGAGGCGTCGGGTTCATGACGATTAAGACCGCATTCTTCGCAACGGGCCGAGATTTTAGGGGGCCGAAACAGGGTTTGCAGTAGCCTCAAGAACAGCGATACTCCCAGCACCATTATGAAAACTGATAGCAGGCGGCCATAAGTGCCTTTGATGGTAATGTCGCCATATCCCGTCGTTGTCAGCGTTGAGACCGTGAAATAGAGCGCATCGATATGATTATTGATGTCGGGATTGATGCGCACCTGTAGTTCAAACACAATCGATGTCATGATAAAGATAAACACGACAAGATTAACGAGGCTTTGAATGACCTCTTCATTGCGCCGGATAAAGCGGCTGTGGCCACGCAGATCATCCATGATGTGTTTCGATCTCAAGATCCGTAAGGCTCGCAAAATGCGCAAAAAGGCGAAATTATCGATGAATGTTGGGATAAACAAAGAAACCAACACGATGAAATCGGCCACTGTTGTCAATTGCAGGAGATAGCGCCATTTGCGATGGGCAAGATAATAGCGTGATAGAAAATCCAGTAGAACGACGACACCAATAGAAATTTCAATGGGCCGGAGCCACGGACTTGCATGATCTGACAGAGACAGATAGATAAAAAACGATACGGCGAAAATATCAAAGACCAGCATGGAATAGCGAAATACGGATGAAACTGGCTCATCTTCGAAATATAGTTTGCGCAAAAAAGCCTTTAACCCCGATGTCTGTTGCTCGGGGTTTTTGACGGGATTTTTTGGCGAAATTTTCGCCCGTTGTTCGGAATTTGTCATGATGGGCGCATTACAACAATAAATCGCCGCCAAACTCAAGCGTCAACAAGGTCGCGCAAGTGGCTTTGTGAACGATCAGAATCAGGTTACACACGCTTCTTATGAAACAATATCTCGATTTAATGCGGCGTGTGCGCCATGACGGGGTCCGTAAAACGGATCGTACCGGCACTGGTACGTTGAGCGTGTTCGGCCATCAGATGCGCTTTGATCTGGCAAATGGCTTTCCCGTTCTAACCACCAAAAAACTGCATCTGCGCTCCATTATCATTGAATTATTATGGTTTTTGACCGGTGATACCAATATCGCCTATCTGCAAAACAACAAGGTGCGGATATGGGATGACTGGGCGGATGAAAACGGCGATTTGGGGCCGGTCTATGGCTCGCAATGGCGCTCTTGGCCAAACGCAAGCGGTGAGGGGATTGATCAGATCATGCAAGTGATCGACAGTCTCAAGAACAATCCTGACAGTCGCCGTCATATCGTCTCGGCCTGGAACCCTGCCGAAGTCGATGAGATGGCTCTGCCGCCATGTCATTGTCTGTTCCAGTTCTATGTCGCAGACGGCAAGCTGTCTTGCCAGTTGTACCAGCGTTCAGCAGATATTTTTCTGGGCGTGCCGTTTAATATTGCCTCTTATGCCTTGCTGACCATGATGATGGCGCAGGTGTGCAAGCTGGAGCCGGGTGATTTTGTCCACACCTTTGGCGATGCGCATCTTTATCTCAATCATCTCGAACAAACAGATTTGCAGCTCACGCGGGATGTGCGGTCCTTGCCAAGCATGAAGATCAACGGCGATGTGGACGATCTGTTCGCGTTTAAATTCGAGGATTTTGAGCTGTGCGATTATGATCCCCATCCTCATATCAAGGGCAAGGTTTCGGTATAATGAAAGAGCCTTGTTTGATCTCGATGATTGTTGCTGTTGCCCAAAATGGTGTGATAGGTGCCGGTAATACCATCCCGTGGAAATGTTCCAGCGATATGAAGTATTTCCGCAAAACGACGATGGGCAAGGTGGTGATCATGGGACGTAAAACCTGGGAAAGCCTTGGTAAACCGCTAAAAGGGCGTGAGAATATTGTATTGACCCGCGATCAATCCTATATTGCATCTGGTGCTCATATTGTAACATCTGGACCAGATGCTCTTAAAAAGGCGGGGTCACTGTGTTTTGGCGATGAGCGTTGCGAGGTGATGATTATTGGTGGTAAAGCGATCTATGACGAGTTTTTCGATCTCTCTGACCGGATCTATTACACGGCCATTCACATGAGCCCCAAAGGCGATACACATTTTCTTGAGCTATCGCAGCTCATTGAGCGCGGTTGGAGGGAAATTTCCAGAGTTGAGCAGTCCGCAGGGGAGCGCGATGAGGCGGATATGACATTTGTCGTTCTGGAAAAGTAAAAAACCCCTAGATTGAACAGTGACTTTCGTTGCATCAACGGTCCGCCTATCCTATATACGCTAAAACCCCTGGTCCATGTGGGCCTGTCAGATTTGTGCCCATAATGCGGTTGTCGCGCAAACAGATCAAAACGAATGAAGGAAACACGAAATTATGCCTTGGAGTGGTCAAAACGGTGGAGACGGTGGCTGGAAGCCAGGTGGCGGCAGTGGCGGTGGCAGTGGCGGTGGCAGTGGCGGTCCTTGGGGCGGTGGCGGCGGTCCCAACCAGCCTGATATCGAAGAAATGCTAAAGCGCTCGCAAGATCGACTAAAACAGGCGATGCCCGGTAGCGGTGGCAGCTGGCCGATGATGGCACTATTGCTGATTGGCGCTTTGCTGGCAGTCATCTGGTATGGCTTTTTCGTTCGCATTGATCCTGATCAGCTAGGCGTTGTGACGCGCTTTGGTAAATATCATCATCAGATGGGGCCAGGCCTCAAATTTCGTTTGCCTTACCCCATTGAGCAGGTAGAGCTACCCAATGTGACCCGTATCAGGACCGTCGAGGTTGGCATGCGTGGGAACCAGTTCGACCGCTTTGGACGGCAGGTACGTGGCGGCGGCGAACGTGATGTCCCAGAAGAAAGTCTGATGCTGACCGGTGATGAAAACATCGTTGATGTTGATTTCATCGTGCAATGGCAGATCAACCCCGAACATGCCAATCAGTATCTCTTCAATATTTACGATCCGGTCAAAACTGTGAAAGAGGTGACCGAAAGCGCTATTCGCGAGGTTGTGGGACGTAACAGTCTGCAAAAAGCTATCTCGGAAAGTCGCGCTGATATCGAGGTCGAAGTCAAAAAGATCATGCAGGCCATCCTCAACAAATATAAAGCGGGCGTTCTGGTTGTGAACGTCAAGATGCAGAGTTCCTTTGTGCCAGCTCCCGTCAAATCCGCCTTTCGTGATATTACGGCGGCAGAGCAGGATAAAGACCGCTACCAACGCACGGCCGACGCTTATCGCAACAAGCTGATACCAGCCGCTCGCGGTCAAGCCCAGCAAATGATCGAATCTGCGGAAGCTTACAAGGCGCGTGTCGTTAAGTAAGCGGACGGTGAGGCACAACGCTTCACGAAGATTTACACTGAATATAAAAAGGCCCCTGAAGTCACTCGCAAGCGCCTGTTCCTGGAAACCATGGAGCGGGTCATGGGCGGCATGGACAAGATCATTCTTGACAATAAAGGCGGCGGCAGCGGCGTTGTGCCCTATCTCCCTCTTGATGGTTTGGCAAAAAGACGCTCGAATGCGGGAGGAACAAGATAATGAAATTTATATCAGGCCTTTTAGGTGTCGCTCTCGTGATCGCGGCTGTCCTTGCTTACAATACGTTCTTTATCGTTCATCAGACCCAGCAGGCTATGGTGCTTGAATTTGGACAGATCCGCGCGAAAATCAATGTTGACCCTAACAAAAATGAGGCAGGACTGCATTGGCGCGTACCGTTCATTCAAAATGTTGTTTATTTTGACAAGCGTATTCTTGATCTGGATGCCCGTTCGGCGGAAGTTGTGATGGCAGGTAATGTGCCTTTGATTGTCGATGCGTTTGGTCGCTATCGGATCATTGATCCCTTGTTGTTCTTTCAGTCCGTGCGCAATATCAACGGAGCTGCTACAAGGCTGGAACCTATCTTGAAATCATCGTTGCGCGGTGTGCTTGGTGGTTCGACCTATCTTGAAGTGGTGCGCGACAAGCGAGAGCTAATGATGAGCCGTATTCTTGCTGAAATGAATGATAATGCCAAATCATTTGGGGTTGAGTTCGTGGATGTGCGCATCAAACGTGCCGACCTGCCAGCAGACAACTCGAAAAAAGTGTTCGAACGGATGATTTCGGAGCGAGTTCGTGTGGCCAAGAGAATCAGGGCTGAAGGTAATGAGAAGGCTCAGGTTATCCGTGCCAAGGCTGACCGTGAAGTCATCGAAATCAAGGCCGAAGCCAATCGTACGGCTTCGATCACCCGTGGTGATGGCGATGCTGAGCGCAACTCGATTTATGCCAAGGCGTTTGGCGCTGATCCCGATTTCTTCGCTTTTTATCGCTCGATGGAAGCCTATGAGAAGGGCTTGAAATCAGGCAATACGCGCATGCTCATGTCGCCTGATAGCGAGTTTTTCCGCTACTTCAATCAATCCAGCGGCAAGCGTTAAATGTGGGGAGACTTTCTCACCGCTATTGGACTAGTATTCGTCATAGAAGGGTTGATCTGGGCCTTGTTTCCCGGACTATTCCTGAAACTTGCTGTGCTCGCAGCTGAGATACCCTTATCTCAGTTTCGAGCCAGTGGCGTTTTTGCGATTGCCACAGGGGTACTGATTGTCTGGCTGGTCAAAGGATAGTCAGGCATCTAAATTGGTATTGAGAGCGGAGAGACTAATGATGAAAGCTACCACCACTTGCGTTGACAAGACGAGATTGCATATGAAACAGGTCGTCATACTGTTTACAATCTCTTGTCTCATGGCGCTCGTCCTCTACGCACAGGCGGGGCAAGCCAAGGGTCCGGCATCAGTTGCTGATATTGCGGAAAAGCTGCAAGATGCAGTGGTCAATATTTCCACCACACAGACCCTCAAAGGCATTGATAGTGTGCCGCTGCCCAATATTCCCAAGGGTTCTCCGTTTGAAGAGTTTTTCCAGGAATTTTTTGATCGCCAGAATAGTCATGACAAACCGCAAAAAGTCAGCTCACTAGGGTCTGGTTTTGTGATTGACCCCAAAGGGCTGATCGTCACTAATTATCATGTCATCAAGGATGCGGACGAGATTAGCGTCAAATTCAGTGACGGCACGAAACTGAAGGTCGTCAAAGTTTTAGGACGTGATCAAAAATCTGATCTCGCATTGTTGCAAGTCGAACCGCTAGAACCATTGACTGCCGTTAAATTTGGCAATTCCGTCAAAATGCGGATTGGTGATTGGGTGATGGCCATTGGCAATCCATTTGGGTTGGGCGGCTCATTGACTGTTGGTGTGATCTCCGCCAAAAAACGCGATATTAATGCGGGACTATACGATAATTTTATCCAGACGGATGCGGCGATCAATCGGGGCAATTCCGGCGGTCCCTTGTTCAATATGGACGGGGAGGTGATCGGTGTAAATACGGCGATTATTTCTCCTAACGGTGGCTCTATTGGCATCGGTTTTGCCATTCCCTCACAAACTGCAGAGCGGGTTGTTCAGCAGCTAGAAAAATTTGGCGAAGTACGTCGCGGCTGGCTTGGGGTGCATATTCAGTCAGTGACGAAGGAAATTGCTGAAAGCCTGGGGCTGGAAAAACCAATCGGTGCGCTCATTTCCAATGTAGCGCCCGGTGGCCCTGCGCAAAAGGGAGGCATCAGAGCGGGGGATGTGGTGACCAGGTTTAATGATGTGCCCGTCGCCAATATGCGTCAGTTACCAAAAATCGTCTCGCGCACCCCTATCGATGAAGAAGTCGATGTTATTGTGATGCGGCAGGGTCAAGAGCAGCATCTCAAGGTCAAGGTTGGCCAGCTGGACGAAGCAAAAACAATGGATACCCGACTAAGAAGAAAGCCCGAGGTCAAGATCAAACGCCAGGATATGCTGGGTCTGACCCTTTCGCCCATGTCAAAAAAACTGCGCAAGAAATATAATATTGATAGCAGCATCAAAGGCGTTGTTGTGACGGGTGTGCGCGATAATAGCGTGGCGTTCAAAAAAGAAATACAAGCCGGTCATGTCGTTGTTGAGGTCAATCAGGAAGAGGTTAATGGCCCCGAACAGGTGGTTATTATTGTCAAGAAGCTGATCAAGAAGGGACGTAAACACGTCTTGTTATTATTGGCGGATCCGGCTGGAGAACTGAGATTTGTCGCCGTGCCTACAAAGGGTTAGACTAGGCTAATAGATAATCTGATCGAGAGTGGAAAGAGCGTTTTATGTCGATACAAAAGAATATCAAGAGAATGACTGCCCCGCAAATTGCTGCCCGCAAGGGAGGCGAGCCAATTGTGTCGCTGACCGCTTACCATGCCCATACGGCAGCGCTCATTGATCCTTTTGTCGACTTTATGCTGGTGGGCGATAGTCTTGGCATGGTCATGCACGGCTATGATACGACCGTGCCCGTGCCGCTTGATTTGATGATCATGCACGGGGCCGCCGTTGTACGCGGTAGCTCGCGCGCTCTGGTGGTCGTTGATATGCCGTTTGGCAGCTATGAAGAAAGCCCTCAGATAGCGTTTCGCAACGCCGCTAGAATCCTCAAGGAAACGGGATGCGGCGCGATCAAACTGGAAGGCGGGGCGCACATGGCTCCAACGATCAGCTATTTGACAAAACGCGGCATCCCGGTGATGGCTCATATTGGTCTTACCCCCCAATCTGTGAATGTCATGGGAGGGTTCAAGACGCAGGGACGCGAAGAGAAAGAGTGGGAAAGCCTTGAGCTTGACGCCACGGCGATCGCCGATGCCGGAGCATTTGCCGTGGTCATAGAAGGTATGGCGGAATTGCTAGCGGCTCGCATAACCAAAATGATCCCTATTCCAACGATTGGTATTGGCGCATCCGTCGATTGTGATGGTCAGATATTGGTACTCGAGGATATGTTGGGATTGTCGCCGCGCGTGCCAAAATTCGTCAAAGAATTCGGGAATCTGGGGGAAGCCATTCAAAATTGCGTCGAAGCATATGCGGATGAGGTCAAAACCCGAAAATTCCCGTCCCGCGAACATGTTTACGAGATGAAGAAAAACAAGGGCGGCACAACGCGTAAAACCGGTTCAGGCAAATAGGGTAAACAAAGCCGATCTGGTGAGCGGCGCGCATCATAATCATGACGAGATGATGCGATATAGGACTTTTTATAGGGACCTGCCGGAAAAAGCTGCTAAAGCACATCAAACACATTTCGCGCAAGCGAGGGTGAGCTGTAAAAGATAACGCAAAGAGAGTGACAGACATATGGTTGATGGTGATATCTTCCGCGAAATAGATGAAGAAATAAAGCGTGAGAATTTTGCGAAACTGTGGGACAAATACGGCTATTTGATCCTTGGTGTGGCGCTTGCGGTTGTGTTGTCTGTCGCTGGCTACAAATATTGGAAATTTCAGCAACTAGAACAGTCGCAAACGTTTGGGGCCCGCTATATGGATGCGCTTGACCTTGCGAGTTCTGGCCAAAAAGATCTGGCACAATTATCCCTTTCACAGATCGCAGAAGAAGGGCCTCGTGGCTATGCGATGCTCTCTCAAATGCGCGATGCAGCGGTGAAAGCGTCTAGCGGCAAGCTGGAAGATGCCGCCAGCGAATATGACAAATTGGCTAGCAACAAGACTGTGGACCCGGTCTTTCAGGATTTTGCGCGGATCCAGGCTGCTATGCTGCGAGTGGACAAAGCGGACGAGGCCGAGATGAAAACAAGGCTTGGTAAACTTGCACAGGGGACAAGCTCTTGGCGCCATTCTGCCCGCGAATTATTGGGCCTGTCAGCGTTTCGGGCTGGCAATATGGCCAGTGCTGAAACCTATTATAGTCAGGTTTTGAGCGATAGAACCGCGCCGAGTGGGTTACGTCAGCGCGCTGAAATGATGTTGTCTTTGATTGTCGAGGCTACTGCCGAGCAGAATAAGGGGAGCGCAACCCCGTCAAAAACGCCCGTTATGGGCAAGAAAGCCACTGTCAAAGACAAGAAAAAAAGCAAAAAATAGCCATTGGAATCCCCGCAGTTGCTTTTTCGTTGGTATCATTTTGACAATACGGCTCGATAATCTGTGAACAGGGGTCGTAAAATGGCCCAGTTTATTGTTGAATAAGTATCAGGTATGCTTTTTGAAAAGGCCATGCCGATGGGATCTATTCTCGAATTTTAGTGTAATCAGTTGGTGTGCGTTAAAACTTGAAAAACCTATAATGATAATTGTTTCAAGAGGAATTATGAGGCTGTCTGATCTATTCTTGGGCACGCAAACTCCTCAAACGGGTGCACGGCATGACACATAGCAAACTCATCGGATGGGGTTATCACTCCAGGGTCAAGACGTTTTTGGCCATTATTATGGCTACCGTTTTTCTCTCAGCTTGTGGTGGTGGCATGCCTGACATGCACAAACTGACCGGCAATATCTTTAAGCCAAAAGAAAAAATCATGCCGGGCTCCAGAGAAGCGGTTTTGAAATCACGGGCCGATATCGTCCCCGAACCAAGCGCCACCAATATTGCCATTTCTATTCCTGCACAAATAGCCAATGCAAACTGGACCCAGCCTGGTGGAGGGGCAAATAATGCGCCCGGGCATCTCGTGTTTAAGGGATCGTTACGCTCAAGCTGGACCTCTGATGCTGGCGCTGGATCGTCCTCTGATGGCCAGCTGATCCCACGTCCAATTGTCTATAATAGCCGTGTTTACACGCTGGATACCGAGGGTGTTGTGACCTCTTTTTCCGCCAGTAGCGGGTCGGTTGGCTTTCGGGTGCGCCTGACCCCTGAAACAGAAGAAAAAGAAGAGGGCTATGGTGGCGGTCTTGCCGTTGATGGCGGTCGTCTTTTTGCGGCAACGGGATATGGCACCATCGTTGCGCTTGATCCAGCTTCTGGCAAAGCTTTATGGACAAAGGTTTTGGGCGTTCCTATTCGGACCTCCCCAACCGCGTTTGGCGGTAAAGTTTTCGTCGTGACCACTCAGGGGCGTCTTTACGCTCTATCTACGACTGATGGCGAAGAGGTTTGGTCGCAGCGAGGACTGCCCGACCGCACCAGCATATTATCCAATATCAGCCCAGCGATTGCTGGTAAAACCCTTGTCGTCCCTTATTCATCGGGGGAAATTTCCGCTTATGATCTGGACACAGGCAGACCCATTTGGCGAGATAATCTTGCCACTAGCAAAAGTGGCTCAAGCTTGCGCTCTATGGCCAACCCGGGACGCCCCGCCATTGCCAACGGCGTCGTCTATGCCGTTGGCAATTCGGGGCGCATGATTGCCACCTCGAAAAAGAATGGTGAGCGCATATGGAGTAAGACCATTGCCAGCACGCAAACGCCGTGGCCAGCTGGCAATATGGTCTATATTGTCGATCGATCCGGGCGTGTTGTGGCCTTGAGTTCCAAGAATGGCAGCGTTGTCTGGGTGAAACAACTGGCGCAGGGCGAACAGTGGCTTGGTCCGATATTGGCCGGAGATCGCCTATGGCTGGTCTCTAACAAGGGCCGGATAGCCGGACTTAACCCTAAAACAGGAAAAATAGTATCGCAAAAGGACCTGGGCTATCGTATTCATATTGCGCCAATCGTTGCGGCAGGGCATATGTATATCCTTACAGATAACGCCAAGCTCGTTGCCCTGAACTAGGTTTTGAGCCTAATCCTGAATTTAAGTTTGAGTCCATGTCCTATACAATTGCTATTTTAGGCCGACCCAATGTCGGCAAATCAACCCTGTTCAACAAGCTGGTGGGGCGCCGACTTGCGCTGGTCGATGATGCGCCGGGCCTGACCCGCGATCGCCGCATGAGCGATTTTGAACTTGGCGACCAGATCGTCCACATCATTGATACAGCAGGTCTTGAAGAAGCCGTTGATGGTTCCATTGAGGAGCGCATGCGCGATCAGACTTATGCCGCGATGGAAGAGGCGGATCTGGTCCTGTTCATGATCGATGCGCGCGCTGGCGTCATCCCTGCGGATGAAACCTTTGCCTCTATTGTACGCCAAAGTGGCAAGCCAGTATTGCTGGATGTCAACAAGGCAGAAGGGCGCGCGGGAGATCTTGGCTATTATGAAAGTTATAGTTTGGGCTTTGGTGATCCTATTGCCATTTCCGCAGAACATAGCGAAGGCATTGGCGAGCTTTTGTTTCAAATGGATGAGGTGCTGAAAAAGCGCGATCCATTGATCCCTGATCTGGAAGACGACGAGAGTGATGAAGACCGTCCTTTGCGGATCGCTATTGTGGGGCGGCCCAATGCTGGCAAATCGACATTGATCAACGCGCTAATCGGCGAGGATCGCATGATTACCGGCCCTGAAGCTGGCCTGACGCGCGATTCTATTTCTGTCGAGCTCAACTATGAAGGTCGTGACATTCGTCTGTTTGATACGGCGGGTCTGCGCAAAAGGGCGCGGGTAAAAGAGCGCCCCGAGCATCTCTCTGTCGTTGATGCCCTGCGGGCCATTCGCTTTGCCGAGGTTGTTGTGCTGTTGCTGGACGTTAATAATCCGCTAGAAAAGCAGGACCTGACCATTGCCGATTTGGTGGCACGAGAAGGCCGGGCGCTGGTGATTGCGGTCAATAAATGGGACCTGGAAACAGATAAAAATGCGCGCATCAACAAGCTGCGCAAAGAGGTGACGCGTCTATTGCCCCAAGTCAAGGGACTGGCCATGGTGCCGGTGTCTGCTCTGGCGGCGCGCGGGCTAGATAAACTCATGAAGGCCGTGTTTGGAACCTATGAGACCTGGAACAAGCGCCTGCCAACGGGGAAGCTCAATCGTTTTCTTGATGATACGGTGATGCGCCACACGCCGCCAGCTCCTGGTGGTCGGCGTATTCGTCTGCGTTACATGACACAGCCCAATGCACGGCCACCGACCTTCATCGTATTTTGCTCGCGGCCCAAAGATCTGCCAACGAGCTATTCACGCTATATCGTCAATGGTTTGCGTGAGACCTTCGATCTCCAGGGCGTGCCAATTCGCCTGCATATGAGAAAAGGCAAAAACCCCTATGTCGACAAAGACTGATAAAGAGGCAGAACCGGGGAAACCGGACACATCAAAAAATACTAAAAGCGGACCTGATATTTTATTCTATCATCTGGAGCGCGCAAAATTGCTCGACATTTTACCAAACCTGCTGGAAAAAAGCCTGGAGCGCGGCTGGCAAGCGGTGGTGCAGGCAAGTTCTGATAAGCAGGTCGGCGAGCTGAACGGAGCCCTATGGACCACAAATGAGGATAGTTTTTTACCTCATGGCGCCGCCGAAGATGGTTTTCCCGACCAGCAGCCGATCTATTTGACCCCAACGAGCGACAATCCAAGCAGCGCCGCTATTCGCTTCTTTGTAGGAGGGGCGCAGCCCGACGACATCAAGGGCTATGAGCGCATTGTCTATTTGTTCGATGGCAATGATGGAGAGGCCGTCACCAACGCCCGCAAACAGTGGAAGCGCCTTGCAGGCGAGGGGCTTGAGGCGACATATTGGAAACAAAATGAGCGTGGCAGCTGGGAGAAAAAGGCGTGACTTCAGAACAAGACAGAGATCTGGCACGTGGCAATGCTGACAAGTTGCAGGCTGAAAACCTCGCCAAGGGTGGTGAGTTCACGGACTGGTTCGAAGAGCTCTATGCCAAAGCTGATGGGAATGCCGCCATGGTGCCGTGGGGCGATCAAGAGCCGCGACAAGGTCTGGTTGAATGGATGTCAAAGCGCCCGCAAGGGGCCGGAGCCAAGGCTCTTGATGTTGGCTGCGGGCTTGGCGACAACGCCGCTTTTCTAGACGCCAACGGCTATGATGTGACGGCCATTGATCTGTCGGGTAGCGCCATCGAATGGGCCGCGAAAAAATTTGCAGATAGCGCCATAAAGTTTCGCCAAGCGGATCTGTTTGATCTGCCCGATGAGCTGATCGGGCAATTCGATCTGGTGCATGAAACCTACACTTTGCAGGCGTTGCCCGATGCCATCCGGCCAAAATTGTTCCAAGCTATCGCTGACCTTGTTGCGCCTGATGGGCGGTTACTGGTGATCACGCGCTCGCGGGAAGAAAATATGGTGCCTGATGGTCCACCTTGGCCGCTGGCTAAATCCGAGTTGGATGCCTTTTTGACGCTGGGTATGAGCGAAATATCTGTCACAAAAACGGTTGAAGTCAAACCTGATGGACGCCAAATCCCTCACTTGCGAATAGAGTACCAAAAAACATGCTGAAGGTGCGTGATCTGAAAGTTCATGGGCTCGAACCCATTAGTTTTGATCTGCACGAAGGTAATGTTCTGGTGGTGCGCGGCCCCTCAGGCTCTGGCAAAAGCCTGTTATTGCGTGCCATTGCTGACCTTGATGAAACAAGCGGCAGTATTTCTCTTGATCAGATGAGCAAAGACGGTGAGGCTGGTGGTCATTGGCGCACACGCGTACGCTATCTGGCGGCTGAAAGTGGCTGGTGGCTGGAGCGCGTCGAACAGCATTTTACTGATCTGGCAGCGGCCCGGCTGCTCGGCAAGGATCTGGCGCTGGAGGGCAAACTGTTTGGCAGTCCCGTTGCCCATCTGTCATCTGGCGAGCGCCAGCGCATGGCATTTATCCGCGCGATCGAAGATGGACCAGCGGTTTTGTTACTGGACGAACCAACCTCGGCGCTTGATGAAGAGGCCGGTCAGCGGATGGAAGACAAAATCAGCGCCTTGCAAAAGAGCGGTGTGATCTTGATCATCGTTACGCACAGCAATGAGCAGGCGTCGCGTCTGGCAACGCATGTCTTGACGATCAAGGATGGGGCAGCAAAGGTTGTGAGCGCATGAGTTATATCTCGCTGAGCTATTGGGATCTGGCGCTGGCCGCCGTGCTGATTCTCGCCAATGGGTTGATCTCGCTGTGGTTCCGATTGGGCCTTGAAAAATCTCTATTGATCAACACCGCCCGTATGCTGGTGCAATTGAGCCTGATCGGCTTTGTACTGAAATTTATTTTTGCTCAAACCTCGCCTCTATGGACGATTGGCTGGGCGCTGCTTATGATATTGGTAGCCGGGCGCGAGGTGATGGCGCGATTGACCACGAGGCTCAAGGGCTGGTGGGGATATGGCATTGGCACCACAACCATGTTTTTTGTGAGCAGTTTCACAACCTTGCTGGCGGTTGGCCTGATCATTGGTCCAGATCCCTGGTATGCGCCACGCTATATTTTGCCGATCCTTGGCATGGTGCTGGGTAATACTCTATCTGGTATTTCTCTTGGCGTTGAAACGCTGATCACCACATTGAAGCGCGAGCGTTCATCGGTGGAAGCGCGCATTGCGCTTGGTCACAAGCGATTTGAGGCCATCGATGAACCTTTGCGACAAGCTCTCAAAACCGGCATGATGCCGATCATTAATGCGATGGCCGCGAGCGGTATTGTTTCACTGCCCGGCATGATGACAGGTCAGATCATGGCCGGCGCTGATCCCGTGGAAGCTACCAAATACCAAATTCTCATTATGTTCTTGATCGCTGGCGCCACCGCCAGCGGCACCTTGCTCTCCGTGGTTGGCAGCGTCTGGCGCCTCACAGATGATCGCGGGCGATTGCGGCTGGATCGTTTGGAATAGCCTCTTTGCGGCTTGTCTTCGCCAGACGGGCGTGCTGCGCGCACTGCGCCAAGGGATGATCCCTTGGAACCCATTATTATGGTGGGGATATTGTTTGCACTATTTCGTCATTGCCGGGGATGACGACAGTAGAGCGGGTTTAGACGCTGTGCCAATTTCGTATCGATAGCATATTTAATATTATCGGTTCCAAGGGCTCGCCCTTGGTGCCAGCTGCAAAGCTGCCGTGCGGCGAGCACATTTGACCTGGACTAAAGCCCCAAATGCCGTTTGACGAATAAAATGGCGTCTTTTTCAAGATCGCTGGCAGCACCGTTGGCCACTGTGACGCGCTCCATCATGCCGAGCAGGTCATGTTTTTCCTTTTGCGCACAATGGCGCACGATGGGGGGCAGCAGGCGCGAGATAAAGGCATTGAGATCGCCGCTGTCTTTTGACAGCCAGCGACCATGCGCCAGCAGTTCAATGGCCACGTCATCGCTGGTTTGAAATGCGGATTTGATTTCGCGCAAAATGATCTTTTCTTCGGCTTCACTGATTGCGCCATCATAGGAGGCCAGTGCGGCGAGGATGGTTGCGGCAGATTCACGGGGATCATTAATGTCCTTGATGGGGTCGGCGGCAGCTTTTTTTTGCCAGCGTCTTCTGCGCATGTAATTTTTGGCGTCATTAGCTGTGCTGGCAATGTCTTTGGCAGCATCCGACGCCATCTTGATACGCCATAACAACATGCCAAGCCCGCCAATGAACCCCAAAATTCCAAGAAGAATATGCATTTGCGCCCCTTTGAAAATATATTGTTCGACTACTAATCAGACAATTTTGGCTTTTTCATATTCTTCAGAAGCACTCATCCATGTTTCTTCGGTTTTGGCGAGTTCGGTGGTGAAGCGGCCACGCTCAAGTGCGAGGTCATTGGCTTTGTCAGGATCATTGTCATAAAGACCTGCTTCCCCAAGTTTTTTGTCGAGAACCTCTATTTTGCCGTTCAGGACCTCCATCTGTTTTTCGAAGCCTTTGATTTCCTTGCGCATGGGGGCAAGTTCGGCGCGCCGCTTGGCGGCCATTTGGCGCTGTTCTTTTTTGGAGCGACCCGCATTGGCATTTTTCTCTTTTTTGACTTTACTGGAGCGTGCCGCCAGAAGTTCGGCGCGATAGGTGTCCAGATCGCCATCATAAGGCGCGACGGTTTGATCCTTGACCATCCATAGGCGGTCCACACACGCCTCCACGAGGTGGCGGTCATGGCTGATAAGGATGACGGCACCTTCATACTCGTTGAGGGCCTGAATGAGCATCTGGCAACTATCGACGTCGAGATGGTTGGTTGGTTCATCAAGAATGAGCAGATGCGGACCGTAAAACGAAGCCAGCGCAAACAAGAGCCGCGCTTTTTCGCCGCCCGAGAGGTTTTTCGCTTTGGTGTTGGCTTTATCGATACCAAATCCCAACGACCCGAGCTTGGCGCGGCGCTGCGCCTCGGTTTTATTCTCCATTAGATCGACAATGTGGTCGTAAGGGGTTTCCTCGTCTTTGAGCTCGTCCATTTGATGCTGGGCGAAAAAGCCCACCTGCATTTTCTTGTGATGACGATGATATCCGTCAAGCGGCTTGAGCTTGCCGCACAGGAATTTTGCAAAAGTACTCTTGCCGTTGCCGTTGGCCCCAAGCAGCCCAATGCGGTCATCAATATCTATAAGCAGATTGAGATTGCGCAGCACGGGTTGACCCGGCGCATAGCCGATATCGATACCTTCGATCCGCATTAGCGGATTGCCTAGCGCTTTTTCAGGCGTTGGAAAGACGAACGGGGCGACATCGCCATCGACTTCTGCGGCGATGGGTTTTAGTTTTTGCAATGCTTTCAAGCGAGATTGCGCCTGTTTGGCTTTGGAGGCCTTGGCCTTGAAGCGATCAATGAAGCTTTCCATATGGCGTCGCTTGTCGTCTTGTTTCTTTTTCAGCTTGAGCTGTAGCCTTTGCTGTTCGCGGCGGGTTTTTTCGAATGTGTCATAGTTACCGCCATATAAAGTCAGCTTGCCATCGGCCAATAGCAAAATGGCGTTGACCGCATTATTCAAGAGATCGCGATCATGGCTGACGATAAGCAAGGTGTGAGGGTAGGTGCGCAAAAAGTTTTCCAGCCAGATCGTGCCTTCAAGATCGAGATAGTTGGAAGGTTCATCAAGCAACAGTAGATCGGGGGCAGAGAACAACATGGCGGCAAGGGCCACGCGCATACGCCAACCACCCGAATAGGACGAGCAGGGGCGCATCTGTGCTTCGGCTGTAAAGCCAAGACCTGCCAGAATAGCGGCGGCGCGTGCGGGGGCGGTATGGGCATCAATGTCGGTAAGACGCAGATGAATTTCCGATATACGGCTCGGGTCGGTGGCTGTTTCAGCTTCCGCCAACAGGTTGGCGCGCTCCTCATCGGCTACCAGCACGGTTTCCAGCAGGCTTTCTTCGCCATCGGGGGCCTCTTGCGCCAACAGGCCCATGCGGGCATTGCGCGGCATGCGCACGGAGCCGTCCTCTGGGTGCAGTTCGCCGGTCAGCAAGTGCAGCAGCGTGGATTTGCCAGCGCCATTTCGTCCAACCAGGCCCACCTTGTGGCCCGCCGGGATTGCAGTGGTTGCCTTGTCAATTATCAGGCGACCCTCAATGCGATATGTAAGATCATTTATATGAAGCATGGGAGCATTTACCACACCTGTCCGCGAGGTAAAACAGTGAACTGTCCTTGCAGCCATGAAAGTGCACGGCTATAAGCTTGCACGGATCGAAAATTTTTCATCAAAAGACACAAAAGGGAACATATTATGGGTATTGAACGCACATTTTCAATGATCAAGCCGGATGCGACAAAACGCAATCTCACAGGTAAAATTATCGCCAAGCTGGAAGAAGGCGGTTTGCGCGTCGTTGCCTCAAAGCGCGTACATTGGGATCGCGCCATGGCTGAAAAATTTTACGGTATTCACGCTGACAAACCCTTTTTTGGTGAACTGACAGAGTTCATGTCATCTGGTCCTATCGTCATGCAGGTTCTGGAAGGCGAAAATGCCGTTCTTAAAAACCGCGAAATCATGGGTGCAACCAATCCAGCCGAAGCAGATGCTGGCACCATCCGTAAAGAATTTGCGCAAAGCCTTGGCGAAAACTCTGTGCATGGCTCAGACAGCCTCGACAATGCGGCTCTTGAAATTGCCATGTGTTTTTCCCCAGACGAACTGGTCGGCTAAATCAACTTTAAGTGAGAATTTCAAGGTTTCGTCTTAAGAATCTTGATAGAATAACACCTTAGGTCCGGTATTGATTTAGATCAGTGCCGGACCTTTTTATGAGCATTTGTTAATCTGTGTTGAAAACTGTGATTTGCCATTGAAGTAAGAATTTTTGAAGCCTACAAACGCTGACCTTCAAAAGAATTCGGACAGACCAAAACTGTTTTAAGCAGGCTAAGTCTCGTCCGTCAGCATGGCTCCAGCCTTGGGTGGGGATAGATTGGAGTCATGTTTCGAAACCATTTGTCACGACACCAGAAATTGCGGATTGTTGGGGGGCAACGTTGATAAAACCGGTTTCGATCACGGAAAGCCGGACTGGAGTTTCACTCCGGTCCGGTTTTTTGTGTGAATTTTTCGATCCTATGATTTTTTCTTGGACCCGCGCGTCAGCTCCTTGACGAATGCCGTTATTGTCGTTGGTTTGGCTTCTATATATGGGAGTGGGCGGATGAGCTTGGTAGCCGTAATACCAAGCCGCGCTGTGAGCGATCCGTTGATCATGCCCTCGCCAACGCGCCCAGCCAGTTTGGTTGCCACCTGTCCACCAATGACATGTCCGATAAGATCAGCGCCAACAGCAACACCAC
The DNA here is from genome assembly GCA_024280895.1 of Alphaproteobacteria bacterium. Taxonomy (GTDB): domain Bacteria; phylum Pseudomonadota; class Alphaproteobacteria; order Rhizobiales; family JAKIUO01; genus JAKIUO01. The sequence continues at coordinate 38,744 of JAJRPI010000046.1, read as the reverse complement.
CTGATATGGCAAGATTAGCGATCATCAGTTTGATCATTCGTAATTGACTAAGCAGGCCGGGACGTCCTCCATAAAGGGTCATCAAGCGGCGCAGCATCTTGAAATTTTCGACGGCGACGAGCAGCATGTCGAGAAATACAAAAGGACTGATGGCGGTCATGACGCTGACCCGTTTGGCGCTATCAGCGACGATTTTGCGGGCATCAATATCAAGCGGCACCATTAAGCTGCGCTCCACCAGCATCAGGCGGTCGCGGGCTGACAGCACTTCTTTCTCATGCTCATGAAGATTGGCCAATCCCCATGCAAGCGTGTGGCGACCATGAAACAGACCAGTGATCTGCGATTGGATTTTTTGCGCGGGTTTGCGCTCATCATGTTTGAGGGCTCGCTGCGCCAGCTCGCGCAAGTTGCCGAGTTTTTTGAGACGGCGCAGGGCAAAGAACTCCTTGATGGCAATCATCAATAGCGCCAGACACACAAGCGATACTAGGCCCAGCGCCAGCCAGCCAATCCAGTCCTCGCGGGCCATCAGGCCTGCAACATGGGAATGTAGCCAAGCCGTGAAGGCCATTGCTGCAAGCGCTCCGGCAGCGCTGACCAATATACCGCTCCAGCGAAAACCGCGCTTGATATCATTCAGCGTCGGGATGGTGGTGCCTTTTGTCTCATTATCAAAAGAGAACTCATCTTCGAGGAAACCATCTTCATTCTCTGATGGTTCAAAGCGTTCGCGCTTGTCCTTTGGTTGATGTAGTGCAGCTGGGCGCGGCGAGTTGGTTTCTTCTGGTTGCGCGCGGGTTGGTGCTGGTTGTGGATCCGGTGATCCGGGATTGTCGCTTGCTTGCTCGCGCGGCACATCGACTTCATCGGGGCGGAAAAACTGTGGCTTGCGGGACGGTGGCTTTTGGGTCGATGGCTTGTCACTCATTCCAGATAATCTCCCAGCAAAAAGTTCAGCACGTGATCCAGATGTATATGCGGCAGGGCTTTGGGTGTGCCGTCAATCTGGGTTTCCAGTTGAGGAGGCCGAAACCGGATGAAACGGATATCTTCTTCGCCCTTGTCGGGGCTGGCCCTGCCTTCAAGAAGGGTTTTTTCAGGGTTGTCTGGTAAATCTCCTGGAAAAATGGCGATTTCCTCTAGCCCATCAAACACCATCGTGCCCAGTTTTTCGCCCTTCAACGGGATCCCCTTGATCAGCGGTAGCGTTTCGCCGGCCTGCTCGCTATGTGTTTCGCTGGTAGATCTGATTGAAGCAATGGCCATCACCTCCACCTTGGCACCAGCCAGATCGGCACGCTCACTGGCGCGCTCGGTTAAAATTTTAAGGACCCCTTTCAGCCGTTCATGGCTGCTTTGATGCAGATGGTCAGCCTTGGTGGCTGCAAACATAATGCGATCAATACGTTTGCCCAGCAGGCTGGATAGCCAGGAGTTTTGTCCTGGACGGTAGCAATTGAGGATGGCGGTGAGGGTGTTTTCAAGATCGTTGAGGGCACCGGGACCTGCATTGAGAGCAGAAAGCGTATCGACCAGGACGATCTGGCGATCCAGTTTTGTGAAATGATCCTTGAAAAACGGTTTTACCACATGCGTTTTATAACTCTCAAAGCGGCGTGCCATCATTTGCCAAAGACTGTTTTTGGGGGCACGGCCATTTGGGGGCAATTGTAGCGGGCTGAAAGTGAGAGCGGGGGAGCCGGCCAATTCTCCGGGCATCAAAAAACGACCGGGCGGCAGCATTGACAAGGCATGTGCATCGTCGCGGCAGGAAATGAGATAGGAGCGAAACAGCTGGGAGAGATTATCGGCAGTTTTTTCAGATTGTGGCGCCAGAGGATCAAGGCCCATCACCATGGCGCGCCAATCGGCAGCAAGAGACAAGCGCTCGGGCTCAGAACTCATGGAAAAGGCCTGATTTGACCACTCCTCAAAGCTCATATTCAAAAGCGGCAAATCCAGCAGCCATTCTCCGGGATAGTCGATAATATCGAGATGCAAGCGATCCTGCCCAAGGGTTTTGCGCAAGACATTATTGGTTTCAAATTCAATCGTGATGCGCAATTGCCGGATGCGCTCTGTATTGGACGGCCAGCTTGGGGGGGAACCCGTTAGCTCCTCTAGATGCCTGTCATAATCAAAGCGAGGGATCTCGTCATTGGGCTGGGGTTCCAGATAGGCGCGGTTGATGCGTCCCTCGGCCATCGCGTCAAAAAACGGCAGGCGCCCTCCATGTAAAAGATTATGAATGAGCGAGGTGATAAAAACGGTTTTGCCCGAACGGGCCAATCCGGTCACTCCAAGACGAATAGTTGGATTGCGCAGATCGCTGACATAATCTCCAACGTCGCGAACGCTGTGCCAAAGACTATCAAATATGGAATTGTCGCTCAAAAGTGATCCTCGCATCAACGGTTATCAGTGTGGTCAGAATAGGGGGCTGCTTGGCGAATGTCCAATTGAAGTATATCGGGCATGCGGGGTCTTTTGGGTTGGGGTCAATATTTGTCTGATCTCGGCAATTATTGCCCCCCGAACGGGTAAAAAATGCCTTTTCCATCGGCTTCCAAGATGCTCGATTTCGTAAGTCGTTGAATTAAATAAATAAAATAATTGGCCCTCAAATTGCTAACTATAAATACAAAATCTTTGTGGATTGGTCTGTAGTAGATCAGAGCTGTTATGTTTAGGAGAAGTTGAATGGGTATTTTTAGTGCGATGAATACGGCGATTACCGGGTTGAATGCGCAGTCAACCGCGTTGGAGCATATCTCTAACAATATCGCGAATTCTCAGACAGTAGGCTACAAGCGCACAGAGACCAGCTTCTCTGAGCTGGTGCAAGAGAGTAATCCGCGCAATCAGGCGCTTGGTGTTGTGGCAGCATCTTCGCGAGCTACGAATGATATTCAGGGTCAGACCCAGAATAGTGCCACCGAAACTCATTTCGCGATTAATGGTGATGGCTTCTTTATTGTCTCTGAGCAGCAGTCCACAATTGATGGCGAGCCAATATTTGGCAACGATAATCTCTATACTCGGCGCGGCGATTTTGAACTGGATACCAATGGTTATCTTGTCAACTCCACTGGCTATTTCCTAAAAGGCCTTTCGCTCAATCCAGATACGGGCAATCAGTCCGGCAGTGTGCCTGAGCTTATTCAGATCTCTGGAGATTTTTTGCCAGCCAAGGCGACAACAAAAATTGATTACACATTGAACCTTCCAAGTCAGCCTGCAACCTCAGCAGTTGACTCGCAGGTCGCTAATAGTGAACTTTTGAATCTTGCTTCATTTGCTTCTAACCCAACGGTTGCTGGTACCGGGATTGTCACCGGTGCTGATGCGCAAGAATTCATCAATCAGTCAATTTCAGGTGGGTCGGTTACGAGCTATAATGCGACCGGCGTGCCTGCTAATATCGAATTTCGCTGGGCTAAAACGGATAGTGTGGCCTCAACAGCGGCGACATCAACCAATACGGACAAATGGGAGTTGTTCTATCTGTCCGATACGAGCGCGACTGGTACAGATGCAGCCTGGACAAACTCAGGGCAGGAGTATGTCTTTGGTGCAAATGGTAAGCTGAGCCCTGCGGTCAATAGCGTGACCTTGAGCGGTGTCTCTGTAAACGGTGTGTCGCTTGGTGATATTCAGCTTGATCATACCAGTGGTGAAGTGACGCAATTTGCAACAGTTGATGGTACGGCAAGAACAACCGTGCAGCAAAATGGCTATACCGCCGGTGAATTTGTATCGGTGGCGCTGTCCGATGATGGGCGCATTAATGCAAACTACAGCAATGGGCGCACTATTCCGATTTCAAGCATTGCACTGGCCAATTTTTCGGCGAGCAATAGTCTTGCAAAAACCAATGGCGGTGCCTTTCGCGAGACGTCATCATCTGGTGCTCCCACGTTCTCTACTATTGGTAGTGTTGTGTCAGGGGCGCTTGAAGCTTCAAACACGGATATTGCGGATGAGTTTTCAAAACTCATCATAACCCAGCAGGCATATGCCGCCAATACACGAATCGTTTCGACCGGCGATAAAATGATGCAGGAAACTCTGAATATGGTCAGGTAGAAGATTAGCTTCTTCCAATAGCTGCCTGGCGCTTTTTGTGAGTGCCTAGCGTCAGGTAGTTGACCGCAGGAAAGGATCTTAGGTAAACCCCATGGGTTTGATCAGCTCACTTAATATCGCCAATGCTGGCCTTCGGACAGTCCAAAGCGGACTGAACTCGGTCGCCAACAATGTGGCTCAGGCCGATGTTGAAGGTTATAAGCGTCAGGATCTCCGCCCGGAGACCCTGGGGCTTATTAGTGGTGTGCGTTCAGCGATTGTACGTGCCTCAGACAGATATCTTGAAAACCAGGTCAGAACGGAAACCTCACGGTCAGGCGAAACAGCCGTATATGACGCATTCTTGTCGCGGGTCGATAAATTGTTTGGGGTGCCAGGGGAGGATGGGTCGCTGGACAATCTGTTGAACGGGTTTAGCAACTCTTTGCAACAATTGACCACTTCACCTGATGATTATGTGACGCGCCAGCAAGCTGTTGGGGCCGCCGAGAGTTTGGCGAATGGTCTCAATACCATATCCGAGCAGGTTCAGTCATTGCGCCAACTGGCCGAAAATGAAATTGCCACCGCCGTGACCGATATTAATGACAGCTTGAACAAGCTGCAGAATATCAATGTACGTATCGCGGGTATCAGCAGCGAAAACCCAGCTCATTCGGAACTGCTGAACGAGCGCGACCGGCAATTGTCACGGCTCTCGCAATATATGGAAATTCAAGTCAATCCAGCCGATGATGGTACTATTTCCATTCAGACCAAAAGCGGCAATAGCCTGCTGCAGGGAACAGCGGCGCAATTTGACTTTGACCTTCACGGCAATATTACCGCGAGCTCGCATTACAATCACGATGATGCGCTTCGCGATGTCGGGACTGTAACGCTGCGTTCTTCAAATGGTTATAATATTGATCTCATCAATAACGGCATGATGGATACAGGTAAATTGGGTGCGCTCATTGATCTGCGTGACAATGTACTTGTGGAGACGCAGGCGCAGCTTGATGAAATCGCGGCCGGCTTGGCCAGTTCCTTATCGAATAATGTTGTTGCCGGGACGCCGGTTACGAGTGGAGCAAGCACGGGGTTTCAGGTTGACCTGGCCGGTTTGCAGCAAGGCAATTCTATTTCTTTGTCATATAGCGAAGGCGGTCAGACGAAGAATGTCACCTTCGTGCGTGTTGATGATCCAACGCTTTTGCCCTTATCCAATGAGCATACGGCTACGGTCGGCGATAGGGTCATCGGCATTGACTTTTCAACTGGCTTTGCGGCGGCTGCCACGGCGATCAATGCGGAGCTTTCCCCGGCTATCACAGCCATTGCAACGGCAAGCGGACTGGCATTTGTGGATGACGGTGCAGCAAGCACTACCGATGTGACATCACTCTCCTCAACGCAAACAAGCACGGGGCTGCAAGATGGCGGTCTTGGTCTGTCTTTGTTTGTCGACGGTCATGGCTCGCAGGTCATTTATAGTGGCTCAATGGAGGGCAGGGAGCAAAAAGTAGGTCTTTCAACCCGCTTGGCCGTTAATCGAGCCGTGATTGATAATAATGAACTGCTTGTCAAATACAGTACCAGTCCTGAAACCGCGATTGGTGATCCAACACGGCCCCTCGACATTATTGATCGCCTGACCAACGCCAAAATGGATTTTGATCCTCAGGCCGGGATTGGCTCAAAGGCTGCTCCCTATCGGTCATCTATTGCAGAGTTCGCGCGCCAGGTCATTTCAGATCAAACCGGCAAAGCGGCTTCCGCCTCACAGGCAAACCAGTCCCAGGATATCGTTGTAGCCTCGTTGGAGCAGCAGCTTTACGATGAAACCGGTGTTGAGATTGATGAAGAACTGACCAAGCTTATTTCCCTGCAAAATTCCTATGCAGCCAATGCCCGCATTTTGCAGGTGGTTGATGAAATGATGCAGTCATTGATGCGTATTTAACAAAATTATAGAAATTGCATTTTTTGATGTTGTGATGTTGAGAACAGATAATCGTTACGAGTAGAGATAAATTGAAGTAGGGCTAAAGTCATGACCCGTATTGGAAGCGCGCAGCAATCTGTGCTGTTACGTCAGATCGCCAATAACCGTACGCAGATGGATGATCTGCAACGGCAGATCTCTAGTGGCAAAGTCGCTGATACATATGGCGGGCTTGGTAGTGATCGCAGCATGGCGGTTTCCCTGCGCGCGGAGAAATCTGGAATAGAGGGTTTTCAAAACACCATTACGCTTGTGCAGACGCGCCTTAAAGTGATGGATGCGGCGGTTGGGCAATTACGTAATAATGCCTCCGATATGAGCAGTCAGATGATTATCAGTGGCTATGAGCCAACTGATACCGGTCAAACGCTTGCGCAAAAACAAGCTGGCGCGCGCCTTGCTGATACGGTCGATATCCTGAATACGGAGATCGGTGGTCGCTCGCTGTTCTCGGGAGCTAAAACTGATGAGCTACCCGTTGTGCCGCCCAAAGAAATGCTTGATGGGGCAGGTAGTAAAGCTGGTTTTCGTCAAATCATGGAAGAGCGCCGTCAGGCCGATATTGGTAGCGATGGCAAGGGCCGGTTGGCACTGGCCGCGAGTGGTGCAACCGGCGTTGCTCTTCTTGAGGATGCCTCAGGCAGTCCATTTGGTTTCAAACTGGATGGCTTGCGAAATGATTTGACAGGGGTGACAACGGCGGGTCCCACAGGCGACCCCTCAGGCATAATTGTAGATTTTGCGCTGCCACTACCAAGCAATGGTGAAAAACTTGTCATTTCGCTCAATTTACCAGATGGCACAACCACAGAGCTGGCATTAACCGCAAAATCTGGTGGTGATATTGGAGCTGGAGAGTTCTTGATTGGCGGCGATGCGGCGACCACATCTGCCAATTTCCAAGCCGCCCTTGGATCATTACTGGAGCGTGAAGCTGAAACCAGCTTGAGCGCCGCTTCAATGCAGGCTGCGGCCAATGATTTCTTTACCAGTGGGTCTGATAAGATCCAGCGTGTTGATGGACCGCCCTTTGATACGGCGACTGGTTTAAAAGATGCAACAAGTGACGATACGGTGGAATGGTATCGGGGAGATCGCTCAGACACCCCCGCGCGTGAAACCGCTCTTGCACGCATTGATGACAATAGGCTTGTGGCCTATGGGGCTCGCGCGGATGAAACCGCCTTTAGCACCATGATCAAGCAATTTGCCATTCTGGCTTCGGCGACATTTGATCCTGCTGGTGCTAATGATCAGGCCAGATATAGCGCCATGGGCGATCGGGTCCGCACCACTTTAAGTAATTCTGAGAATTCCAAATCCATCGACCGGGTGATTGGCGAGCTGGCGATTGCGCAAAATGCGCTTGGTGAAGCAAGTGACCGTCACACGTCTACCGATAATATGGCGACGACCTTCCTGGGCGAGATTGAAACGGCTGATATTAACGAGTCTGCGGTCAAGCTGTTGTCATTGCAGACACAGTTGCAGGCCAGCTATCAGGTCACGTCAATGCTGTCGAACCTCTCCTTGGTCAACTTCTTGTAAGTCTTGAGGGGATTGGTTCTTTTTGCGAGGGTCACGCACTTTGGCTGGGTTTTGGCGATAATTCGTAGCAAAATAAAACACCCTCTAAGCGGGCTTGCATTTTATAAATAGCAAGTGAGCGTAGAGGGTGTTTTTATTAAACGAATGGCATTTAAGCTGAAACCGCAATGTCCTGCATTTGTTCGATCTCAAGGTCGGGGGCGATGTCACAGCGGTTGCGGCCGGTGTCTTTGGCACGATAGAGCGCTTTATCTGAACGCTCGATCAGGGTTGCAGAAATATCATCTTGTGTTGCCTGCGCAATGCCAATCGAGACCGTCAGTTTACCCAGATTTTGACCAGTTGATCTTTTGATCAGTTCTTTTGCTGCGATAGCTTCGCGAATTTGCTCGGCAACCGTGAAGGCATCTTCCTTGTTGGTGTTGGGTAATATGACAGCGAATTCTTCTCCGCCATAACGGGCTGGCAAATCAGCGCCCTTCAGGCTATTTTTGAGCGTTTGTGCAACCAGTCGCAGGATCTGATCTCCCGTTTGGTGGCCCCAGGTATCATTAAAGTTTTTAAAGTGATCAATGTCGACGATAAGCAATGTGAGGTCGGTACCTTTTTCGCGCTTGTCATCAAGTGACTTGCGCAATTCGCTATCAAATTTCTTGCGGTTTGCAAGGCTGGTGAGGCTATCGGTATTGCTCTCATTGCGCGCCGTGTCCAAATCCTTGTGACGGACTTCGATTTGCTGCGTGGATTGTTTCAGCTTGGTATTTAGGTTTTGATTATTATCGGCCATTGCACGCGTAATATTGCTAAGTATTTCGACAACGCTATGCAGTTGCTCTGGGGTATTTACGCTGCTAAATTTTGTTTCGATCTTTCGCAAGGCGATATCGCACTCGTCGGACTTTTCCCCAGCAGCATTCATCACATCGATAATGTTGCGGATTTCCGTATTGATTTTGGAGCCAATGTCTTCGGAAATATCAATCATTCTATTATTTGAGAAAAAATCATCATGTATTTTTGCCAAATCTTGCGAATTTAGCTGTGCATTTTCTTTTTTCAGACTTTCAATTGCTGACGATACGGCGATATTCCCGCCGGTCCTGTAGGCATACATGACTTCGTACATTTCCGGCCATACGGGAATAGTATCTTGTATCAACGAGGAAAAAGCGCTTTCCCCGGTTTCCAAAGAGCGCTCGAAATTATCCGTATATGTCGATGGCATACCGATCCCCTTAATCACATAAAACAATATCTCTACAAACTATGCAGGTTTACAGTTAAAACCCCCTTAATCAGATTGAAAAAGTGAGGGAATACGGTCGTTCCTGAGAGTGTTACGAGGGATCGAAAAATGGAACAGAGGTTGGTTAGTGGGTGATATGTCCGACAGAAAACTCACCTTTTTCAATGCGCTTGACCATTCGCTCGGTCAGGGCGGCAACGGCCTCTTCTCCATGAGTGTCGACCAGTGCAGAGATGGCGGTAAATAGTGCAGCTGTTGCAAGAGTGTCTGATTGCACTCCATTGGCACTCGCTTCATCCCAGGCATCAAGGATATATTGCAATGCGTTTTTGTGGCTTTTGGTCGAACGCTCGACCTGGATGAGTTTCATCTCGTACGATTCCCCCGCTAGACAAGTCAAACAACAATTTTATTGCCGTTCGCTGGTCGCGCATATTCAAATTATGTGAAAAGCATCAAGAAAGCAGGTGAACCCTGTTTTCCATCCCCCACTAGCTTTGTGTCTTGAAATTATTAGGATGGTTTTTGTTGAAACGTGCCCAAAAAAGCCTATTTGCAAGACGACTTCGTTCTTAGCATGAGCAAGTTGTTGGCTGCGGAAATCTTGCGCGAACTGGTTAATGTCCCCAGCTTATCACCACACTTGTCGAAACAGTTGAATTGCTGATTGTGATCACGCGAAAAATATGGGTCAGGTTTTATTTGTTTGACCGGATGATCGCCTTGGAGAGCGTGACCCCTTCTTTTAAAAAACGGGTAATCGCCAGGGTCGCTGGGCGTGTGCAACTATGATAGGTACGTTGATAGCCGCGATAGCCTCGGTTGAACTTGCGCACCAGGCGGGAGCGGCGTTTGGCAGAGGTTCCCTCAGCATCTATCAAGGCATCCATTTGCTGACGCCATCTTTGCCCTTCTTGCGCTTTGCAAAGCTCGCGCAGATAATGTGTTGCGCCCAGAATTTCCGCCAGACGCATCAGCTTATCGTCATAGGGTCGTTGTTCTTTGCTGTCACCAAAACCATTGCGGCGCTGCGCGTCTGCCGTTGAGGGCATCGCCGCAAGGGCAATCGACAGACAGGTAATGCCGATCAAGACAGCTTTGGATAGAAAAGGCAGTTTTGTCATCTGTCGGACATCCCGGATTTGATCTTGTTCTATAAATAGATCTGCGATCAGGCCAATTCATGGCGATTTTCGCAAGGCTACCTAAAAACGCAAGCAAAGCCAAGGGGCGGTTGGTATAACCTCGTTCAATAGAGCTTTGTTTAGAAATGATCGTCGATAGAATCTTGTGAATGATCCTGTTGATTGACGATAGCGGAAGCTTCATCGATCAATTCGCGCAAAATAGGAGCGGTTTGCTCGCAGGTGCGCGACATGCCTTGCATATTGCCAGCTTCAGCCTGGCGGCGCACGATATCAAGTGCCTTGATGCTCTCTTCATGCAAACGCTCAATGACAGTATCAAAAGTGGAGCGGATATTTTCTGGGGCATGACGATAGGCCGTGATGGCGAGATCTCCATCGCGAAAACCAGAGGTCGCAAAATGTTCTTCATAGCCGATCGGCTCCCATGAAAGGAGATAGATGATCAGCTCTTCGGGTGTGCTTGGGAGCTGTTCAAGCAGCATCACCATTCCAGAATAATGATTGAGATAGTCGGTTGTCAGCAGGCTGGCATTATTGACATTGGTGCCTTCAGTATGTTCGCGAAGATGCTTACGCATGGTATTGCTGAAGTCGTCGATTAATTGCTCGGTATTTGGGGCCATTGCTGATTTCATAATATAACTCGCTTTAAATAGGGGTACCTTTTCCTTCGGGAACATGATTAAAGATTAGGCCCATATGGTTGCCAAAGAATTACGTTGACCAAATATTTCTGGATTAGTTGAAAGAAACGCGATGATCGAAACGAACGCAGTGAGACATGCGGTCAAACTTATTCAATGTAAAAGTGTGACGCCAACTGAAGGTGGTGCTCTTGATTATCTCGAACAGGCTTTGAGTGAAATCGGCTTTACTTGTACGAGGCTGCCATTTCAAGAAGAGGGCACGCCGGACGTCGATAATCTTTATGCCCGTCTTGGCACCAAGGCTCCAAATATCTGTTTTGCCGGTCATACTGATGTTGTGCCGGTTGGCGATGAGGCGGACTGGGAATTTTCGCCTTTTGAAGCGAGGATTAAAGATCAGATCTTGCATGGTCGCGGCACTGCGGACATGAAAGGCAGTATTGCCTGTTTTCTGGCAGCCGTTGAAACAATGTTATCTGATCTGTCTGGGGATTTACCTGGCTCGATCAGTTTTTTGATTACCGGCGACGAGGAAGGGCCTGCCATAAATGGTACCGTTAAAATGCTTTCATGGCTGGATGAACATGGCGAGAAGCTGGATCATTGTATTGTTGGCGAACCCTCCAATCCGGGCAAAATCGGCGAGATGATCAAGATTGGTCGTCGCGGCAGTATGAACGGTGACATCACCATTATCGGCAAACAGGGGCATGTGGCCTATCAGCATTTGGCCAATAACCCCATTGAGGGGCTGGCGCATTTGATTGGCAAGCTTTTGGGTGATCCACTCGATAATGGGACCAGCACTTTCATGCCATCCAATCTCGAAATTACCAATCTGGAAGTTAATAATGAAGCGGTCAATGTGATCCCGGCAAGAGCCAGCGCACGTTTCAATATCCGCTTCAACGATGCGCATACGCCAAGCAGTCTTGAACAGCTCATGCGAGATCGCATCAAAGCAGCGCTTGCGGGAAGTCCCTATGGGGTTGAATTGGCGTTTCGTGTTTCGGGGGACAGTTTTGTCACCCAGTCGGGGGATCTCACTGACAAGCTGTCTGAAGCCATCAAACGCGTCACGGGGCTGGTGCCTGAGCTGTCGACAACCGGGGGCACATCGGACGCACGTTTTATCAAAAACCATTGTCCCGTCATTGAGTTTGGTCTGGTCAACGCCACCATTCATCAAGTCGATGAGCAAGTGCCTCTTGAGCACATGGAGACTCTAACCGCGATTTACACCGATTTTCTCAAGATTTACTTCTCCAAAGATTGATCCCTCTTATGCGGGATCATAATCAATCTTCGTGAAATACAGCCCGTGGGCCGGCGCAACCGGTCCGCAGGCCGCGCGGTCTTTGCTGTCCAGCACGTCGCGGATTTGATTGATCGGCCAGCGGCCATCCCCGACCATTTGCAAGGAGCCCACCATTGAGCGTACCTGATTGTGCATGAAGGAGCGTGCTGATGCGGTGATCGTCAATTCTTCTCCGCAGCGTGTGACTTCCAGATGGGACAGGGTTTTGAGCGGCGATTTGGCCTGACAATTGGTGGATCGAAAGGCTGTGAAGTCATGTTTTCCGTGCAGTAATTTAGCCGCTTCGTTCATTCTATTGGCGTCGAGCGGGCGATGTACCAGCCAGGCGCGCTTGTCTTGAATGGTCAAGGGGGGGCGCCGATTGACGATCTTGTATTGATAATGACGCATGCGGGCTGAAAAGCGCGCGTCAAATTCTGCGCTGACTTCTTCCACCTTGAGAATAGATATGGGGATCGGGCGCAAATGCTGGTTGACGGCGTCGCGGATGGTATCGGTTGGATAGCTTTTCCCTAAATCAATATGAGCGATCTGACCGGTTGCATGGACACCGGCATCTGTGCGCCCGGCGCCATAGGGCAGATTGTCAGTGTCGCAAAACCCCTTGAAGGCAGTCGCGATCGATGATTGCACCGATGCGCCATTGTCCTGGATCTGCCAGCCGACAAAAGGGGTGCCATCATATTCGATGGTTAGTTTATAGCGATGATTGGTCACGAAGAGGGCTCGCTCTGTTCAATGATTTTGCGAATGGGTTTGAAAGAGCGGCGATGGTGCGGTGTGATGCCATATTCTGTCAAGGCCTGTTGATGGGCTTTGGTGCCATATCCTTTATGGCGCTCGAAGCCATAATGGGGATGTTGCAGTGCCATCTCTCGCATCAGGCGGTCTCTTGTCACCTTGGCAATGATAGAGGCGGCAGCAATTGACAAGGAGAGTTGGTCGCCTTTAACAAGTGCTCGTGCCGGGCAATCAAGGTCCGGGCATTTGTTGCCATCAATCAAGGCAATGGCGGGCAGCGATGGCAGTTGCGAAATCGCGCGTGACATGGCACCAAGTGTGGCTTTGAGAATATTGTCACGATCGATCACCTGCACACTGGACAGGCCGATGCCGACCAGCGAGGTCTCGCGAATCTGAGTGTATAACTGTTCGCGTTGCTGCTCTTTAAGTTTTTTCGAATCGTTGAGGCCTGGGGGGATGGCTTTGCTATCCAGGATTACAGCAGCAGCAACAACCGGCCCGGCCCACGGTCCACGTCCCGCTTCATCAACGCCAGCAACCGGTCCAAGGAACTCATCTTGCAAGGCGGATTCATAGCGATAGTCGGGCAATTTTTGCTTGATTTTGGCTAAGCGTCTCATGGGCGCGAGCATATACCAGCCCCCCTTGATAGTCACCTATGGTAAATCGAGCGATAAATTTATGGGACTGATCGATAAGAGAGGGAGGTCCGCGCCGGTTCATGCCGTCCTACGCGGAACCTATGAACAACAGACTAAACCGGCGCTTCAAGCCAGCCCCATACAATCGGGACGTGGCAAAATCTGACTGATGCAATTTCCATTTCAGTTTTTAGAAATGATCAGCCTTTCCTCACTGTTAGTATTTTGCAGGATCTAGCTTAAAACAAGGCAGTCGTGCAAGTAAAATTTGTGAGTCATAGCGAATCGGCAAAGTAAATACTGTTTGAATACTGATCATTGCGCCTTATTGCTCGACCTTAACTGAACGGAAAGCGAAGCGACCACAGGAATTTTGTAGGTTCGCTATCTTGATGTTTTGCAAGGCCGATTTCCATATCTGTATGCCCCTTTGAAGGTTGTTCTGTATAGGTTCCAAACAGACGGTCCCAGAGCGATATGCTGAAACCATAATTGGTGTTGAGTTCGCGGGGGATAATTGAGTGATGGATACGGTGCATATCGGGTGTTGCCAGAAAAAGGCGGACAATTTTGTCCAGCGTGTAGGGTAATTTCAAATTTGAGTGGTTAAACATGGCAGACCCATTGAGGATGATCTCGAATAGAACCACGGCAAACACCGAGGGGCCAATGATAAACACCAGCACAATTTTCCACAGCATGGAGATGACGATTTCGACGGGGTGGAAGCGCAGGGCCGTTGTGACATCGAATTCCACATCAGAATGGTGTACTTTGTGAAACTGCCACAGCATTGGCACATAATGAGCCGCCACATGCTGGCCATAGATCGCCAGATCGAACAAAATCAGCGACAAGGCAATTTCCAGCGTAGAAGGCAGGGAGAGTAGATTGAACAGTCCCCAGCCTTGTTTCTCGACATAGACAGCAGCCGCAACCGCGGCAATCGGAACAACCGCACTGGCCAGCAATTTCATCACAAAGCCGTTGAAGATCGTCAGTAATATATTGGTGCTCAAGCGCGTGAGACTGGCGCGCACGCGTTTGCGGCGTGGCCAGATTGTCTCGAGCACTATTAATGTCAACAAGATGCCAAAAAAAGCGATCAGCCTGATCGATTCGCTGTCTCCGATGATTACCATAATGCTGTGCTCTCCCTTGTTTTATGTTGCGTTCAAGAAGCTGTACCTCAACACATCATCACATGGCGTTCACAATCACGTAATATGGCTGCGACTTATTGCGCAATGATGTGGTCCTGTGTGGTTTCAAGATTGAACGCTGCGGCCATCAAGGCTTTGGTGTAATCGGTTTGCGGGTCATTGAAAATCTGTGTTGCAGAGCCATCTTCAACTGCAATGCCGTTGCGCATGACGATGACATGATTGGCGAGGGCGCGCACGACACGCAGATCATGAGAAATAAACAGGTAGGAAAGCTTGTGGTCCTCTTGCAGCTTCAACAGCAGTTCAACGATCTGCGCTTGCACCGAGACATCAAGCGCGCTGGTTGGTTCGTCCAGCATGACGAATTTGGGCTCAAGGATCATGGCGCGTGCAATGGCGATGCGCTGGCGCTGTCCACCAGAAAATTCGTGGGGATAACGATCTTGCGAGCTCGGATCAAGGCCGACTTCGTTGAGCTCATGGGAGACCCGTTCGCGCCGTTGTGCCGAAGTCAAGTCGGGTTGCTGGATGATCAGACCCTCTTCGATGATCTGATTGACCGACAGACGTGGTGATAGCGAGCCGTAAGGATCTTGAAATACAATTTGCATTTCGCGGCGCAGTGGTCGCATCTCCTTGATCTGATATTCGTCAATGCGCTGGCCGATATAGGAGATTGGACCCTTGGAAGAGATAAGACGCATCAAAGCAAGGCCAAGCGTGGTTTTGCCAGAACCGCTCTCGCCGACAATGCCCAGAGTTTGTTTTTCTTTCAATTGCAGGGAAATGCCATTGACGGCTTTGACGTGATCGACGGTTTTGCGAAACAGGCCGCGCTTGATAGGAAACCAGACTTTGAGATTTTGGGTTTCGATGACGGTTTTGGCGTTCTCATCTTCTTGGGGCGGTTCGCCGCGTGGTTCCGCGTTTAACAGATGCTTGGTATAGTCGTGTTGAGGATCATCAAAAATATCGCTTGTGTTGCCTTTTTCGACGATCTCGCCATCTTTCATGACGCAGGTGCGGGTCGCCATCTTGCGAACAATACCCAGATCATGGGTGATCAGCAATAAGGCCATGCCCAGCTCTTTTTGCAAATTTTTCAACAGCTCGAGGATCTGCGCCTGAATGGTCACATCAAGTGCGGTGGTCGGCTCGTCAGCGATCAGCAGGTCCGGTTCATTGGCCAGCGCCATGGCGATCATGACGCGTTGGCGTTGGCCGCCAGACAATTGATGAGGGTAACTCTCTAACCGTTGTTCTGGATCTTTGATGCCGACTTTGTGCAGCAGATCCAGGACGCGGGCGCGGGCCGCTTGTCCTGAAAGCCCGCGGTGCATTTCCAGCACTTCGCCGATCTGGCGCTCGATCATGTGCAGGGGATTGAGCGAGCTCATGGGTTCTTGAAAAATCATGGAGATGGCATTGCCGCGATATTGGCGTAGTTTCTTGCCTTCGACTTTCAGCAGATCGTCGCCCTTGAAGTAAATTTCGCCGCTGGGGTGTGAGGCGGCCGGGTAGGGTAATAGACGCATGATCGAGAGCGCCGAAACGGTTTTGCCCGAGCCACTTTCGCCAACCAGCGCAACTGTTTCACCCGGCTGGATATCAAACGAGATGTTTTTGACGGCATGGGTG
This sequence comes from Alphaproteobacteria bacterium, assembly GCA_024280895.1. Taxonomy (GTDB): domain Bacteria; phylum Pseudomonadota; class Alphaproteobacteria; order Rhizobiales; family JAKIUO01; genus JAKIUO01. The sequence continues at coordinate 22,572 of JAJRPI010000046.1, read as the reverse complement.
ACGCGTTTTGAAGATTTGAAGTCAACCGACAGATTGCGCACTTCCACGAGGGCGGCGGGATCCAAAGGCTTTGTCGCGTAGGACTTTATTCGCTCTTTTGATTGTTGTTGCGTGGCTCTCTCAGCGATTTTTTTTGCTTGACTACGTGCTTTGCTTTTGCTCTGTCGCTTTTTCATCAAAATTCCTGGTAGCATTTATATCTTGCGAAGTTCATCACCCAGGGTACTCGCCCTAGCAACCATCGCTACATTAGGTTAAACCAAGCGATCACTACAAGAACTCTGTGGTCCGCATGAGAAAGAAAATATGTCGCTTAAACTTTATAATACACTGACCCGCACGAAACAGGAATTTATTCCTTTGGAGCCCGAGAATGTCCGCATGTATGTATGTGGTCCCACGGTCTATGATTATGCTCATATCGGCAATGCTCGTCCGCCTTTGGTGTTTGATGTGTTGTTTCGTCTGCTGCGCCATCTTTATGGGGAGGGTCATGTCACCTATGTGCGCAATATCACGGATGTCGATGACAAAATCAACGCCAGAGCCGCGCAGGAGGGGGTGAGCATACAAGACCTCACCAAGCGCACAACAAAGCAATTCCATGAGGACTTGGCAGCGCTGGACGTCTTAACCCCTAGCCACGAGCCGCGCGCCACCGATCATATCGAGGGTATGATCGAGATGATCAAAACCCTTATTGAGAAGGGGCATGCCTATGAGGCGCAGGAGCATGTTCTGTTTGATGTGACCAGTGACAAAAATTATGGTGGTTTGTCAAATCGCTCTGTCGATGAAATGATGGCAGGCGCGCGCGTCGAGGTTGCAGACTATAAGAAAAACCCCATGGATTTTGTGCTCTGGAAACCCTCCAGTGATGATTTGCCCGGCTGGGACAGCCCCTGGGGCAGAGGGCGCCCCGGTTGGCATCTGGAATGCTCCGTGATGAGCAAAAAATATCTGGGTGAGACCTTCGATATCCATGGCGGCGGGTTAGATCTGATTTTTCCTCATCATGAAAACGAAATTGCTCAAAGCACCTGCACACACGAAAATGAGGTAATGGCCAACTATTGGCTGCACAATGGCTATTTGCAGGTCGAAGGCGAAAAAATGAGCAAGAGCCTTGGCAATTTTATTACCATCAACGAACTGCTCAAGGACTGGCCGGGCGAGGTGTTGCGGCTTGCCATGTTAATGACCCATTATCGCAAGCCCATCGACTGGTCCGTAAAGACACTAAAGGCCGCGCAAAAGACCCTGGATTACTGGTATGAGCTGACATCTGAGGTTGAGAGCGGTTGTATATTGTGCGCAGATGTACTTGGTGCGCTAGAAGATGATCTCAATACCCCCAAAGCTATCACGGCGCTGCACGAATTGCGCCGTGAAGCGGCCATGGGAGAAAAGGGCGCAGCGGGATGCCTGAAAGCCTGTGCGCAGTTTTTGGGTCTGCTTAATCAAAGTGCTGCTGAATGGCGGGGGATGACGTCTCCCTCCCGCGTCGTCGATGAAGCGGCTGTGCAAAACCTGATCAATGCTCGCATTAAAGCGCGCGGCGATAAGGATTGGGCCGAGGCCGACCGGATCCGCGATGAATTGGTGGGAATGGGCATTGTCCTTAAGGATGGCAAAGACCCGCAAACCGGCGACATGGTCACTTCGTGGGAAGTTGCTCGCTAAGAGGTTATAAAGCGGTGCACATATTGTTTTGAAATATGCGTGCGATGAACCTATATTGATATGAGGCACTTATAACAAGACAAGGGTAGGATTATGGGATTTCGATTCTGGATTATTGTTGCTGGCTTACTGGGCGCACTTGGTGTTTTTCTGGGAGCAATGGGCTCGCATATGCTGGCCGACACACTCACCGGTGACAAGGCTGTGTTTTTTGAAAAGGCCTGGCGCTATCATATGATTCATGTGTTTGCGATCCTGTTCTGCTCGTGGCTGATCTGGGTGTTTGATCATGGGATGGAATCCCATGGTTCCTGGAGCGCCCGCCTGTCGGCCGTCTTTTTCTTTATGGGAATAGTGCTGTTTTCGGGTTCCTTATACATGAAAGCCATTATGGGCGGTTCTCCGCTCATTCCTCTCATCCCCATAGGAGGTATGAGTTTTATCCTGGGTTGGGTGATGATAATGGTCTCGGGCTTTCGTATTCCGCGTTTTTGAGGACGGTTAGAATTCCGAGGGGAAAATGGTGTTTCCGGGCAGTACTTCCATGGTGGAAGCCACTTCAATGGCGGTGGGCAAGATGTCTTTGGCATCGTTCACCACCTTGAAACTGACCTCAAGGCCAGGGCGGATAAATGTTTCTTCGCTCATATGGCGCAAGAGTTCGAGCAAAGGCTGCCAGTAATTATCGATATCGGCGATGATAATTGGCTTGTTGTGCTGGTTGAGCTGTGACCATGTCACCTGTTCGATTAGCTCGTCAAGAGTGCCGGCACCACCGGGCAGCGCCACGAAAGCATCGGACTTTGCAAACATATATTGTTTGCGTTCGTGCATACTGTCAGTGACAATGAGCTCCTGCACCTCTTCCAGCATATGTTCTTTTTCAGAAAGAAATTCTGGAATAATGCCCGTCACATGGCCGCCAGCCTCAAGAGTTGCGCGGGCCACTTCCCCCATCAATCCAAGGCTCCCTCCGCCATAAACAAGGCCAATACCTCGATTGGCAAGGTCTTTACCCAAAATATTTGCCGCTTTGGCGAAGTTTGGATTAACCCCAGAGCCAGAGCCGCAGTAAACACAGACTTTTTTGATCTGAGCCATTTTTAGTGCGCTATGTTCCATGCAAGTCTCCTGACTATTCAATTGGCGTTTGGTTTGATCGCTCAATATGTTTTCCAAGTGCTAGTGGCCTGCCTCACTTACTATGTAGAGTTAGGATTGCCTCACTTGGTTTGGAGCCGTACCTTAACCATGCAGTCGATGCCATAGCATCTTTAAATGGGTAAGGTGCGGCTCAGGAGCCAAGTGAAGCAACCAAAGGCGTTTTTCAAAGACTTTGGGACGTTGTTCCCCGTTCTTTATGATACACGTATCGTGGCAGAACGGGCGCCTAGCCCAAAGTCTTTGAAAAACGTCCTAACCCCACATAGTAAGTGAGGCAGACCACTAGTATCGCTGAAATCTTTGGCAACTGTGTGATGGGGATAACAAGCCTTGCATATTCATGGGACTTCTTGCAACAAAGCGCTCGATGGCTTTTACCTTATCGTTAAGAGGAATTGGCTAAGCCGCGTAAAGATTGTATTCTAAGTATCAGTAAGATAAGGATGTTCCTACTCTTTCAAGTGCATGGCATGAAGGCTGTAAATTGCCGCTAGAGCCTTTATTATGGAAGGCAGGTCATGGGATTTTGGCGCGTTTCGATTAAAACATGTTTCCTATATCGTCAAGAATAGGGCGGGTTTGGATAATTTTAACTGGTGTATGAGGCAGCGGATCAAGATGAGTTCATCAAGCGGAAAATCATTTACAGGCATGGCGCTCGTGGTGCTGGCCTTGTTTGGCGTCGGCGGCGCATTGGTCGACAAATTTCGTCATGTAGATGACGAACAAAAAATAGTTGATCTGCTTCCTGTTAAGCAGACGCAAGGTATCGCTCCAGCAAAAGATGATGGCACGCAGGGTAGCGCGGTACAAAAACCCGGCTTTGTTTCGGCCAATCTGGCCAATGATGGCACCGGGACACTGGCGGGCAAAGCTCCTCGCGATACGAATGTGGCGCTTGAACTCAATGGCAAGTCCGTAAAAACGACGAATGTTAGCAAGGATGGCGATTTTTCCATTGAATTGGAGCAGCCATTGGCTCCTGGCAAATATCTATTGCAATTGAAATCGGTTGCCCCCCCGCAAGGCGCCATTGTTCAATCGGATCAGCAGATAAAATTAAATATACGCAAAGATCAAGATATCGTCGTTACATTTCTGGAACCTGGCCAGCCGCCACAGATTTTACGAGGTCTGGATGAAGAAAACGCACAAGCTGGACTTTCTGAAAAATCTGATCAAGGCGTAAAAAAAATCGCGCCACCAGTCGGGGCGTCGTCTGCGCCAAAGGGCCGGTCAGGTGATCAAGCGGGTCTGATGGGCAATATGGCAAACGGCGCAGCCGCGCCCAGTAAGGCGGACCAGCCCAATATCTTGTTCAGTGAAACGGCCTATATCGCAGTGATCGGCAAGCCGGGGGAGATCAAACTATCTGGCACGGCGCAGGCAGGGGCGAAGTTGAATTTTAAGATTGATGGTAAGGAGATCGGCCGCACCATTGCTGATCAAACGGGTGCCTGGAGCTTCACGACAAAACAGACATTGTCGCCTGGGGCCCATATGCTGCTCGCCGAACAACTTAACGATAAGGGCCTGAGTATTGTTCAGGCGCAAGTTCCCTTTGATCGCGCCGATGCTCCCTCGAAGAGAGCGCCAAAATCGGCCTGGGATAGATTCACGGGCATATTCAGGGTGGAGCCTGGTGCTAATGAGCAGGACGCCCAGTCAGGTTCCGACCAGCCCAAAGTGGCTGATCGGAAGAAGGCTGCCTCAAATAAGACGGAGCCCGTGAACTCAGGTTCAGCTAAAGCAAAGAAGGGCAAGCTGGCGGATATTTCCAAATCCAAGCAAGAACCCGCTACACTTGCAGCTAAAATGGCAAATATGGGTGTAAGTGACTTTGCATTTGAAGCGGTAAGCTATGAGGTCAGTAAAGCTGGTGGTGGCCTGTTGGAGCTATCGGGGCGGGGCATTCCTGGTAGCCGTATTCGTTTGTTTAAAGGGATACAGGAAATTGGCGAAGTGGTTGCCAATAGCAAGGGCATTTGGAACTTTGCAAAGCGTAGAAAAATGAAAGCAGGGCCACATTTATTTAGAGCGGGCCATGTTTTAAAAAGCGGGCGCATCGCCTCTGAAGCGCGCATGCAGTATGATCATGTGGCAAAGGTCTCTAAGGTGCGGATCGCCAAAGGGGCGGGCGCTAAACCGACCCCATCCGCGAAACCCGATAATGGCAGCGCCGCCAAGATGACGAAAAACCGAGTGGCATCTTATACAAGGCCGTCGGTGAGCGGGGAGGGCGCAGATCATGCCGTTCCATCGGGTACAAAGCCATCAATTGCGACCAATCCAAAAATGGCCCCCGCTGGGCAAGTTGCGGTGGCACGTTCTAAAATAAGGAAAACCGCGCCGCGCCGCGCCTCTCGCGCGAAAAAGAAACGCCGGAAATTGGTTCGTCGCTCAGCAAAAAGGCGTTCCGTCAAAAAGCGTTCGGCGACACGTTACTATCTGTCGCGTAAAAACAAGGCCAGATATATGGCCAAGAGAAAGAGATATCCAAAGTCACGGCGCACACCCACCAGAGTGCTGGTGCGAAACGGCACGACATTGTGGGGATATTCCGAGCACTATTATGGTCGCGGACGGTATTATCGACATATCCAGAGAGCCAATCGCCGCAGGATCAAAAATCCCAACAAGATATATGTCGGCCAGAGAATAAAAGTCCCGCGCTTGCGCAGTATTGGGACGAAAAGGCGTTAGGCAGCGTCCTGTTATTTCAGACGAGTGCATAAAACCTTTGGCGCTTACGCAATTTTAGGGCTTTTGCGCTAAACTGGAGGCTGGCTTGTTGTGATTTGTGTTCAGGTTGTTATGCGTAATTGTCCAATCACTGCCTCTTGTTTGCTCCTTTGTGGCTCGTTTTGAGCCCGCAAAGGAGCGCTTGCAGTATCGGTTGCTGACAGCCCCGTTAAGGGGAAACTGTTGTGAGTATTGTATTTGAGTTTTTAGCGCGTGCCAGTGTAACAACGGCGCTCAGTCTGGTTTTTCTGGTTGTCTGATCGTCCCGTGCACGTCGATAATTTGTGCGATAAAATATTCAGATAAGCAGGCCAAAGCCGCGGTCGATTATTTCTGTTTTGCCAGTGCAAGAATGGATTTTATGAGAGCCGGGTCATCCCATTCGCGCCCGCCAATAGCGCGAAGGGCCAATTTGCCTTGTGGATCAATAATGAAGGTTGTTGGCAGGCCTCTCATCGGCCAGCTACGCGAGACCTTCGAATTGGCATCAATCAACACTGGGAAATCCACGCCAAAATCGGTGAGAAACGACCAGATCTTGTCCTCATTGCCACCGACATGAATGGCTAACATCACCACATTATGTTTTTTGAGAATAGTCCATGCCCGCTGCATGGACGGTATTTCAGCCCGGCACGGCGGGCACCAGGTGGCCCAGAAATTGACGACCACGATATTGCCTTTGAAATCGGATAATTTGAGTTTGTTTCCATCCAGATCAGGAAGCTCAAAATCTCGCGCCAAAGGGGTTCCTGGAACCGGATGCAAAAGTTCTTGCGCCTGTCCAGCGCCAACCGATGCAAAGATAATCAACAAACTTGTCAGCAGGCCAGCACAGTATTTTCTCATATTTTTGAACGATCTTCCTGTCATATTTGTGTGTCCGTTTGAGATCATTTTCCACACTCCAATTTTTTTAGCACCTTGTTTTTATCAACATCACCGTTTCGCCAACGAACTTCAAGATCAAAACGCGTTCCTGGGGGCATATTGAAACTGATCATCCCCCAATTATAATCACTGGCTTGGTAGCTCTGAGCGGTTGGAAATAAGGCCCAGTAGAATGCCACCTTGGCATTGTCGGACACTTTTCTTGTATCCCATATTTTTGCCCATTGCTGGCGAGTTTGAATAGTTTGTGGCTCCTTTGGGCCCATAATACGCCACTTGGTCAGCTCGATGGTCGTTGCAGGATCTCCTGGTTTCACACCATTATTGCCTAGTGCAGAGCGGTAGATACAGCCTGTATTGGCGATATAGTCTGCATCCTTGGCTGAAAAGCCACGTCCCAGAAAAAAGGCGCGTACCAGATCAGGCGGCATGGCTTGCAGCTCTAGCTTTAGGCCATCTCCAGACCATTTAACTGCTGATGTTTTTAGATCGACAGACTGTGCGTTGGCGTGGCGGGGTGGCACCAGATAAAGGGTGATCAGAACAAGGCTCGAAAAGACCAGAAGCCCGATGAGGGCGAGAGGAATGGTGAGCCGTGTGTAGGGGGTGGTTCTCATAAGGATTTGCCACTTTTGTTTATTGATCGGTTCGGTTCGTTTGGGTCAGGACGTCAAGCGTAGCACGGGCCCTGGTTGCTGTTAAGTCGCATGAAAAAGGGCGGCTCTGCCAACAAGCAGAGCCGCCCTTTGATTGCACAAAATGCGTGCCACCTAGATCTCGAAGTTTTCGAGTTTTTTGGCCGTGATCTGATTTTTCAGCGTCACATAGTCCGGCATGCCGTTTTTATAGGGAGGATAATCTTCGCCCTGAATAAGCGGCAACAGATAGTCGCGGCCAGCTTGCGATATGCCAAAACCATCGTCGGAGATATATTCGCGTGGCATCATTTTTTCGACATTGGCAATATCAGCAAGATTGCCTGATCCAACTTCCCAAGTATAAGGGTTGTTGCCGGTGCGAATGATAGCGGGCATGATGGAGTTCTTGCCCTCAAGCGCCATTTCAACGCCAGCTTTACCCATGGCATAAGCCTGTTCAACATCGGTTGCAGAGGCGATGTGACGAGCGGCGCGCTGCATGTAGTCGGCAACGGCCCAATGGAATTTATAGCCCAAAGCATCTTTCACCATATTGGCAACAACAGGAGCAGCGCCGCCAAGTTGCGCGTGGCCAAAGCTGTCTTTGGTGCCTTGTTCGGCAAGGAAGCGGCCATCTGGCCATTTTGCGCCTTCTGACACGACGACCGAGCAATAATCATATTTATCGACATTGGCTTTGACCTTGGCAAAGAACTTGTCCTGGTCGAGATCAATTTCGGGGAACAGAATAACCACGGGAATATCGTTGGTCTCGTCGGCGGCAAGTCCGCCAGCTGCAGCGATCCAACCGGCATGGCGGCCCATTACTTCGAGCACAAAAAGCTTGGTTGAAGTTTTGGCCATGGAGCGTACGTCGTAAGAGGCTTCGCGTGTAGAAATGGCGATATATTTGGCAACCGAGCCAAAGCCCGGGCAATTATCCGTGACAGGCAAATCATTATCGACGGTTTTTGGCACATGGATGGCTTGCACTGGATAGCCCATCTTTTCGGAAAGCTGGGAGACCTTGTAGCAGGTGTCGGCACTGTCGCCGCCGCCATTATAAAAGAAATAGCCAATGTCATGAGCTTTGAATACTTCGATCAGGCGTTCATATTCACGCTTGTTGTCTTCGAGGCTTTTGAGTTTGAAGCGGCATGAGCCAAAAGCGCCGGCAGGAGTGTGGCGCAGCGCAGCAATATCGGCATCGCTCTCAAGCGAGGTGTCGATGAGCTCTTCGGTAAGAGCGCCGATGATGCCGTTACGGCCTGCATAGACGGTTCCAATTTTGTCGCTATGCTTGCGCGCTGTTTCAATGACGCCGCAGGCTGAGGCATTGATGACAGCTGTAACACCGCCGGATTGGGCGTAAAAAGCATTTTTAGGCATGAGTTCTCCCAGGTAGTTAGTTCATTAAACAGGATTGGTTTGTGATTGGTTTGGCGTACTGCTAGCACCTTTGGGCGCGAAGTGCAAAGTCCCCTTCGCGAACAAAGATTGCGCGCGGATGGGCCAAAGCTTGCCAAAAAGACCAAGGTTGCGCCCCGCGACAAAATAGAATATTCAAACTGTTGCATCTTGCGCACAGGACCTGAAATGTTCTAAGAGCAGGTATCGTACGCACAAGAGGGGTTAAAAACACGAATGTCGAATAAGTATCCTGTCATTTCAGTCACCGGATCGTCGGGTGCTGGCACTTCAACGGTCAAGAAGGCCTTTGAACACATTCTCTATCGTGAAAAGGTCAAAGCGGAGATCGTCGAGGGCGATAGCTATCATCGTTATGACCGTGCGGCCATGAAAGAAAAAATGGCTCAGGAAGAGGCGGCGGGAAATCCCCATTTCAGCCATTTCGGTGCGAACGCCAATTTATTCGACGAAATTGGCGACCTGTTTGAAACCTATGGTCGCACTGGCACTGGCAAAAAGCGCTATTATGTCCATAATGACGAAGAAGCCGTGGAGCTTAACAAGCGTCTTGGTTGCAATGTCGGTTCGGGTGAGTTTACCCCTTGGGAAGACCTGGAAACGGGCACTGATATTTTGTTCTACGAAGGTCTGCACGGACTTGTAAAAAAGGCAGCGCCTCACGTTGATCTTGGTATTGGTGTTGTGCCAATTGTCAATCTGGAATGGATCCAGAAGATTTTCCGTGATTTTGATGATCGGGGCTATTCTCAAGATGTGATCGTCGACACCATATTGCGCCGTATGCACGATTATGTGTATGACATCACCCCGCAATTTGGACGCACCGATATCAATTTCCAGCGCGTGCCAATGGTCGATACATCGAACCCGTTTATCGCCAGAGACATTCCGACCGCCGATGAGAGCATGGTAGTGATCCGCTTTGCGCATCCCGCCAAATTCAATATCAATTTCCCTTATCTCTTGAGCATGATCCATGATAGCTTCATGTCGCGGCGTAATACGATCGTTGTTCCCGGTGGGAAAATGGGACTGGCAATGGAAGTCATTTTGACCCCAATCATTCACGATTTGCTAGAGAAATCGAAATCTGCATAAAGCATATCGGACCTTTCAAGCTGCCTGATGTTTTTTAAAACCATCGGGCAGTGAACCTGACAACGCCTCAAAGGCACTTGTGCCGTTGGGTACATCTTACAGTTTTCAGCGGATATGGACGATCAGCCATAATCGTTGCTGCGACTTTCCTGGAGGGAAAATAAATGAGCAATACGACTTACGACGCATCGCACAAGGATATGGCGAATGCTATTCGGGCGCTATCTATGGATGCAGTCCAAGCCGCCAATTCGGGACATCCCGGCATGCCAATGGGAATGGCCGATGTGGCCACTGTTCTGTTTACCAAATTCATGAAATTTGATGCAGCCAATCCCGATTGGTTTGATCGTGACCGCTTTATTTTATCTGCGGGCCATGGCTCCATGCTTCTTTACTCTGTCTTGCATTTGATGGGCTATCCTGGCGTTGAACTCGATGATCTTAAAAACTTCCGTCAGGTCGGATCGAAAACAGCTGGCCATCCTGAATATGGACATATCAGTGGTGCCGAGATGACCACCGGACCGTTGGGGCAGGGCCTCACGACTGCGGTTGGTTTCGCCATTGCAGAAAAAATGGTTGCGGCTCGTCATGGCGATGATATTTGCGACCATTACACCTATGTCGTTAATGGCGATGGTTGCTTGATGGAAGGTGTTTCACATGAAGCCATCGATATGGCTGGTCACCTGAAGCTCAACAAACTGATTGTTCTTTGGGACGATAACAATATCACCATTGACGGGGAAGTCGGTGTGTCGAGTTCTACGGACCAGATCAAGCGCTTTGAAGCAGCTGGCTGGAATGCCATGCGTTGCGATGGACATGATGCAGCCGCCATTGAAGAGGCGATCAAAGCCGCGCAAAATTCAGACAAGCCAACACTGATTGCCTGTAAAACAGAAATTGGTCATGGTTCTCCAAACCGCGCCAACACCGCTCGTGCTCATGGTGAGCCGCTTGGTGAAGAAGAGATTGCCTTGACCCGCGAAGCGCTTGGCTGGCCCCACGGTCCTTTTGTTATTCCTGATGATGTTATGAGCAGCTGGCGCGCAGCTGGTGCTCGTTCCAAGGATGCGATGGCAGCTTGGGAAACACGTGCTGCCGCTCTTTCGGCAACCGACAAGGCTGGACTTGGTGATCCCATCAGCACCGATGTCATGGGGCAGGTCAAAAGTGCCATGCTCGATGTTAAAAAAGCCATGTCGTCCGAAGCGCCAAAGCTTGCGACCAGACAATCAAATGCCAAAGTGCTTGAAGCTTTGGTGCCGATCGTTCCAGGGATTGTTGGCGGTTCTGCTGATCTTACGGGTTCAAACGGTTGTAAAACCTCACAGTATAAAGCTGTCACGCCGGATGATTTTTCCGGTAATTACATGCATTACGGAGTGCGCGAATTTGGCATGGCCGCATTCATGAACGGTATGTCCTTGCATGGCGGCGTGGTTCCTTATTCCGGGACTTTCCTCGTTTTTGCTGATTACTCACGTCCAGCCATTCGCCTTGGTGCCTTGATGGGCGTGCGTGTTATTCACGTCATGACCCATGACAGCATCGGTGTTGGCGAAGATGGTCCAACCCATCAACCGGTTGAAACATTGTCGGCCCTTCGTGTTATTCCAAATCTGGATGTATTCCGCCCAGCTGACACTGTTGAAACAGCTGAATGCTGGGAAGTGGCTCTGTCCGCAGCCAAGACACCATCGGTCATGTCTATGACACGTCAGGGTCTTTCAACTGTTCGCACCGACCATACGGACGAAAACCTTTCTGCCAAGGGTGCCTATGTGCTTGTCGATTGCGATGGCGAGCGCGATGTGACCTTGATGGCCTCTGGTTCTGAAGTTGAAATCATTGTCGCTGCCGCAGCTGATTTGAAAGCGGCCGGTGTCAATGCGGTGGTTGTCTCCATGCCTTGCATGGAGCGCTTTGCTGCCCAGGGTCATGATTATCGCCAAAGCGTGCTTGGCACGGCCCCGCGTGTTGCCTGCGAAGCGGCCCTACGTCAAAGCTGGGATCGTTGGCTTGGTGACCACGGTGGATTTGTCGGCATGAGCGGCTTTGGAGCGTCAGGCCCAGGTGCGGAACTTTATGAGCACTTTGGCATTACGTCCGCCAATGTCGCCAGTGAAGCCAAGGCGGCTATTGCGCGCAAATCCGCTTAAGGGCAGATATGAAATACTGGTTTGGGCCCTGTGTCTTTGTGGGACAGGGTCTCAATTTACCAGACAAGCGGCTTTGTTGAAGAGCATTTCAATAAGGTCATTCAGGCATTGGTGATCAAAGAGCGAGAAATGAAGATGAGCAAAAGTGTAATGAAAAGCATTGCCAAAGCAGATGTGGCAGGTAAACGCGTTTTGGTTAGAGCCGATCTCAATGTTCCCGTTCGTGATGGTAAAATTACCGACCTGACAAGGATTGAGCGTTTTTTGCCAACGGTCAAAGATCTGCTGGAGCGCGGTGCCAAAGTGATCATCATGTCTCATTTTGGTCGCCCCAAAGGTAAGAACGTCTCCGCCATGTCTTTGCTGCCAGTCGCTCAAAAACTGGCTCATCTTCTAAAAGACAAGCATCTGCTGAATGCCAAAGTACGTTTTGCCGAAAATTGTATCGGACCGGCGGCACAAAAAGCTGTGGGCGAACTTGAAAATGGTCAGGTCGCCTTGCTTGAAAATCTTCGCTTTCACGAAGGTGAAGAAGCCAATGATGAAGCCTTTGCCAAGGAACTGGCACAGCTTGGCGATATTTATGTCAATGATGCCTTTTCCTGTTCGCATCGCGCTCACGCCTCAACTCACGCGATTGCCTGGAACCTGCCAGCCTATGTTGGTCCCAGCATGAAAGCCGAGCTTGATGCTCTGTCAGCGGCTCTAGATACCCCTAAGCGACCAACGGCAGCGATTGTCGGCGGTGCCAAAGTATCTACCAAAATCCCTGTCCTCACCAACCTTGCCAAGAAAATGGATATGTTGGTGATCGGTGGCGGCATGGCCAACACCTTCATGTTTGCGCAAGGCATGAATATTGGCAAATCACTTTGCGAACCAGATTTTGCAGATGAAGTTCACAAGATTTTCGCTGCGGCCAAAGAAAGCGGCTGCAAGATTTTGCTGCCCGTTGATGTGGTGGTGGCCGATGAATTTAAAGAAGGCGCCCACAATGTCACCTATGATAGTGGCGATGTGAAAGTTGATGAAACAGGCATGATCCTGGATGCCGGCCCCAAGACGGTGGAGATGTACAAGGAGCATTTGCAGGAATGCCAGACCATTCTTTGGAATGGTCCGCTTGGCGCGTTTGAGATCAAACCATTTGGCGTGGCGACATTTGAGCTGGCAAGAGAAGCTGCCAGACTGTCGCGCGAAAATGGCCTCATTTCCGTGGCAGGTGGAGGGGATACCGTGGCGGCTTTGAATACCGCTGGTGTCAGTGAAGATTTTACCTATATTTCGACTGCTGGCGGTGCGTTCTTGGAATGGCTTGAAGGTCGCGAATTGCCAGGTGTTGTCGCACTGGAAATCGGCAACTAAGGGTTTTGGACGGTAGTAATGTTGGCGTCTATGATCTGAATAAACACGAGATTTTGCGTCTTGATGAACAAGACCAGATGATGAATGATGAAGAGAATGAGTGATGGCCTGCTATTCTGGCGGCCTCACTAATAGTTTTTTAAAGGGAGGATTTTACCAATGGCACGTATTTCACTTAGGCAATTGCTCGATGATGCTGCAGAACATGGCTATGGCATGCCAGCGTTTAACATCAACAATATGGAACAGATTTTTGCGATCATGGATGCTGCTCAAGCTGTTGACAGTCCCGTTATTTTGCAGGCTTCTCGTGGTGCGCGCGCCTATGCAAACGATATTATGCTGGAAGCAATGGTATCTGCCGCAGAAAAAATCTATCCCGGTATTCCAATTTGTCTGCATCAAGATCACGGCAATGACGAACGTACTTGCCTGTCCGCCATGCAAGCCAGTTTCGCCTCCGTCATGATGGACGGTTCATTGGAAGCTGATGCCAAGACACCTGCTTCGTATGAGTATAATGTCAACGTCACCAAAAGTGTTGCAGACATGGCTCATAAAATCGGTGTTTCGGTTGAAGGGGAACTTGGTTGCCTTGGATCACTTGAAACAGGTATGGGTGAAGCTGAAGATGGTCACGGTTTTGAAGGCAAGCTGGAAATGTCCCAGCTTTTAACCGACCCTGATGAAGCTGTCGACTTCGTTTCCAAAACACAGTGTGACGCCCTCGCGATCGCTATGGGAACCTCTCATGGCGCATACAAGTTCACCAAAAAGCCTACCGGCGATGTGCTCGACATGAAGGTTGTTGAAAATATTCACGCTAAAATGCCAAATGTTCATCTTGTGATGCACGGGTCGTCTTCAGTTCCTGAAGAGCTGCTGGAAATCATCAATAAACATGGTGGTGCCATGCCTGAAACTTATGGTGTGCCAGTTGAAGAAATCCTCAAGGGTATCAAGCATGGCGTGCGCAAAGTGAATATCGATACCGATCTTCGCCTCGCGGCAACTGGCCAGGTTCGCAAATATCTGGAAGAGCATAAAGATGGTTTCGACCCACGTGGTTTCTTGAAACCAGCAACAGCGGCCATGAAAGATCTTTGTCAGGAACGCTTTGAGCAGTTCATGTCAGCTGGTAAAGCATCGAAAATCAAGGTCATTCCGCTGTCTGAAATGGCCAACCGTTATGCTTCTGGTGAGTTGGATCAAAAAGTATCACCAGCTCTTGCTGCAGAATAATCTGGAGCTGAAAAGGAACTGGTTTCTCCAGCTGAGTTGATCAACGAGTAAACCGGAGCCTAGCGATAATATTGCTCGCCAAGGCTCCGGTTTTTTGTTGCAACAATCGCGGCAGTAGGGGATAAACAGCCTATATTTTGATTGGGACCCTGTTTGCTGGGCGTTCCAATTCTTTGCGAACCTTTGAAAGGACCAGGCGCGATGAACAATGAAATTTTGATCTCACCTTCAATTCTCTCGGCTGACTTTACCAAGCTTGGCGAGGAAGTACGCGCCATTGATGAACAGGGCTGCGACTGGATCCACGTCGATGTCATGGATGGTAATTATGTGCCAAACATCACGATTGGTCCTGATGTTGTTGCGGCGCTTCGCCCCCACACCAAAAAGGTCATGGATGTTCATTTGATGATTGAAAATGCCGATAATTATATCGAGGCTTTCGCCAATGCAGGGTCCGACCATATTATCGTGCACGAAGAGGCTTGCACCCATCTTGATCGCTCACTGCAGCTGATCCGCTCATTAGGCAAAAAAGCTGGTGTGTCGCTTAATCCGCATACTCCTGAAAGTGTGATCCAATATGTCATGGACCGGATTGATCTGGTGCTGGTGATGTCTGTTAACCCTGGTTTTGGTGGACAGTCATTTATCGAAAGCCAGCTTGATAAGATTAAGAATATTCGCGCTATGATTGGTGATCGCCCGATTGATATTGAAGTCGACGGTGGTGTCAGTCCGGTGACAGCGGGTGCTGTTGCAGCTGCTGGAGCCAATGTGCTGGTTGCTGGGTCTGCCACATTCAAGGGCGGTCCTGATCACTATAAATCCAATATGGATGCCATTCGCGCCGCTGCCGCCGAAGGCTTGCGTGCCAAGGCTGCCTAGCTCAATAGAATAGAACACTGGTCAGGAGAATATGATGGTCGATGCCGCCGAGAAAATGAAAAATCAGGATTACAGCTGGCTTGAAGCCGTTGTCTTTGATCTCGACGGTACTCTACTTGATAGTGCTCCGGATCTGACGGCGGCCCTTAATCTCGTTTTGGAGATGGAGGGACTGTCGCCGCTTGGGGTTGATAGTGTGCGCTATATGATTGGCGCGGGTGTTCCTAAACTCATCGAGCGCGGCTTTCGCGAATATGGTGTAAAGCTCGATGCCAATAATCTGGATCCCGACCTGCTGGATGCGTTTTTGTCTTATTATGATGCCCATGCCGCTGACCTTAGTAAGGTGTATCCTGGTACTTATGGTTTGATCGAGATGCTTTGCAATAAATCTGTTCGGATTGGCCTTTGTACGAATAAGCCCACTGAGGCAACGCTGGCAATCTTGAGCAGTTTTGCAATCGAGGACTGCTTTGACAGCGTCATCGGGGGCACATCGGGCTTTCCTAAAAAACCTGATCCTGCGGGCCTTAAAGCCTGTCTTGAAGAAATGGGCGTGACCGCTGAACAGACACTGTATATTGGCGATAGCGCCATTGATGTGAAAACGGCGCGCAATGCTGGACTGCCCGTTGTGGCGATGACATATGGCTATGAACGTACGCCAGCCAAGGACCTCGGTGCGGATATGATCGCTGACAGCTTTAAGGAGCTGGAGTTGGCGATGGTGAAAACCGTGAAATTGCGTCCAGGAGCTGAAAGTTAAGTGATTTAACTAGGATTCGCACGCCAAAAATATTTAGCAATATTTTAACTGCGTAATGAGATACTTCTCCAAATATTAAATATTTGATCGAAGGGGTGTCTCACATGTCAACTGCTCAGGTTTGCTTAACTGATTTGGAAGCTCTGTCCGTTGAGCGAGATGCCAGCAAACGTCGTGAGCTTTTGCGTAAGGTCACGGACCTCTTTTTTCTCACCGAAGCAAAACAAAGTGATGTTGATCGCGATGTTTTCGGTGGAGTGTTAGAACGCATTTCTTACGAACTGGAAGTGGAAGCGCGGGCCGAGCTGTCTCAACGCCTTTCCTCCACGCGCTTTGCTCCTCATAATATTGTTCGCCGCCTCGCAGATGATGATATCGATGTCGCCAAGCCGGTGCTGGAACGCTCAACCGTTTTAACCGATGAAGATCTTGTTGATATTGCCTATTCGAAAAGCCAAGAGCATCTTATGGCCATGACGCGGCGCGATGCGTTGTCGGCAGCGGTGACAGATGTCATCGTGCAGCGCGGTAATGATGATGTGCTGACCAGCGTGTCAGGTAATCTTGGTGCCGCTTTCTCCGCTAAAGGTTTTGATATGTTGGCCGTCAAGGCAACTGATCTCCCCAAATTGCGTGCAAACCTCATTGAACGCGATGATGTGCCAAATGACGTGGTTGAGATGATCAAGGCTAGCGTGGCGGCTAAGTTGAAAAAAGAATTTTCAGACCAACATTCCGATATCAGCGCGATGGAAGTTGATCATGTGGTTGAATTGCAATCCGGCAATATGGATTTTTCTTCTGTAACGGAAGAAAAAGGTGTCGGCATGCCGCAAATCGATATTCAGGATTTGCATAAAAAAGGCCTGCTGACCCAAGCTAAAATTCGAGAATTTGCCGAAAAGGGGATGCGTCCTGAACTGGTTCATTCATTGGCCACCAAAGCCGGTATTGATGCCGGTATGGCGTTTCATACCTTGTATGAAGCAGAGGTGCCAGCGCTTGCGGTTCTTTGCCGGGCTTATCATTTTAAACGTGAAACATTTGGCCTGTTGCTGCAAGAACGGGTGCGGGCGAGCGGTCTGGCAACCGAACATGTGGTCAGTGCCATGAAGCGCTATGATAGCCTTGATGACGAAACGGCTCAGCGCATTTTTAGATTTTTGAAAGTAAGGCTGTCGGTCGCCAGCGCGAAATAGAGCATTTTAAATGAATTTGATCGCTCAGTGATCTTTGGACGCTTTGATGGCCGCTGGCAAATCAAGCCCAGAGTTTGATTTGCAGCACTTGATGGCCAGAGATGTCTTGACGCTGTCAACATTGGGCAGGGCCGTTAAGACATTGATGACAAAATCCTGGAAGTGGCCAAGGTCCGTGGTGGCGCATTTCAGAATAAAATCAATCTCTCCCGAAAGCATAAAACATTCAATCACCTGTGGTAGCTTGTGGACCTCGTCACTAAATGATTGCAGGTCGCTTTCAGCCTGACTGGCGAGGCCAACCATGGCAAAAGCTGTTACATCAAATCCCAGCTTTTTTTGGTTGAGCGTGGCATGGAAACCGTCAATAAATCCCTGTTTTTCAAGATTGCGCACGCGCCGCAAGCAGGGGGGAGCAGATATGCCCACACGCCTTGCGAGTTCTACATTGGTGATCCGACCGTTTAATTGCAGCTCCAAGAGGATCTGCCAATCTATTTGATCGAGTGTGAAACTATGTTTCATAAGTGCTTTACCCCAAAAGTTCGGTAATATATGTACTATATCGCACTCTTTTGCGCAATGATATTAGCTTAATTGAGATTGTATGGCGCGGAATGTGTGCGACTGGATTGCAAACATTTTGACATTGGGTAATTGAGCGGTGCAGATGGAGCGAAATGGTTGGCAATGGTTGGGATGAGCGATGAATAGCGCACAGCTTTTTCAAAGGGCATGGATAATATCAGATGGTAAGGTCGGCGACCTTGTGCAATGCAATGGCGTCGCCCAGGCATTGGGTATTGAGGCGGAATTGAAGATTATATCCCCGACAAAACCATGGGTCTGGATGATGCCTTATGGACCCGTTCCGCCGAGCGACAAGATCAGCAACCTGCAAAGCCCCATATGTCAGCCGTTGCCAGATCTGGTTATTTCATCGGGTTGGCGAACACTTGCTTATGTGCGCGAGATAAAAAAGCAGCAACAACAAAAGGTCTTTACTGTTTATCTCAAATATCCGCGCAACAGTGCCGATTTTCTCGATCTCATTTGGGTGCCGACCCATGATGATATCTCCGGCCAGCGGATCATCTCTTCGATTGCCAGTCCTCACCGTTTTTCACCAGACATATTGGCGACAGAATTTTCACAAATACCGCAATATCTGGCCAATCTACCCCGACCGCTCATCGGTGTCCTGCTAGGGGGAGACAGCAAGGATTACCACTTTAGCGACGACGATTGCACGCGCCTTGCCAAGTCGTTGCGGGCGCTTTCTGACACGGGGGCGGGATTAGCCATTACGCCGTCGCGGCGCTCTCCTGCCAAGTTGAAAGCGGCCATAGAGCAGCAATTGTCTGGCGCGGATTATTATTGGTGGGATGAGTTGGCGCCAAATGCCGCGCCTAACCCGTACGGGTTCTTACTGGCACAATCAGATGCCTTTGTTGTCACGGCTGACAGTGCAAATATGGTAGGAGAAGCCTGTGTCACGGGCAAATCGGTTTATGTATTCAAGCCATCGGGCGGGTCCAAAAAATTTGATCGATTGCTCGAGAAGTTTTCGTCTCACGGGGCGACCAGACCTTTGCCCGAGCAGATTGAACAACATGTGCCCTGGAGCTATGAGCCGCTATATGCCGCGGGTGATATTGCAGCACAAATCAACAAGCGCGCTTTGAAGCAATTTGGCAATTAGCAGGGCAGGACCATGAACGAGCAAAATTCCCTCCGGCAGCAGATCATCGATTGTGCCCTGGCTATGAGCGCCAGCGGGCTATCTCCTGGGCGCTCTGGAAATGTCTCCGCGCGCTATGGCGATGGCTTCTTGATCACGCCCTCGGGGCTGGCCTACGCCGATCTGTCTATTGAAGACATTGTCTATATTGATGGGACAGGTAAAAGCGCCAGCAAGGAACTTGCGCCGTCAAGTGAGTGGCGGTTCCATCACGATATTTATCACAGTTACAAGAAGACCGGCGGCATCGTTCATTGTCACTCGCGCCATGCCACGGCACTGGCTTGTTGTAACGCGGAAATTCCGGCCTTTCATTATATGGTGGCCGCAGCCGGTGGCAAGAAGATCCCCATTGCCCCTTACGCGCTTTTTGGGACGCAGGAGCTGAGCGACCATGTCGTGAAATCGCTTGATGGTTACAAGGCAAGCTTGATGGAGCATCATGGCCTGGTGGCGCTGGGTGATGATGTCTTAAGTGCTCTTGATCTTGCCCATGAGGTCGAAGATCTGGCCGCTCAATATGTGCTGGTACGCTCACTTGGCGGGGATCAGGTCTTAAGTGATGAGCAAATGGATGAGGTGGTTGAGCGCTTTAAAACCTATGGCAAGCAGGACAGTATATGAGAATTGTTGGAGGAGAATTTAAAGGCACACGGATAGAGGCTCCTAAAGGCCAGGGCACGCGGCCGACATCGGACCGGGTGCGCGAAAGCCTGTTCAATATTCTGGCTCATTCCTTCGATGGGTTTTCAATCGAGGGGGCGCGGGTGCTGGACTTGTTTGCGGGAACCGGGGCGCTTGGACTTGAGGCGATCTCGAGAGGCGCTGCTTTCGCGCTGTTTGTCGATCATGATCCAGACGCCAGAGGGGCACAACGCGACAATGTCGAAGCTCTTGGTTTAACCGGACGCACGCGCTTGTTCCGGCGTGACGCGTCCAAGCTTGGGATGGCTGGCAATATGGGACAGTTTGATCTGGTGTTTCTTGATCCCCCTTATGGCAAGGGACTGGCCGAAAAAGCCTTGATCGGTGCCAAGGACGGAGGCTGGCTGCAAGAGCGTGCGCTGATCGTCATTGAAGAACAAACCGACGCCGAACTTGTACTTCCGGCTGGTTTTGAAAAACTTGACGAGCGCATCTATGGCAGTACCAAACTTGTGTTCTTGCAGGTCGCTAACTAACGCTCTTGGGTAAACGGGCTGATAGAACTTTCGGGGCTTTCAGGGCGGCTAAAGGCATGATCAACATGTTCGATACGCAAGGTTTCAGGGCAATCTTCATTGCGACATTCATACCAGCCACCACCAGGCACCTTGACCTGCCAAAACTCGCGCCAGCCTTGTCGTACTCTGCGCTTGGGAGCGGAAACAATTTTTTCGGAATATTTGCTCTTTGACGTTGTGCGTCCTTCTTCCAGAACCTCAATGGGATTGACATACCAGTCATAAAGCATGGTCAGGGCAAAGGCGATGAGAGCAATCGTGAACAGGCGCACAAATAGTTTCATGTCGAGAGAATCCTTCTTTGTTACGAGCTTCTAGCGTCTCTCGAACAGTTTTTCAATATCGCTAAGGTGAAGTTCCACATAAGAGGGCCGTCCGTGATTGCACTGACCAGCGCCCGGTGTTTGCTCCATTTCGCGCAGCAGCGCGTTCATTTCTTCTGGTTTAAGACGCCGACCCGAGCGCACCGAGCCATGACAGGCCATGGTTGAGCAAACGGCTTCCAGCTGTTCTTGCAGCACAAAAGCCTGATCGTTTTCGAGCAGATTATCGGCGAGATCTTGAACAAGCCCCTTGATATCGCATTGACCAAGCAGGGCCGGGGTTTCGCGAACCACCACAGCGCCTTCGCCAAACAGCTCCAGATACAGACCAAGTTTGGCAAAATCATCGGCCTTGTCTGCCAGCAGCGCCGCGCGCTCTGGATCAAGTTCGACGACTTCGGGGATCAGTAAGCCTTGCCGGGCAATATCGTTTTGCTCAAGCCCTTTTTTCATTCGCTCATAGACAATGCGTTCATGGGCGGCATGCTGGTCGACGATGATGATGCTGTCCTGAGTTTGCGTCAGAATATAGTTTTCGTGCAATTGGGCCCGCGCCGCGCCCAGGGGAAACGCGGTAATCGTGGGATCGGCCTCTTGCTGATAAGAACTTGTATCAACGCTTGGCTGACTAAGATTGGTGTTGGACATGTTGAGCGGCGCTTGACCAGCATCTGACATATGGGTGGCAAATTGCGGGGCATAGGTGCGGTTTGAACCAGCTCCCCCTTGAGCTGGCCAACCTCCTGATGACGGACCGCCATATTGCGGTGCAGGGGTCCGTGGTACGCCGCCTTGATGAAAATGGTTGAGACTATCGCCGCCGCCAGCCGAGCTAGACAGATGCCCGGCACCAGCCAGTGCTTCGCGCAGTGCCCCGATGATCAGGCCGCGCACCCGTCCTGCATCGCGAAACCGCACTTCCGTTTTCGCGGGATGGACATTGACATCAACTTCACCGGTCGGCAGTTTCAGGAACAGGGCCAGCAAGGGATGGCGGCCATGGGGGATAAAATCCCCATAGGCGGCTCGTACAGACCCCGCCAGCAGCTTGTCACGTACGGGGCGCCCATTGACGAACAAAAACTGCATCATGGCATTGGCACGGTTGAGAGTGGGTAGGCCAGCAAAACCCGTAAGTTCCAGATCATCGCGTATGGCCTTGATGGCCAGGGCGTCATCCATAAAGTCAGCCCCCATGATACGGCCAAGTCGCGCCAGAACGCCTTGGCTATCTCCATCCATCACTTGTGGCAGTCTCAGCGAGGCGCGTTCCCCGACCGTCAGCGTAAAGGCCACTTGCGGGTGCGCCATGGCAAGGCGCTTGACCACATCATTGATGGCCATGTTCTCAGAGCGTTCGGATTTCATGAATTTGAGCCGCGCTGGCGTGGCATAAAACAGATCTGCCACTTCGACCCTTGTACCGCGATTAAGCGCGGCGGGGCGCGGCCCTGATTTCATGCCGCCATTGACCTCGACCTCAAGAGCTTGCGAACGGCCTGCGTCATCTCCTGATCGAAAGGCCGGGCGCGAAGTGATTTTCAATTTGGCGACAGAGCCGATGGAGGGCAGGGCTTCGCCGCGAAACCCCAGCGTATGGATGGCCATCAGATCAGTGCCTTGCAGTTTGGACGTCGCGTGACGCTCGACGCACAAGGTCAGATCTTCCTCCCCCATGCCCATGCCATCATCTGCGACACGGATCAGTGACAAGCCGCCCTTTTGCGCGACGATCTCAATAGACTTGGCGCCTGCATCAAGAGCGTTTTCGATCAGCTCCTTGATGACGCTGGCCGGGCGTTCTATGACCTCTCCTGCCGCAATGCGGTTGATCATGTCGGGAGGTAGCTGGCGAACACCCATGTGAGATTATTCCATCTGTGAGAGATATTCGCGTGTCAGCACTTTGCCAAGCTCGACGGCTGGTTGATCAAAGGCATCGACGCCGTAGAGATCGGCTGCGAATATGGTTTCCATCATGAAGTGCATGATAAGCGCACCAAGGGTCTG
>JAJRPI010000045.1 GCA_024280895.1 Alphaproteobacteria bacterium | reverse complement strand
GAGTGCTGATAGCGGCGTATCTGGAGCGGGCTTGATAATGACCGGGCAACCAACCGCCAATGCTGGTGCGCATTTGCGGGTGATCATGGCGGTGGGGAAATTCCACGGCGTAATGGCCGCCACCACGCCGATTGGTTGTTTGATAACAACAATGCGCTTGTCGGCGCTGGGGGCTGGAATGGTGTCGCCATAGATACGCTTGGCTTCTTCGGCGAACCATTCAACGAACGAGGCACCATAGGTCACCTCACCAAGGCTCTCGGCCATTGGTTTGCCCTGCTCAAGACTAAGGATCATGGCAAGGTCTTGCTGGTTTTCCATGATTAGTTCGAACCAGCGCCGCAAGATGCTTGAGCGCTGCTTGCCGGTGAGGGCGCGCCATTGCGGCCATGCGTGATCCGCCGCTTCAATGGCGTTGCGGGTTTGCGCGGCTCCTATATCAGCTACACAAATGATCTCGCTATTGTCAGCTGGATTAAGCACCGGGAAGGTCCCGCCATTGTCTGCGCCAAGCCATTGACCATTGATATAGGCCTCTTTTCGTAGCAATTTCTGGTTTGAAAGCTTCATGACATTTTGCCTGTCTTTGTTGTTATTAAAATTAAAAATACTCTACTCAATTTGGGCGCATACGTCAGCGTTTAAATAGGGTATCGTGAAATGAACGGGTCTGGCAGATGAGGAGAGGGCGGCGATATGCACATGTGGGTTTCATTTGCGATCATTGCCGTTGCGGTCTTTTTATTTGTCAGCGAGTGGATTGAACTGGAACTGGTGTCGCTTGGCGTTATCGCCGCTTTGTTACTCTTGTTCCAGATTGCCCCCTTGATCGATACGGATGGTCAAAACCTGTTATCTCCAGATATTTTGCTGTCCGGATTTTCCAATACGGCGCTGCTGACTATTCTTGCCTTGCTGGTGGTTGGGCAGGGGCTGCATCATTCGGGGGCGCTTGATGGGGTGACGCAACTTTTATCGACAGCAAGGCGCTCGCGGGCCAGTCTGTTGATTATGTTGTGCCTGATCGGGGCTGGCATCATGAGCGCCTTTTTGAACAATACGCCGGTTGTTGTGATGTTTATTCCCATCATTGCAGCCCTTGCCAATCGCTATGGGCCAGGCGCCGGGCGCATGCTCATTCCCTTGTCATTTATCTCCATCCTTGGCGGCATGGTGACCCTGGTCGGATCTTCCACCAATCTGCTGGTGGCAGGACTGGTGGAGAAAACCACGGGTATGCAAATGGGGTTTTTCGATCTGTTCATGCCGGGTGTTTTGCTGGCGGTGATTGGCGGCTTTTATGTTTTGCTTGTTGTGCCTCGTTTGCTCAGCCATGATTTTGAAAAGGGCGGCACAAAGGGGAAATTTCGTAGCAGTGTTAAATTTCTGGCGCGTATTGAGGTGCTGGATCAACATAAGCTTTTGGGCGAGACCAGTATTGAAGGTGCCTTTGCCAGTCTCAAGCACGTCACAGTGCGTTTTATCAAACGCCACGGCATGATAAAACTGGCGCCCTTCGATAATATGACCTTGCGCGAACATGATATCGTGCAGTTCGCTGGCACGCGGGCGCAGGTGCAAGAGCTGGTCGACCTTAACCCCGATGGCGAGCATATGTTATTGGCGGAAGCGGCCATCGCGCCCGGCTCAAGGCTTGGGGGACGCAATATTGTTGACGAGGAGTTCACCGAGCAAACCGGTTGTTATATTGTCGGCATTCAAAAACACAAGCGCATGAAGCGTGATGCGCACAACAAGATCAGGTTGCGCCCCGGAGATGTATTTTTAATCGCCGGCACCAAAGCCAATATCAAAAAGCTGCGACTGGACCGCGATTTGATGGTGTTGGAGGGGTCAGTATCAACGATCCATGCCTTTACCAAAGCCAATCTTGCGCTTGGTATTTTTGCCGGCGTTGTGCTGGTGGCAGCCCTTGGGTTGGTGCCGATTGTTATCTCGGCGATTGCCGGGGCCTTGCTGATGATGCTGACGAGATGTTTGAATATCGCGCAGGCGGCCCGCGCCATTGATCGGCGCATTGTCTTGTTGATTGCCGCCAGTATCGCTATGGCTGCAGCGCTTGAAAAAACCGGCGGCGCGGCTTTTATCGCTCATGGATTGGTGGGGCAGCTGGCGGGGTTCGGGCCAGCGATTACCTTGTCGGCCCTGTTTTTGCTGGTCGCAGTTTTGACGAACCTGTTGTCGAATTCAGCGACGGCCCTGTTGTTTACCCCCATCGCCATCAGCATGGCAGCATCGTTAAATGTGCCCGTTGTGCCGTTCATCCACGCGGTTGTTTTTGCGGCCAATTGCTCGTTCGCATCGCCTCTGGGCTATCAAACCAATCTGCTTGTCATGAGGCCTGGCAATTACCGTTTTGCTGATTTTATTCGTGCCGGTGGGCCACTGGTCGTGTTGATCTGGGTGTCGTTTTCACTCATCGCGCCCTGGTATTATGGGCTCTAGTAAATCGGATCTTTTTGATGGTTTGGTCTTCCCATTCTCATGCAGGATTGGGCGACAAGAGATGTCTACTGTAGGGTGTCAATAGCGAAGCGTATTGCACCGATTTGAGTCTGCAACGGTGCAATACGCTTCGCTATTGACACCCTACATTCTATTAATGGTAGCGCTCGATTCTGGGTTAAATCAAGCAACGCGATCACGCGGCTCCTTGCCAGCAAAAAACGCATCCAGATTGTCTAGCGCTCGCGCCCCCATAGCGTCTCTGGTTTCTCGTGTGGCGCTACCGATATGGGGCAACATGAAGACATTGTCGAACTCCGAAAATTTTGGGTTGCCGCCTGGCTCCACTTGAAAACAATCAAGACCGGCAGCTGCGATATGCCCTGATTGCAGGGCCTCGATCAGATCCTCTTCGATCACCAAAGCGCCGCGAGCGGTATTGACCAGTATGGCCCCTCTTGGCAGCAGTGCGAGTGTGCGGGCATTGATGATGCCGGTGGTCTCTGGTGTATTGGGGCAATTGAGCGATAAATATTGCGAGACCCCAAGCAGGCTTTCGAGCGTATCGTGATAGGTGGCACCTGCTTCTCGTTCGGGGGTCAGTTTGCTTCTGTTGAAATAATGCACATCCATATCAAAACCACGGCAAAACTTAGCCATTGATTGTCCACCGCGGCCCATGCCGATAATGCCGATGCGTTTGCCGGAAACTTGCGTCCCGACCATGAAGGAGGGGCTCCAGGAGGTCCAGTTACCAGTGCGCACCATGCGATCACCCTCAACGGCTCTGCGCGCGGCCCCAAGCATCAACAGCATGCCGATTTCGGCGGTTGCATCCGATAAAACATCTGGTGTGTTAGTGACGACAATGCCGCGTGCGCCAAGCGCCTTGAGATCGCAATGATCCGTGCCAACAGAGTGATTGGCAATGATCTTGACACGATCAGACAGGGCGGCAGTGACACGAGCATCAATGACTTCACTATGCGATGGCAGGATCGCATCGACGTCGCGTGAGCGCTCAATGATTTCGTCGCCAGTAAAGGTGCGATCTTCGGGATTATCGATCACCTCGTATTTTTGCGCGGCCCGCGCCATGGTGTTATCGGTGAGTTTGCGGGTAATCCATACAACCGGTTTGGCAGATGAGTTCATGTCAAAGCCTCGTTCGCAATTATTTGATCTTGATGAAGGGGAAAATTAGTGTTTCTTGCGGATGCACTCATCCCAGAAATCATAACTTGCCAGCAATAGCACGAAGACGGATATGACCCAGAACGGCAAGCCACCCCAGAAACCGGCAAACCCCGTCGAGATGCTGTATGCGAGGCCAAGAATGAAAGTGGCTAATGTGGCAAAGCCGACGAACCCGGTCACCAATTTGACTTTGTTTGTTTTCATTGCGCCGTTCCTTGTTTGATATTGGCCCTATAGAAGGCCGATGTCTCCAGAGTTTCTTATTATTATGCCAGTTGTTTTTCCAGCCAGCTTGCGGTGCGTAGCAAGCGATCATCCTGTTCGCTCGATCCTATCAGTTGAACGCCCATAGGCAAACCGTTTTCGCCCGTTAAAAGGGGCAGGGACACGCAGGGCAGCCCCGCCAGCGTCCAGATGGTCGAGCAAATCGGGGCGCCAGAGCCTTGCTCAAGCAAGGGGGCTTCGCCAAGCGCCGAGGGGGTAATGATCGCATCATAATCGTTGAAAAATTCCGCGAAATATTGATCGGCAGCCCCAACCATTTTGATGGCATCGTCATAGGTCTGTTTCGATATGCCTTGCGCGCTTTTTATTTTGGGTGCCAGCGTTTCGTGAATATGTTCGGGGCTGGTTGCTAGGTCGTCACCCAGATTTTCGAGGAACTCATATTCGTGGATGATTTGATGTTCGCGTATGACATCGGTGAACGAGTTTGGTGCTTTAACCCGTTCAACCCGATCCCCCAGCAGGGAGAGGATTTCTTCCATTCCCTCGCTCATGGCGGGTGACAGTTTGTCTTGATAAGGTAGATCAAACCAGGCAATGATCGGCTCAACGGGGACTTGCGCACGGGCCCCCTTCAGCATATTTGGTTTGGCGCGGGCATAGGTTGCGGGATCAGCAGGGTCATGACCCGCGAGGACATCGACCAGCAAGGCGACATCTTTAAGAGAGCCTCCCATGACGCCGACCTGATCGAGGGTCTGCGAGGTTTGCAAACATCCGCGCCGCGAAATGATGCCGCGTGTTGGCTTGAACCCATAAACACCACAAAAGGAAGCGGGGCGAATGACCGAGCCATTGGTCTGGCTGCCGATTGCCAGGGGCACGTGGTCCGTGGCGACGCTGGCAGCAGACCCCGCCGAAGAGCCGCCCGTTGTATGCTTGTCATTATAGGGATTACGGGTTGGCCCCTTCATGGCGAATGCCAACTCGGTCGTCACGGTTTTTCCCAGCACAATCGCGCCGGCTTCATGCAGCTTGTCGACAACGGCGCTATCAGCACTGGGTTGGCGGTCGCCATGGCAAGCTGTGCCCCAAGCGGTGGGCATATCGCTGGTGTCATATATATCTTTGACCCCGACCGGTACGCCGTGCAGGGGCCCGCATGGCGCCCCTTTTTGATGTAAGACGTCGGCAGCATCTGCTTTTGTGAGCGCTAGTTCGGCATCCAGAAAAGCCCAGGCACCAATTTTATCATCGGTCTGTTTGATGCGCTCAAGGCAATCTGTGACCAGTTCTCTTGAGGTGATATCCCCATTGCGAATTTTTTTTGCCGCTTTACGCGCGGACAATTTTGAAAGCATCGAAGCCCCTTTGGATTGAGATTTACTTGACGTAAGGGCCAAACAGATAGTCGGGTAGCCACAGGGCGATAGCGGGGAACAGATACATCAGCACCATGCTACAGATGACAATGATGAGATAGGGCATGATTCCACGGAAGATATCCATGAGCTCGATGGCCCCCTTTAGCACCCCTTTGAGGTAATAGGCCGACATGGCCATGGGCGGCGTCAGGAACGAGGTCTGCAGATTGAGCGCCACCAGCATCGCAAAGAAATAGGGGTTGACGCCAAAATGGTCGAGCATGGGCAAGAAGATCGGCACGAAGATGATGAGGATTTCTGACCATTCCAGCGGCCAGCCAAGCAGGAAAATAATCAGCTGTGCCAAGACG
>JAJRPI010000044.1 GCA_024280895.1 Alphaproteobacteria bacterium | reverse complement strand
GCCACTTCCTCCACAGACATTCCGCCTGGAACCCCAGAAGCCACACCATCATCTTCAGATGGGATGTGGCCTCCATTGTCTGCAAGTAAATCAGAAACCCCCTCGTCCATCATGGTAATAAGATCAGATAAAAGCTGGTCCCCTTGCTGAACTCCCCACTTGAAATTCCGTTGCACATTGGCCGGATGAAAACGGCCAAGATTGAAAAGCTGTTCTACAGATAATATTTTCGATTGAATTGAGCGTGAGCTATTGTTCGCCATGAAATGCCTTTCTCTATTCTCCTGTGTCTCAGGCGTTTTATGGTTCGACTGCCCTGGCTCTTTTGCGACCACTTCGCTCGCGGGTGGCGTTACCTCTTCAGGCATCATAGATTTTGCAGTATTATTTTTCGACATCCTTATCCCCTTTACGAAACTACAATTACTTCTGCATCAACAATCACGATTTTAAGGCGTACCCGGCATAGGGCTGAGTTGTACCGGGTACGCCTGCTCTAACTTTTCTTGATAGTGATCTGATAATTCCCAGTCAGCAAAGGAAATCACCAAGGAATTGCTGCCAAGCGTTTCTTTCGTCTCTCTTTCTGAAGTTGGATGGCCGGGCCAAAACCTTTCTCGACGGCCTGATCGAGATATTGCTCAGCCAGTTCGGCATCACACATATCAACCCAGCGATCTGTGCAATATCGAGCGTAGGCTGTAAGCGCATATTCATCGCCAGCTTCCGCCCCCTTCTGCCAGTACAAGAAACTGGCTTTCCTTACTTGCGCAACGCCCTGACCCGTCCAAAATGCGAACGCAATTCGATTATTGGCACGCCCCATCCATTTACTACTGCTGTCATTGGCCACACATGTCAGTAGGCAGATCGCTTTTTGCTTGTTGATTGGCACGTTGTGGCGTCCGTTATAATACGCTTTTGCATTACGCATCAGGATGGTATCATCATCATCGCACGAGCAGAGCTTATGCGTTTTCGGAATCGCAAAAGGCGAATACAGAGCCGCTGTTTGTTGGGTTTGTGGTGGGTCACCTATCGTAGCATGATAGCCAAAAAATCCAAGCAGCATCATAAATACAGCGGAAAAAGCTGAGCTTAAACTACTAATACCAACCAATTTGAAAGCCCGATATGACCACTTGAGGATCATTGCAACAACTTCAAATTCATCAGGATCGAACATACTCATAATAAATACTCCTCATTTTGAGACAATGGTTCCCGCTGGCCCCTTGATAGAAAGGGGCCAGAGTTGTTCGATTCTTAGTTATGTGATGTTGGCCTAGCGAAGCTGTTGGCCACAGCTGATCTTCTGAAACTCGACGGTTGACATCGTGACCGAGCCAATTTTCAAATTGCAAGGGCTTTTACTCGTTACTTCGCACTGAGATTCCCCCAGTGAATCTGGTGACTTGGGGGGAATATCCCAGTCCTCGACCCGCGCTTTTACAGTGGTTTTCTCACCATAAAGCGTGAAGTTGAACGTCGCGCGGTACGAGTTGTAGGCTGTCTTTCCTTGTTTAATTCCCCCAAGGAAAAAACGCAAATCAGGGGCTTCGTGGCTAGCAATGAATCTGACCGCGTCGAATTTTTTACCCGTGATTTTATTGTAGGGAGGTGCACTGACCACAGCGGCGAAGCATTGCCGTTCAGGTGGGGCGGCAAGGGCCAGTGAAGTCGTAGCAAGCAGGGCCATTGCGGCCACGCTCGACAAAATAGATTTCAAGGGAAATGCTTGTCTTTTTAGAACAAACGTGGTACATTTAACTGCGGTTTTCATTGGCAATACCTCCATATAGATTGCCGTGACTACTAAAGCCCTCAGTTTCGTTGAGCCTCCAAGCTTTCAACGGGTCTGGGGCATCTTTATGCCTAGGCATAAAGACTATGACGTGCGAAAATGATCGAATAAACATTCTATATTCGCTATATATGTACGAATATACATTCACATAACGCACTATAATTCATCATACAGACCGCTGGCTGTCGGTCAAGGGTTTTGTTAACTTTTATCCACATAGACTTGCGTATGTCGCACTATTGACATACATATCTACTATCAAATCCCAACATACAGTCACACCAACAAATAAATTGTGATTCCCTATATGAATATTGCCGAAGGTTAAAATGGTAGCAAAAGCGAAAACCAAGAAAGTAAGCAACGTCACTGACGCAGCCCCCTATAAGGAAGTGGTCGGGCTTCTCTCGCCAAAAAACCCTTTCCATGTGCTGATTGGCCGTTGGTTGGCCAAGCAAAGGCAGGTCCGCACTCCTACAGGATCAACAAGCGAGGCCGCGCAAGCATTCGAGCTCACAGGCACTAATGGAGCAGCCTTTATCCGCGCCGTCGAAAGTGGGGCCAGCCCGTTGCCAACTGATAAAGCCCTGGCCTTGTCAATTTTCGCCAAAATTTCATTCACTCGCGCTGCCGAGCTCGTCACACTTGTAAGGCACCTCGATGCTCTTGTGCCTAAAACCAGGCCAAGGTTGACAGATCTCAAAGAGTTGGAGTTGAAAGTGCAGAAATTGCGTCCAGTATTACCCCATTACGGGGCCATTCTGGACTGGCTTATTTTGTGGCTCAGCAAGGCTCAAGACGAAAAAACCATTTCAGAGGCAAATAGAGAATTGTTCACGGAAGCTGATACTCAGGTTGATGTCCTCGATAAGGCATTGCGCCAAACCAGTAGTCAGGTTCAGATACCTGGTGTGTCACCACCTTCTGCTTCATTAGAATCAAAACTATCGCCAATTGTCGCTGATATTGTCCGCGATACGGTTGAGAAGCTGGCATTGTTTTCGCCGCACGTGAATTATGACAGTCTCCAAAACTGGGAGAGATTGAATGCTCATCGCATGAAAAACCAATGGGGCTATATTTCTCGTCCCGGCAATATAAACGAATCTTTTTCCTCGGCTTTTGATTGGAATTTTTTGCTGAATAAGCATCGTCCCAATTTCACTCTGATTACATCGTCGAAATATCAGGAAAAAATAGAATCATGGAATTCTGTAATAAAAAATAGCATCCTGCTTTTCTTTCGCAAAAATCCCGGAACGGTCGCTAAAATTCCAAAGGTCATTGAGGATGCGGTAAATCGGATCTCCATAATGTCATTACCGGCTGATCAGGATGGTGGTACATTAATCAAGCTTCTCGACTTTGATTTTCGTACACGAAAGTTGCTTGGTGATGCTGATGATGAAGAGCGAAATTTTCTGATTGATCAGGGGTATGCGCGACCATTTAATAATGTCTGGATATATGAACTTGAAAATTCCGATGGAACGTCCAGTTTCGTCGCGATCCTTGATGATTTTGACTATGAGAACCCAAGACCGCATTTCTTTAGCATCACATTGGATGCCGAAGACGTTACTATATGGATCGAAAAACTTGGATTGGCAGGCAGGTCATGAAGCACTTACCTTTTAAAAAATCTATAACCCTTTCTCCAAAAAGCTCCAAACTCTTAAGCTCGTTCGAAGGGGTCAATAAATCATTCTTTTCGATCAGTCTGACTCATGAAATACCAGATCCCTATCTCATAGCGTCAGGTATACAATGGCTGCGTCAATACACACCAAAAAATGGATTGTTGATAGGTGACAGCCTGTTTGCAAAAACATTGGTCATTCAAGAAGGTCTAACCCTGATCGACGCTGCTCAGGAAGCTGAAACCCAGACTTCCGTGCTTTTAAGGCGCGTCCACTCTATCAGTAATGGAAATTGCTCAGTGCTTCGCTCAGAAGCGCTTTTGAGTACCACCCATGCCAAACGATCTCGCGCCCGGTTCAAACAATTCTTTCAAGACAATTCCTTGTTTTCACAAGTGATCAAAAAAGGGGCTGAGGAGTTTTGCAAGCGGCAGGAGCGCAATGGTCATTTGGCTCTCCCTTTGAAAGAGGCTGTTGAATTATCCTGTGATTATCTGATCGATGAAGTTGTCATGTATGAATTGCTGGCACAAAATGATTGGCTCGTGGAAGCCCATATTGGCAAAGAACTTCCTGTGTTGCAGATGTTCATGGATGGGGACTTCCCTGGTATTTCTCCAGCCCTTGAAAAAAGAAAATATATTGAACTCAAAATCAAACATCATAAAGCACGGGGTAACTCATGATTACTATATTGACACTGTCGGCCCTTTTTGCGTCGGCAACACTTTATCTAGGGCTTGCTTGGCGCAACTATAAACAAGCAGGAACCCTTTCAGACCATTTGCCGATTGATACTAAAGGTAATGCAGCGGTTCGATCCAGTGGAGAATTCAGCGCCTCAACTGTTGCTACAACAGTCAGTCTAGCAACGGTCATTCTGGCCTATACAGAACTTGCCTCGTGGTTCGGCCTCTGGCTTTTATGGACCGTTGTGACCACTGTTATGGGGCTGCTTGTCGTTCGCTGGGTGGCTCCGAAAATCTGGGATCGACTACAAGAATATGGTGACCATCGTCCATCCTTGCATGAATTCCTTGGCGATGCGTTCGGTTCAAAACTACTCGTTCGCGCCGCCTCCATATGCACCACGCTTGGCTTCCTTGGTGCCCTCGCTGTGGAATTAACAGTCGGTTCAAAATTCCTCGCCGCTCTAGCGCCAGCGCTACCGATCATGCCTATTGTGCTCGTTCTGGCAGCAATTGGTGTATCCTACACGGTTATCGGAGGTTTTCGTACCGTTATTGAAACTGATCGCATTCAAATGTTTGCCATTTGGATAACCCTTGGTGTTCTTACCGTGGTAACCCTTTCACAAATCATGACTGACCCCGGGATTGAGACCTTTGCCGCACAGATCCCAAAATCCATGA
Source organism: Alphaproteobacteria bacterium (assembly GCA_024280895.1). GTDB lineage: Bacteria > Pseudomonadota > Alphaproteobacteria > Rhizobiales > JAKIUO01 > JAKIUO01. Next base: position 10,464 of record JAJRPI010000044.1, on the reverse strand, counting down.
TAGATTTTTCATGGCGTGAAGGTCTGGGGGCGTTTCTTATTGGAATCGCTTTGCTCAATATTCCGACCTTTGTCGGTGACATGGGGGTTTGGCAAAGAATTAGTGGTGCTCGTGATCGCTCAATTGTAACCAAAGGGTTGACAAGAAGCGCGTTGGGTGCCGGTTTTAGCTGGACCACACTCGCACTTTTAGCCTGCTTGATAGCTATCATCACCAATGCAGAGGCAGGCACGAACCCATTAGCGGTGTTCCTGGCAAGTCTAGGGAATTCTACTGGTATCCTTTCTATTATCGCCTTTCTTGCTGTTGTATTTGGTCTCTATGCAGCCAGTCTCTCCACAGCTTCGACCCAATTGATAGCTGCTGGCCATACTTTACATTCGGATTTACTGCGCGGAGATAGTGATAAGGATAAACTGGCAAGCTCAAAAAGCGAACTTAGGTTGTCGCGCATTGTGCTTTTTTCTGTAGCAGCAGGGGCAATCATTGTCGTCATAGGGCTTCAGGCGGCGGGCTTCACGATTGCCGATCTTGTTTTCGCAGTTTACGGTGCTCAATTGGCCCTTGTTCCAATCGTATTTCTTTCTCTATTTGCCAGCTCCTCGACGACAAAAGCCATTGGAGGTGCTGCTGGTTTTGCTGCACTGGCCGGTTTTGTCGCTGGTTGGGCAACTGCTGGGTATGGCAAATGGGCTGGTGATGGTAATCTGGTTTTTCTTGCACCAGTAGCCAGCTTACTCGTTTCCGCGACGATCTGTGGATTGGGGTATATTCTTAAAAGTGGGAGTAAAAGTCATTGAGTATTGCCGGTACAGTACTGGCTGCCCGTCGCCTCGGTCTTCTTCGGTTGAGACCTGCTGATAGGCCAGTTCGGCTCGTATGTTTACAAGATGCTTGTTCGAAATGCTGCTCAATACCAGGAATTGCCCCCGTTCTGCTTCCTGGCGAGTTAAAATACATCCCCCCGCATTTGGTTAGTGATACATCAGAGGGGATGGCCATCGTAGGTTGTGCTTCTGGTTGTACTGCATTGTCGAATGGGCTCTGCTCCATACATGCCAACCGTCCTCAAGGATGTCGTGAATATCCATTCTACAATGTGGATGGACAGCTTTATGTTGACAGTGGTTGTCCGGGATTGAACTTTGATAAAGACGGACGACCACCTGTAGACGAAATTACGCCATACGAGACCTATTTTCCAGCTCCATATTGGTTGCAACGGCTCCTGTTGCGTGTTTTTTGTTGGTGGTGAGCACTGCTTCCGTTTGCCTAACCCATGCTACAATAAACCCATCACATCCACAGGCGGCGGTTTGCCAGCGCGGTTGTTCCTCAATTCCAATGATACAGCCGGACACAATAAACGTTTTTACGGGCAGCAAAAACAAGTGTCATGTCGACCCGATATTCGCGCCAAGCCGCCACCTGTGGCCAGGAGCCCTGACTGGCGAACCATCCGCTAGCACAGTGGTTATGGATAGTTAGACCCATCCCACAAACTCTCCCGGCCACGGGCGACATATGGGAAAAGAGAACAATTCACAAAGCGAACTTCGCCCAAAGACAGATCAAGACATTTGTTTGGGCAAAATCACCGACTATATGGGCAGCGAGGGACAGCTATGGCTGGAAGCTCATGCGCGGTTGCACCATCTGCATGTCATCGGGCGCACCGGCACCGGAAAATCAACCCTCATCCATAACCTGCTTGCACAGGATATTTTTACTGACCACGGCGCGGCGCTACTTGATCCTCATGGCGATCTGGCCTTTGAAATTCTCAATTCCATCCCCAGGCACCGCACACGCAACACCATCTATTTCAACCCATCCGACCTCGCCCGCCCTGTTGGTTTTAATCCCCTGTCTGGTGTACCGCTTGAGCAGCGAGCCGTCGCGGCAGACGGAATTCTGGCTGCGTTCAAGCACCAGTGGTCAGACAGTTGGGGACCGAGGCTAGAACACATACTGTTCAATTCCGTGCGCCTGTTGCTCGACATGCCCCACGCTTCCCTATTGGCCATCCCTAAACTTTTGACCAATCATTCCTATCGACAAAAAGTGCTGATCCACGCAACCGATCAGGTCAATATTTCCTTCTGGAAAAATGAGTACAGCACCTGGAATGAGCGCTATCGAACCGAGGCCATCGCGCCGGTGCTGAACAAGGTCAACCGCTTTCTAGCCAGCCCCGCCATCCGCAACTGTTTAGGCCAGAGCAAAAATACCATCGATCTGCGCCGGGTGATGGATGACGGTCAATTGTTTATCGCCAATCTATCAAAAGGCCTGCTTGGTGAAGGTCATGCCAATCTACTTGGTAGCCTGTTGGTTTCAAGTTTTCAGCTTGCCGCTCAGTCTCGCGCCGATGTGAGCGAGAGCGAACGCCAGCCCTTTTATCTTTACGCCGACGAGTTTCAGAATTTCGCCACTGACAGCTTTGCAACCATTCTATCCGAAGCCCGCAAATATCGTTTGGCGTTGACCATCGTCCACCAATATCTTGATCAACTACCACCAAGCCTGCGCTCATCAGTGCTTGGCAATACCGGCAGCACAATCGCCTTTCGAGTAGGTGGAGAGGACGCCGCCGCCCTGGCGCGAGAATTCGACAACACCATTGATCGGCAATTTCTGGAAGCCGACCGCTTCACCGCCCGCGCCCGAATTCTAAGAGAGGGCAATCCGTACGAATACCGCCTGTTGACCGAGCCGCCTTACAGTCTGCCAGGTGGGGGCCACCGCGAAAATATTATCAAACAATCAGCGCAGCGGTTCGGCTATGCGCGGGAGAAGGTGGAGCGGGAGACAGGGCATTTTTTCAAGTAAGCCACTCAAATATTTCCAAACGCCAGACCATAGAGAAGCATCTTTGTCTAGTCGCGCAAAAACATTTTATCCGTACACTTGGTTAGTCGCTCATTACTGAAACAATCCATTCAAAGGAGGTCTCTGGACATGACGCAAAAAATAAAATTGCGACTATCCAACATGCCCGACAATTACGGCTTTTACTACGGCACTGTTGAGGATTTACAAGGTTCGATCCGGCAAGTGAACGTACTGCCACCAACCGACCAATGGACGGGGCAAACCAGGCTTGATAACTATCAGCCCGATCCCTGCCAATGGTCGATATATCTTGATGGTGAATTGGTTGCCAAAGCCAAAAAGGTTGAGCAGATCGAGATGGTGATAGCTGACACTTTGAGCTGAGTAATTGGCTCAAATGGAAATACTGGCGGCGTGACCCTGTTGCGCTCCAGTATTTTTTGCGCCAATACAAATATTAGCCCCACCAGGCGTGCTACAATTGCCCATATGCGCCGCCATCGCTACATTCGCCAGCCCGAAAACCTACCTCATCGGCTGACAGCGCGTGACATTGAAATCTTGCAACTGATTGATCGGTTTAAAACTCTCACCTCAAAGCAACTGGCCGACTTGCTGGCCACAACCAGGCAGGCAATCAACAAGCGATTGAAACTGCTTTTCCATCATCACTATCTTGGCAAGCTACCCGCGCAGCTATCACCACAACTGTTCAATAGCCCGGACGTTTATTTTATTCAACTCAATCGCAAGGCCGCGAAGGTTTTGTCAATGCGCGGCGTAACACTCCCCCACCAACGGCGCACCAATCAAAAACAGGTCAAGCGCGAGCACCTACAACACCATTTGATGACCAATGATATTCTGATTAGTTTTGAACTGGCCAATCGCGGTGATCCAAACGTGGAGTTTGTGCCCTCCCATAAACTGCTTGAGGGAACCAAACGGCAAAATCACACCCACCCCTGGAAAGTGTCAGCCTTTTTGCCCGAACACAATATTTCCCGCACGGCCTACCCAGACGCTGCCTTTGGCCTACTTGATACAAAGACCGGCAGGACGCAGCTCTATATTATCGAAGCTGACAGAGGCACGATGCCGCTTGAGCGGCGTGAACAAAAACTGTTCAAAATCTCAAATATCCGTGCTAAAATTCTGATCTATTTTGCCGCCTGGGGGCAGGGCTGGTTCCGTGAAAAATGGGGTCTCCCCGCCACGCGCATTCTGTTCGTCACCACATCAAAAGACCGTGCCAGACATATGCAAGAGCTTGCCGACGAGCTGCTTGATGGCCGCGCCCCAGGGCTGTTTGTGTTTACCACGCTCGATAACCTTAATAGCAATAGTCTGACCTGAAACCACCAACTCATCTTGTAATCAATTGCTATAGCTGCATAATTCTCGCACCCCCCGTATATCTTCATTAAAGCTGGAGCAACCTGCTCCCAGCATACAAAGTGAGTGCGATGCCTTTTTTATATGTCCTGTTCTTCTGGATCTACATTCCCTACAAAATCATAAGCTGGATTATCGACACCTTCATCGGCGACCCCATACAGCAAGCAATCGACAATAAAGTCGCCAAAGCCGAGACCGACAAAGCCTTTGGCAAGCTCAATCAGGACATTGAGATTTACGATCCGAACAAGGAGAGCAAGGATGCAGATTAAGCACACCTGGACGGAGCATGTCGAAAAAGGTTTTATGTCTGAAAAATTCGCCTATCAATTGCTTTTACGTGGCGCTCTGACCCAACCGGAACTGGATGCTATTAACAAATACAAGGTCATGAATGCCTGGGTTTATTCCAATCGGCAAGAGCGCGAAGATCAAAAAATGAAACCTGGCCTGGAAGCCGACTGGCTGGCACACGCCGCTGCCGGTTGGCACAATGGTGGAATCGAACCCTTGTTGGAAATCACTCTATCGGACCTATTGCGCGGCGTGGTGGTCAAGAACAAGAACCCTTATTATCTTGATGCGGTTTTCAACGAGGTGACAAAGAATTGTGAGAATCTGATCGGCAATCTTTTTGATCTCAACGGGCTGTTCAGCGGACAGGAAAATGTCACCGAAATTGTTACCGACCCGAACCAGCAATCATGAGCATGCATCCGGTCATTGAGCAAATCCTCGCCTTTTTCTCAAACCTTGCCCGCAATTCTTTCCTCACTAGCAAGCACCATTTGCTGGCCAGCTTTGATCCCGGCACCGCGCAATATGAGCAAGCTGGCCTGAGCGCATTCGCCGACAAACTCCGCGCGGCCTATCAAGGCTCCCGCTTTAACAGCAATGAGTTTTTAAACGAAGCCTCATTCGAGATCACCATGGCCGTTGAAAAACGGCATGGGCGCGATCTGCCTATGCCCCTGAAAGAAGCTATTTTCAGCGCTGTCTTTGATCTCATCCATGCGGAATTCTTTTTCCTTGAAATATCGGATGCCAAGGAAGGCTGGGAGAAAAAATTCGATCTCAAACAAGAGCACGAGTTGAAAATATGGCTCAAGCGGCGTCTGCATTTTATTGAAAATTCAGATCAATTGTTTGAGGAGGCCAGCGAGAAACTGACCATTCTGTTTGCCGGTATTGTCAAGGACATCCCCAATCCCCCCGCCGATGATGTGGATAGCTCTATTCTGCACCTCGAAGCCCCACTTATGACGCTGATGAATGATCCAGCCCAGACTATTGAGCGCACCGTTTCCACCCTGTTCGACAAGGACATTACCGATAGTGATCTCTTTCTTGAGACCCGCGAGCAGCTCTGGCACAATCTGACACTGGCGTCCGGCTATGACCCCTGCCATGGTGGTAGCTTTGATCCGTGCAAATGCAAAATGCCAACCGAGCAAAAGGGTAAAAGCACAGATCAGCTACTCGAAAGCTATCTCAAAGGCACACCATTTTATGAATTTTTCAAAATCACTTTACCTATTCCCGTACCGGAAAAAGTGCGTTTCGAGCATATGCACATTCTTGCAGGAACTGGTCATGGCAAGACACAGGCCTTGCAACATCTGATCATCAACGATCTACAACGCCCACCCGAGCAAATACCCTCAATGGTCATCCTCGATAGCCAGGGCGACATGCTCAACAACTTGAAGCGCCTTGCGCTGTTCGATCCCATGGTCGAAGAAAGCCTTGCCCGCCGCCTGCTGATTGTCGATCCGTCAGATGTGGAATTCGCCCCATCGCTCAATCTGTTCGACATCCAATCCGACCGGCTGGAAGATTATAACCAAAAAGACCGCGAGCAGGTACTTGCCGGGATCATCGAGATTTACGACTATATCTTTGGCGGGCTGCTCGGCGCAGAACTCACCCAGAAACAAAGCATGGTATTCCGCTTCCTTGCCCAGCTCATGTTGGCCATCCCCGGCGCAACCATCCACACATTACGTGATCTGCTGATCGACGCTTCCCCCTTCATGGGATATGTCGCAGAATTACCAGGGACGGCACGAAGCTTTTTTGAGACCCAGTTTTTCGAGCGCGGCTATAACGCCACCCGCGAACAAATCCTGCGCCGCCTATATGGCGTGCTGCAAAACCCCAGTTTCGAGCGCATGTTCGCCAGCCCGCAAAACAAGCTTGATCTGTTCCCTGTCCTCAATGAGGGTGGTATCGTGCTGGTCAACACCGCCAAGGACTTCATGAAGTCTGAAGCCTCCAGCATCTTTGGCCGCTATATCATCGCCCTCACCTTCAAAGCCGCCATGGAACGCGCCATCATGCCAGAGCATGAGCGTCGCCCAACCTTTTTGTGGATCGATGAAGCCAGTGAATATTTCGATGATAATATCGACAGCCTGCTGATCCAGGCAAGAAAATACAAACTCGGTATCGTCATGGCGCATCAATATCTGGGGCAGCTACCACGAGGTCTTCCCGCCTCCATCATGACCAACACAAGCATCAAGCTAGCAGGCGGATTATCCGACAAAGACAACCGCGAAATGTCACGAGAAATGCGCACTAGCCCGGACTTCATCGCCAGCATGACCAAGGAGCGCAATCAAACCAATTTCGCTGCCTACGTGCGTAACATCCCCCCCCAGGCCATGAAGCTGTCCATCCCCTTCGGCACAGCTGAAAACTTGCCTAGAATGCCGGAGAAGAGTTTTGAGGTATTATTGCAGGCTAGCAGGAGGAGATTGTCACCAACGCCCGTCAATTCGAATGCAGATCAGCCAATGTCGGATACCGCACAGATCATTCCTCTACCAGTTGACGATGAGTTATGGGAAGAATATTGATAAGGTATACACCTCCATGACATGTCTGCTTCTGAACGTGATTCAGTCATAATATGCTCAATATGAGCCTTACCTGGTCTGACCCAAAGCGGTAGTATCAACTCTATTTCAACGACAATTGACAACATGAAAACAATGGCTAGGTTGAGCTGAAATTGGCTATTGCCTCTACACTCATGTTCTTGCATTGTTCGCAGGGAGTCAATTATAATGGGGGCAGGGTTGATAAAATGACTAAAGGAAGCTGTTGCTGTGGGGCGGTAAAATTCGGGCTGTTGGCCGAACCGTCAATGATCGGTACATGCCATAGCTCTCGGTGCCTCATGGTTGGGGCCAGCTCCATCGTTTTCGTCAAAAAAGAAGTACTCAATCTGGCTCCCGGCTGCAACGCCAGAGTGATCTAGATTCGAATGAGTGTTATCGGCGTTAAATTTGTTGGCTGAAGAATCGAAGTCTGATAGTCAAGGAGAGTTATTAATGATCTATAAGCATATAGATACGTGCGTAAATTTAATAATTTCAGCGAATCTTATTGGAGGAATATAAGGCTGTGGCGGAGGCGAAAAGCAAGCCGAAGAATCAAATGCTCGGCGCCGCAAAGGCGGCCAAGAAAGACGAGTTCTACACCCAGTACGCTGACATCCAGAAAGAGGTCGAGGCCTACCTCGAATTCGATCCTGACACCTTTCGCGACAAGATCGTCTACTGCAACTGCGATGATCCCTTCGAGAGCGACTTCTTCAAGTACTTCGCCGCCAACTTTAACAGACTCGGCCTCAAAAAGCTAATCACCACTAGCTACGATGGCTCTCCCATCGCCGGCGCACAACTCACGTTTGGTGAGTACGATGAAGGCAATGGCAAACGCCAGAAGCCCAAGGCAATCTCCGTCGAGATTGAGGAGGTGACGGATCTCGACGGAGACGGCGCTACCGGCATCGAAGACGTCAAGCTCTTCTTGGAGCGGAACCCACACACACGTACACGCCTCGCGGAAGGCGGCGACTTCCGCAGCGCCGAGTGCGTCGAGTTGCTCAAGCAGGCGGACGTCGTGGTCACCAACCCGCCTTTTTCCCTCTTCCGCGAGTACGTCGCCCTACTAGTGGAGCACCGGAAAAAGTTCCTGATCATCGGCAACACCAATTCGATCACCTACAAGGAGATCTTTCCGCTCATTAAAGCCAACAAGATGTGGCTTGGTTGCACAAACTTCAATGTAGGGATGTTCTTTGAAGTACCCGACGACTGGGAGAAATTCCACCACATTGACGAGGAGACGGGCAAGAAAGTCGCGCGAGTGTCAACGTCATGCTGGTACGCCAACTTGGACCACGGTCGCCGCCATGATCCTCTAAACCTCATGACCATGGCGGACAACCTGAAGTTCAGCAAGAACCTGAGGGGGAAGACGGCTTACGACCGATACGACAACTACAACGCGATCGAGGTCGGAACCTACAAGGAAATCCCCAGCGATTACGACGGTGTCATGGGTGTACCGGTCACCTTTCTGGACAAGTACAACCCCGACCAGTTTGAGATTCTGGGATACGAAAAAAGCTATGACCTGCAGGCAAGGACGTACGAGATACAAGTTCAAGTCGACAAGTCGGGAAAGCAAAGAAACGTGACCAAGCTCAACGACGGAGCAGTGATCAAAGTGGATCGTCCACCGATCGATAAGACCTACTACGTCGTGGATGGCGAGTATTACATTCAGCGATACAAGCGAATCTTCATCCGCCACCACCGCACCCAGACAGCAAAGAGTACCAAGAAGTGAAAACCACGCTACGAACCGACATTACCGTCGCCGACATCTGCAACGGGTTTGTGTACAACCAGCTGGAGGGCAAAGGTCTTTTCGGCCTGGGCGGGAAGCTCACAATTCAGCCAGAGTACCAACGCAACTACATCTATGCGGATGGCGGTGGCAAGAAGGAGGCAGCGGTCGTCGAATCGTTGCTCAAGGGGTACCCACTCGGCCTCATCTACTTCAACAAAGTCGACGAGGACAAGTTCGAGGTGCTGGACGGTCAGCAGCGCATCACCAGTATCGGACGGTTCGTCACGAACAAGTTCGCGATCATGGAAAACGGCAATCCGAAGAACTTCGACAGCCTGCCCGCCGACCAACAAGCGAAAATTCGGGACTCGAAATTGCTGATCTACGAGTGCGAGGGCACGGAGACTGAGATCAAGCAATGGTTTGAGACTATTAATATCGCCGGTGTGCCTCTTAAACCCCAAGAGCTCTTGAACGCCATCTACTCAGGGCCGTTCGTGACGCTAGCAAAGGCCGAGTTCAGCAATAGCCAGAACGCTAACATCCAGAAATGGAGCGCGTACATCAAGGGCAGCGCAAACCGGCAGGACTTCCTGGAGCGGGCACTGGACTGGGTGAGCAAGGGCGATATTGGCAGCTACATGAGCGGCCATCGCACCGAAGGCAACATTACCGAGCTAAAAAGCTACTTCATCAGTGTTATCGATTGGGTGTCTAGCGTGTTTAGGGATGTTAAGAAGGAAATGCAGGGGCTGGAATGGGGGCGTCTCTACGAGCAATACCACTCCAAGTCATATGATCCAGCCAAAGTCTCTGCCGAGGTCCAACGGCTTTATGGGGACCCGTATGTCAAGAACCGTCGAGGCATCTTCGAGTACGTCCTCGGTGACCTTCAAGATTCGAAGCTCCTGGATGTACGGGTGTTCGACGAAGCAACCAAGAACTCCGTCTACGCCAAGCAGACCATAGCTGCCGAAGCCAGTAGCATATCAAATTGTCGGATCTGTGCAGTCGGCCATGCTGCCAATAAGAGCAGAATATGGAAGTCCACCGAAATGGAAGCGGACCATGTTTCCGCATGGAGCAAGGGCGGCGGAAGCTCAGCTAAGAACTGCCAAATGCTCTGCGTCACCCATAATCGCGCCAAAGGCAACCGATAATATGGTGAGCTATAGCCTGGTGCGGGGAGTGGGCTCGACCGCCATACACCGGGATTTAGCGGGCCGTCTGTTGCGCAGCCTGCTACTGAAACTGGACGTTTATCGGTCATCTCGAATGTCTGATACTGGCACTTTACTGCCATACGGTGAAGGACGGTTGCAAGCGTGCTAACGAGAGTAAAGCCGAAATATTTGCTCGTGCCGTCATTGACAGGTCATGTCCGGTCAATCACAAAACCTGTTTTTATGCAATATAGTCCATTATTGCACAATTGTGATATGTCTGTAAAAGCCGGAGCAATACTGCACCACGGAAGCGGCGGGATTCTCTCGTTGCGGCGGAGTAAAACTGCGCCACCTGATAACGTCTTTGTTTTGATTCGGAAGCGGTCAGAGCGAAGGCGGGGATATGAAAACCGTGGAT
>JAJRPI010000043.1 GCA_024280895.1 Alphaproteobacteria bacterium | reverse complement strand
GATCTGCGTCAGTGGATCGCGCAATTGCTCGCCAATATTGGATAGCAGTTGTTTGCGCACCTCATATATCATGGAATGGTCGACATTTTCTCCAAGTTCGCGGGCCACGTCATTGGTGCCGGGAAACGCCAGTAGCTCGGGAGTAAACAAGGGGTCTAGCTGCTCTTGCGAGAGGGCGATTGCAAGCGCCTCCCCAAGTTGCTGGCCTTCATTTGCCTGCTGGTTATTTTGGACGGCATTGACATTGGCGCGTAGCGTTCGCAGCATATAGGTCTGGGCGACTTGCCAGCGATTGAAACGGTCACTGTCATGGCGCAAAAGGAATAACAGATCATCGTTATTATAGTCCGTTTTAAGCGTCACGGGCGCAGAAAAATTACGCAGCAGGGACAGGGTCGGGCGTGTTGCGATATTGGTAAAGGTGGCGCTTTGCTCAAACTCCTTGATGTGCAGCAGCCCATCTTTAAGTTCGCCGCCATCCTCAAGGATCAGGGGCAGGTCGGCACCATTGTCGCCAAGCAAGCCGATTTTGAGGGGAATATGCTGGGCTTTCTTGTTCTTTTGTCCAGGGCTTGGGGACAGCATCTGCGTGACGTTAAGGGTTGCGGTTTGGGAGTTTTCATCATGCTCAAGGGAGCAGACAAGCTCGGGTGTTCCCGCTTGTGAATACCACAGCATGAATTGCTTCAGATCAACATCGCAGGCCTCTTCGAAGCATTTGATGAACTGTTCCACGGTTGCGGCCTCGCCATCATGGCGGTCAAAATACAGATCCATGCCTTTGCGAAAGCCTTGTTCCCCCAGCATGGTATGGATCATGCGGATGACCTCGGCGCCCTTGCTATAGACGGTGGAGGTGTAAAAATTATTGATCTCGATGAAATGATCCGGGCGCACGGGGTGAGCAAGCGGCCCAGCGTCTTCGGGAAACTGAAAACTACGCAATCCGCGCACATCCATGATGCGTTGGCTGGGGCGGTCACGTTCATCAGATGAAAATTCCTGATCTCGAAAAACGGTTAAACCTTCTTTGAGACAAAGCTGAAACCAGTCGCGACAGGTAATCCTGTTGCCGGTCCAGTTGTGGAAATATTCATGGGCGATGACGCCCTCAATGGCGGCGTAATCATTGTCGGTCGCAGTATCAGGGCGGGCCAGGATCAGCTTGTCATTGAAGATGTTGAGACCTTTGTTCTCCATTGCCCCCATATTGAAATCAGAAACGGCAACAATCATGAATAGATCGAGATCATATTCGCGGCCAAAGCGCGTTTCGTCCCATTTCATGGAGCGTTTGAGACAATCCATGGCCCATTCACAACGGTCCTCTTTGCCAGGCTCCACATAGATATGCAAATCGACTTTGCGTCCTGACATGGTTGTAAAACTGTCTTTGACAACGCCCAGTTGCCCTCCAACCATTGCAAACAGATAAGAGGGTTTGGGGAACGGATCTTCCCATTGGGCGAAATGTCTTTGTTTGTCATCGCTTTCCCCGTGTCCCACCAAATTACCATTGGCAAGCAGCACAGGGGCCTGTTTTTTATCAGCTTCAAGGCGCACGCTGTAGCGCGAGAGGACGTCTGGGCGATCAATAAACCAGGTGATGCGCCGGAAGCCCTCGGCTTCACATTGTGTGCAGTAAATATCGCTGGAGCGATAAAGGCCAGAGAGCGCCTTGTTTTCTTGCGGGTTGCAAATGCTGGAGGTCGTGAGGGTGAAGCTTGCAGATGAGGGAATGAGATTCTCGGCGGGATCGGCGTCAATCGTCAGGACGTTATTTTCGATTCTGTAGGCGTCTTTTTCAAGAGACCGGGCATCGATGGCAATTTCTTCCAGCTCAATATTTTCGCCGTTCAGCACCAGCGGAGCAGATTGGTCGGGGTGGCCCGGATTGCGCCGCATGGTCAAGCGGGCATCAATTTTTGTTTTGGTGGGGTGCAGTTTGATATCGAGATCGACATTGTCGATTAAAAAGGCGGGGACCTGATAGTCTTTGAGGTAGATTGTCTCTGGTTTTTGATCTGCGCCAGCTTTATCGATTGTCATTTGCCATTCCTCAAAAAAATAAGAGCACTATATCGCTAGATATAGTGCTCTTTACGCAAAACGTGTTCGCTTGCAAACAGTTTTCGCCTGAAATGAGGAATGAATGTCTCAAATATCGGTCGGGGACCGTTTTATTCGACCTGGGCCAGAACCTTTTGCGCAAGGCGGGCAATCTGCACGGTGGATTCTGGCAGATTTTCTTCCTGACCGTTAATGTCTTCAATAAATTGATAGAGCAAGGCGGCGATCATGGGAGCTTTGGTCAGCAAACGGGCTTGGCGTTCAATCAAGTCCGGGTCGCGATCATATTCGGCCCCCGGGACACGCCAGCCGCCCCAATCGCGGTCGGTGGTCACTACAACAGGATGCGTGCCGGGATAGGGATGATGTCCACAATCGCGAGAGCTTTTCCATTTATTTTGCGCCCGCACAATGTGCCAGGTCTTGTTTTCTTCTGATTTGATGCCGGCCGGGGTGCCTGTTGCTTCAAGATCAGTTTCATCGACGTCCAGTTCTTCCTGGCTAAAATCGCGGCCCATGCCAACATCGTAGTGAATTTTAATTGGTTCTTCAATTCCTTGCGCCCATTTGGGAATGATGTTTTCAATAAATCCCCAGGTACCAACGGGTTTTACAAACACGCGTTGAGCTTTATGGTATCTTGCTTTAGCCACTTGGTTCTATCTCATCCCGTTTGACGACAATTCAATGAATATGTTTAAGAAGGTACGGCGAGGTCGTTAATTTCTAGTTTATGCGATTATCAAAATGAGAAAAATCAGTACGCATCGGTTTTCTGTTGCGCCGATGATGGATTGGACGGACCGGCATTGCCGCAGCTTTATGCGGCTGGCGACGAGGCGGGCTGTTTTATATACCGAAATGCTGCATGCGCGAGCTGTGGTGCACGGCAAGCGAGAGCAATTGCTGGGGTTTGCGAGCGGGCAATCGCCGCTGGTGTTGCAGCTGGGCGGCAGCGTAGCCGATGAGTTGGCGCAAGCGGCAAAAATTGGAGCCGATTTTGGCTATGATGAAATAAACCTCAATGTGGGGTGCCCTTCTTCGCGGGTGCAATCAGGAAATTTTGGGGCAGCCTTGATGCTCGAGCCTGATTTGACGGCTCGTTTGGTGGACGCGATGCGCACGGCGGTTTCCATACCCGTGAGCGTAAAATGCCGTATCGGCGTTGATGAGCAGGATGCGGAAAAAGATTTCAATCACTTTATTGATCTGGTAGCGCAAGCTGGCTGTGAGCATTTCATTGTGCATGCGCGCAAAGCCTGGCTGAGCGGTTTAAGCCCAAAAGACAATCGCGAGGTGCCGCCGCTTGATTATGATCGGGTCTATCGGCTGAAGCAAAGACGCCCTGATCTGCAAATATCCATCAATGGCGGTATCGAGACGCTTGATCAATGTGCGCAGCATGGAAAATTGGTGGATGGGATGATGCTGGGGCGTGCCGCCTATCACAATCCATTTATATTGGCATCGGTGGATCACCAGATTTATGGGGAAAAAGATGCAGGCTTGACGCGCGCACAAATGGTTGAAGCCATGCTGCCCTATATTGAGTGCGAACTGGCCAATGGGGTACGTCTGCCTTCTATCACGCGTCACATGCTGGGGCTTTATCAAAATGAACCAGGCGCTCGCCATTGGCGTCGCCACTTGAGTGTCGAGGCTTGCCTGCCGGGGGCAGGGGTCAATGTTGTGCTTGATGCGATGGCGCTTGTGGAAGGTATTCGGGAGGAGGCGGCATGTCGGGTGAGTTGATCTCGCAATTGCTTGTTTTGGCCCCGTTCGCGCTGACCTTGCTGCTTGCAGGGTTGATAGCCGGGGGCATTGGCGGCCTGTTTGGGGTTGGTGGCGGCGCGGTGCTGGTGCCGGTTCTCTATCAGTTTTTCATCTTTCTTGACGTGGATCCTTTGGTGCGCATGCAATTGGCCGTGGGCACCTCGCTCGGCATAATTGTGCCAACATCCATTCGTTCCTTTCAAAGTCACCTCAAACACGAGGCGGTTGATGTGGCTTATCTGCGCAAAATGGCGCTTTGGGTGTTTATCGGTGTGGGTGCGGGCTCTCTGGTTGCGACCGTGATCTCTGGTGCCCAGTTGCGGGCGCTCTTTGCGGTACTTGCATTATTGATGGCGTTGAAAATGACGTTTGGGCGGAGTGATTTTCAAATTTGGGATGATTTCCCGCCAACGCCGCTTTTTCAAGGGCTGGGAGCGGCAATGGGCTTTTTCTCGGTATTGATGGGCATAGGCGGCGGCGTTTTCAATAATGTTTTGATGACCTTGTTTGGTCGCTCTATTCATACCGCCGTTGCCACCTCGTCGGGGATGGGGGTGTTGATTGCCCTGCCTGGTGTGATTGGCTTTGTACTGGCGGGGCGCGGCATTGAAAGCCTTCCTGCTTATTCCTTTGGCTATGTTAATTTTCTAGGAGTGTTGATGGTGATACCGGCCAGTATCTTTGCGGCGCCTTATGGCGTGCGCCTTGCGCATAGACTTTCAAAACAAATGCTGCAAAAGAGCTTTGCAGCTTTCTTGATGTTGGTGTCTGCGCGCTTTTTTTATAGTCTTTTATTCTAAGAAGTCAGGTGCGTGACTTTTTATAACAGACCGACTAACATATCCTGCATGCAGGAATAAACTTAGATTGAAAGAGGAAGTCATGATCAAACTAATATCATCACTCGTGCTGGCGGGTTTTTGTGCTCTGACGATTATGGTGCCGCTTGCCCCAGCGCACGCAGACGATCAGCAAAAACTTGAGGCTTTCTTGAAAGACAAGTCGTTGCCGAACATATCGGACCCCGTTGAGCTACCTGCGGTCAAGGCGATCAGAGATGCCAATGGGCTTTATACCCAAAAATGGGTTGGCGAGTCATTTCTTGATCTGAGAGAAGATCTTGCCGAGGCAACCAAAACAGGCAAGCGCCTGCTGGTCGTTTTTGAGCAAAAGGGCTGCATCTATTGCAAGAAATTCCATACAGAAATCTTGTCCAAAAAATATATCAATGAATATGTGCGCGAGAATTTTGTGCTGTTGCAGATCAATCTTTGGGGCGACCGGGAAGTCGTAGACTTTGACGGCACAACGGTCACCGAGAAAAAGCTGGCGGGCCGCTGGGGTGTTGTTAATACACCAACCGCGTTTTTTATGCCGGAAACTGTTGCAAAGGATAGCAAGAAATCAGGCCGTGAATTGGCTGTTTTTCCAGCTTTTTTCCCTGGAGCCTTTGGGCCTCTCACCACGTTTGATACTTTTACCTGGGTCAAGATCAAAGGCTATGAGACTGGCCTTAGCTTCCAGCGCTTTCATATTCGCCGCCTGAAAGAGCGTGGCCTCGGTTAGAGAATTGCCTCAAAAGCCCCATATAAGGGTAGAAAAAAGCGCCGGCATCGGCGCGTATCGCGGCTTTTGCGCGCTGTTCACTTTAAGCGCGCTGAAGCGGTTGCGCAGAATTTACAAAAAGGTCTATAATGGTCGCAGCCGGTGGGGGTTCATCGGCAATATCAATGCAACGATCAGGCGTTTGATGAAATCATCAACACAAAAAGCGCAACAGCTTTTGCGACAAGATAGCTTAATATGTTCGAGCAGAACGCATTTTGTTGTGACTTTATGGCGTGCTGATCAGCTAAAACTGGAATTCAAAGGACAATTAGAGAGTAATGCAGACCATGACAGATGGTGTCGTGAACAAAGGGGATGTTATGAATAGCGCCCCTCGCACCACACTTGCACCCTTGGGCGGAAAATCAGCCGCCCTCGTCGAATTTATCACGACATGCCTTGACGACAGCAAGGGTGAAGAGATCGTCACGATTGACCTTGAAGGTAAAACGGCTATTGCAGACGCCATGATTATTGCATCTGGCCGCTCACGGCGACATGTTGGGGCCTTGGCCGACAAGCTGATCAAAGTCCTCAAGGAGCAGGACAATCGCAACGTGAAAGTCGAAGGACAGAGCACTGGCGAGTGGGTATTGCTTGATGTGGGAGATGTCATTGTGCATATTTTCCAACCTGAGATACGCGACTTCTATAATCTTGAAAAAATGTGGTCGGCAGAGCGCCCGGACGTTGGACAGGTTTAGCCCGTACGTTGAGCAGGTTTAGGATGCGCGATCGCTGCACCGCGATCAGCTGGATTTCGAGTGTTTTTCATGGATATCAATTTTCTTGCGGTGGGCCGCCTCAAAGGCCCTGAACAAGAATTATGCGATCGCTATATCACGCGCATTGGTTTGATGGGCCGCCAGTTGGGCATCGGCAAATGTGTGTTAAGCGTTATCAATGAAGGGCGCGGCAATGCCCTTAAGGCACGAAAAAAGTTTGAATCAGACGAGCTTTTAAAAAAAGTCTCTGATAAAGCCGTGCTGATTGCGCTGGATGAGCGCGGAAAATCACTGGATTCACAAAACTTTTCCAAATTGCTTGCCGATATTCGTGACAGAGGAGCACCTGAACTGGTGTTTGCGCTTGGTGGTCCAGATGGTCACGGCGAGGCCTTGTTGCAAAAGGCACAGACCAAGCTTTCACTCTCCGATATGACCATGCCTCATGGCCTCGCCAGAGCTGTTCTTGCCGAACAGGTCTACCGGGCTTTGACCATTCTTGGCAATCATCCCTATCATCGTGACTAGGGAAAATTTGAATGATGAATTGCTCATGGAGATTGGTATTGCCATCAAGGGGCCATTTTTTCGACCCCATTAAGTTGTTCATACAGTTGAGTGTATAGTGAGATATGTGATGTCGCGAAAATCAGTTTGATGACAGACAGTGAGAACAGCTTGTGACGAACGGACAAATCAGCTCGGGTCTAGCGACAAGCGCATTGGCGCTTGTGGTTGGTGCTTTTTTGCTGGCTGGTCCCGTGCTCACATCTGACCCTGCAATCGCGGCTACCGAACTCGAAAACAAGGCGGAAAAAGCCCGCAAGCGGCTACAGCGCTATAAGCAGCAACTCAAACGAACACGAGCGCGTCAAAAAGGCGTTGAGCACAATGTTTCCATTCTGGACGAAGAGCGCTCGCGCCTCAACAAGCTGTTGATTGGTACCGCTCGGCGTATTCAGGACGGGGAGGGCATGCTGTCGCGCATTGAATTGCGGCTTGGGGAGCTGTCAGTTGACGAAACCAAGATCCGTACGACGCTGGCGCAGCGCCATGGCAAGATCGCGACGCTGCTGGCTTCCATGCAAAGAATTGGGCGCCAACCGCCTCCTGTTATTTTTACACAAAGAGCAGATGCCCTGAAAATGGTGCGTAGTGCCATGTTGTTGCGCTCGCTCTATCCACAGCTGAAAAGTCAGGCCGATGAGCTGGCGACAAAACTCACGGCGCTGGTGCGCGTATCCGCCAATAT
Organism: Alphaproteobacteria bacterium; assembly: GCA_024280895.1. Lineage (GTDB taxonomy): Bacteria > Pseudomonadota > Alphaproteobacteria > Rhizobiales > JAKIUO01 > JAKIUO01. The sequence goes on along the minus strand of JAJRPI010000043.1, from coordinate 10,439 downwards.
TCGTTCCGAGCGCAATCGCCTGAAAAAGCAAAGCTCCATGTTGGCTTCTAACCGGGTCAGTATCAAACGATTGATGTCGCAAAAAAGAGCGCGTCTTGCTGCCCGCAAAAGTCAGCTGTCGAATTTGCGTAATGTGGCAAAGCTGCACACAAAGAGCGTCAGTTCGCTGTCTGAGCTGATCACCAAACTGAATAAAGAAATTGCCAAAAACAGCCGACTTGGCCAATATGAGAAAAATCTGGCAGCTGGCAAGGTCGCTAAGCGTAACAAAAAGCTGGCTTTTTTAAATCCAGGGCGCATTGAGCCGGCCGTGGCGTTTGCCAAAACCCGCGGGGTTTTACCCTTGCCGGTGTCTGGGAAAAAAATTCGAGCTTTTGGTGACAATAACAAAATTGGATCAATTTCCAAAGGTATGGTGATTGAAACTAGACGAAATGCGCAGGTAACCGCGCCGTCAGATGGCTGGATTGTTTATGCCGGGAAGTTCCGCAGATATGGGAACCTCTTGATCATTAATGCCGGTGGAGGCTATCATATACTTCTGGCGGGTATGGAACGAATCGATGTGGCACTTGGACAATTCGTGCTGGCTGGCGAACCAGTCGCCATTATGGGCGCGACTAAAGCTGGTGGCAGAAACAATAAATTAGCCGCAAGTGGCAGTTTTGCAAAGAAGGTTCTTGCAAAGATTGCAGGGATTGGCGCAAATAAAATGGCTGGTAAACCCCTGCCATCGCTCTATATTGAATTTCGTAAAAAGGGCCGGCCGATCAACCCGGCCCCCTGGTGGAGTAAAGCCACCGGGAAAATCGGCAAAGAAAAGGTATAAAAATTATGCGAAAAACCGAGTTTGCATTTTGGGCGTTCATGGCGATGGCTATGCTGGCTGCCGGGACAGCGGTGCTGAACATGATGCGCAGCCATTCGGCAACTGCTGCAAATACGGAAATTTATCGACAGCTTGATCTGTTTGGGCAGGTACTTGAGCGTGTGCGCTCCGACTATGTGGAAAAGCCTGACGATAAGAAGCTCATCGAAACAGCCATCAATGGCATGCTGAGTTCCCTTGATCCTCACTCTTCTTTCCTTAATGCAAAGCATTCTGAAGATATGCAGGTACAGACCCGTGGTGAGTTTGGAGGTCTTGGTATCGAAGTAACCATGGAAAATGGCATCGTTAAGGTAGTATCACCGATTGATGATACGCCTGCTTCACGCGCCGGTATTTTGTCTGGCGACCTCATTACTCATCTGGATGGCGAAGGCATTACCGGCCTGTCGCTTGGTGAAGCCGTTGACAAAATGCGCGGACCTATCAACACACCCTTGACCCTGACCATCGTGCGAAAAGGCAAAGATGACGCATTTGACGTTAAAGTCGTGCGCGACAAAATTCGCATCAATCCTGTCAAATCTCGTGTCGAGGGAGATATCGGCTATGTCCGTATCACCACTTTTAACGAGCAGACAACCGATATGCTGAAAGCGGCTATTCGCAAGATCAACAAAGAGATCGGCCCCAAGGTCAAAGGCTATATTGTCGATCTGCGTAATAATCCAGGCGGTCTTCTCGATCAGGCTATTGATGTCTCGGATGTCTTCCTTGAAAAAGGCGCCATCGTCTTGACCCGTGGCCGCAATATTGAGGAAACCCAGCGCGCAAATGCACATTCTGGCGATCTCACTCATGGCGGAAAAATAGTCGTCTTGATCAATGGTGGATCCGCATCGGCTTCAGAGATTGTTGCGGGCGCATTGCAAGATCATAAACGTGCCACGATTGTTGGCACCCGATCATTTGGCAAAGGATCGGTACAAACCATTGTACCCCTTGGTGCAAACGGCGCGATCCGCTTGACCACGGCTCGTTATTACACGCCGTCAAATCGCTCGATCCAGGCCAAGGGCATCAAGCCTGACTACAAAGTCGTTCAGCCTTTGCCCGAAGAGCTGGCGAAAAGAAATATCAAGCCTCGCGGCGAAGCAAGTTTGCGTGGCCATCTGAAAAATAGTGGTATTGATAAGGAAGAAAGCGGCTCACAGTCTTATGTCCCCAAAGATCGGGCAAAAGACACGCAGCTTAAATTCGCACTCGATTTCCTGCACGGCGTCAAGGTCGGTGAGACCAAGAAAAGCGATGCAGCAAGTGCACCAAAGAAAACCATTGCCAACTAGGGTGATTTCGTAAAACGATCTGGTTCCATACAAAATAAAAATGGAACTGGCAGACAATCAATTGTTCAGGCGTACATGAAAATGTGCGCCTGTTCGCGTTTTGCGTTATGGTTTGAGTGATTCGGTCGGGTGCTGGGAGAAATCTGGGAATGAAAGCTTTAGGTGTGGCAACAATGCTGGTGCTGGCACTGTTCTTGGGCGTTTTCGTCTGGGCGCTGGCAAACGGCACGCCATTGTCCGGGGAGCCAAGTGCTCTCATGCTCATAAACAAAGAAGCAAAGTTGCAGAAACTGGCTCGCTCCCGATCTGTTATGGTGCCAACAGCACAGGTTATGAGCGGTGGTCAGGCGCAGGTTTTACTCAATGTGACACCCGAACATTTGCGATCATCGTTGGCACCAGCCAGCAAGAAGCTGCGAAACGAGCTGGTCGAGCAAAGCAAATTTGGCCCGCTGCCAAAGCGTTCAGCTGATGGACGAAGTCCCGCTCTCGCCTATGCCCGTACGGGTCTGGCAGCCGCCGACACCATGCCGCGCATTGCCATTCTGGTCACAGGTCTAGGCCTCAACCAACGCCTCACAGAGCGCGCCATACAAAAGTTGCCACCTGAAATTTCTTTGGCCTTTTCAGTCTATGGACGCAGGTTACCAAGACTGGTCGACAAGGCGCGAAGCCGGGGGCATGAGCTGATGTTGCAAGTGCCGATGGAGCCTTATGATTATCCCGAAAGTGATACTGGTCCCCACACTTTACTGGCTGCCAATAGCGTACAGGAAAACCGCCCTCGTCTGCATTGGTCATTGGGGCGGTTCAGGGGATATTTCGGGGTGGTCAATAATAAGGGTGGGCGCTTTTTGGCAAACAAGAAGGCTGCCGACGGCCTGTTTAGAGAATTACAGCATCGTGGGTTGGTATTTTTTCGTGAGAATACAGCAGGTAATCAGGCGCTTTCGCGGATTGCCGAGCGCGTTGGGCTTGGATATTCTCAGTCAAATCTGCAAATTGACAGAAACCCTAGTAAACGCGCGATTGCACAGGCCTTGAAAAAGCTTGAGGCCTCTGCGAGTCGCTCTGGATTTGCTGTTGGGGTGGCGCATATGCACCCCGTCTCCATTAATATGATCAGCACATGGGCCAGAAAGCTGGAAAGCCGTGGTTTTCATCTGGTGCCTGTATCAGCGGCCTATGGGACACCGCGCTCATGACCAGTAGTAGTGATCTTCCATATCGGCGCTGTGTCGGTATCTTGCTGTTCAATCGCTCTGGCAAGGTCTGGATCGGTCGCCGTATCGCCAAATGGGACAGTGATAGCTCACAAAAAATGTGGCAGATGCCGCAAGGTGGAATTGATGAGGGGGAGACGCCAGCTGAAGCTGCCATGCGCGAGCTGGACGAAGAAATCGGCACCAATCAGGCCGACATTATTGGCGAACTCCCTGACTGGCTTGATTATGACCTTCCCCAGGACGTGCTTGGATCCGCATTGGGCGGCAAATATCGCGGGCAGACCCAGAAATGGTTTGCCATGCGCTTTTGGGGAGTAGATGGGCAAATCGATATCACCGGCGCCAATGGGCATAAAATGGAATTTGATCAATGGCGGTGGGGCGATATTGAGGAGTTAACCGACCTCGTTGTGTCCTTTAAACGCCCCGTCTACACGCGGGTTGTGGCGCATTTCAAACCATTAGCTTCACCCATCACAAACTAAAAATACGATGTGTCATGTCGTTCTGTGAACGGGATTCCTTTTTGCCACACATTTTTTATTGTCTTTTGTGAGCGCTGTATCTGCCTTTTTTTTGCCTGATTTGCCAAGCGTACTGGTCTCAAGTTTTTCAAAATCGATCAGTTGAAGCGTCCTGTTAAAATATTGAAACGGCGACGAGCGGAGAAGAGAACTGGAGCGATGAATGAGCACTTTAACAAACCCCTTTTTGGGATGATGCCAGTGATAAAATGGCACAAGTCTTTAAAATTCAAGGCTTGATAAGACTTCTTTAAACCAACCACCATATATTTGATCTTACATATCGGGCTGTGTACCTCGTTTAACGCGGTGCATATTCAACGTATCCTTTTGAGTTGTTGTGCTCCCCGATTTTAGTTTGGTCAAAGGCTGGAAAATTGTTTCGTGCGTGCCAGCAGGTAAAGCGGAGAGCTTGTCTGTAATGAAACAGTATGCACGTTGCGCAATCTTATTGATTGCAGCATTTGCCCTTGCAGGGTGTCAAACCAACGATCAACTTCACCGTATTGGTGGTAGTGGTATCGCCAAATCTACCAGCGATGTGTCGTGGCGAACGTCAATGGGTGGCAGCTTTGACAATGCGGGACACTATGTCGAACCAGCACAACCCAGTTGGCTGCGGAGACAGGTAAAAAAGAAATCCCCGATTAGCCGGATGAATGCCATTCGTAAAATGGCGCGCGGGCTTGCGCCGCGAGGCGTCAATATCAGTCGGCTTTCAGGAATGGTCGGAAAACGCCGGCGTGCAAAGATCGGCTGTATTCCCGCAGATCTGAAAATGCTTTTGAATACCGTCGCCTGGCACTATGGCAAGCGGGTTCATATTCAGTCTGGTTATCGCTCCAAACATTATAATCGCCGTGTCGGGGGTGCCAGACGCTCTTTTCATGTGAGCTGTAAAGCGGTCGATATTCAGGTCTCGGGCGTCAATAAATACAAGCTGGCAAAATATCTCAAAACATTGCCGGGGCGAGGAGGGATTGGTACTTATTGCAATTCTTCCACGGTCCATATTGATGTTGGTCCAAAACGCTCATGGTATTATGGCTGTGGTCGAAAGTCTTTGGCCAGAAAGCGGTTGGCTCGCTACAAGCGTTCTCGCAGACGTCACAAGAGTTATAAATAGCTAGCATCACACAATAAACAGGGGCCTTGAATATATCAAAGCCCCTGTTTTTCTTTTGCAGAATGGTGGATCTAAGCGGCGGCGTCTTTGGGGGCCGATTTGCTTGACTGTTTCGTGCCGCTCTTTTTGGTGACACTAGCTTTGCGATCCGATGCGCCTTGGCGATCACTGTCTGTTGGTAAGAACCAGTCGTTGAGCGATTTTTGTTGGGCATTCGTCAAGATGAAATCTGCTTCAGCACACTCGGATATCACTGAATCGCGAAACGCCTCCGCCAGGCTCAAGGCGTTGTCTTTGTCATTGAACCAGTGACCGTGGCGTCTGATGCGGTGCAGTATGGTCTGTACATGTTCGGGATCGACAGGAAGTTTTATCTCCTCGCCGCGTTTGGCAGTATTGTCAGCGGTTTTCGTGAAGACAAAGCCATTTTGGGCAATTTCCACAGCCATCAAATCAAATAGACGCTGGTAGTACCTTGACGAAAGTGAAGGAATATCAGTTATTTGCAAGATATTTTCGATCAGCGGTTTGGGAGTTGATCCAGTTTTATCCGAGCGATCGGTCTTGTTGTTGCTGGTTGTCGTTTGCTCAACATCGACAAGCTTATGATTGTTTGGCTTTTCATCTGCCGGGACTGTCGAACTGGGCTCAGGCTGAGGGACAGGTTCTTTGTGAAGCTTTTTGTGCCAGACCATATAGGGAGGGCTGGAAGACAGCATAAATTCCTGACTGAGCGCTTGGGCCAGTAGTACGGAAAATTGTCCATGCCCGGCCCATTTCGTATCGATGGTGCGTTTCAGCCCGATGGTATTGCGTACGCTTGTGGCGAGCAGCTCCATGGAAACGGGTTTGTCGGATGCTTCAACAATTTTGCTAACTTCTTCAATGATTTCACGCCGGGCATCATCGAGCGGGTCGGTTGCGATCTGTTTGTTGCTCGTGGGAGCGATCTTTGGCGCTGGCCGCCCCGCGCTCTCGTGCAAAAACGATACAAGCGCATCTTCGGTGATAATTTCATCGGCGAGGGACGTATAGGATTTTGCGGTTTGCAATCCCCCATAGATCATGGTGCGGCGGTCATGAGCGCGTAGTCGCAACAAGATCGGCACAAAATCGCTATCCCCTGACATGATCACAAATTCATCGACCCGTGGATTATGTTCGAGCCAGTCTCGCATATCCAGAACCATGCGAATATCGGAGCCGTTTTTGAGCTGATTGGTGAGGGGAGGGCAATCGATGACTTCATAGCCAGCGTGCATAAAATGGTTGCGGACATAGGCAAAACTACTGCGATCTTTGTTCTTTAGTACAGGATTGCCATAGACGCGGGCGATGATCATGCGTCGGCGCGGCACGATACCACCATTGCCGATGGCTGATGTGGAAAGTCCACCTGCCAGCAAAGCTGACGTCCAGGCGACGGGATTGGTGGCAAAATGGGTGGCGGCAAAGCGATCGCGGCTGAGCAATGATATATAGATATTGTCGAAATCAATGAACAGGGCGGTCAGACGCGGCGGCGGTGCCGCGCCGATTGTCAGCTCGCTTGTGCTATCGCGCATATTCATTTTTGTCTCCCAGCCGTAAAACGAATCACCTGTACCATTATCGGCACGAATTGCTCTGTGACAAGTGGCTTGAGCGCCACAAACTATGCTTGTCCAGAAGGAGACCGCGTGTATTGTGTTGATGCTGCGCTTCAGGCAAGTGGTCAATTGGGTTTTTTAATCAACGGAGACGTCACAATGAGAATATTCCTCCTATTGGTTGCAATGATTTTGGTGGGCGCACCAGTGAGCGCCGATCAGGCCTATGATCGCGGCAGCGACAAGACTTATGAGGGCAAGTTTATGATGGCAAATAGCAAAGGCTTTCGGTTGCGCATCGATTGCTATGGCCCCATAAAATATTTTCCGTGGGGATCGCCGCGTGCTGGCAAGGGAGCCAGCTTCAAGCGTACGTCTTCTTGCCGATTTTCGCCCATCGGTTTAACGGCCGGTAGCGACGCGGGTGGTGGCTGTGATAATTGGCGGGATGCGAGGGTGCTGCTCATTGGTTTTTTGAACGTCAAGCAGGGCAATTGGCGCTATGCCAGCGGCCTTGAGGCCAGCGGGCTCACTGCGAGGATACGCGATCTGAACGGTGATTTGCTGGTTGGCGACATGAAAGATGTTGGTGAGATCAAAGCCATTGATGGCGTGTGTCTTGATGGGGGCGGGACGCCGCGTGGATCGCGTGCCGGGCTGCCGTTAAGCTTCAAGGTCATCAAGCGGCGATAATAACCCGTGTTGCGATCAAGGGCTGTTAGTTTGCCGAGGCCACCTGGGTCGTGACGGGGTCGCGACCCATGAGCTCGTCGATGCGATCGCGTTCTTTTTTAAATTTGGTCAGCAGATAACCTTCCAATACGCGGCCACGTGGCACGGGAATGGTCATGGCGTTGACGGGTCTGTTATTGATCAACACCTCATAATGCAGATGGGGGCCGGTCGAGCGGCCGGTATTACCGACCTGTCCGATCAATTGTCCTTGTCGAACCCTTACGCCTTTTACGATGCCTTTGGTAATTTTATGCATGTGGCTATAGGAGGTTTTATAGCCGTTGGCATGGCGAATTTTAATATAATTGCCATTAAACCTCGTCATGCCTGCTTTTATGACTGTGCCACTGCCACCGGCCAGGATTGGTGTGCCGATACTGGCGGCCCAATCGGTCCCTGCGTGCAGTTTGCGGCGCTTCAAGATGGGATGCATGCGCAGCCCAAAGCCGGAGGACAGGCGGACACGAGAGCCACGTACCGGCTTGCGCATCAGGAATTTTTTCGAGTTCCGGCCATTGCGATCATAATAGTCGATGCGCCCATCGGGCGTCCTGAAGCGATAAAAGGCGCGTTTGCTACCATTGATGGTGATCGAGGTATAGAGCAGTTCATTGGGAATGTTCTCGAACTGCTCTTTATCCTCGCGCATATCGAAAAAGGCCTCGAAATTATCTCCCGGCTGGGTGGTGCGTTTGTAATCGGTGTCAAAAGCGTGAATACGTAAAAGCTTCATAATGGTTTGGGAGGGGAGTTTTTGCATCAACCCGGAATGATAGAAGCTTTGATATAAAGACGCCCGGCGCGGATATGAATTTGAGCGGCCAAAATACTTCGTTGTACTGGGTTTCGCACTCGCCACATATTCTCCAGCTTCATTACGCGCCACCGTCACCAAATGATTTTTACCGTTGTAAAGAGCTATTTCCACGGGTTCACTTTTGCCCGCGTCACCCGCTTTTGGCACAGTCACATATCGCAGTTTCTGGCCGACCTGCAAGGAGCTGGCCGTATAGACCTTGTTCATAGCGCTGATGATTTGAGCACTTTGCCAATATTCGGCTCCAGCTGCGCGTAGCATCGTATTCATACTATCGCCTGAGCGGACGGTTTTTACATGTTTTTGGGTATTGTCATGCTCAATCACCGGGGCACCTTGTTGTTTGGCAATGACCGTGGTGTTTTTATAAGTCGTTTTGGGCCCATCAGTCTCGTCTTTTTGACGGGAGCGGCGATCTAGCGCTTCGGTTTCGTCCCGAGCAGTGAAGTAATCACTTGCCGCGATCGCTACCAGCTTTTGCGCCACGTCATCAGTGAGCCTGTAGGGATCATCATTCGCATTGATGGCCAGGGGCAATATAAAGGTCTTGGTAACCGCATTAGCAACGAGGGTTGTTTTGGCTCCCTTTTTCGAAAGGCGGGCAGGGGCAGCAGTTGTATAAAGCTTGTAGGGATTAAAAACCGGGATTTCTGATTGGCCATGGGGGCTGGCGGTCGCAAAAGAGGTGGTCATCAGCGCATAAGGTTTGATGATCAAGTAAGCTTTATTGTTACGCCTTTTTGAATAGGTATCTTGGATGATATGGCGTGTCGACAGCCCTTTGGAGGTGACAATCAGGCGGTCGCTTTTGGTGCCGATAATGCGCGGCCCTGTCTGCCGGTGCACCAGCAAGGGTTTGAACGGGGTCATGGCCTTGGTGCTGATATCTCGCAATTGGGTGGCGAAATCGCCTGTTCCCAGTTTTTTGTCGGAATTCATGGACGCATAGATGACGGTGCCGATTGCTCCGATCCCAAATATGCCAGCAAATATGGTGCTCAGCATCCACTTGACCATAGAGCCCTTGTGGGTGCCGTGATCAGTCATATAGATCTCAGGCATTATTTTGTCGCCGCCACGCAGATAAACCTGCGGCAAAGCTTTCTTCGTGCCGCTTGGAACGAGTGCGCGCCTCCGACGTGCGGTTCTTTTTATGTGGCGCGAGTGGCTCAAACGTGAAGGTCCCTTAAACAAAGGCGCTGATCTGGCGTCATCTTACAGTCCATCCCGCCGCTTTGCGGTATTTTGATCGCGCGGGATCCGCTTTGAGCGGACAGCTCTATTTCCAAGCTTCTTATCTTAATGTGGCCTTGTTATGAAATCCACAGTTTATACACATGGGTGTTGAACAGGGTGTCCCGAGCGTAAACGAACGTTTGTCGCCAAATGGCAGGCCGGATCTAAAAGCAATGAGTTTATAAAAAAAATCATAATTTTCAGATAGTTAACCTAATATTTGCAAAGTTTACATAGGGTTGTTTTTGAGGTCCCTTCTTTAAGTTCTCGAGATAAGCCCTATATATAGAGTATCCTGGCGCTAACAGTTTTTGGGACGTCATGACCGGCTTGACCTGCTGTAAGAAACGGCTTGTTACGGCTTGGTTAAAAAAAGTGCAAAAAAGTTGAAAAGAGTGCTTGACCATTCTGGGGCCTAAGCATATAACTCAACTCCTGAACAGCGGGCGAGACACTCTCCAGTGGCTCTCAACTGATCAGAAACACTTTCATTCAGACGCTGTGCTGTGTAACGTCGGTTTTACCGAAGGGATACGGTATTGGCATTTGATGTCTGTTCGGGGTTCTGCTCCGTCGGATTGAAAGAAGATTATTTCATTCCTTGAAATGATCTGGCTCTTTGACAAGTGAATATGAAGAAAGAGAAACGCAGGCAGCGGAGTCCTGGCGGGCTCACTTTCGAAATTAGATTGATCGGCTTTCGTGTTGTGACGTCTGGTGAAAATTGTGGGCTGAAAGAGACTTTGTCTATCTGTGTTTTGATTTTCAACCATGGTTTTTTATTGGTACTTGTACCTTTTAAAAATCTATGTGTTGGAACTCGTCAATAAACGCAAAACGCATAGCGATGACCTGGAATTTCCATCTGGGTCGATAGACAGAATTGAATTCTCAAATATGAGAGTTTGATCCTGGCTCAGAACGAACGCTGGCGGCAGGCTTAACACATGCAAGTCGAACGCGAACGCACCTTCGGGTGTTATTAGAGTGGCAGACGGGTGAGTAACACGT
>JAJRPI010000042.1 GCA_024280895.1 Alphaproteobacteria bacterium | reverse complement strand
TGAACGCATTGCGAGAAGTAAAACTTTGTTGTAAGGTCCGACCACTTCAGATCACAATGAACCCTGATGCACCCGTAGCTCAGCTGGATAGAGCGCTGCCCTCCGAAGGCAGAGGTCGTGAGTTCGAATCTCGCCGGGTGCGCCAATTGACACTTCTGAATAAAACCCCCTAAAAACCTAAACGGAACAGATGGTTGAGGCGTTCGAAATCCTGTTTTCTTGTCATACACCAATCGGTCAGAAAACGTGAGTTTGAGCACAGTTCTCTTATCTTCTAAGCGTTCGGAAGCCCATAGTTTCCAAGGGTTTGCGAGAAATGAGAATGCAAGTTCGAACATTTCGTCAAAGGGTCTCTTTGAATTGCTGCTTGTTTCCAGCTTTTCAGCCAATAGACGCTTTTCTTTCTCAAGTTTGGCAATGCGGCGTTCATAGGCACTCACAGCGGTGAGACTGTCAGAGTTCACAATTCTATCGACCAATTGCTCAACCTGTTTATCGATTGCCAGAATGTCACGGCGCATTGCTGTTTTTCTCTCACCCACTTCGGCAAGGCGCTGCTCCCACAATTTTTTGAACATATGCTGCATCATCTGAAAGAGATTGGCAGAGGGCCTCATTTGTTTCAGGAGGATTTCGAATTCCCCTTCGACCTTATCGCGTGGAATAGACTTGCGGTGACTTTCACAAGTTTTATTGAAACAAAGATAGTAGGGATGTTTTTTGCCTGTACTGCTTTTTGACCAGCATGCCGTCAATGGCTTGTTGCAATCGCCACAGAGCACAAAACCACGTAGTGGGAAGGCTGCATCGATATTCTTGCGTGCAGGCACTCTGGCACCACTCTTGAGGCGATCTTGTATTTTCTCAAAGGTATGAAGGCTGATAAGCCCTTCATGATGTCCATCGCGCAAGGGAATATTCCAATTTGGAACTTCGACATATCCAGCATAGGTCACACGCGTCAGAATATCGGCTATGCGTTGATTGCGAATAATCCCATCTGGCGAGCTTTTGGGGAAATCGGGCTGTTGTTCCAAAAACCGCTTTACCTCCACCTGGGTATCAAAACGGCCCGAGGCGAAGCCTTCTAACGCTTCTTGCACGATAGAGGCCAATGGCTCGTTGCGAACAAGGAGTTTACCATGCCCTTCAAACTTCTCATATTTGTAGCCAATTGGTGGCTGGAACACCCAGTAGCCATTATATGATCGAGCCTGCATACGGTTGAGTGTTTGCTCGGCATTCTTGCGGCTCTGGTGCTGCGAAACCGAGGCGAGGATATATTCATGTAATTCTCCGTCTGCATCGTCTCGTAGCTCAACTGAGGGCGATTCCAAAACACCACCAACAAGTGCAATGGCAGCACGTAGCTCGAAGTGAACAGGAACACGCCGCGCAAACCGCGACAAATCATCAATGATAACGATGTAGGGGTTTTTGGGGTCAGCTTCTAGAAACTCAAGCATGACGCTAAACCCCGGGCGATCAGCGACCTTTCCTGTTAAATCGTCAGTAAAGACCTGCTTGACCGAATAACCTTTATATTTGGCATACTGACGACAGCGTGTTTCTTGAGAATTTAGTCCATCACCGCGCTTGGTTTGCGCCTTACTGGAGACCCGGCAATAAATCACTGCCTGAGTTAAGTTATGTTGTTGCGTGTCTTCAAATATCATGTGTCCAGCCTTTCGTGGTTTGTGTCATCATTCCTATTGTCTGAGGTGTTTTTTTGTTTTTCGTGACCAATATCTGCAATGAGTTTGGCAAATGGGCCATTCAATGGTTCTGATACTGCTTGTTTGGCCAGTTGTACGGGGTGGACGCCAAAGCCCAAATCCACGAAGCTGACGACAATTGACCAAAGCGTCTCAATCAGCTCGCGCTTTTTATCTTCCGGTATGTCTGTATCATCCAAAAATGACTGGTAGTAATCAACATCAAGGCTCAAAGCTGTTGGCTTGCGCGTTGATGTCGAGTTGGTTGGTTTATTCTCGGAGTCATCCTTCTTTTTATTGTCAATAACTGTCACTAATGCGTCCTTTGTCTTTGCTTGTTTTAAGTCACCATGTACTTCTCCTTATCCTTGACTGGAACGTATGGTGAACAATACAATTCAACACGGCTCCAGTCAAAGAATTTATAGAAAAAACCAACAGTTTTACCGCTCGTAAGTGGGGGCATTTGTTGGGACCTGGTTTTGAGTTAGTGCAGCACCAGACATGGCTGTGTCTCGCTGTTGTGCGAGGCCCTGCTGGGGCGGAGCCGTTTGCTGTTGAACGGGTTGCGGGGCAGCGCCCTGTTGTGGAGCTTGCGCTTGCTGAACATCCTGTTGTTGGTTCTGGGCAGGGTCCGACCTATCCAATTCACGCATTTTGCCAATCGTGCGATAGGCTTCACTGGCTAGATGCGGTATTTTCAGAATATCAGTACCACCGAAGGAGTGGGATTCAGCAATCTGTTGCGTTTTTGGATTGGTGTAGGTCCGCTGGAGGGTGACCGAATACATCGGTTTTCCATCTTTGGTAAAATTACGCCATACCTTCGCGGATAGAGATCCATCTCTATGCGTCTCAATTGGAGGGTTGTTTGTTTTATCAGACATATTTTGTTCCTTTCGTCTGGTTTTCGTTAAAATTACAGGAATACTATCCTATTTTTAGATAAAAATCAATATAAATAGGATTTATTACCTATTTATACTGCGCGCATCACTGTAAATCTATCGCTCCGGTGAGTTATACTTGTGATCCAGCGAGGGTTGCTGCTTCTCGACCTGCCCCCGTTCCGAGCCGTGATGTTCCATTGCGGCGGCGCGTTGTTCAGCAAGCCAGCGCGCGCGAAATTTTTGCGCATCCGCTTCCCTTCCTATTTCTCTCGGCGGTTTCAGACTGGCTATTGGCTGATCCTGCTTGACCATTGCTGAACCTCGACCCGTTTGCTCTTCGCGGCGCTCAGCTTCTGTTTTCTCCATATCGCGGAGCTGCTTGGCAATGAATGGATCACGGCTTTGATCAAATTCTCGCCGAACAGGGGGAAGCCGCGCCACGGCCTCATTGGACAGCCACGGGCCGCTCACAACATCACGTCCGGGGGAAGCACGCGCCTCCGGCAAAAATCGTTCATTGAATTTGCGATGACTGTCATGTGCGGAAGCAATAGCTTTTGGTTTATCTGCCATTATTTCCTCCATAATCTGGAATCAAGAAAAACAATCAGGGGGCATCGCGGCGCAAGGCCTGGCGTAATCATCCCGCGAGAGCCAATATAATTGCAGCTCACAAAACTACGTGGGCCATTGCCGTACTGGTGATATTGGTAGCTCCACCGCAAGTGGGGACCGATGGGAGATATAATGAGCGTAGCGATTAAAGCTATTGCCCATAAATCCACAAAGGCACTTGCCATGCGTGCACCCTTCGCCATTTTGAGAAGACGTATTTTGCGCTCGCGAAGTTCGGGCTTTTTGGTTTTGAACAGGCCGCTGAAGAAGCCACGCACCCCTGAGAACAATCGCTGCTTGTTACGGCGCAAAGTCAGAACGACAGGGCGAAGAAATGGTTTGCCATGAAACGGGTTGATATCGATGATGTCACGAAATGGATCAATGGCGGCAATCGGTGGCAATTGCGTCAGCATCGGCTTGTTGCGGCGCAAGATAAGGATTGTGTCGTCTGTGCGACGGATTTCATCCGCCGTCATCAACACCCGCCCCTCTTCGCGATAATCGGTTCCACTTATCCAATAATTTGGCGTTTCTTTATTGCCGCTATTTCCCTCTGCAATCAGCGATTGCTCGCCGAGCATTGATTTCTCGATCAGAGCCAGTGTTTCTGGCTCTCTTTGACCCGGCAGGAATTGCTTGATCTCCGTTTCACTAAGCAGAGTGCTGAGAATTTCCTTGCCATAGACCTGACGAAAAGCTGGCAGGTTTTGGATGATCAAATGCAAACGCAGGCCATAGCCACGCCCCCATGTCAGCAAAGTACCAAGATCATGGAGCTTGAAATTTGTCGCTTCATCGGCAATCAGGTAAACAGGGCGATGGTGGTTCTTATGCCTCTTAAGTTCTGAAAGCATGCACCATTGAACGAGCCCAAGAACTTGCTTTTGCGCTTCTATACGCGCGGCATCGGCAACGATAAATACAGTGGTTGGGTTATCGCCTTCCTTTTGTTCACTGAAACGAAAACTGCTGCGTTTGGTTTTTTTATGCGCACGCGTTGTGATATTAAGTCGTGCCACAGCCTGCTGCGCTCCAGTCTGGAAACTATCTGCTGTCGTGGATTTCTGGCCTTCCAGCAAATCAACAACCTTCACGCCGAGACCACTAAGGTAATCCCCATAATTCACGACATCATCGCTGGATTGCTGATCGACCCAAGGGGAGTCTTCAATTGGCATTTTAGTATAACGCTTACTCATCACACCCGCTCCTCTTCAGTAGATTGTTCCAAGCGTCCACAGGCCCATTTTGCATGGCGAAGAAGGCTTTCTCGGTCATTAAGCATCAATGCGACATCGCCAAGGGTGGCCCCATAGCCATCGACCAGCACACACATTTGCACCGCAAAGCCGATCAGGTCACGCGACCCGTCACGAAAATAACGGTTATCATCCCCACCATCGCCGCTCCCCGAAGGTTCGGGATAGAGCTGCATGCACAGCTCATAGATATCGTCTGAGACATCCATCAATCCGCCTGATCGCCAATAATCATCAGCAATAATGCAAAGCGGGTTATATTCAGCAGAGGGGCCTAACAGGTCGGCATTAACGTCGCCGATATTGAGAATGTGAACTGTCTCGCCGCGCTCACGTAAAACCCGCGCGAGGCAACAGCTCAATTCCGATTTGAAATCAATTATCGTTTTGCTCTCATGATTGGAGAGGATGGTGGGCATAACAACGCCCACCCCCTTGCCGGACCCGGCAGTGCCAACAGTGAGAGCATTTGAGGCGAAGTCCGCCATGACCTCCTTACCGCGAAATGTTCCCCAATACGGCCCCCAGCCTTCAGGGATGAGATCATGACTGATCTCATCCAGAGATTTCACCCACCCCGCCGTACCTTTCCGGCCTGTGGCTGTTCGCGCCGACCTCCGCTCAAAGACATTGCCAAGATACCAAAACCCATCTGATAACAATGCAGCAACGCTCGCGAGGAGAAACCCTACGACCAGGGCGGAGAGGCCATTGATCTCCACCCCAACGATAATCGGACCAGTGAACTGCAACAGATTGTAAGCACCAATACCAATGATCAACGAAGGTAGAGTGCGCTTTTGTCTTTGCCCTCCTCTCATAGCTGCGCCCCCCGCCCCTCCAGGGGGCTGAGAGCTATTGATAATTGAAAGAAGGTTGGCTTGTAGAGGGAGGTCATCATGATACCCCCTTTGGCCAATTACACAGCCCTTTGGCGGCTTCTATATCGGCTCTGGTGACGCCAGCTTTCTTTAAGGTTTCCTCTGAGGGATTCTCCCACTTAACACCGCCAGTTGGAGCGGCATTGCCAATCTGAATGTGATATTGCGCGTCTATTTCGGAAGTTGGTTCCCAATAGCACCACGATGTTGTCCATTTCTGACCTGTGGAGAGCTTCTTGTATTTAACGCCCGTTGTTACGTTCGAGCCTTTAAAAGGCTTGTGGGAAAACAAATTGATGTTGTCGAACTGGTTTTCTAGCCCCTCAAGCTCCTTAAAACGGGCGGTAAGCTTATCTTTGGCAGCTTTGGTGCTCTTGAGCAGCCCTTCAAGAATCGCCGTTTTAAAGCGGTTCTTCTCCATCAGCCTGTGATGTTCCCGCTGGTTTGATTTCAGGCGTTGTTGCCAGCACCTTTTGCCGTTTTGCGCCGGAAACCCCATGACACACCGTGCATCCTCCCAAATGGGAGAATCCACGGGCAATAATTTACCAAGGATTGCATACCCCGCCATCACAAAGATCAGCAGACCGAAAAACGCAGCGATGACATAGGTCAGTAAAAACGAGGCGTGACTGAACGCGGCTTTAATGAGTCTCATTGCTCAAGCTCCTTTAATTTATCAGAATTCAACGGAAAACGCCGTTTTGTGGGGGCTCTTTTGGGCTTCTTGCGCCGCACAGAGTACAAAAGACCGAACGAATACATTGCTAGCGGCCAAACATCGAGAAAGACGGCAATTGCGACATGCGAGGGAAAGTGCCACCAATAACGGGCGCTTATTTCGGTGAGAGATGCACGGTGCGAAGGGGAATGATCCATCAAGGCCTTCTGACCAACCAAAACCTCTTTCAAAGCAATAGAGGCCCCTGAAAGCTTTTGCTTCAGGCCGTTGATAACAACCCGCGCTCCACCTTTAATCCCCGAAGATGCATCGACACTGGCAACCAGATTATTCAGGGTACTAACGCCAGCTTCAACAGCCTTGCCCAGACCCTGATTGCGAAAGGAACGCATAAGACTGTCAAGTTCGGCAATGCCATTCCTAAACCGATCCTCCCGATCCAAGATAGGGATCTTGCGATCATCGACAGAGCGAAGCAGCTTCTCCAATATGGTGTTGACCCGTTCAGTCTTTTGTTCGGCGTCTATGACTTTTTGAGCCAAGGCTTCGCGCAAGGTGCGAACGCCAGCACAGGTTGAAACAAGCGCCGCCGTTGCCGCCCCAAAGCCGCGCCCTGTACCACTGGCAAGGCCGTTCTTTTGTTCGCCCTTGGCCAGAGTGCAGGAATCAGATTCCAGAGCTTTTAGAGAAGGCAATACCGCTTTGGCAGAAGCTGCCGCATTCGTTACATCATTGGCCCTGTTGGATGCTTCATACGTAGCATCGAGCAAAAACATAGGGCGAGTGTTTTTGTGGGTGAGGCCATTGAAGTTCATGATCGAGCTGGCAATCACTGTGACAGCGGTAAACGCCACAGCGCAAAGATAGGCGACAAACCCCGCCCAGCTCCGGCGCATCCTCACGCCCCAGGAAAAAATCACAAACCAGGTGATCCAGACAAGAAGGGTAATAGTTCCTGTGACAAGAGCGGCGTTCAATGTGTTGTCAGGGCTAATACCGGATGATCGCTCCATTTCGGCCAAGATGCCTGAGAACATGACAAGGTAATTCGTCGAAACAGCAACCGTGAGACCAAGGGCAATCATGATCATGCCCCAAAATAAATGCTTCCGGTATTCCCTTTCTTCTTGTCTTTTCTTGTCTCTGTTTTCGTTTTCGTTGCTCTGGGCGGGTTTCTTGCCCGGCCAGTTTGATTGCAGATGGCGTTGCTTTTGCCGCGCATCTCCGGTCCCGTCTTGCGGGGTAGGTGTGACTAAAAACACTTTTATTTTCCTTGATTGATGAGGTTTTTGATCTCTTTGGCGATGAGTTTTTTCTCTGGGCCGTTCGTATTGACCAGCAAGCGGATAGCCATTCCCAGTGCTGCATCATTGCCAGCCTGGACAGCGATTTTCTTGATCTCATGCCAGTCATGGAGGTCGCTAATATAGGCGCTCATTGGAGTGCCAAATATTTGCATTTGCTGTAGATTGTTCAGGTCTTTGAACGCAGCCAATGAGAGGGATTCTCCCGCCCAAAGTCTGTTCATGCGGTTATAAGCTTCGATACTCTGCCCCGCTTCAGTGTCCTGAAATACCCTGATGGTCTGTTGCTTGGGGTTGCTATTGAAAGTCATCAGATCTCCCTTGTTGCTATTGTCGAAAGCCCTGAAACGGGCTTCCGATAATAGTCTGTCAAAGGGGCGGAGTTACTCCGGGCGAATGTGTGGAAGACTTTTGAATTCGTGAAGAAAAAGGCTTATCCGGTTTTCTGCTGATGATTTCGGATGTCGATCCGCATGGACAGATCGATCAAGCGATAGCGCGGAATGAGGCGAGTTTGCGGTATTTGTTTCAGCGATAGTTGAGCGCGATTGCGAAAGTCGCGTATCCACCGAAATGATCCATCACTATTGAAGACATCATCAATGTCCGTATCGCCAATCTCAAATGGGCGCTCATCCGGCCAGAGAATGGCTCCGCCAAACTGGTATATTGTATCTGCCATCCAGTTCGGCACTTCCCGACTGGATATGGGAAGGGAAACAACATAGCGAGCCAAAGACTGAACATATTCGCGCCGCTGTAATTCATGATCTCGCAGAACATAAATCGCAGCGACATTATCGTTGGCAGCTTCTAGTGAAGTCCATAAGATAACATGATTGCATTTTGGACAAAGCGGCATGAATTTCTCCTTGGTGACGCGATAAATCAGTTCAAGAATTCATACGAATTACAGTTCCATTGCGCCTCTATAAGTTGAAACCTTTTTCGTAAGGTGATTTATTCACGCTATATCGGGTTCAGAATTCTGTAAAATGGCGTAGGGAAGTTGAGCGTCAAGAAATGCTCTTTAAGTCTTTGAAAGAAAATACATAAAGCAGATGAAATATAGGAAGAACCGGGTCTCCAAAACGCGTATTCGTAACCGCTATCATCGCCGTGCAAAATTATCGGAGTACAAATTCCTTCAAGTGCTGCAGGGATTTTGCGATGATATTCCGGCTGCGAATTTAACACTTAAGACCCGTATTTCTGAAAAGACCATTCGCGCGACTTACAAGGCTTTGCGCGGACAATTATATTTCGCAACGCAAGGTGATCGATATGGTTTTGGCGGTGCCGGGTTTTTCTTGTTTCTCGGTGGCAATCTGCGAGAGCGGGGGCGACAGTTTATAGAGGAGGTTTCACAAAGGCAGATATTTCTCGATCACATGCGCAGACACGGTCCGCGCACAAGAAAACCAACTGATGCAACAGATTTTCTGTTTGAAGTGACTGTGAGAATGTTTTGCAATATCGGCATGCAGAAAGATCTTGCCACGCTCTACCCGAAAGAAACGCGTGAGGCCCTCAGTACCATTCGAGAAATTGCACAGTGGATACGGGAAAACCAAGAGATCGAAGGGTTCTCTACAAAATATGCTTCATTGCTAGAGGGCTTCGAAAAAATCGTAACCAACATGCCAAAGCTTCTTGAAATGGAGGAGTTGCTCGCACTCAAGACAAAATCTGTTGCTCACAGATTTCCATCAAATGTCATGTATGAAGATTTGCGCCGATATCTGCTGAAAAATCCGTTATAAATTCCCAATCGCCTCCTGGCGGTTATGCAACACGCGGACGATCAGCGGACCGTCATCTTGCAGCATGTAATAGACAGAATGGCTTTGGTGCTCGAAACGGCGCAGACCGAGGCGAATATGATCATAGACGCGGCCTATACGTGGATTCTGTGAGATATTGAGAAAACAATCACGAAATCCATCCCTGTATATCTCGGCTTGCTGTTTGCCGAAGGTTTTGACGGTGTATCGCGCAATTCCTCGCATATCTTCGACAGCTTCTTTGGAAAGCGTGTAATCCGCCATTCTACGCATCATCCTTAGCAATGGCATCGGCCCATATACTGTCTACTGTTTCGTCGCTGACGCCGCTTTGCAGGCCTGTATCAATCAGCTTGCGTAATTCAGCGTCAGCACGCTGTTTTTCAAAGTCTTGGCGCACCAAGTGACGGAAATACTCGCTGGTATTGTCAAATTTGTGATCTTTCATGGTGTCATGCACATATGCACCAAGGTCATCAGACATCGTAATCGAGAATTTTGTCATCGCTTTAGCTCCGTTCCTTAATAGCCATTATAGCATATTATCGGATAATATCCTACAAATTGAATTGACGGAAGCCTTATCAATTGAACCCAACATGTTTGCCAGGGTCAAAAGGTTTTTCATCGGCAGGGAGGGAGGTATCACGAGGCACTACAGGCTCGATGTCTTTCTGCTTAAAGCTTTCTGTCATGAGACCATCAAGACGTGTCTTCAAATCATCAAGTTGACTCGCAGTGATCTTTCCCTCATCCAATCGATCTTGCATATCGTCGATATGCTCAAGGACTGTAACGGCTTCATCTAGCTCCTTATCAATGGCATCAAATTTATCTGCATTGGCTAAAAATTCCTTCCTGCTGGTATCCTCATCACTAATCTCAGATGGGGTGATAAGGTCGGGGGAAACTGTATTTCTGTTTTCGTCAAATACTGTGAGTCCGTCTTCGCTACGGAATACACGGCGACCATCGGGCAAGACATGCGCCCCAGCAAGCAGGGCACTTCTCTCTGTTAGCAATTGATCTCGTTTGTTTTGCAGATCAAGAATACGCTGCATAACCGTTTCTTGATATTCATCTAACTTGTTTCTGAATTGCGCTATGGCGTCGTCGGTTGCCATGAGAACCTGAGCAAGATCATCAAAATCGCTTTGCTCTTCTTCAAGTTTGCGTTTTGTGCGTTCATCTCGCTGCCTTTGTTCGGCGTGCTCCCGTTGCTTGCGAAACCTGGTCTTGGCCCGTAGCACAAATTCACTTCTCAACTGGATGAAGTCGCCATGACGCATTAGTTTCCGCACTCCCTCGCAACCAATGCCCCGATAATGGCGTTGCCTCTGTAGGTTTTGAATTTTCTGAAGGCGACAAGGATGGTTTTAAAAGTTCCTTTTTTCTCAAAATACCAGTCATAAACGCACTTCATGCCACCATCCGAGCGCTTTCCATCTCTGACGAAGCGGGCATAGGCGAGACCTTCTATAATTCCTGTGAAATAGGCATTTTTCTCCTTTGAATTCATGACATCGAGAACTGTTCCCGCCTTCAGTCCGGCAGCTCGTGCTTTATCTGTATGTAAGAATGTCGATACAGACAGTAATATCGAGAGTATTACTGAAATTACGTTGATGTATCCAAGTTTTGTCATTTGCACAAAGGAACGTTTTTGCTTAAATTTCCATTACATATGCAAAATATGGTAATATACTTGTATATATCCCGCAAACACGGGGTTTGACGAATGCCGCAGGGCATCAAAATAGGCAAAATTTAGCAGAGCAGATAGGTTCAATTATGCTCGATGAAAGGATATAAATATCATCATTTAAAATATTGAATTATATGAAAAAAATAGCTTACCTACGCATATCCACACAAGAGCAACGCCCTGATCGTCAAATAGACGGTTTACGCGGGCTTTGCGATGAACTCCATATTGAAGTTCTTTCTGCCGTCTCCGCAAAGCGACCAATATTTGAGCGTGTGATTGCCAGCCTTAAAGCTGGAGATGCGCTTGTCGTGTGGGATTTAGACCGCGCCTTCCGCTCCACCATTGATGCCATTCTTACCGCTGAGAAGCTGCGAGAGCGTGAAATCATGTTTCAAATCATCTCACTGAGCATTGATACAGCAACACCACACGGGGAATTTGCATATACAATCATGGCTGCGGCGGCCCAATTTGAAAGGCGTCTATTATGCAAGAGAACGAAGGAGGGCTTGGAAGCCGCCCGAAGGCGCGGTGTTCGTCTTGGTCGCCCTCCGAAACTTACACCTGAGCAAGCTATGGATGCCCGTGACCGCCTTGAAAGCAATCTAGCGACAATACAATCATTAGCCCTGGAATTTGACGTGTCGATCTGGACAGTTGATCGAGCCATTAAAAAACTGATGCTGTCGCCATGCTGAAATAGCAGAAACCTGCATTCGTGCGGTAGTATTGATCAAAAACGTTTGCTAGTCAGGGGGGGGGTACTACAAAGCTGGTGTTGTAATACCAAATCGAGAATTCTGATAGCTTAAGGATGAACGCAAGTTGTGCGTGGTAGTACCACGCTGCTTACTCGCTACGCTCGGCAAGGGAGACGCTGCGCTCTCCCGTTGCATCCCGTCTAGCAAAAGTATGGTAATTGATCCTTGATGGCGAGCCCGTGTTGCATCCTGGGGCTAAGTTATGACAAGGGCAAGAGCGCCTGATCGAATGAAGCTAAATCAAGCTCGACTTCAAATTCTAACTTCCCAGGGAAGTCGGGTGTGACAGATGGATTACAGATAACTATGGTCCTAATTTTCCCCAACAGCGATCTCGAAAATTTTAACTCTAAATCACCTTTTTCGCTTAACCAAGTTGACACTCGCTTTCCTTCAGCGATTTTACGACAGGCAGTTTGCAGTTTTTTATAGTTCTCTGCTTCTGAGTATAGTTCAAAAGAGCCTGTGCACCAACTACATGAGAAATTAAACACAAACAGTTCACTTGTTGGTGATTTGCGTAAAATTTCTAACTTTGCTGAGTTATCTCCTAGAATTTTCATATTATCGCCCCGACCAATTTGTTGTACCACTCGGAACGTCATTCAAGTTTCCAGGCCATCCAAAGCTTCTAGTGCGTTGCTCCCATTGCGTTGTTGGAATAACATCTCTGTGAATGATTTTCCCATTTTTTATAATAGCGTTGAAAATAACTGGACTTCCACTTCTTGTTCCTTGGACGGCATAACCTAAGCCTCCGCCCCGAACTACAACAGGAGGCTGTTCAAACAATCGCTTATCAATTGATCTTGGAAAATTGTGTCCTACTGGCTGTTCCAATATTCGGTTTCTTATACGAGAAGCATAGGGGACATTCATCATATTCCCTTTTGCTGCGCTAAATGCATCAATTGCTGGTACGCCTTGACTTCTTAATGATTGATAATATCGACGTCCTACGCCATTAAGCCTTGAAATCTGCTTCACAGAGACTGTCTTATTTGTTCCATTTTTACCTTTAGTGACGTGCTCACTTTTTGTATTTTGCGCTTTATAGATTTTCGGCTTTCGAAGT
Source organism: Alphaproteobacteria bacterium (assembly GCA_024280895.1). Classification (GTDB taxonomy): domain Bacteria; phylum Pseudomonadota; class Alphaproteobacteria; order Rhizobiales; family JAKIUO01; genus JAKIUO01. The sequence goes on along the minus strand of JAJRPI010000042.1, from coordinate 2,198 downwards.
GGCGCACCTTTCTTGTTTTGCCTTTGAGGCTGCAGCCTCTTATTGGTCTGCTGCCGTCTCAGCCTGAGAGCTCTGTTGTTTGCAGTCGTTTGCGCAGTTGCTCTTGTTGCCGCTTCTCTTTGACCCTCGAGCCTCTTATTGGTCTGCTGCCGTCTTTGCCCGAGAACTCTGTTGTTTGCAGTCGTTTGCGCAGTTGCTCTTGTTGTAGCTTCTCTTTGACCCTCAAGCTTTTTATTGGTTAGCTGCCGTCTCTGCCCGAGAGCTCTGTTGTTGGCAGTCGTTTGTGTAGTGGCTCTTTTTGTAGCTTCTCTTTGACCCTCAAGCTTTTTATTGGTTAGCAGCCGTCTCTGCCCGAGAGCTCTGTTATTCGCAGACGTTTGTGCAGTAACTTTCTTCGCTGCTTGTCTATTGGTTCGCAGAGTTTTCGCAGTAGAGACTTTCTCGGCCTCAACCTTTTCCTTTGTCTGCTTCTTCGTTTTGGCCAATTGTTTGTTAGCATTACTTTTTTTGATAGCCGTTGTGGTTGTCGCTTCTGCTTTCTCAACCTTTTGAATTGCAGCTCCAGCTTGAGAGCGCGCTTTTGAGGGCGTGGTGGGTTGCAACTTTCGCAATTTTTGTATTACAGACCCATGTTGCTGTGGTTTAGCGCTCTTTCGATTGAAATCCGGTAGTCTGGATTTCATTATATCCGACTTCACATTATCAATTTTGGGACGAGGGTTCGAATGCCTCTTTGCTGTTGGCCTTAATTTTTGTGGTTGTTTTTTTGACAACGCGGTTTTCGCGGGTCTTTGGGTGCGATCCAATGATTTCGGTGCAGGACTAGCGGTTAGTGGCCTAGTCTTTTCGGGCTGGATTTTCTTTACATTAGCTTTAGGAGCAGCCTGCTTTGTTGGACTTGAAGACGCGCCAGAGGCTTGAGCTTTGCTCCAGGATGCCGAAAGGTCTGGTTTTGTCGGTTTTATCCTTTTTACTGGTGGAGAAAGGCTCGAAGCGGCATTAAGTCCGCGCCCAGCATTATTCCCAAATGCTGGTGCAATGCTGCTTTTTGCGCTTGGTGTTTTCGTGGGAGTTGCTGCTTTTGCTGGTGAGAAAACCTTAGACGGTTGATAGCTTCGACCTTGAGACTGTGCCTCAAATTTTTGTCTCAAGGGTGGGGGCGGGCTGCCGCCTTTGATTATTGCTCCAACTCCGGCATTGGCAGCATCAAATACTCCAAAAAGAGTGACTATGATAACAGACGCCAGCGTCAAAACAACTAGCTTGCGAAGAATTCCCTTTTTATATTCATGTATCATAGCGAGAATTGTACCACGCATGAGTCCTGCTAAGGAAGCAAAAACGACGGTCCAAAATGCTGCTCCAGGATCTCCCAATGTCATGTATTCCCCGGATGCAGACACAAACCCTTCAAAAACTTCGGAGAAAAGATGGATACGAAAAATATCTCCTGTTGACTTGGCCTTGCCCATCATGACGAAAATCAAGGCTGCGAAGGGGGTGAGTAAATATCCAAACATTGTTCCGATAAATACAGCAGTACTGTTTTCGGCAATATGTTGAATCTGACACTTTTTCTGCCTAGCTTTACAAGAAGAACTATCGGCTGCCAGGAGGTTGCAATACAGTTCGTCCCCATATTCATAAAATGCTGAATTCCAAGCACTGTAGAAGAAAGCACCAAAGGCAGAACCTGTATTCTTGTCTTCAGTTTGAGGGAGGCTCATCTGTTTGTTGTTAATTGACACACCTGTAGGGTTTAATGTTTCAACCCCTGAAGTTTTTTGCTGTTTTTCTTGGTTGTGAACCCTAACCTTGAGGCGAAGTTTTTCTAAATATCGCTGCCTTAGGGCATCATATTGTAGTCGGGCTGTTCTTTTCGCCGAGTTTAGAGATAATGATGATGACTTTGTTCGCAACAAAACATACGTAGCTGGTCCAAGGTTTTTCTTCCGTAACTCGCTAACGGCCTTCTGTATGCTGTCAATATGGCGAAATTGATCGTAGAAACTTCTGATCAACGATGGGGGAATATATCCTCCATTATTGTACGCCGCATTTGAGATGCCCCTAGATTAGTAGACACCTTGCTTGGTAAAAGTGAAGCAAGGAGATTTTCATGGCTAAGGGTGTTCGTTATACGGAAGAGTTCAAGCGCGATGCGGTTGCTCAGGTGGTTGATCGGGGTTATTCTGCAG
>JAJRPI010000041.1 GCA_024280895.1 Alphaproteobacteria bacterium | reverse complement strand
CAATTTTGACGCCAAGACCGTGCAGGTCGATGGACAGCCCGTTCATCTGACTGGCAAAGAATATCAAATGCTCGAATTATTGTCGCTGCGCAAAGGCACGACACTAACCAAGGAAATGTTCCTCAACCATCTTTATGGTGGCATGGACGAGCCCGAGCTGAAGATTATCGATGTATTTATCTGCAAATTGCGCAAGAAGATCAAAAAGGCCGTTCAGGCGTCGATGGGACTTTCCAGCGACAAGGACATGCCGGATCTGGAACGCAATGGTTATGTGGAAACCGTTTGGGGCCGTGGCTATGTGCTGCGCGATCCAGATGAGCACGCGATCGAGCTGAAAATTCCAGCTTAGCGATTGCGCGGTTTTTCGGCGGCGACGTCGCTGCTCCACAAGACATACAAAATGTGAAAAACCGGCATCTGGACAACTCCAGCGCCGGTTTTTTGTTGTATTTCCGGGACGAATTGTCCCGACTTGTAAATAGTTGTCAAGTTCTCGCGGGGTCTCCCTAGTCAGGGCAAAAAAACATGCTATAGGAAATATAAGCCATCTAGACCAGCCAGATAGGATGATAAACTTATGAGAACGCCGCAAGCTGCCAGCTCTTTTACTGAACATATGACGATGGATGAGGTTAAGGCATTGGGAGTGAGGATGGCAGCTCATTGCATGGACTTTCGCGACAGCAGCTTACGGCGCAGTTTGACTCAGCTCGTTATCACACTCAGTCTTTTCTTTGTCAGTTTCACGCTCTCCTACATGGCGCTCGATATTTCCTATTGGCTAACATTGGCCCTTTCCATTCCTACAGGAATTTTTCTTGTTAAGCTGTTTATCATTCAACATGATTGCGGCCACGGTTCTTTCTTCAAAAGCAAAAAGGCCAATGACTGGATGGGACGGTTCATGTCCGTGTTCACGGTCACCCCTTACGAATTTTGGAAGCGCGCTCATGCCATCCATCATGCCTCTTGCAGCAATCTCGAAAAGCGTGGCACCGGCGATATCTCGACCCTGACCATCAAGGAATATCGCGCTCTACCGCTAATGGCCAAATTTAAATACCGCCTTTATCGCAACCCGATTGTTTTGTTCATCATCGGCGTGCCTATCCACTTTGCCTTCATCCAGCGCCTGCCATACTTGCACCCCCTGCCCGCCAAGAAGATCTGGAAAAGCGTGCTGGGTCTAGACCTTGCTTTGGCGATTGTCCTTGGTGCGGGCATGTATGCCCTGGGCGTTACCGCTTTCTTGATGGTTTATCTTCCAGCGCTTGCTATTGCTGCTATTGTTGGTGGCTGGATGTTCTTCATTCAGCATCAATATGAAGATGCCTATTGGGAACATCAAGAAGACTGGAACTTCCATCTATCAGGTCTGCTCGGCAGCTCCCATTATACTCTACCCAAGATCATGCAATGGCTGACTGGCAATATTGGCATCCATCACATCCATCATCTCAATAGCGCAATTCCCAATTACCGTTTGCAAGAATGCCTTGATGCAAGCCCTGAATTACAGGCCATCCCCATCAAAATCAAATTCTTCGAGAGCCTCAAATGCGCCCGCCTCGCCCTCTGGGATGAAGGCAATCGCAGATTGGTGACCTTTGGCGCTGCGCGAGCAATCGCCGTTTAGCATCTGCTGGACGACGAAGAGCGACCGATCATTGCTGCCAAAAGTCACGTCATAGATTGTCGGGGCCTTGGTGCCGCTCATACTGGAGCAGTTGGCGATTGAGGACCTCGATTTCATCCATTAAGTCAAGAGCCAGCGCCACGCCCGCTGCGTTAAGGCCAAGGTCACGCTCAAGCCTGCTGGCCCGGCGTACTTTAATAAGATGAATGCGGGAAAATCGCCATTGCATCTTGTCTGATCCTTGCGGCTCGACAATCCCTTCGCTTACATAGGTCGTGATCAATTCTTTGGTCAAACCGCAGCTCTCGCATAAATCGTCCAGCGTTAATTCGGGTGTTTTTGTAACAAGATCCCCCGACGCGAATGGATGTTTCTGGTCTGCCATAAGTGCTCTCCGTTTTTACCTATACGCCAAGTTTGGCACGTGGATTGAAGGCCAGTTCTTCGGCCATTTTTTCGTACAGCTCTTTCGCCTTGCCATCGCTGGCAGGCGGTAGAGCTATTTGCAGGATGATATAAAGATCTCCCGGTGTTTTGCCGGGAATACCGCGGCCCTTCAAGCGCATCTTTTTGCCCCCTGACGAGTTGACCGGAATGGAAACATCCACCGCACCCTCGGGAGTTGGCACATTGACCTTGCCGCCAAGCGCCGCCTCCCATGGCGTAACAGGAAGATCCAGATAGAGGTCTCTCCCTTCGGCACGGTAGTGAGGATGAGGATTAAACTCGACCTCAAGATAGAGGTCCCCCGCTTCCCCCTTGCCCTGGCCCGGGGTACCTTGCCCCTTAAGGCGGATATGCTGGCCTGCCCGTACGCCCTTTGGAATATTGACATTGAGCGTGCGCTCTTCAGTGACCACATGACCATCGGCGGTTACTTTTGGCACCTTGAGCTGTATGGGCCGTTTTGCACCTGTAAAAGCATCGTCAAGATCAATCAGTATTCTGGCGTGATGATCTTGTCCTCTGGCATGAAATTGAGCGCGCTGCGCCCGCTCCGCCTGACCAAACAGATCTTCAAAAAATTCAGAATACGCCGCTCCGCCTTCCGCTCCCCTGGCCCCTGTGCCAGAAAAGCCGGTTGAATATTCAAAGCCCGCATCCCAGTTTGGAGGAGGAGTGAAATCTTGTCCCGGTTGATAGCCGCTTCCTAGCTGATCATAGGCGGCCCGTTTTTCGAGGTTTTTGAGAACCTCATGCGCCTCACCGATTTCCTTGAACTTGTCTTCCGCCCCTTCCTCCTTGTTAAGGTCGGGATGATATTTGCGCGCAAGCTTACGGTAAGCTTTCTTGATTTCGTCCTGGGTCGCCGTCTTTTCGACGCCAAGCACATTGTAATAGTCTTTGTATTCCATGTCTTGATATCTACTTATGTTTCAGAACAGACGCGCAATTTTATTATTTAACCGTTAGCACAGAACGGTCAGCGTGCTGGAGAATTTTATGGGCCGTGCTGCCCAGAAAAAACTCGGCGATCCTGCCATGGCCACGTCGCCCCACAATGATCAGATCAACATCCTCATTTGCGGCAACATCGAGCACGACCTTTGCCACGTCCCCCTCTTGGAGGATTGAGCGCACAGCTGCAATACCAGCCTTTTCAGCCTGCTCTACGGCTTGCTTGACTGTGTCCTCACCATAAACTTTTTGAAATATTGAACGGGCCTTTTCATAGTCGCCAAAATATTTCCGTTCTGACTTTTTATCCGTCTGGAAAGCTGGCAGATAGTCTCCGCCGACAAGATGCCTGAACTTCTCCCCGCATCGTTTCTCAGCATAGTCCAGCTCTCCTTGAGTCAGAAAATGGGGGGTGTTAACATGAAGAATAATCAACTCAGCGTCATCCTTGCGGGCAGTCTCTATTGCCTTTGCTAGAGTTTGCGTTGTGTGCTTTGAACCATCCACTGCGACCAATATTTTTCCACTCATAACAAAGGTTCCTTTTGTTTCTATCGCCTTGATTAACTTGGCACTCCGACACGAGAAGGCTCTATGGTTGCCCTGCCGCTCCGCTGTTTGAGGGCTCTATGGTTGCCCTGCCGCTCCGCTGTTTGAGGGCTGTCCAATCCAGTTAAAGGCGTCCTGCTCTTGCTCAACAGGGAATGAGCGCAGGTTACCTTTTACAAACAAGCTGTAAAGCTTCATACCCCATTCAAGCCATTGCGGGGCACCGACAAGCGCAATCTTGTCAAAATCATTGGGATGCTCAATGCCTATTTTGGCATCGTCCCAAACAGCTTGAGGAGAATACCATCAGGCGAAATCTTCATCGAATATGACAAGCATATTGAGTTTCTTATGAGCCTTGAATAGCTCATCGAGTTTTGGCAACAAGATCTCCTCATAATCATCGGCACTCAGCTTGCCACCGGCACGAACGGCAAGCAGCGCGCCGGCGCTCTGGGGAAGTATTTCAAACATATTTTTTCCCTAGTTCTCCATTTCTTGTGCAACGGCATGTTGTGGCAGGCCTGCCAGTTTGGCGATCATCGGGATGGGGCCATGGGGGAACAGCTGATAGAGGTTTTGCTTATAGTAGACCTCTTCCCTAAAACTCTTGCCTTCCAGCTTTTGGTGTTCGCGTATCAGATCAAGCATCGTAGGGTGGCGCATGTGATCTTCGTAATAGTCGCGAAAATATTTAATCAGCATCCAGCCGGTTTCCGTGACTTCCGCATGGCCAGCAGCCTCATGGCGTTTGATAAGCTCAAGCCCCACATCCTCGGTCCAGTCCTCTAGGTTTTTGAGAAATCCTTGAGCATCGGTTTTGATGCATTCATTATTGACGGTCATATTCATGATTTGCTCCTGATATTGCAGGGTATGCAGCCGCCGCACTTCCAGCAACGGCATGGCAGATGGTCAGGCGATCTTGAGTTCCAGATCCTGGAGAAGCTTCCTCAAAACTCTTGCCTTGGTGTATTTCTAGAATAATGAGAAATGCAGTTCTGCTACCTGAGTATCAGATTGAAGAATAATGATTAGTTTTTGTGATTGTTATTAGGCGCTGGCAGCCGATGCTCATGAGTTCGCTCCAATAGGCCTTCCAGTTTTTCGATATGGATATGGCCGTGATCAAGGCTGACAATGCCCTTTTTACGCCAGTGTTGCAGCTGTCGATTGACGACCGCGCGGACAGAACCGATCATTTCTGCAATAGCCTCATGGGAGAGGTCATTGATAAGAGTGATATTATTGTGCCCTGGCTCATGGCGATCGAGATGGCGAAGCAGCAGTTTGGCGAGCCGGGTTTCGGTATCGTGAAGGGCAAGATCCCCCGCGAGATTGGCAAGAGCGTGCATCTGCTTGCCAAGATAGGAAAGAAAGGCGCGATTGAAATCGGGATGAGCAGAAATCCACAGCCGTGCCTCCTTTACTGGAAGGCTCAATAATTCCAATTCATCACGAGCCTCAAGAACGCCGTCAAAAGGTTGCCCATTGAGCAATTGCAATATATCGAAACAGTCGCCGGGGCCAAGGAGAAACAGGGTCACCATACGCCCCGTATCTTCATTGATGCGTACCATCCGCAAACGCCCGCACATGATGACATGGAACCGGTCCTGAACATCTTCACCAGGAACAGTGCGACGACGGGGCCAGGTCTCGCGCCTGAACGTTGCTAACATTTCCAGCAAAGTTTCATCGTCAATATACTCGAACAGCTGCGAGTTGTTGAGCACCTGAATGCACCTGTCGTTCATTTGGGCTGTTCCTGGCATATGGTTTGGTTTCGCTCCCCGGTTTAGTGGCCACTTCACTATATACCAGGCAGGTCGCAAATGTCGCAGCTCTTTCCGCTTTGGCTGATACCCAGGTAGCAGTTTGTATTATCCACATAACCTAGCCTTCATTAATACCCCTTGAACGAACCAGAATGGTCTGCGGGGCAAACCCAGAAAGATGGAGGTTTTAATCATGTCGAAGTCGAAAGAAACTTTATTGAAGAGGGCCATGACCAAGCAATGGCCCTTCTTTTGGGCCGGTATCACTTTTGGAATAGCACAGATCATTTATATGGTTGGTCTGTGGGTGTCAAAAGTGCAGGCCGGCAAAACACCAAGTCTAAAACCCATCACCGTAACGACCGACCTTGGCAAAATGTTCCGCGGTCTTGAGGTGTCCTTTTATAACCTGTTCAATCTTCCCGATTTTGAACTCTACGGCAAGGCCATTGACGGTATTGCCTCAACAGGCGGTGCCTTTATCCCCGGCGTTGGCTGGCCCATTGTCGGCATGATGATCGGTGGCTGGCTGGTCGCCACATCGGAAAAAGAAAGCCGCATCTGGGCGCATTATCCAGCCCGCGTGCTGTTTGTCTCCTTTCTTGGCGGCATGTTGTTTAGCTATGGTACAAGGTTGGCCGGTGGTTGCACGCTCAATCATCTACTCGGCGGTATTCCACTGCTCAACATCCACTCATTTGTCACCGCAGCGATGATGGCAATTGGCGGGGCTAGTGCCTTTTGGGTCATGAGCCGCACCGGCATCGCCCCATTTTTCAAGCATCAAGAAACCCTCTCCTATGCCAAGGGCAATGACAGGGGCGAAGCTGCCACATATAAAGCGGGTGATAACGGCACCAAACGGCCAATCTTCTGGCTTGCCCTATTGTTCTCCGTTGCGATGTTCGGCGTTGCTGTTTATGGCGGGATCTTCAACCCGGAAAGCCTGCAACATCTCAAAAAGGGCGAGCTGGTTTCGTTCAGCAAATCCGTTGATGCCAAAGGCTGGTTCTATGTCATCACCACGCTGTTGGCCGGGATCGTTGGCGGCTTTGGCATGGCTAAAAGTGGCTTTGGCACCGAGTGTTCGCTGGTCGCCATGGAAGTCGCGCAACCCATGACCAATAATGACAGCAAATTTGCCAAAATGGGCGTGCCACGCATTACCCGTACCTTGATGCGGGGCTACTTGCCGCTGATCGGCATTGTTGCTTCATGGGTCGTCATGCTTGGCTTCATAATGGTGGTCTGGACCCTGTTTGATGTTGGACCCGCCTTTTCAGGCGCACTGAAATATCAAACAACGGTTGGTAATATCATTGGTGGACTGTTCCTTGGAGCAGGAGCTGTGATGCTGATCGGTTGCGAGATCCGCTCCTATATGCGCATTGGCATGGGCTATCTCAATACCTGGATCGGCTTCATGGGCTTTGCCATCGGCTATCTGCCGTTCACCTTGTACTATGATGCTCACAAGGCCTTTTTGCAAAACACACTGCTGATCGAGACCTATAAATGGTACGAGTATATTTCTCCAAACTCGATCATCGGGCAGAAAATTGTCCTTGGATTGTGGTGGCTCGCCCTTGTTGGCCTGTTGGTCTTCCTGATCAAGCTTGGTGCCCGCAACACTGGCACATCAACAAATGCCCTGCTGCACAAGAACACCGAAGATCTGGAAACCGATCTCGAAGCGTCGGGCAAAAAACATGGTGGTCGTGTTGGTGGCGTAGATGTTCCCCAACCTGTTCCAGCCGGTATTGTTCCTGCTGAATAAGAAAGGATTTTTCGCCGAAAGTCGAAAACCATGAGAAGCTAAAGCGGGGCCGGACGGGATAGCTCTATCCCATCCGGCCCCGTTTCTATGCAAAATGAATTTGAAACTGTCTCGAGAGTAGCGTTTTGAAACAAAAAGGGCGGCGTTTCAAAACAGATTGAAACGCCGCCTTTATTTTTATCTATGGCGTCTTGTCAGATTAATCGAGATCGAAGCGATCTGCATTCATGACCTTGTTCCAAGCGGCCACAAAGTCGCGCACAAAAGTCATTTTGCTGTCTTCTTGCGCATAGACTTCTGCGATGGCGCGAAGCTGGGAATTTGACCCAAAGATCAGATCGACACGGGTGCCGGTCCACTTCACCTCACCGCTTTTTCTGTCGCGCCCCTCGAACAGATCTTCCGCCTCAGATGTGGCTTTCCAGTCGGTCCCCATGTCCAGCAGGTTGACGAAAAAGTCATTGGAGAGCGTTTCTGTTTGCGCGGTGAACACACCATGCTTCGAGCCGCCGACATTAGTGTTGAGCACGCGCATGCCACCAATAAGCACCGTCATCTCTGGAGCGCTAAGGGTCAGTAATTGCGCTTTGTCGATCATCAACTGCTCGGCAGGTACGGTATATTTGCACTTTTCGTAATTGCGAAAACCGTCCGCAATGGGTTCCAGCACGCCAATTGACGCCACATCTGTTTGCTCCTGTGTGGCGTCAGTACGCCCCGGCTTGAACGGCACGTTCACCTTGTAGCCAGCATTTTTTGCGCCCTGTTCCACAGCACAACAACCACCAAGCACGATTAGATCGGCAAGCGAAACCTTCTTGCCGCCAGATGCTCCCTCATTGAAGGCTTTTTGCATGCCGGTAAGTGTGTCGAGCACTTTCGTTAGTTGAGCAGGCTCGCTACTTTCCCAGTCTTTTTGCGGAGCCAGAGCAAGACGCGCCCCATTTGCACCGCCGCGCATATCAGAGCCACGAAAGGTCGAGGCCGATGCCCATGCCGTCCCAACCAGCTGCGAAATCGACAGATCTGAACCGTTGATCTCTTCCTTGAGATCACTGATATCCTCATCGCTGATCAGTTCATGATCAACTGCTGGTACCGGGTCCTGCCAGATCAGTTCCTCAGATGGAACCTCGATGCCCAGATAGCGCGAACGCGGTCCCATGTCGCGATGAGTAAGCTTGAACCATGCCCGTGCAAAAGCATCTGCAAACTGGTCAGGGTTCTCATGGAAACGCCGTGAAATTGGCTCATAGATCGGATCCAGACGCATGGCCATATCAGCCGCTGTCATGATCAAGGGTTGGCGTTTTGAGCTATCATGGGCAAAGGGTGCCGCATCCTTGTCAGCATCTTTTGGGGTCCACTGATTGGCACCAGCGGGACTTTTCGACAGCTCCCACTCATTACCAAACAACGCATCAAAATAGCCATTGTCCCATTGGATTGGGTTGCTCGTCCAGGCACCTTCAAGGCCACTGCCAATCTGGTCATCGCCCAAGCCGCTGCCATGGCCCTGCTTCCAGCCAAGACCTTGCTGCTCAATACCAGCCGCTTCTGGTTCAGGGCCGACAAGCGCTGCATCCCCTGCTCCATGGCATTTGCCAAATGTATGACCACCAGCGGTAAGAGCAACAGTTTCCTCATCATCCATCGCCATGCGTGCAAAGGTTTCGCGTACATCGAGGCCAGATGCGAGAGGATCAGGATTGCCATCGGGGCCTTCTGGATTGACATAGATCAGCCCCATCTGCACGGCGGCAAGAGGATTGTCGAGATCGCGCTCACCGGTATGGCGCTTATTGCCAAGCCAGTCGGCTTCAGTCCCCCAGTAAATATCTTCTTCAGGCTCCCAGATATCGACGCGCCCACCAGCAAAGCCAAAGGTCTTGCCGCCCATTGATTCAATGGCACAATTACCCGTAAGAACGATCAGATCAGCCCAGGAGATCTTGTTGCCGTATTTCTGTTTGATCGGCCAGAGCAGTCGGCGCGCCTTATCGAGATTGACATTATCAGGCCAGCTGTTGAGAGGGGCAAAGCGCTGATTACCAGTGCCTGCGCCGCCGCGACCATCGCCGGTGCGGTAGGTTCCAGCAGCATGCCAGGCCATGCGAATGAAGAACGGCCCATAGTGACCATAGTCGGCAGGCCACCAATCTTGACTATCGGTCATCAGCGCAAAAAGATCGGTTTTCAAGGCCTTTAGATCAAGGGTTTTAAACTCTTGTGCATAGTTGAAGCTCGCCCTCATCGGGTTCACAAGTGAGGAATTCTGATTAAGAATCCGAAGGTTCAGCTGTTCGGGCCACCAGTCCTGATTTGATCTGCCACCAAGTGCCGTGTTTGCGCCCGACATGGGGCATTTGCTTTGCGTGTCCATCTTAAAACTATCCTTTCAATATGCCAATCACTGACATAGTTTAGAATAGTTCTAATTATATAGCAAGAGCTGGTTTGGCTTCTTTTGCCCCCTAACTTAACCCGGGCCCGCCGCAACCACATCAACCCTCGTATCATTGTAACAAGCACCCTCAGCGATATCAGCTTTGCTGGTGTCAATGAGCGCAGCCACCGTTTGCCCTGAGCTAGATGTTTTGATCCAGGCACCTTTGGGAGAATAGAGCGTGCCGCGCGGCACCTCGTCAGTAATCGATAGTTTGAGGATCACCTCGCCCAGATCATTCCAGACTTTCACTTTCACCCCATCCATCAACGAGCGCTGCGCGGCATCTTGCGGGTGCATCGACAATATTTGCAGACCCTCGCTCATGGAGAGCCCCCCAAAAGTCGCATTGATCCTTTTGTCCGATGAGGGGCTGATCAGGAACAAGGGGTAGTTAGCGATCAATGGCCGAAAAGCTGGCAATCCTTCACCAAACCGCTCTTGCAGATCATCCGACCAGATTTCAACTTTGCCGCTTGGCGTTTGCGGGAACACATTTACAAAGGGCATGGTGTCCTCGCCATCCGCGTCCATATAGATCGCTTGATCGAGCGGTAATTGGCTCGGCTGCACCCCCTTTAAGCGCGGATCCGCATTGTCCAGCGCCTCATCCATCAATTGCGCATCATCCGCCTTGAAACATGGGTCATCATAGCCAAACCTTGCGGCCAGCCGTCTGAATATTTCCGTATTAGGCAGGCTTTGCCCGACAGGTGGGATCACCGGCTCAGCGCGTTGCAGATATTGGTGGCCATATGCTCCATAAATATCGGCAAACTCGAACGAGCTGCAAGCTGGCAAAATAATATCAGCGTAAGCCATGCTGTCGTTCATTTCCACATCACAGCCAACGATAAATACGTCTTCACGCGATAGGGCCTGCTTCATGCGATTTTGATCTGGATGAGTGGCAACCGGATTGTGATTATAGATAAATAGCGCTTTTAACGGTGGATCTATTTTCTCTTCGAGCAGATGTTTTGGCACGTCCAGAATATTGAGTATTCTTGCGTCTTTATCGATCAGATCGGTTCGCTGCAAACGGGCCGTGGTATCACGAAAGGCATTGCCGGGCTTGATGATCAAGCCGCCGCCCAAAACATTAAACTTGCCGGCAAGGGCTGGCAATATACAAGCCGCCCTTATCGCGGCACCCCCATTGCGCGAGCGCTCCAGCCCATTGGATACCGACATGATGGCTGGCGAGATCTCGACATACATCTGCGCAAACTGGCGAATATCATCCGCTTCAAGGCCGCAAATTTCAGCCGCCTGTTCAATGGAAACGGCCCGCGCCTGTTCCATATAGTGATCAAAGCCCATCACCCAGCGCTCGACAAATTCTTGATCAAACCCACCGAGCCGCTCAATATGCGCCGCTACCGCCATCGCCAGAACAACATCGCTGCCCGGCGTGATGGCCAGATGCAAATCAGCTTGTTCCGCGATTTTAATGCGCTTTGGATCAATGACGACCAGCTTGGCCCCCGCCTTTTTTGCCTGCTTGATAAGCGGGGCAAAATGCAGATTGGAGACGGTGACATTGTTACCCCAGATCACAATCAATTTCGCATGACGGGTATGCGTGACCGGCGTTCCGGGCATCGCCCCATATAAAGAGGAATAGGCCAGCGCGCGCACGCCCCCGCAAAGAGGTTTGCGATCAAGCCTTGTGGCACCCATTTTGTTGAAAAACCGCGCGCTCATGGCGTCGCTGGAAATCTTGCCGTGAGGCCCGCCATAGGTGAACGGCAAAATAGCCTGTGGACCATATTGGGAGATGACGGACGTGAATTTTTCAACAATAGTATCCAGTGCTTCATCCCAGGATATGGGCTCAAACTGCCCCTCTCCCCTCGACCCAACCCGCTTCAAGGGCACCGTCAGGCGGTTTTCGCCATGCACATAATCAACATAACCGCGTGCCACCTTATTACAGATCACCCCATCCGTCAGCGGATTAACATGAGATCCGCGCACCTTGACGATCTGGTCATTTTCAACGGTGACAGTCAGGCTGCAGGTATCGGGGCAATCAAGGGGGCAAACACTGGGCAATTCCATGCTCATGGCAAAGGTCCTTTATCAATTTCAGTGCCCCCATGCTAATGATAATTGGCTTTATATAAAGGTCCATTTAAGCAATACTGATGGTGCCAATTTTGAAGGAGCTTCCTCATGACTGCCAGAATGGCCAGCAGATCAACAAAATCACCATTACAGTCGATTATTGTGGATCGCGCTGCGCAAAAACCCTTGCAGGAACAAGTGTTCGATCAAGTCCGCGAAGCTATTTTATCTGGCCAGCTATCCCCTGGAACAAGATTGCCTGCCACCCGCATCCTGGCATCCGACCTTGATGTCTCGCGCAATACGATCCTTGGAGCCTTTGAGCGCTTACATGCCGAAGGCTATATCGAAGGGCTTGCTGGTTCTGGAACAAGGGTCAGCAATATTTTGCCAGAAGAACTTTTGCAAGCACGCAATCGCTCCCAAATGCCCATAGCGAGCACCGTCCCGGCTGGTAAACTGTCCCGGCTGTCGCAGGTTTCAACCCTCAGCAATAAACAAAACCGCCACCGTCCAGGGCCAGAGCGCGCCTTTCGCCCCGGGCTTCCCGATCTTAGCCAGTTTCCCTTGCAATTATGGGGGCAGCTGGTGGCAAAATCCTGGCGCAACCCGCCACCTGACACATTACTGGCTGGCGAAATGGCAGGTTATCTGCCGCTTCGTCAATCCATATCAGACTATCTTGGTGCCGTACGCGGCTTGCATTGCACTCCAGAGCAGGTGCTCATCACTTCGGGCGCGCAACAAGCGCTTGATTTGATTGCCCGCGTGATCATTGATCGCGGTGACAAGGTCTGGCTGGAAGAACCAGGCTATCAAGGCTTGCGCTCGACCTTGCAAGCAGCTGGGGCCAAAATAGTTGATATCCCTGTCGATGAAGATGGCATATGCGTCGATCAGGGACGCAAAAAGGCACCAGACGCGGTGCTTGCGGCCATTACACCGTCCCATCAGTTCCCTCTTGGCGCCACCATGAGCCTGACGCGGCGACTGGAAATACTGGATTGGGCAAAAACGGCTAATGCCTGGATATTGGAAGACGATTATGACAGTGAATTTCGTTACGCAGGCAAACCACATCTGGCTCTGCAAGGGTTAGATCAATCGCAGCGCGTGATTTATGTCGGCACCTTTTCAAAGGTGCTGTTCCCGGCTCTTCGCCTTGGTTATGTGGTTGTGCCAGCTCCCCTGCTCGCATCCTTCATGGCGGTCCGCGCCTCGATTGATGATTATCCAGCCCTCGCCCTGCAACCAGCTTTGCATCGCTTTATCACGGATGGGCATTTCGCGTCTCACATTCGCAAGCTTCGCAAACTATATGAAAAACGCCAGCATACCATGATCAATGCCCTGCAACGCTATGCAGCAGGGCGCTTGATCGCCGCCCGCGCGCAAGCTGGCATGCACCTGGTTGTACGCCTCACCCCGGCTTGCGGTTTTGACGACAAACAAATCTGCGATCAAGCGGCAAAAGCTGGGCTGATCGTGCCAGCTTTATCTCAATTTTATAATGGAAAACACAGCTCGCAAGGGCTGCTCCTTGGATATGCGGGCCTGAGCGAACAAGAAATCAATCTTGGCGTCAAGCGTCTGGCGCATCTGCTCGAATAATATCAGATATCTCGGCGTGAAACCGCACACCAGCCGCATAGCTGGCCTAACCCTTAAGTCATGAGCAACAGCTCCGCGCAAACCAAGCCGATCTCTCGCACCTATTTAGGTACGAGGATCATGATCATCTGGCGACCTTCGAATTTGGGGGCCAACTCGACTTTCGAGACTTTCTCGGCGTCCTTGACAACCCGGTCCAACAGGGCACGCCCAAGCTCTTTATGAGCCATTTCACGGCCACGGAAACGGATGGTGAATTTCACCTTGTCGCCTTGATCGAAGAAGCGCTGCATGGCCTTCATCTTGGTATCATAATCATGCACATCGATATTCGGGCGCATTTTGATCTCTTTGACTTCGATGATTTTTTGTTTTCTGCGCGCTTCGGCCGCCTTTTTCTGGGCCTGATATTTGAATTTTCCAAAATCCAGCAATTTGCAGATGGGCGGTTTCGCAGTTGGAGATATCTCTACGAGGTCAAGACCGGCGTTGCGCGCCTGTTCGAGCGCGTCCTGAAGATCAACGGTTCCCTGGTTTTCTCCGGTCTCATCGATGAGTTGCACTTCGGGGGCACTAATGGAAAGATTGGCTTTCGGGCCCGTATTACGTTCTGAAGTGGCTTTATGTGGTCGTCTGGCGATTGTTATCGTCTCCTATATTGATCTCTATTTAAATTCACTTACCCATAAACCTGTCAAATACAAAAATAGCAATGACTGGATCGTAAACTGCCTGTTTGATTTCATTTAATCTTCAAACCTACAAGCAAACGGTTAGGTCTCGATAAATATACACGTTTTCAAAAAGTTATCAAAACACAATTGAAAAAAACCAAAACTAATTGAAGCATAGCTCTATATATACCGCTATGCGCCTAAAATAACTGTATCCGCTCGCCATCACCTCTTTGGCCAGCTGGAAGCTCCAAGGAGTGATATAACGGGAAAATCTTGAGGAAAAATCAACTTTTACGCTCAAAGCGAGCTGCAAAATCAGTGGCGAGCAATTCATCATAGACGCTTAGCGTTTTTGCTTTCATCAACTGATCGGAAAACGAACCGCGCGCATTTGTAATGGCACGATTTGCTAGCTGCTGGTATTTATCTGGATGCAAATTCAAAGCCTTAGCAAGAGCATCAGCAAAATCCACCGGAGCATTTGGCGGGACGAGCCAGCCGGTGATTTCATCCTCGGTCACATTGGGATGAGCGCGCACAGTCTCAGGTGGTGCACCAATATTGGTGGCAATTACCGGACAGCCCATTGCCTGTGCTTCAGCGCTTGTTCGGCCAAAAGTCTCGGGTTCCGTTGACGCGATAATCGTGACATAGGCGAGCGCGTAAGCGGCAGCCATATCAGAACAATGGCCGACAAATTTGATGTGCCGACCAAGACCAAGAGCGGCAATTTGCTCGCTTAGCTCACCGACATAAGCGCGCCGGCCAGAAAAATCCCCGGCAAAAACCACCATGAGTTCGCACTCACCGGCCCGCTCGAAAAGCTCTTTCACCCCATTTATAACCGTACGGTGGCCTTTCAGCCTGGTTAAACGAGCCGGATGCAAAATGATTTTGCATCCCTTTGGCACGTCCCAATTGGCGCGAAGTTTCTCCAGCCGATCGTTTGAGACGGCAGATTTTGAAAAGCGTTCAAGTTCAACACCTCTATAAATCACACGCAAGACATCATCAGGTATTTGATGGCGGGCTCGCACCAGGTCTGCAGTGAACTTTGAATTGGCAATCACCCTATCACCACGCGACATGACGGAATTATACAACCGCTTGAGCGGCGCGCCCTCCCCATAAGCCCCGTGATAGGTTGTCACGAATGGTATCTTCATTTTTGACGATGCCAGCATCGCACTCCAGGCAGGCGCACGCGATCTGGCATGCACCAAGACGATATTGCGCTCCAAAATCAGCTGTTCGATCTGGCGTTTGTTTTTAAGCATTTGCAGGGGATTTTTTGAAGCAACAGGTATAGAAATGACTTCTCCGCCCCGGCGTTCAATATCACGGGCCATACGCCCGCCCTCACTGGCCACCAATGCACGCACCCCAATTGATTGCAGCGCATCACAAATTTCAACCGTCGACAGCTCCGCCCCGCCCACGCCAAGATGGGGAATAACTTGCAGAATTGCGGGATTATCCTTCAACCTGACGAAACCTTCTCAGTTAAATAGCGCCCAACTCGACCTGTCTTAAACACAGGACTAACCGGGAAAATAGGGGCAGAATAAGAGCAACTATAGCCACCCCCCTTATGCAAAAGTGAAATATTTTCACTTTTTTACATTAAAAACGAACTTACCGACAAGCCATTTAGTAAAATTTTTACAACGACTTACGTCAAGACTCCCCCCATATTAAAAGTGCTTTTTTATCATCACGCCCTCATTTCTTTAATAAAGTGTTAATTGTTCTTGACTTGTTGCCCGCAAAGCACCATCTTTATGAGGAACCAAGAGTTCCCCCAAGCGTCCCCCCACGCTGACGCTTAACAAACTATAGGCTCAAGTCTTTTGACTTGAGCCTCTTTTTTTGCCCAGCCATCAAAAAATCCCATCAATCAGTGCTCAAACCAAACATCTGAAGTTAACGGGATGGTTAATCTCTTTCCCCTACACTTGATTGAGGGGAACGACGCATGGAGCGGGGCCGCATGAATAGAAAACTGATTGCTCAAATTGAAATAGCCTTGGGCACTGAAATTATAAATCACCGCAGTCTGCCTGTTGGTTTTGGCATTACGGGCATGCGCCTTGAATTTGCCGATGGACGCCAAGCCGCCCTAAAAGCCTCCAAACACTCCCATGATTCGGGACTGGGGCTTGAAGCCTTCATGCTACGCGAGCTCAAAGCCAATTCCAATCTACCGATACCAGATATTTATTATAGTGGTGATGGGTTGCTAATCATGGAATGGATGCGGTCTGGCGGTTCTATCAACCCCAAAGTGCAGCGCCATGCGGCGGAATTGCTGGTCGATCTGCACGCCCGCCCATTCGAACAATTTGGCTATTCTCAAGACACGCTAATTGGCCCCCTACACCAGCCCAATCCACAAATGGACAGCTGGATTGACTTCTTCCGCGACCACCGCCTGCTTTATATGGCTAGAGAAGCGCTCAAGGAAAATGCCCTGCCCAAAAAACTCTATGAGCGTATAGATAATCTGGCCAGTCAGCTGCAAGTGTTTTTGGTTGAGCCTGACCACCCCTCCTTGCTGCATGGCGATCTGTGGGGCGGCAATATTATCGCCAGCAATAATCAGGTCAGCGGTTTTATCGATCCGGCCATCTATTGCGGTCATCCCGAAATTGAGCTGGCGTTTACCACCATGTTCTCGACATTCGGCAAGCCATTTTTCGATGCCTACCAAGCTCTCGCGCCTCTTCAGCCGGGCTTTTTTGAAGAACGAATGGGGATCTACAATCTATACCCAACGCTGGTGCATGTGCGCCTGTTCGGCGATAGCTATCTTCGGCAAATTGATGAGGCACTATCCAAAGTCGGCTTCTAATCTCTAATTTGATGACGCCGCCCCGCGTTCATAATAAAATTCTGCACTCACTCAACATAAACCAGGCTTTTGAGCTGGCATGGTTCCTGCTCTAAATAATGGGAGACAGTTTCATTTCACGAGCAAGCCACTTTTTTTGCGCACATTCACTCCGTTAACCTGGATGATCAACCGATGAGCTCCCTGACCACCCCCCCCCCCTTGAGCTGCAAGACCATTATGATGTGGTGATCATTGGATCAGGCTATGGCGGAGGCGTCGCAGCCAGTCGCCTTGCCCGCATGGGATTGCGCGTATGCGTCCTGGAGAAAGGGCGTCAATGGCGCCCCGGTGATTTCAGCAATACCGCCAAGGGCTTGTGGGACCGCGCGCGGATAGTTGGAAAAACAGTCAATCTTGGCCCCAACAACGCCCTATTCGATTTGCGACTTGGCAAGCAGATGCACGTGCTTTCAGCATGCGGTCTTGGAGGTGGCTCCTTGATCAATGCGGGCCTGGCTTTTCGCCCCGAACCCTGGGTGTTTGAGCAGCAGAACTGGCCCACGCAAATTGCAGGGGACGCATATTTATCAAAAGGCTTTGCGAGAGCCAAAGAAATGCTCAATATCGCCCACTGCCCTGGCGGAGCGGATTTGTTGAAATTTATAAGCCTGCAAACATGTGCTCAAGAGATAAAAAACGGTCCCCCAGAAAACAGTTCAGTCAAGGTAGAACTCGTTCCATCGACCATCAATTACACGCCCGGCTTTAACAAAGCCCATGTCTTGCAAAATGCCTGCACGCAGTGCGGCGACTGTTGGATGGGCTGTAATGTGGGAGCCAAAACCACTGTAACCAATAGCTACTTGACCGACGCGGTGCATTTTTCGGCCTCGCTCTTTACTAGTATGGACGTCAAATTCGTGCGCAAACACGCCGATCACTGGCGGATCTTTTATGATCAGCTTGAAGAGCGTACAGGCAAAAGGCACACCAAGGGATCGATCAAGGCAGAGATAATCATCCTATCGGCCGGCGTCATTGGTACCACAGAAATCCTCATGCGCTCAAAACAGCAAGGACTGGCGCTCTCCAAACAGCTTGGCAAGGGTTTTTCAGCAAACGGCGATGATCTGGCCTTTGGCCACGATATACCAGACCGAGTCAACGGCATCGCCATTGGCCATCCTCCGCGCACCAATCCGACCCAGCCTGTTGGACCAAATTGCATTGGCATGATTTCCTTGCAAGAGGATGTCGATCCGCGCAGTCAGATCAAATTACAAGCGGGCACCATGATCACGTTGATGGCAGCCCTTGCTCCGTTAAAAAGCCTAATGCGCGGCAAACCCTTGCGCGCCCTCAAAATCCTCATCAATGGCGCCTATAAAGGCGACCTCACATCGAGCCAGTGTTTTTATATTGTCGGACATGATGATGCGTCGGGCGAGCTCACCATGAGCAGCGATCGCGCTCTTCTGGAATGGCCCAATGTCGCTGATCAGCCAGTTTTTGGTCGCGGTAAAAAACTCCTGACACGGCTGTTCGAAAAATTGAGGGCCGAATATATGCAAAATCCGGTCAGGGACGCCTTTCTTGGCAGCAAGCTAATCACAGTACACCCACTTGGAGGATGCCGTATGGCTGACAGCGCTGAAAATGGTGTTGTCGATCATCAATGTCGGATTTTTGATCCATCCGACACAGAAAAAAAAGCGGTCCATAACGGGCTTTATATTGTCGATGGTTCAATCATCCCTTCGTCACTTGGCGCCAACCCCCTCTTGACCATCACAGCATTAGCCGAACGGGCCATGATTTTACTGGCGAAAGATCGCGGGCTGGAATTTGACGACAAAGCTCACAAAGACGCCCCCGCTCGCGATGCCTTTATGTAGAAAAAGGGCACTTTAGCTGGAATGTTTTGGGCCTAGCCGTAGGGTGCAAGATGTTGCACCACCTCCTTCGCCCACACGACATCGTGCAAAGCTGAACCTAATCAGTGTAACTAATTGCAACCTAAAAATTCATGACACCCGCACACAAAAAAGCCGACCCTAAAAGGATCGGCTTTCTTAAATTTTGCTCTAGAGAAGCAGCCCCCCGGCACTCCTCCGAACATCTTTATTTCAATGGGGCTTCAGGCGTTCCAAGATGCCATATGACGCCAACAGTTGCTTCGAACTGATGCATTGAAACTGTCGAAGCTGGGGAAGCACCACCAGCAACGGCCGACACGGTCTCTTCTGGAGCGTACATACCAGCCAATTCGAGATCCAATGTCTCGGTCATTTTGACCTTGGCACCACCAGTGAAATGGTGTTGAACGGTCGCTGGAGCAAGAACGTTAGGGAAGCCAGAGCCGCCAGCAGATGACAGCGGATTGTCATTATAGGAATACCCTGCTCTTAGTGTGAAACCAGGATTGATATCCCATTCAGCACCGAATTTATAAATATTGATATCACTCCACCCAAAACCACCAGCCAATGCAGCAGTTCCGATTACTTTCTCAGAGCCATAGAAAATGCGCTTATAATCAGCCATGATCGTAAAGCTAGGCATCAGATCGAATGCAACGCCAAGCTGGACGGTTCCTGGTAAATTCAACCTACCTTCATCAATCCCAAACAACTGACCTGGCTGGTCATAGCTTGTAAACGCACTCATATAGATTGGTGTCGTACCAGCTGCTGCAACCCGGAAGTTTGGCGCAAGAGCAACCTCTACACCACCGCGCACACCAACACCGACAGCAATATCTGTATTCTCGCTGTTACCTGGAACACCATCAGCTGAAAAAATCTGGATGGCAAGGATGGGAGCAAGACCAACCGAGATATTACCATAACTTTTCGCCATACCAGCAGACAAAAAGATCTGCTGCAAATCGATCCCTAGATTAGGAGCCCCAGCAAAGTTAACAGGATAATCGCTATTCATACCGCCATTGCCGTACATACTCAGGCCGAACACGGTGTTTCCATCAACACGATGGGTCCAAGCCATATTTGGAATAACGAAGTACTCGCTATCACTTTGAGAAATACCGGCGCCGACATTATATTCACGGAGAGGTGAGAACAATGAAGCAGAAAAGCTAAACTGGTTATCAGAGTGAACCATGCCAGCTGGATTGATTGACATCGCAGTTGAATCATTTTGATCCGCAACACCTGAACCAGCGAGCGCTTTATTGCGTGCTCCAGTACCATTGCCGTACATGCCATCGGTCGCCATGGCACTTGTTGCGATGAGAGCGCCAGCGGCAATTGCCATTGTCGTAGTCATCAGCGCTTTTGTGAACCTTTTCATTCTCAAATCACCCTTCTTGTTAACTCAATGCAATCTGACTTACATTTGCCAGCCTGCTTATCCAATATTTTGTTGGATCATCTTGGATCCACGCCGTTTCAATTCTTGTTATTTTTTATCAGTCGATCATCTCAAACAACTGGCCAAACAGCTTGTCCCCCACCTTTTAGCCATAAATTAGTCAAAACAATCTTAATCCCGACATAATTTGTATCAGTTTGGGATCGATCTGTCTGTGACAAATGGGCGACAACGAGAGAATATATAACAAGTATGCACAATTAAACGGGCGGACACGGAAGAATTCCACAAATATCAGAGCATCCCCGAAACAAAGGCAGGTTCCGATTCAATCGAAACCTGCCTTTGTATGTTTATCTTGTCCTGATCTCTTGAAGAACAGCAGTTGGTGCGATTCTCTCGCCGCGTTAGCTCTTTTTGATCAAGAAGCGGTAGGCACCGGCATCTTCACCCGATTCGAGCAACTCGTGACCAGTGGTCTTGCAAAAGCTTTCAAAGTCAGCAACTGAACCTGGATCAGTTGAGAGAATTTCGAGCGTGCCGCCAGATGTTACGTCCTTGAGGGCTTTTTTAGCCTTGAGGATTGGCAGTGGGCAGTTCAGACCTTTTGCATCGAGTGTTACGTCAGCCATTTTATTGTCTCCTTATAGGTGGGTCATTTGTGATAGGTTAGGGTGTAAATTGATCCAAATATATGGATCTAGATATCGTGATTGATGTCCGTCTCAAATGCAGCTTCCATATAGGTGGCAGCACCGCCAAATTCAATCCCGTCAATCATCTTCAGTGTCCATTTCAAACAGGGAATGGTTATCCAACAAGCAACCATTCACTTAAATGTTGCCAAACCGAGAGGTCTGTTGCCTTTAACTGCCTTGTCAAAGCCGGTTGTGTCAACAGGACAATATATATTAATGCTTGAATAAATAGAATTTAATCTTGCCAATCTGCGAGGCAGACAGGCACGATCGACTTTCCTTGCATCGGTCATGACTGTTGTCCTTTCCCCTCGGGTCAACTAAGACAAAAAAATAACTGAAGAACATGGAGGCAGCTCACCCGTGGCGGCACCAAGAAAATTGACGAAAGATATTTGGGTCGGCGCCACGCCAACAGCGGCGATGCTTGCCCAGCTATCGCGCTTTGGCATACGATCAGTTATCTGCAATCAGCAAGACAGCGAAGAAATACGCGTGCTGACCGCACGCCAATGCGAGAAGGTCGCCGGGCAGCTGGGCATGAGCTTTGCCCAGGCCATTGTTGAAGACCGTCACCACATCAGCGAAGAAGAAGTCCTGCGCTTTAAAGCAGCCTATGACGCTGCGCCAAAACCAGTATTTGTCTATTGCCGCGCCGGTTATCGCGCTGCCCTCGTTTGGGCCCTGTCACAATTGCAAAACAGGGAAATCGAAGATCTCATCGAAGAGGTATTTGATGTGGGCTACGACCTGACCCTTGTCGGTCGCCCGCAACTGGAAAAAAGAGCTAAACTTATTTCTCATGAGTCCGGTTGATCTCACGGCTATTCGCGCTAACGCGCGGCCTCCATTTTAGTTACCCTATCGCTTCGCTGTTTGAGGGCGATGGGGCGGGCAATGCCCGGCGGCCAGTCGGCCTTGCCGATGAGTACATCGGTGAGTTGGATATATCTCACGGCTATTCCGCCTAACGGCGGGCCTCCGATAGGCGCGCAATGCGCGGCGGCCAGTCGGCCTTGCCGATGAGTACATCGGTATTTCTTTATAATTAAAAGGTCTGTTTGATGGCAAAGAAATCCGACCAGCGGGAGGCAAGCGTGACCACGCGCCGGACGTTGCCCGCCCCATCGGAGGCCCGCCGTTAGGCGGAATAGCCGTGAGATCAAACTATTGAATTAAGACCAATTGTCGGCCGCTCATTTCGAAGCGCTCCAAGCGCCCGATAAAGCTCATCCCCAGCAAGCTGATATGCAACGCACCCTCTTCGTGCACGAAAGCTTTGACATTCTTGACTTCGATATCGCCGATCTGGATGGATTGCAGTATCACTGGCGCAACTTTTGTCACCCCGTTAGCAGTACGAGCCCGGCCAGTATATTTTAAATTATAGGTCAGACCAAGACTATCGGCATCTTCATAAGTCAGCGCCACATAGGTTGCGCCGGTATCCGCCATCAGCTGGACCGTGCTATCATTGATATAAGCATTGACGGCGAAGTGCCCGCCACGCCCCGCTTGCAGAACGACGCGGCCATAACCACTTTCATCTTGCTGCTCGGACAGCTCTTCGCGTTGCGCCGATTTAGCGACACGCTCGCTAACCTCTTGCGGCTGCTCCGCCAGTTGCTCTAAATAAGCCCCAATACGATCATCAAGATAGAAAAAAGCAGCCAAGGCAATTACAAACACAGATAGCCACAGCACGGCCTCGCTGAGGATATGGCGCATTCCGCTGGTCATCAAGATCTCCTGTTCGGGCAGCTGTCATGAATATGAACTCTTATAATATTCAAGAATCCTGCCAAATCACCTTTATTTTGGATCAAAAGAGTCGTTTTGCTGAGTTCTGAGCCTATCGCCGCAAGATCAGAACACCATTCTTGACTTCATATGAGCGCAAACGGCTTAAGAAACTCATACCGAGCAGACTTTGGGACAAGGCACCTGGACGGGCGATATGGGCGAGCAGATTTCTTGCACTGATATCGCCGATTGAAATAGCCTGCAATCGTGCCATTGCTACCATGGCTTGTCCATTGGCCGTGCTAACTGGCACAGAATAGGACAGTGTGGAGATATCAATGCCGGCTTTTTGCGCATCTTGCGGGGTCAAAACAACACCGCTGGCTCCTGTGTCCACCATCATCTCGATTGGCGCTCCATTGACACGCACACGTGTCACATAATGCCCATTGAGACGCCTTGGTATCTCAACAACACTTTCACCATTACTATTGCGGGTACTCGAATTAACAAGCCCTGGCATCAATTCACCAGCTACCCGGCGCGCCACCGTCTCGAACTCAAAGCGAAAACTATAGACAGTGATCAGTGCCAACATAATTGCCAACCAAATCGCAATGTCCTTGATCATCCGCGAGCCCTGCCCCCGATAGGACATCACTGTGCCGCCACCAATGAAAATCAGCAGTGCGATGCCTGTCATGATGCCTGCAAATTCGCCTTGTTCCAGCCCACCAATGGTGCCGCCATCTGCCCGCAACATCAGTATGATTGCCGCAATAACAAGCAGTATAATACCCAGCCAGGCTGTCATGGAATTTGATCCCGTTTCATTTTAACATTCATTTTTAACGCTCATTGGCGTGTAGATTTAACGCACGACAATCATTTGAGCGGTAGAATAATGCGATAAAGCGGTAATGTTAAGGTCGGCGCAAAAAAGTCTGGATATCCAGGGTCCTGACCCTAGCTGCCGCAAATATTTACTTCCGCGCTCACGCCGCTGACGAAGCCTCACTATGGCTCGCATCCGTAGCATTGGCGTCAGGAATAAATTGTTGCGCAGGTGTCTCCTCTTCCCCTGGCGTGTGCGGGGTCTCGACGTGCTGCGGGGTCGCTAGCAACAGATCGGGCTGAATTTGCGGCATCACATGCAAGACGCGTGATTTGGGGAACATGGCAACAACCTCCGTTCCTTCGCGCATTTTCGTCTTGAGGTCGAACAGTCCGCCATGCAGCTTAATCAGACCTTTGACGATCGGGATACCAAGCCCCGTTCCACCTTCCGCATTTTCATGGGCCAATGATCCTTGACCAAATGACGACATAACGCGCGGCAGCTCTTCCTCTGGAATGCCTGGACCATTATCCTTGATACTTAGATATTGCCCTTTATTACTGGTACGCCCGGCAGTCACCGTAATAGTGCCACCATTTGGGGTGAATTTGACGGCATTTGACAACAGGTTGAGGGCGATCTGGCGAATGGCACGCTCATCTGCCCACAAACGCTCAAGGCCCGTTTGATAGTTTTGCACGATGGTCAGACTTTTCGCGTCGGCACGCATCTTGACAAGATGACAGCAATCTTCAAGAACATGCGATAACAAGATGGCTTCTTCATTGAGGTCATATTTACCCGCTTCGATGCGGGTAATATCGAGAATTTCATTGATCAAATTCAGCAAATGCTGACCGCTGGTATGAATATCGTTCGAATAACCCTTATAAGCGCTCACATTGTGCGCCCCCAGCATTTCGTCTTTCATCATTTCAGAAAAACCGATAATGGCATTCAGAGGTGTGCGCAGCTCGTGGCTCATGGTAGCCAGAAAACGAGACTTGGCCAAGTTGGCCGCCTCAGCGCGCCTTCGCCCCTCTTCTGAAACCGAATGCGCCTGTTCAAGCTCTGCAATCAAGCTGTCTTTTTCCGTGCGCAACATCAAAGTGGTGAGCGTATTGGCATGCAAATGCGACATCAGATAGATGAAAAAGATGTAGGTGCCAACGGCCATACTGGCCATCGCCCAGTAAAACGGCGTGTTGAGATACCAAAAACGCGCAAACAAGGCAAGGATCACTGGCAGCGTCCCCACATAAACAATGCTAAGCGCCGCATTGGCCAGCATCATGCGCAAAGAAGTGACAATACTAAGTGTCACAAAAACAAACATGTGGGCGCGGTGATCTCCCGAGGACAATCCAAACAGAGCCACGGCACCCCAGCTCAATCCATGCAAAAACTCGGCTGTCATGATCTTAGTGCGCCAGATATGCACCTTGACCTGCTTACGCGGCAGATTAATCAACCGATGGCACAGCAAAACCAGAACCAGCGAGCTGACAAATAACGCGCCTAGCCAGAGGCTAACATAATCTGGAGGCGTCCAGGCCAGACTAGCCAGCGCAACAATCGCGGCAATCAATGGCAGAATGATGGAAGCTTTGATGCTGTTTTGAGCAAACAGATAGAGCAGCTCATGCTCAAATTCCGGGCGCGCATCCGTGCGATGCGTCAGTTTCTCACGCGCCTCACGCACGCTGGGGTCAAGCCTTCGTGCTGATCGCGTGTTTCGCCGTCTGGAATACGCATTACCGACTTCAAAAGATTGCTTCATGGGTCTGCGTACCTGGCTCGTCCTGATGGCTAAAACTTACGCAAGAAACGGTGCAAGCGGATCAAAACAGTGACCGCTCAAATAATGACGCAAAACAAGGGTGATTGCATAGCATAGGTTGGAAGTTACTAATTTCCCGTATACAGGTTATTCAAACCGCAAAAACAGCATTATTTGCAAACCAGTAGCCAGCAAGGCAGACATGACATTGACAAGAAAATTCAAGCGCCTATGGCACCAGGCGCTCCCCTGGCTAAAAGTGGCAGCACTCATCGGGCTCATCGCTTACGCTCTTGATAAGGGGGATGGACCACCACGATATGATGTAGCCGGTCAGGCGCGGCTCATAGATGGCGACAGTCTGTTTGTCGATGGGCTGGAAATCAGGCTTAAAAATATTGACGCTCCTGAAGGGCGCCAAAATTGCCAACGTGGCCGCAAAAACTGGCGCTGCGGCCAAGAGGCGACAAAGCGGCTGCGCCGATTTATCAAACGGCGCAAAATCTCTTGCAAAGGCGACCATTACGACAAACACAACCGCCTGCTGGCTTTTTGTACCGTGGGTGGGGTCGAGCTCAATAAATGGATGATCATCGAAGGATGGGCCGTGGCTTTTGGCGGTTATCGCGCCGAGGAGCGAGCAGCAAAACGAGCCAGAAAAGGTATCTGGTCCAGCCAGTTCCAACGCCCGCGCACTTGGCGCGCCCAGCAAAGGCGGCAATAATCACTGGAAGCAGGAATGACCTCGCTGGCCTATCTGTTAGGCTTGGCAGCTTGCGCCGCTGACGCCAAGGGCGAGCCCTTGCAACCCAATTTGTGGAGAATTATCATCGGGGCGTCAATAACGCAGCATCTTGCACCGCTCCTATGCTCAATTGGCACAATGCGTTGCACTCTTGCGCCCGACCATCAAAATCTTGCTCACTTGAAACATCTACTCATCCGCAAATGGCGGACATTGGCACGAGAGTTTTTGAGCGCCAAGGCGATCGTCCGCTACCGATGGGTCCGGGATATTTTTCGTGGGGCTGTGCTTTTCAACAACACAACCATTCGGGCCGCAAAAATTCCGGAATGACGAGTTGTGAAAACCTCCCACCATCACCATCCTTGAAAATATGCGATCACATTATTTTTTTCGGAGCAGTGGTTTCAACCTGCATAATAAATTGAGGCTGAACACTCTGCGACAGGTGTCAAGAGCAAGCCCCCGAAAACAGTCCAGACGAGAAAACAGCACCCAAGCATGTGATTTCGGCCTTCGCCCCCCCCTCAACAGCCCACAAAAAATCCCCACAAACCATCGCCCAGGACGAGATTTACGAGGATGAAATGCGTTAGCCGGTTCTCCCCCCGAAGAACCGGCTATGCGTGGAAAAAAAACATCGAATTATTTATTACTTGTTACTCTAATAAATCGACATATCCTCTTTCCCACTTTTACCATTTGTGGCGCATGCCAATCGAGATGATGTCAGCACTATTTGTAACATTTGCAGCCAGCAAGCCTTTAGTGGCCGATGCCAAAGAAATTTTAGAGTCATCAAAGAAGATGTGAGAGTATCCAAAGTCAAACGTCATCGAATCACTCCACTCATAACTACCACCTAAGGCCAACCAGATACGATCAGAATCAGGTAATCTTGCTCCGCGAGTAGCGTCTGGAACAGGAGATGTTTCATATCCCAATCCAGCCCGCACTGTCAGCGCTTCGCTGACATTCATTTCAGCTCCAGCAGATACAAAATAGCTATCTTCCCATAGAAACTCTTCGCTACCAACAGATGCTCCCGTACTCTCGGAAATAAATGTAAGGTCCTGAAGGCGGCTCCAATTGCTCCATTCATAATTTACCATCACAGCCAGACTAGGCGTAATCTGTTGACGGATACTAGCCGTCACCATCTCGGGTGAATCAAAACTTGCCGAAACATCAAGATTATTGGCCGGATTTGGATGCCCAAATTGTACGCCACTCAAGTCGTGACTTATGGACGACCGGAATCCAAGACCGATTTTGGTACTAGGGGTCGGCTCAAGCAAAAGCCCGAGAGTAAAACCAACACCAATATCTTCAGCCTTTTGCACCACATCTGTAGCGAGTGCGAGTGGATTGGCAATCGCCAGGCGCGCTTTGATATACTGGATCTGCAAACCAGCAGCAACTGAAACACCTGGGAATATTTTATATCCAACCGTTGGCGCGACATTGAGCGTCAGCATTTCCGATTTGCGATTATAAACCCGGCCACCCCAGTCTCGGTTATTTGGCTCTGTGACCAACCCAAAGGGTGCATTAATTGAGGCACCAACATAAAGCTTGGGACTCAACTGGTAATTGAAATAAGATCCAGCTAATAGCCCTAGCGAGTCCATTGTCGTTCCTGTTGCGCCGAAAGTCGCAGCAACATCACTAAACTCAGTATTTGGAACAATCACTGTAAAACTCGACAACGAGTTCATACCATCCTGCGTCGTCACGGCAGCAGGGTTCCAAAACATGGAAGAGAGATCAGAGCCAGCTGCACTATCAGCGAACGCAACACCCAGACTTGTTGTTGACTGTTCCCGGATTGCGAAACCACCAGCGATTGCAGAACTTGCAATCATCAGACTGCTTCCCACAATAACCCCCGACGCGATGTATCCAATAGTGCGCATGTACTTAGTTCCCATATTCTGGTTTTTAGTGATATTGCCCTTATTTGGGATGATAATAGACTCGATAAAACGCAGTACACAATGGCTTTTAGCTAAAACCTGGCAAGTTTGTGTCCAAACTGTGTCTCCCCTGCCACAAACAGGCACAAAGAGTTAGACCGAACCGGTCAACATTGTTTTGACACACGCGAAGGTCCCAAGTTCCGCGCTTGCAAAGCATCGCGATAGCCGCTAGCAAGCCATATATAAATTTATACTCACAGCATCAGGACCTGACCCCATGAAAATCAACGGCAATGATATCCGCCCTGGCAACATCATCCAACACAAGGGAGAGCTGTGGT
Source organism: Alphaproteobacteria bacterium (assembly GCA_024280895.1). Classification (GTDB taxonomy): domain Bacteria; phylum Pseudomonadota; class Alphaproteobacteria; order Rhizobiales; family JAKIUO01; genus JAKIUO01. Next base: position 34,458 of record JAJRPI010000041.1, on the reverse strand, counting down.
CTGCCGTAAAAATTCAGGCGGTCAAACCTGGTAAGGGTGGGGCCTTTGCGCAGGTTGAGTTGAAAAATCTGGTCACCGGCTCCAAGCTTAATGAGCGCTTTCGCGCCACTGAAACCATTGAGCGCGTGCGTCTTGATCAAGATGAATATCAATTCTTGTATGCCGAGGGCGAGATGCTGGTATTCATGGACACCACCAACTACGAACAGATCGAATTGCATAAAGACTTTGTCGGTGAACGCGCCGCCTTTTTGCAAGATGGTACGATGGTCAAGGTGGAAAGCTATGAAGAAAAGCCCATTGGGGTCGAGCTGCCCGATCAGGTGACGCTTGAGGTTTCCGAGACCGAGGCCGTCGTCAAAGGTCAGACCGCCGCCAGCTCCTACAAACCCGCCACGATGGAAAACGGCGTACGGGTCATGGTCCCTCCTTTCATCAAGCAGGGCGAAAAAATCATCGTACAGACCAGCGATATTACCTATTTGCGGCGCGCCGACTAACTGCTTGGCAGCGCAAGCCCCACCCGCCCCACATTCTTACCCATCATTCCAACTGCCGCGCCTGCAGCGGAGGCTTTCTTGCAGCCAAATTCTCCCGCCAACGGGAAGGCTTTGACCTGCGTGTATTTTTCTGTCATATATTATATCTATATATAGCATAAGAGCATATAGACCAGAAGGGCGATTGCCGACCAACTTCTAAGATGAAGATCTGAAATACATGAATATACGCACACTTTGCCTTGGCATCTTACAGTTTGACGATGCCACAGGTTATGAAATCAACAAGCTGGTGGCAGACGGCCGTTTCAGCCATTTCATCGAAGCCAGCTATGGCTCGATCTACCCGGCCTTGACCAAAATGATGCAAGAAGAGCTCGTCACCTGCCGCACCGAAATTCAACCAGGAAAGCCTTCGCGTAAAATCTACGCGATCACTTCTGCCGGGCAGGCGGAGCTGTTTCGCGCCCTCGAAGAAAGCCCCAAACCGAACCGTTTCAAATCGGAATTTCTATTTCTGGGGCTATTCGCCAATGTGCTTCCCTCAGCTCTGATGGAAAAAGCGTTTGCGCAACATGAACAAGAACTCTCCGTGCTGGTCGAAGATATGCAGGCCCATTTTGACTGCTGCAAAAATCCCGGCAGTCAATTCGCCATTGGCTATGGCATAGCAGCCAACAAAGCCGCCCTTGAATATTTGCGCCAAAGTAAGCATTTGCTGCTTGAAAGCGACCCATCTGAAGACCTCTCTACAGATGTCGTAAATGAGGCATCTTATGAGTAATCAAAACAAACCCACACAATCCAAAACGCCTCCCCCATCGCGCAAATCTTTCGTGAGCGGAAATTCGTCGCTATTGGCCGTGTTTATCCTTGGCTTCATTGCCGTGTGGATGCTGTCTGGCGATATCGTCGTGGGTGGCAGCGATACCGATAAAGTGCCCCCGATCGCCAGCCAGGAAACCCCGAACAGCGCACAAGACAGCGCACCCGTTAGCGCAAGCGGTGCTTACTCAATTGCATCAGGGCCAAGCACGCAGGCAGACACGCAAAAAACCGCGAAAGTCAAAAAGCTGTTTACGGTCCGGGCCAGGCTGTTCATCTCTCGCCCTCGCCGCGAAATATTACATATCCGGGCCCGCAGCCAAGCCGATGCCAGCGTTGAAGTACGCGCAGAAACCTCCGGACGTATTGTGAAAGTTCTTGGTCGCAAGGGAGAATTAGCCAAGCAGGGCACGGTGCTTTGCAAGCTCGACGAAGGCGCAAGGCAAGCGACCCTGGCGCAAGCCACAGCCCTCCTCGCCCAGACCAAATCCGATTATTTCGCAGCAGCCAAACTTTCTAAAAGAGGCTTTTCGGCAAAGCTCAATGTGAATGCCAAAAAAGCCGCCTATAATGGCGCAATGGCCAGCGTGAAAAAAGCGCGGATCGATCTCGAACATACCTCGATCAGAGCGCCTTTTACTGGCATTATCGAAGAGCAATCCGCCAAAGTCGGCGATTATCTCTCCGTTCTGGCGGCTGGCAAAACCTGCGCAAAGCTCGTTAAGCTGCATCCCTTGCTGATTGTCGGCGACGTTTCGGAGCGCAATATCGCCAAACTCTCGGTTGGACAAAAGGGCCGCGCCGAACTGGTCACCGGTGAAAAAGTACCCGGCCAGATCCGCTTCATATCGCCCTCGGCGAAAGTCGAAACCCGCACCTTTCGCGTTGAGCTGGAAGTCGATAACAAAGATCTCAAAATGAGAAATGGCGTGACATCCGACATTTATGTACCGCTCAAATCCACCAGTGGTCACCAGATTTCTCCCGCCTACCTGACCTTGAACGATGCGGGAGAAGTGGGCGTTCGCTCTATTGGCAAAGGCGGTATTGTCAGGTTCTTACCTGTCAAAATACTCGAACAGGGAAAGGTCGGCGTTTGGGTCGCTGGCCTGCCGAAAAAAATCGTCATCATTACAACCGGCAATGATTATGTTGTCGATGGCCAAAAAGTACAAGTAGTGATGGATAAGCGGACCAAGCTCAAACGGGGCACCAATAATATAAAAAATCGTGGGGCCGCAAAACATGAACGCTCTTGAGGCTATATTACGGCGTCCGCGATCCGTTCTCACCATGATGGTTGTTATGGTGATCGCCGGTATTTTCGTCTATATCAACATTCCCAAAGAGTCTGACCCCGACATTGATGTACCGGTGTTTTATGTCTCGATTGTTCACGAAGGTATCTCCCCTGAAGATGCGGTGCGCTTACTCATCAAACCGATGGAAACAGAATTGCGCGGGCTCGATGGCCTGAAGCAGATCACCACGACAGCCTCAACCGGCCATGCGGCCATCGTGCTAGAGTTCAAAAGCGACATCAATCACGACGAAGCCTCAACGGATGTCCGTGAAAAAGTAGATCAGGCGCGCTCGAAACTGCCCTCTGATGCCAAAGAGCCTACGGTCAACGAAATCAATTTTTCACTCGCTCCCATTATCGCGGTTGTGATCTCGGGAGATGTGCCAGAACGCACGCTCTATCGCCACGCGCGCCGCCTCAAGGATCAGATCGAAGCAATCTCCACCGTGCTGGAGGCAAACCTGACGGGACACCGCGAAGAACTGCTGGAAGTCGTGATCAATCGCACGGCGCTTGAGAGCTATAATATTTCCCAGGAACAGCTCGTCAATGCCGTGGTGCGCAACAATCAGCTGATCACCGCTGGCTTTATGGATTCTGGAGAAAAGGGCGGTGGCGGCAGCTTTAACGTCAAAGTGCCGGGCCTGTTTGAAACGGCCCAGGATGTCTATGACCTGCCCATTGTCTCCACCAAGGATGGGGTGGTCACCCTCAAGGAAGTCGCGGAAATTAAACGCACCTTCAAGGACCGCACCAACTATTCACGCTTTAACGGCAAGCCCGATATCGCTATTCAAGTGGTCAAGCGCCTTGGCACCAATGTGGTGGAAAACAGCGTCAAGGTCCGCGAAGTTGTGGCGAAATTCACAAAGGACTGGCCTGATGCCATCAAGGTTGATTTCGCCCTTGATCAATCCACATCAGTGTTCGAAATTCTCAACTCATTGCAATCCTCCATCATGACGGCCATCGCTCTGGTCATGGTTGTGGTGGTCGCGGCCTTAGGCATGCGCTCCTCATTGCTTGTTGGCCTGTCGATCCCCGCCTCCTTCATGGTCAGTTTCTTGATCCTTGGACTGATGGGGCACACCCTCAACATGATGCACATGTTCGGCATGGTGCTGACGGTTGGCATTCTGGTGGATGGCGCGATTGTCATCGTCGAATATGCCGACCGCAAGGTGGCCGAGGGGCTGCATCGACGCGAGGCCTATATCCTGGCCGCCAACCGTATGTTCTGGCCCATTGTCAGCTCAACCGCCACCACCCTTGTCGCGTTTGCACCAATGATCCTGTGGCCCGGCGTGGCTGGCAAATTCATGTCTTACCTGCCGTTTACCGTGATCATTGTGCTGTCCGCTTCGCTGCTCACAGCTATGGTCTTTTTACCCGTACTTGGCGGCTTGCTGGGACGCAATAAAATTTCAAATGATGATGCCCGATCGGCCAACCAGCTGGCGGGGGGATCGCATGTTGACTATGACGATATCCGTGGCATGGCAGGCACCTATATTCGTTTGCTGGCGCACCTTGTAAAGCACCCTTTTCTCGTGCTGCTTGCCAGTACGCTGGTGGTCGTTGGCGTCTTTTTAAGCTTCCAGAAACTTGCTGCTGGCGTCGAATTTTTTGTCGATACCGAACCAGAACAGGCTTTTGTGTTTGTGTCTGGTCGCGGCAATATGTCTGCCAAGGAAAAATTTGATCTGGTGCTGGAAGTTGAAACACGCGTCCTGCAGGTCGGCGGGCTCAAATCAGTATTTACGACCATCGGCTCCGTTGGATCAGGCACGCAGTTTGATGGCGGCGGCGCTGATCGCCCAACCGACCTTATTGGCCAGCTTATTTTGGAACCAGCTGACTATAATTTGCGCCGCAAGGGCAAAGCCATCCTCGAAGAAATCCGCAGCAAAATGGTCAATCTTCCCGGCATCGTCGTTGAAGTCCGCAAGAGAGAAGAAGGCCCGCCCACCGGCAAAGATATCCGGCTGCAAATTACGGGTGGAAACCTTGCGCAAGTGGAAGCAACAACAAGGCGCGTGCGCAAATATTTCGATGAACAGGTCACCGACATTCGTGATGTCGAAGACAGCACCCCGCTGCCCGGTATCGAATGGGTGCTCAACGTGGACCGCAAAGAAGCAGCCCGTTTTGGCACCGATATATTGTCAGTTGGCTCGATGATCCAGATGGTCACCAATGGATTGCTGATTGGCACTTATCGCCCCGATGATGCCGAAGATGAAATCGATATCCGCGTGCGCCTGCCACGCGGTGAGCGTACCATCAACCAGCTTGATCAATTGCGCGTTGTGACAAAAAACGGTCCCGTCCCCCTGACCAATTTCGTCACGAGAAAAGCCCAGCAAAAAGTCAGCTCCATCGTCAGAAGAGATGGCCGCTACATGATGCTGGTAAAAGCAAATGCGGCCAATGGCGTCTTGGGCGGCGATAAAATAACGCAAATTGACAATTGGATCAAACAGCAAACCTGGCCCGCAGATATTGATCTGGTGTTCAAGGGCGCCGATGAGGATCAAAAGAAGTCGGGCGCGTTCTTGGTCAAGGCCATGATCGGCGCGCTGTTCATGATGTTCATCATCCTGGTGACCCAGTTCAACAGCTTCTATCAAACAGCTATTACCCTACTCACCGTCGTGCTGTCTTTGGTCGGGGTACTGATCGGCATGATGGTCACCGGCCAGCTGTTCTCGATCATCATGACCGGCACCGGAGTGGTCGCGCTGGCGGGCATTGTTGTCAACAACTCCATCGTGCTGATCGATACGTTCAATCATTTCCACAAAGATTTGAAAATGCCGGTGGTGGATGCAGCCTTGCGCGCTTCTGCCCAACGTCTGCGGCCAGTATTGCTCACCACTATTACCACCATATGCGGCCTGGCTCCCATGGCCCTGCAAATCAATCTCGACTTTTTCAACCGGATCGTGCAGCTCGGTTCAGTCACTTCGATCTGGTGGGTTCAGCTTTCAACGGCGATCATTTTCGGCCTCGGCTTTGCAACCATATTGACGTTGATTTTGACCCCAACACTGCTCACCATGCCGACCATTTTGAAGCGTAATTTTGTGCGCAAGAAAGCGCTGCGAAGACGCGGCAAGAGGGCCATTGCCCAACCAAGGAAAATGCCACCTTTGCAAGAGATGCCTAAGGCTGCTGAGTAATGTCGATATATTGTAACGAACGCAAATAGCCAGATCACCCAGCTATTGAAGCCTGTCGGACTGGGGTCTGATATTCTTTTCATCAAGTTTGGCAATATTGCCTCCCTTGTCTTTCGTCTTGTCGCCGCCCCTGCCCTCGCGCCGCCGCTTGTGACGGGCATCCAAAGAGCGATAGCGCAGATAGCTATAGGGAATGATCGCCAAATAACCCAGCGAGCCAATAATCAGCATGGCCCAGTTATAAGTAAACAAAAGCGCCGCCAGTATCACCGCAGCAACCAGCATGGGCAGTACATATTCACGATCAACCCTGGCGCCAATGAGCTTGCCCGAAAAGGTCGGCACCTTGGACACCATCATCAAGCCAACGAACAAGACATGCAGCAAGATCAGCGGCTTTAAAACCTCAACCCCCTGCACGCCCAGAAACGAAAAATATAGTGGCAACAGCACAATAATCGCGGCAGCAGGAGCCGGGATGCCCGTGAAAAAGTTTTTCTTCCAGTTCGGGGCATCCTCATCGTCCAGCGCCACATTGAAACGGGCCAGACGAAGAGCGGCGCACAAAGTATAAATCAATACCGCGATCCAGCCGATTGAACGCAATCCATCAAGAGCCCAGGTAAAAATTATGATCGCCGGGGCGACGCCAAAATTGACAAAATCGGCCAGGCTATCCAGCTCTGCACCAAACCGGCTGGAGGCTTTGAGCATACGCGCCACGCGGCCATCAAGCGCATCAAGAACTGCCGCAATAAAAATCATGGCAATGGCCAGTTCAAAGCGATGCTCTATTCCCATACGAATGGCCGTGAGGCCCGCACTTAAACCGAGCAGTGTAATCATGTTGGGGATTAGCAGACGCACCGGAATAGGCTTTTTAAGCGGAAAACGTTTCCGAATGCGAGCCCCTGCCTTGCGTGATTGTGTAAATGGCGCCATTTCATGCCTTTCAGGTTGCGTTTCATAGCAACCATATCATCCAAACACCTTAAACGCACGAACCTATATGGCCCGGGTCTCGCGCATTGGATCATTTTGGCTCAAATCAGCAATCACCGTCTCGCCGCCAATGGCCGTTTGCCCAACTGCCACCAGGGGAATGGTGCCTTGTGGCAGATAAACGTCCACCCGTGAACCAAATCGGATCAAGCCAAAACGCTCGCCAACTCCGATACGCTGACCTTTTTCTACAAAGCCAACGATCCGTCGTGCGATCAGCCCCGCGATGGCCACAACCGCGATTTTCTTGCCATCAATGGTTTCAATGATCAGCGAGGAGCGCTCATTATCTTCACTGGCTTTGTCAAGCTCGGCATTTAGAAACAGGCCCGGCGTATAGATCTTCTCGATGATTTCGCCTGACACCGGAGCGCGGTTGATATGAACGTCGAACACCGACAGAAAAATCGACACTTTCAAACGCATATCCGGCCCAAGACCCAGTTCTTCAGGCGGCGATATTTCTTCGATCATCGAGACACGCCCATCGGCTGCCGCAATAATCAATCCGGCCTGTTGGGGCACAATCCTCTCGGGGTCGCGAAAGAAATAAGCCACATAAACAACAATGATAAATAATAGAAGACCAAGCACGTTCGAGAACAAAAATCCCAAAACAGCGACAATCGCAGCAATCGCCACGAACTTGTGACCATCTGGATGTATGGGAACAAAAAATCCCAGAATACTATTGAATACCGAACCGTTTTGCGACAAATCGGTCTCCCTTGCTGGTCATTGTTTTGATCGCGGTTTTGATCGCGCAAAACCCGCTGCAAGCGGGCCTTTTTCTGTTGAGCTAACGATATACGGCAATTGCCCGCAAACGACAAGCACTACCATAATTGCGTCCCCAACCATAAAGCTCAGCGTTCCCCAAACTTGATTGTTCATCAGGATCATGAACAGATAGCTATGAAAAAAGCACTGGAACCCCTTTTTTTGACAATATAAGCTGGGATAGATTAAGCGAAAAATCCCGCAATAGTGGGTTTGAAACAAGATTTGATACCAAATATAATTGGAGCAGAATAATGGGTATGATTATGGGGATGGGACATTGGCTGTTATGGATTGTCATAGCTATTATCACAGTCTCTTTGCTGATTGCGATCATTGGCTGGATGCGCCGTACAAAGGAACAAAATATGACCAATACGCAGGGCCGCGCCGAAACATTAGCCAGCATGACGGATGACCCCATGCCTGCCTCTTCGGGTATGAACACAAACAATCACTTCCATCATCAAGATCAAGCCAGGCATCAGGGCTGGGGTTTCTGGCCGTGGGCATTCCTTTCCTTATTGCTCATGGGAGGACTGGCATGGCTGGTCTGGAATTCCAGCATGGCTCCTGACGCCAGTGCGTTCAAATGGGTCTTGTGGGCCCTCCTGCCAATGGCTGGCCTGATCAGCATTTTGGGCATCACCCAAATAACCCGCCGCCACCCCCTTGTTGATGAGAAAAAAGGCCGCCCGCGCGGGGTTGGCTTTCTCACTTTAATCTCGGGTCTGGCACTTGGCCTTGCCAGCTGGTTTGTCTGGCAACCAACAGTCGCCAGCTTTGATAGCATGCAGGATACTGTCGCCTCATTGCAGACTAAAAATGACGGCTTCGCTTCCAAAATTGCGTCGCGCAATACCATCATCGAAAGGCTGCAAGGCGAGGTCGAAACGGGCGCGTTAAGATATGCCGAGCTAGAAGACGATATCAACGCTGACAACTCCAGCAATGCTGGGGAAATAAACAAACTAAATGGCATTATCAGTGGCCTTCGAGCCAAACTTAGCGCCAGCGAGGCTGCAGGCAATGATGATACATCGCGCCTTACCGCCCGTGTTCGCAGCCTGACATCAGAAAAAGAAAATACGGATATTGAAAACGCCCGCGTCAAAGGCTTGCTGAAAGCTTATCGAAATGACAGCGAAGTGCAGAGCGCAAAGATCGCTGCTCTTGAATCCGAACTTGCGGCATTGCGCAATAATTCCGTGAACAACAATTCCCAGGGTAATGAAGCTGGTAGCATTCCAGCCACTGACAACTAGAAACCGCGCCAGGCAAATAATACAGATCGATCAAAGCCCGCTATGTCAAATAGCGGGCTTTGTCATTTATTCTTCTTCCAGGACATTGGCAAGTTTTTGCCGCGCTTCGTCCGCTTCGCGCTGGCGCGCCCACAGACCGGCATAGAGCCCCTCTTTTTTCAATAGTTCTCCATGATTGCCCTGCTCGGCGATCCGGCCCTTTTCGAGCACAATAATATTGTCGGCATGGATGATGGTCGACAGGCGATGGGCGATGACCAGCGTGGTGCGGTTCTGCGCGACTTCATCAAGCGCTGCTTGAATTTCTTTTTCCGTATAGCTGTCAAGCGCACTGGTTGCTTCATCCAGCATCAAAATGGGCGGCGCCTTCAATATGGTGCGGGCAATCGCAACTCGCTGCTTTTCGCCTCCCGACAATTTCAGCCCGCGCTCCCCCACCAGACTGTCATAGCCCTTTGGCAAATCGAGAATAAACTCATGGATATGAGCCATTTTAGCGGCCTTTATGACCTCCTCGCGGGACGCATCTGGATTGCCATAGGCGATATTGTAATAGATCGTGTCATTGAACAAAACCGTGTCTTGCGGCACCACACCAATGGCTTTGCGCAAACTTGCTTGCGTCACCTCCGCAATGTCCTGACCATCCACTTTGATCGCCCCACCAAGCGGCTCATAGAAGCGAAACAGCAAGCGCGATATGGTCGACTTGCCCGCTCCCGAGGGGCCAACAATGGCCACCATCTGCCCGGCGGGCACGTCAAAACTCACATCCTTGATGATCGGGCGCTCCACATCATAGGCAAAATTGATATTTTCAAAACGGATATGGCCCTTATCGACCTTGAGCGCTTTGGCTCCTGGAATATCGATGATTTCCGGTTTGGTATTCAAAATACCAAACAGATTCTCAAGGTCCACCAGTGATTGCCGAATAGCTCGGTAAATCGTCCCCATCAAATGCAAAGGTTGGTAGAGCTGGATCAACAAGGCATTGATCATCACAAAGTCACCAATCGTGAATTGACCCGCCGCCACCCGCGACCCGGCGATCAACATGCAAATGGTCAGCCCGGCGGTAAATATCAGGGCCTGGCCAGCGTTCAGCATGCCCAGCGAATAATGGGTCTTGATGGCCGCCGCTTCATATTGTTCACGCGATGTATCATAGCGTTTTTGCTCAAGCTTTTCATTGCCAAAATATTTGACCGTTTCATAATTGAGCAGGCTGTCAACGGCCTTGGTGCCAGCTTCATTGTCGGCTTTGGTAAGTTCGCGGATGATACTGACACGCCACTCGCTGGCCCGAATCGTGAACCAGATATAGATCAAAATAGTCAGCGCAACGACGACCACGAACTCCCAGCCAATATAATAGGACAGCACCACCGCAATGAGCCCAAATTCCACCAGTGTGGGGATCGAGTTGAGCAATCCCATGCGGATGATCAACTCCACCGCGTCAACGCCTCGCTCAATGGCGCGTGCATGACCACCGGTCTGGCGCTCCAGATGATAGCTAAGAGACAGTTTGTGAGTATGAGCAAAAGCGCGGTTCGATAAGGACCGCACGGCATGCTGGCCCACATTGACGAATAACACATCACGGATCTGATTGAAGATGATCATCATGATACGCCCGAGCCCATAGGCCAGGATCAGCATGACAGGGGTCGCGAGCAGCACCGTTGTGGACACTCCAACCGTTGGATCGCCACCCTGCCCGGTCAACAGATCAACCGCGCCCTTGTAGGCAATCGGCGTTGCCACGGTGATTAATTTGGCAATGATCAAAGAGACAAAGGCAAGAGCGACCCGAATACGCAAATCGCGCCGGTCAGCTGGCCAGATATAAGGTAGCAGATCACGCAGGACTGCCTTTTCGTCTATATTCGTGTTCTCAAAAGTGGCGCGCGCCGCTCCTTTGGCCATACAGGCTCCTGTCAAAAGTTTTTGGAGCTGCACAAAACCAGCAGGACCGATTATTCAAACTGTTTAATATTATAAGGTGACACAAATCATCTAACAAGGCCATCAAAGAGGAATTACAGCGCTCGTGCGGTGACGTTGCCAAAACAATATGATAGGGACAAGCAGCAACGACACCCGACACAAAAACCGCCCGATCGGAACGCGAATGAACAGCACAACGCATGAGCCTGTAAAAACAAAAAAAAAGCCAGCCCCAGTGCTCCGATTCATCGGACTGCTATATGGTTTTTCCGCCTTTGCGGTGGCCGTTGCCATCTGGCCCTTTATGGTTATCTTCATGGGCAATTTGCGCTATGTCGCCGATCCGTGGCTCAACCCTTCTGTTGATGCCGGCCATTCACTGGGCAGCTGGACGGCCGTCTTGATCAATATTTTCCTGCTCCTTTTGTTTGGACTGCAGCATTCCTTGATGTCACGCAATTTCGTCAAGCAGGCCATTGAAAAAATTGTTCCCAAAGATCTGGAACGCAGCACATATGTTCATGCGGCCAACATCGCCATGATCTTGCTATTGGTCTTCTGGCAGCCCTTGCCCTATATTTTATGGGATCTGGGGTCGGGCATACTGGCCGATATTATGTGGGGTTTATTTGGTCTGGGCTGGCTGATATTGCTGGCGGGTGGCACATCTATTGATCTGCTTGAACTCTGGGGCCTGCGTCAGGCTATTTCCTGGTTCAAGGGAGAGCCTTATCGCGAGCTGCCCATGAAAACAGCCTGGCTCTATGAACGGGTCCGGCATCCACAATATCTGGGTATTTTGATTGGCGTATGGACGGGCCCCTATATGACCGTTGGCCATATCCTGTTTGCACTGGGTTTCTCGCTCTATATCATGATTGGTCTGCGCTATGAAGAACGCGGCATCATCGAGCGTTACGGCAAGGGCTATGAAGACTACCGGCAACGCGTCCCGGCCTTGATCCCCAAACTCAGGAAATAATATTTAACAGCAAAATCATTATCCATTTTGCCCCTTCAAACAGCAAGAGAAACAGCTAAATGCGAATTATCTTCATGGGCACGCCGGAATTTTCCGTGCCGACATTGGATGCCCTGCGCAAAGCGCGTCATGAGATCGTTGCCGTTTACAGCCAGCCACCAAGACCGGCCGGGCGAGGCAAAAAAGACCGCCCGTCGCCAGTGCATCTGTTTGCAGACCAGTATGGGCTTAACGTGCGCACCCCCATTAGCCTGAGCAAGCTTGATGCCCGCAAGGCGTTTGAAGCACTTGATGCCGACGTCGCTATTGTTGTGGCCTATGGGCTGATCCTTGGGCCAAAAGTGCTGGCGGCCCCCAAACATGGCTGCCTCAACCTGCACGGCTCGCTATTGCCTCGCTGGCGAGGGGCCGCTCCCATCCAGCGCGCTATAATGGCAGGAGACAAGATGTCAGGGATAGAGGTCATGCGCATGGAAAAAGGGCTTGATACCGGCCCCGTTTGCATGAGTGCAAAAACTGACATCACGCCCGATATGAGCGCGGGAGAACTTCATGATGATTTAATGGTGCGCGGTGCCGATTTAATGGTGGAAGCGCTCACAAAGCTGCAAGCTGGTTCGCTTTCTTGCACGAAGCAGCCCGTTGAAGGCATCTCTTACGCCAGCAAGATCGAGAAATCGGAAACTCGTATCGACTGGAACCAGAGCGCCACACAGATTCACAACCATATTCGTGGCCTCTCCCCGTTTCCAGGGGCATGGTTCGAGATTGAAGTGAAGGGAAAAAGTGAGCGGATCAAAGTGTTAAGCAGCCAACCGATCAGCCAGACGCCCCATAAGGCGCACGCGGGGCAATTACTTGATGATCAGCTATTGGTTGCCTGCGGTGAGGGAGCTTTGCAGCTAGTCAAGCTACAGCGCGCTGGCAAGCGAGCAATGAGCTCAACCGACCTTTTGCGAGGACTGCCTATAGCAGCTGGACAAAACCTCAAATAACCGTGTCTTGATAGACAATGAACGACTGCTATGCGGCAATTTCCAGCTCGGCGACACGATCTAGCGGCAGCTCATTGGAAAGCCCCCAAATATCACGCTCTTCATTATCAGAATGACGAGAGCCATAATAGACCGTAGGGATAAAAGATTTGCTGACAAGCTCTTCGCTTTGCTCGAGAAGAGGTTTTATGAGCTCACTGGCATAAGATTCATTGGCCAGCGATAAAACGAGCGCCGCAACAAAGCATCCAGTTAGAATGCCCTTTAAAAGATTCGTACTATTCTGTTCCATAATTTAGCTCCATCAAATGATGTGTGACTAACGAATTCTGGATCCTTAATACTACTAGTAGTTACTTATAAAGTATCATCAGTTTATTTAAATATAATTACCAAACATCCTTTCTTTGTGGCTTCAGACTATTCGTCGCGCTCGCCCTCTATCGCGTTCAAAAAATATTTTTATTTGGCGAGAAAACACTTGCTTTATTGCAGGCTGTTGAAATCTCAAACAGATTTTTGTTCCTCTTTTGTCTGTTAACCATAATTGCGGCTTTACGCCCTGCTTATAGGCTTTTTGGGGCATTGTAAGCTTCCAATTCGGGTGGATATGAGCTATTGTGATGTTCACTATTTGTATCATTTTGAGACACTGTCCAAGGAGAACCGCTCAGTGAGTATTGCGACCACGGCGTCCCCCCGTATTCAAACCGCAAAATCGACCGATCCGCATGTCAGTGACAAAGATGTTCTCAATAAAATCCTGATCGGTGACTGTATCGAGATATTAGAAAAGCTCCCTGCTAACAGCATTGATCTGATATTTGCCGCCCCTCCCTATAATCTGCAGCTTGATGGCGATCTTTTGCGGCCCAACAATAGCCGCGTCGATGGTGTGCATCAGGACTGGGATCAGTTTGCCAGCTTTAACGCCTATGACAACTTCACCCGCAGATGGCTCAAAGCCTGTCGGCGCGTGCTGAAAAAGGATGGTGCGCTATGGGTGATTGGCTCCTATCACAATATTTTTCGGGTCGGGGCTGCCTTGCAGGATCTGGATTATTGGCTTTTGAACGATGTGGTGTGGCGCAAAACCAATCCGATGCCCAATTTTCGCGGACGCCGCTTCACCAACGCCCATGAAACGCTGATCTGGGCGGCCAAGGGGCAAAGCTCTCGCTATACATTCAACTATGACAGCATGAAAGCCTTCAATGACGATCTGCAGATGCGCTCTGACTGGTTGCTACCGATTTGTGCGGGAGGCGAGCGCCTGCGCAACAAGAATGGCCAAAAACGCCATCCCACGCAAAAACCAGAAAGCCTGCTGCAACGCGTCATCATGGCCTCCAGCAAGCCGGGCGATGTGATCCTTGATCCATTTTTTGGTACTGGAACCACCGGCGCAGTGGCCAAATATCTGGGTCGTAATTTTATCGGTATTGAGCGCGACAGCACCTATGCCAAAGTCGCAGCCGACCGTATCGAGGCGGTCAAACCGCTCGCCAAAGGAGAATTCACGCCCCTGCCAAGCAAGCGCGATGCTCCAAAAGTGCCCTTTGGTGCTCTGCTGGACCTTGGACTTCTGGCCCCTGGCACCCGCCTGTTCGACAAAAAGGCCCGCTTTGAAGCCAGCGTACGCGCCGATGGCTCTCTTTCTCGCGAAATCAGCCCGCACGATGACGCCTGTGATGACCTGAAACAGGGGTCCATTCACAAGCTGGGAGCCAATATGCAAAAACGCAAAGCCTGCAATGGCTGGACCTTTTGGCACTATCAGGATGGCAAAGACCTGCAACCTATTGATCGCTTGCGAGACAAAGCGCGCATTGAGCTTGGTCTGGTGAGTGCTTGAGCGGCGCCAACAACAGCTCGGTCAAAAAGCGATATTTATACAAATCACACCACCTGATTCATCCAGGTGGAGGCCTGTCAACGTGCTTTCCCCCCTTTACGCTTGGGCCATTGCATGCTTAACTTGTCCAACAAATAACAATTTTTACCTGCGAAGAGCATCTGACCTAGTTGGTCAGGGCATAAAATGCACGGGTCAATGAGGAAATTAGAGGGAACTAATTATGGGTTTTATACGAAATATACTGGCGCTCGTAGGATTGATCGGCCTGATTGGTGTAGGTTTCATTGGATATACCTATAAGGATCTTGATCCCGGTGCTGCCAAAACATATTATAACATGGCGAAAAAACTTGCTGAAACAGGAAATGGTGCTGAAGCTACTGTCTGGAAACGTCAGGTTGCCGAAGGTATTACCTTCGATGAGGTTCACGAATCAATCAAGACAATCGCTCAGGAAAATAACATCAAGGATGTCGGCTTCCTGCCGCTTGGCGATCAAGTCAGTGCGATGAACGGCAAACCTTGGCGCAAGCTCAACATCTACCTTTATTGTAATCCTCTGACCGCCCAGAAAATGGTCGATCACTCAGATGCCTATGCTGCTTACCTGCCCTGCCGCGTATCCCTGCTTGAAGACAAGCAAGGCAAATTGTGGATCTATTCACTGGATATGGACATGATGATCCACGGCGGCACAACCCTGCCTCCTAAATTGTTAAAAGAGGCCATTGAGGTCAAAAGAATCATTCTTGACGTCCTTGACCGCGCTTCAAAAGGCGACTTCTAGAACGTCTTAAATGACCAAAAGAAAAAGGGTTGGACCATCTGGTCCAACCCTTTTTTATGGCATGACGCCCAAACCAGAGCGAGCTGTGACCCTAATGGCGCGTTGCATAACAACCTTCAAAAGCATGCTCCAGCAACTGGTCGCGAATACCTTCGATCTCAATGACCACCGGTTGGTTGGCACGAGCGGGCGTGACATTGCGAAAACGTGATTTTGGAATATTGACACTTGCCGACCAAAGCCCAAGAAAACCCGAGCGACCAAGTTCCACTGCATTAGCCCCAGCACTCTCAAACAAATCAAGTGAATATCTCACATCAGCTGCACGGCGCATAGCATCGCCAGACCAACAATGATCTGTACCCAGGACAAGCTGCTCATGGGCGTCCAGAAGTGCAGGGTTTTTCGCCCAACGAAGTGAGGCATCCAGGCAGTTTTGGCCATTATACATGCCAGCCATTTCCACAAAATCAGCAAACACGGAAGCTGGTTCAATGCTGGAAAAAATCACGCGTAACTCGATGCCCAGGTCGCCAAAGCTATTGGCATGGCGGCGTACGGCATGTGTGACGGCGCTATCTGGAGAGCGAGCGATCAATGTCACACTCAGATCTTGTCTAGAAGCGTTCGTACCGTTTTCAATCTTGTTTATATAGGATAAAATAAAATCATCGAAACGCTTAACCGTTTCTCTGCGATGAAGTTCGGCTTTGGAAGAAAATTGTGAAAGCAAACTCATTCGCGCGTTCCTCGTCTCAATATCGGAAAATAATCTGGAGCGACGAAATGCAAAAAATCGGTGCCGCCTTTGTTTAACCAATGTGCGCCCTGACGGTAAAAAAGGTTTTAACGCCCCGCTGATTAATTTTATAAAATATCAAAAAAAATCGCAAGCAATTGATATTGCGTGCGATTTTTTATTATAATTTTTTGACTTTGAAAAACGCTACTTTTTGTCGCGATTTGGGCTAAATCGCTTCGCCAAGCTCTGCGCCTTCAAATCTTCGGACGCTTCATCAAGAAAATCATCGCCCTTCAAAAAGCCCGGCATAGCGCCTTCCTTGAAGTCGTCAGCCTCTGAGGGCTCGTCATCTGAGCCTTTTGGTTTGGCGTTCATCTGCGCCATTAGCATTGAACCAAGGTCCTGGCTGGCATCTCCTGGTCCCAATATCACAGGGTCCGTCAATGCTCTTTGCCCTGAGGTCTGGTCGTTTTTTGCAATGACATCGCCGCTGCGACCAATTTCCTGCTCTTGCAAGCCCTTTTTCAATTCCGCGATACGTGCAGACACAGGGTCATTACTCAAGCGATCCGATTGCTCTAGCGCTTCACGGGCAAGCCTTGCTTCACGCGCTGGCCGCTCTTCTCGCGCAGGCCTGGATTCTTCACGCGCTGGCCGTTCTTCACGAGCAGGCCGTTCTTCACGCGGCTCTGGCTTGGCTGGTAGCAAACTATCTTCATTTGCTTGACGTTCACGGGGCTTTTTCTTTTCCCCCGCGCTCAATCGTGAAAGGATCGACGTGGCTGATTCGGCCGGTTCCGTTATTGGCTTAACAGCAACAAAGGGCTCCTCTTCCTGCTCATTCAAATCGCTTGCGAGCGCTTCAGGAGTGCTGAGGCTCGCTTCAAGCTCGCTAGTTTGTTCGCTCTCGATTGCCAACACTGGCTCAGCCTCCAAAGCAGCCGCTGGAAGATCTTCTTCAATATCTTTATCGGTGTTATCGACCGGGTCTGCACTCAGATCAGGACTTTTGGGGGGATCCTCAAGCAGATCCAGCGACGCCGTGTTGACCTCGCCATCTCGACTGGACTTGGTATCCCTCTTTGCTTTACTACTCGCAAGCGAGCGATTGTCGTCAGCAGATTTTTTGCCAAAGGATGAAAACCCGCCAAACATTTTCGACACGACACCAGGTGTTTTTTGCCCGTCAATTACAACAGGCTCACCAGGCACGGACACCGGTTCGGCAAATACTTGTTTGCCAATGCGATCACTATCACTTTTTGCAATAAGATCAGCAAGCTGCTCTCCTGGCACTTCCACACCGGCTATGCCCTCAAAATGGCTCCGCAACCCGCGATTGGCCCGGCTAATGGCAGCTGGCGACATTTCTTTCATCGTGATGATTTCAGCGTCGTCCGCATTATCCTTATTGATTGGAGACCCAGCCCGTTTGACAGCCTCCATCGTCACGGCCTGCTCTGTTTTCAGTCTTTCGATCTCGTCTTTTGCCTGCTGTAATTGCTGTTTGCTCTCTTGCTCATCACGCTCCTTTAGCTGCTGACGATGGCTCTCGCGCTGTTCGTGAAGGGCCTGATCGACCGCGGTCGCAATATCGTTTTGCGCTAAAACGGTTTGAGCATTATCGTTCAAATCACCGCTTTCTTGTGAACGTTTGACGGCCTCCATGATGAGATCCAACACCATTTGACTTTGCGTATCGGCCACCTTGCGGAAGCGATAGACACGGTACTGACGCCCTTCAGCATAATAGCGACTATCATGGCGTTTCAATTGGGAACGAACAACACTTTGCAAAGGCCATATGCTGGCTAGATGTAAAATACCATTGGCTTCAAGGCTGATGCACAGATTAGAAAGAAATCGAGATTCCTTAGCAATATCATGGGCATAACCGGTAGACAATTGCCCCTTGATCTCATCGCGCTCCAGCTTAAGATTGGTGG
Organism: Alphaproteobacteria bacterium; assembly: GCA_024280895.1. Classification (GTDB taxonomy): domain Bacteria; phylum Pseudomonadota; class Alphaproteobacteria; order Rhizobiales; family JAKIUO01; genus JAKIUO01. The sequence goes on along the minus strand of JAJRPI010000041.1, from coordinate 16,338 downwards.
TGCGTTTCTTTTTCAGCTCATCTATTTCTTTTTCAATCGCCACAATCCGCGCCAGAGGTCCGGCAAGCTTGTCTTCTTGTCTTTGCAAAAGCTTGAAATAGGTCGTGGTTTTTCCCAGCTCTCCAACAACCTGAACAACGTCGGCACGCCTGTTGAACTGTTCTTCGGTGTCAGTTTTATAGCTTGCACGAAGCTGTTTACTGTTACTAATCAACATATTATGGCTACGGCAGGTGTCAGCATGTTCGCGCGTCAGTTTTCTGGCTTGCAGTTCCTCGTTCTGGATTTTAAACGAGGCTAGCCCCACCATTTCCTTTTCCAGATTTTTAATTGCCCGATCATAATCATCTCGTTCTGAGCGATAGCCCTCTTCAATATTGCGATCCAGACGCTCGCTCAAAAGGGCCTTTTGCGACCCTTTGACCAATGGCACCGCGAGATAGTAATCGCGCCCATACTCAAATTCAGCATTATGAAAGATCTCCAGCATTTCTTCGGAAATCTTGTTTTTATGGGCCTCGAAAATATCCAGCATGGTGCCGCCAAATTTACTGGCGCGGGCGCGTGAAACCGACGACTGAATACGCTGCAAATGATCATAGCTGCGATTGAGCGAAATCAGCAAAATACACAGATCTACAAATACGGCAGCTGAAAGCGGGATATAGTCACGCTTCGACAGACCGGCATCAATGTTGGAAACCTCGACCCGGCGCCCGGCACTGATCGCCTGCTTGCGGGCTTTACGCAACTCGTCGGGGCTGGGTGGCAATTTCAATGTTGGCAGCGCAGCAAGTGTTACCGCAAGGCGCCTGAACGCCTCGATAACGGCTTCGGATCCTTCCACTGCGGCGATCTTGGGATTTTTAATTTCTGGAATATCGTCTATGGCCCGCACGACACCGCGCAGTGCCGTCTGCAACTGCACGTCTGGACAACGGAATGTGCCACCGCGGCCAGTGGGGAACTGGGTCGTACTGGCGCGCTTGTCAAAATTATCGCGGAACTGGCGCAATTGTGGATCAGTGCGCAGCGTATTAAAGCGGGCAATCGTCAAATCCAGCTTGCGACCAAGAGCGCGTAGAAACTTATTGCGCGTGCCATCCTTGCCAATGGTCGAGGCATCTCGGCTGACGACTTTTGTCAAATCGCCATTAAGAGCATTGAGATCGGTTTTAACGCTCCCAGCCCGATTTGTAATATATTCAGCCGCATAGCCGAATTTTTGACTGTCGCTATCGCGTAGCCGCATACGCGGCCCCTCGCCAGGTTTTGAATTGGGACAACTATTGCCGTGATCGCGTTCTTGCGTCGCTTTGCGCGTCGACAAAGTGGTCAGCTGTACAAAGGTGCCCTGTAATTGTTCAAGCCGCGTCTGGCCGATCTGCAAGGCCACTTGCACTTGCGAAACGGCACTTTCGGCAGAACGGGTCGCCTCCGTCTGGGCTTCAAGATATTTCCAGTAAAAACCGAAACCAAAGCCCACCGAAATCAGTGTCAGGAACAGATATCCAAACACAAACAAGGGCTTGATCCAGGTGGGTGTGCCGCCAGCATAAAGACTATCTAGCAGGTAAAGGATCATCAACATCAGCATCATGACCGCAAAGGCGATAGCAACGCGCGAGCCAATATCCACAGAACCCGAATTGGCCTGAATGAGCTCCAGCATGCCGGTATAAGTGGCAAGCCAGGACAAAAAGGCCAGACCAAGGGTCAGTGATGCCTTCACCGGGTCAGCATAGAACCAGGCGCGGAAATTAAAAATATGGACCTTTTCACTGTCGCCGCTATCAGCAGGCGTGCGATTATCAGTCAAATACTGACCGTCAGATTTACCAGATGAGCCCGGCTGCAAACGAATATCGGCAACAAGCGGCTCTGGTCCAACATCTGCTGTGAGGGCATTTTGATCGTCTGATGAGGCTCTGGCGGATTTGCCAAGGGACGGTTCCTCGACGCGGCGGTCAGCCACACGCTGATCAGACGCACGGTCATCACCTGCCTCGACAAGGACCGTTGCATGACGCGCCGTATCCTTGCGTGAAAGGGGTTTTTTGATCCCGAAAATTTTTCGCAACAACCACTCAAGCACAGGAAAGCTCCTTTGTACCATCGCTCCATGCCACCATTGCAAGCGATGTTCCCGCGTATTCATACCGATCAAAGACCGAATATGCATCAAGAAACCGGTTAAAACAGGGAAAAACCACGATAGAACAGCTCAATAATGCTGCCTCTCTAGCCTCGCCCCCCAGTTACACAACCCTCTTTATAGTCTGCCAATTAGGCTGTTTCGTGACAAATCCAAGTCTTTAAACTGACCAGCCACTGATCCAGTAAATACCCCCAATATCCAGCCACAAATAGCACCCAATGACGTGTACGGGCAAGCCAAGACAAATTTTGGGGCAAGTTACTGTGTTTTATTATCATTTTTTGGTGCAATCGCGGCTTGCACGGGCGCGGCGAGCTGTTCCAGATCCTTCATCAAAACACCTAATAGGGGGGCAGCCAACTGGCTTGAGTGAAGACGATAACCCAGCGGCTCGCTAACAGACCCAGACCCCACAAGAATGACGTAAGAATAGCTCTTGCCTGAGGTAAACTGCACGCCGCCTGCTGCCCAGACATCAACGGTCGTATCAGCGTCAGCGGTCGTCTGCGTACCGGTTTTGGCAAAATGTAACTGGATATTTTTACGTCGGTTTGCACACCATTTGCTCACGCTTTTAAGGGTGCCGTGACGCTTGCCATTAACTTCATAACAAAGTGGCGCTGACAGCAATTTGCGCAACATGGCGCGTCCGGCTGGCTCGATCACCCCATCTGGAATGATATCGCTGGTGTTTTCAAGCTTGTTATATTCAGTGCTCTTGCGCGAGGTTTGCGAGTGATTGGCAATAATGGTCGGCAGACTCACAGGCTTTGATCCCCGCCCCGTCAGAGAGGCAAGAATAACCGAGGCTAGATGATGCACTTTTTGTGGGCTGCCAGTGATCAAGCCATGGGCCACCGCCGTTGAGGGCGGTGTTTCATCTTCTTTTTTCCTGGCAAAGGGCATATTGAAGCCAAACCGGTCGACGCTTTGGCGCACCACTCCCTGCCCCAGCTTGAACAAACGATTGACCAATGGCTGCGACATCGAGCATGCAAATACCGTCTCGGCGCGCCGCAAGCGCCGATTACCGCCCTTGCGGCGACAGGTTTCCAGACCCTTCTTTGGCGCATCGGTATCGAGATATTTGCTGTCAGGCGTGTCCTCGCCATCATTGGCAATAAGGATGGCTCCGATCATTTTAGCAACTGAGGCGACAGCACGGCCCTCGCGGTCGCGTTCATAGCGTCCAGACAGCCTGTCTCTGGCGAGGCTGGAGCCGAAATAATGAGCATTTTGCCCGGCTTCAAAATAGCGCACGATATTACCGTTTTCATCGGCAGCCGCGACAATAATATCTGGCAGACGCTTGCCGCGTTTTCTGGCCAGCACGTCCAGCGTATAACGCCGGTCAAGCTTGCTGCGATATTTGCTATTGAGCTTGCCAAGCCGCTTGGCGAGTTTTTCGCGAAAGCGAATATTTTGAGCCGAATTGAGCGTCAGGTCGACGCGGGCAACATAGTTACGCCACTCGTGACCATATAAATCCACCATTTCAGCCCGCGCACCAAAACGGCTGGACGGCGCAAAATGATTGGCCCGACGCACCGGATTATTACGAATAACTCCTTGCGAGCGTGTTAAAAGTTTCAACTCGGCTTCCTTGTCCGGAGCGAGCTTTGCTTGCGGCACATCTATGGACATGGTCGACAAGGCAATCGTCAAATTCTTTTCTTCTTGGCGGTCAGCCACCAGCGCCTTCACACATCGTTGCGCCCGGATCGCCGTGATGTGGCGCCAATTGCGCAAACGCCGCTTGTTGATACGTGGGTTTTTGCTGGCCAATACCTGAATAGGACGATTAACGGCCGCAGCCAACACGAATTGCTCGGCCCTGGTCATCTCACTTGACGGCTTGCCAAAGATAATGCGGCTGGTGAGACCAACGCCGTAAAGCGATCCCCCTACCCTTTGCGCTAGCGGCAGATGATTGGCGGCCCATTTTTGCAGCAGCCCGAAATCACCATCCGTAACCAGCTTGTATTGGATAATCGGCGCCAGCCACCATTCCGAGGTTTTACGTTTCAGCTTGTCGAAATAGGTTTCCTTGCGCGATGGCAGTGATGCGTAATAGCTGCGGGCCAACTGCATGGCGATCGTCGAGCCTCCGCCGCCACTGGATTGGCCAAGAATATAGGAAACAGCCTTGCGCGGCATGCGCATCAGGCCCTGCGGGTCGATGCCGTACAGATTGCCGAACTGGATATATGGGAAGCCGGCGCGCAAACTAATCATCGGCTTGCCAAGATTGCGATCTTCCAGATAGCGCAGACAGGACCAATAATGAGGCGGCACCACCTCGACATGCTCCGACTTATGATCGGGATAGGCGGTAAAGCTTTCCCATTCGATGGTCTTTGAAGAAGAGTTGAAGTCGGGTTCCATACGCGGGTCAAAAATACCCAGATAATCGCCGCGGGCACTATAAATGCCAATGCCTTTCGAGCGCTGATCAAAATAGTCGAGTTGCGGCTCCAGCCATTTCAGAGCCATGGGGGCCCAGATCGCAGGAGCGGCATAAGCCAGCGTCAGGATCAACAGAAACGAGCCAATAGTATAAAGCACCAATCGTATCCAAAAACGGATATCAAGGATCAACTCCATGACCGCGACCGGCAGCCGCATGAGCTTTGCAGGTCCCTCGGCCAGGAATTCAAACAGACGATTTATCAAGCGAATTGGATTCAACATTGCACTTTCTTAACAGAAAACCAAGGCTGGCTTAACAGAAAACCACGGCTGACAAAAAAAACCTGTCATTGCATTTAATTTGCCCGAGCCAGAATAGAAGAATTTTAATTCAAAGGCGGTTATTACGTCAAAACTATGAAACCCAGCGAGAGATTAGTCCACGCAAACGGCGCAAATTGCTCTCCATAGCCATAATTATATGCAATAATCGAGATAAGTTGATATGCCGCCCCCCAAATACTTGACAACAGGTGTCGGGTATTTCTACTACTAGGTTTAAATGATGGTTTAATGCGTCACAGCGTCAATTGACGGCCCGCAATTGAGTGCCTATATGGGATCTCATAAGCCTTGCATTATGTCGAGTGAAAAAATACGCCTCTATTATGAGGCCACCCAGGGAGTAATATCGCCAATGAGCACCGATCTCACCAAGGACCGCGTCCTTGAAATGCTGCAAAAAGTCAAGGGACCAGATCAGGACGATGATATCGTATCGCTGGGTCTTGTCTCCCCAATCGTCATTAACAAGGGCAAAGTCTATTTTGCCATTAGCGTCGAGCCCGGTCGCGCCAAAGAGCTTGAGCCTATGCGCGAAGCTGCCGAAGAAATCGTCGGCCGCATTGATGGCGTCGATTCAGTTGCTGTGACCTTGACGGCAGACCGTGACGCCGGAGAAGCTTCAGCTCCTGATGCAGGTGCTGGCGGCGGCGGCAGTTGTTCAACCGGCGGCGGCGGCGCTGGCGCTGGCGCACCAGGTTCTGGTGGCACTGGCGGTCAGATCCCCATGCCAAATATTGGATCCATCATTGCCGTTGCCTCTGGCAAGGGCGGTGTTGGCAAATCAACCACCGCGATCAATCTGGCACTGTCCTTCCAGGCCAATGGACTTCGCACCGGCATTCTGGACGCCGATATTTACGGCCCGTCCATCCCGCGTCTTCTGGGTTTGCAGGGACAAAACCCCGAAGCTGCTGAAAACGATAAGATCAAACCAATGAAAGCGTTTGGTATGGAAGTCATGTCTATTGGCTTCTTGGTTGACGAAGATGCGCCCATGATCTGGCGTGGCCCCATGGTCATGTCGGCGCTCACCCAAATGTTGCAATTTGTAACCTGGGGCGAGCTCGATGTGCTGGTTGTCGACATGCCTCCTGGAACGGGCGATGCACAATTGACCATGTCACAAGCTGTACCTCTTGCTGGTGCGGTGATCGTTTCAACACCTCAGGATCTGGCGCTGATTGATGCGCGCAAGGGTCTTAATATGTTCAAACAGGTGAAAGTGCCTGTGCTTGGCATTGTCGAAAATATGAGCTATTTTAATTGCCCATCATGTGGCGAGCGCTCAGACATATTCGGTCATGGCGGCGCCAAACGAGAAGCCGAACGCATCAAAGTGCCGTTCCTTGGTGAAATTCCACTACATATGGATATCCGCGAAAAATCGGATTCCGGCCAGCCTGTCGTGGTCTCAGACCCCGATGGCCCGCACGCCAAGATCTATAGTGAAATCGCCGAGAAAGCCTGGACAAACGCCGAGGCCCACAAAGCCAAACGCGAAGGCAAAAAGACCAAAATCACCATGGAAAGCTAGAAGCTTTTTAATTGGCAAGAACTTGAAAAGGCAGGTCATTTTGGCCTGCCTTTTTCATTGCCTGTCGATCAAATATATACGGCGAAAACTCAGCCATTCGCGCTCATCATATAACCGGCCATGCCCAGAACAAAACCCAATATAGCCCCCATTGGAGGACCATAGCGTTTATCCAGCTTCACTTGCGGGGCTATGTCCTGAAATATGACATATAAAATACCGCCAGAGGCAAACAACATGATGGCGGAAATAGCGGCAGGATCTTTTGACAACCAAATGAACCCGGCGACACCGGTCAAGGGACCAAGAAAAGCCAACACAAAAAACTTTTGAATGATTTTCGCCGGTCGCAACGTAGAGGAACCAGCCATTTCACGAAAGGCATTATACCCTTCTGGCAGGTTTTGCAGACCAATCAGGGCGGCCAACAAATAGGCATGAGCGCTCCCGGACAAAAAAGTCGCTCCCAAAGCGATTGATTCAGGAATAAAATCAGCCAGCATCGCGGCGAGCTGGCTTGCAGGGGTGCTCTTTTGGTGCAGATAAATATCGAGCATCATAAAACTCAAACCACCGGCGATAAAACAGATTACTGCAAAGACCGGAGATAGATTTGCGATACCTTCTGGGACTAAAACAAGTGATACAGCAGACAATAGTGCGCCACCGCCAAAAGCCATGACGCTATGTTGAACTTCTTCTTTAAGCCATTTTGATTTGAACCGTTCAAAATGCGCAATGATCGCACCCAGCGGCATCGCAAGTCCCGCACACAAGGTTACAATAATCACTTCCAGTAACATGTCCTATCCAAAATATATTGAGGTGGGCAATGAGCTATTCTTATATATAAAATAAAACAAAATTGGAACCAGAGCGCAAATTCTCCCCTTATCGCGCGCTCTGGCAAGCTTGCTCGAACTTGCGAAATTGCGCGACGGGAAAAGAGACGCCCCGCCCAAGGTCGCGTATCAAGCCCAGTGGCTGTGCCTCGCCCTTTGATCTGAGCCAGTTTTTCACAACGCAATTAGCGAAGGCATAGTGCAGTCTGGCTTTGCCGCGCTTGTAAAATCGAGAAGAGGAGGTAAGCTCATCGAGACGCGGTTTTTCCGCCCCTTGGCGCCTCAAATAGCGAGCCAGTGCCTTTCGCGCATAAGCGCGCCGGTAATCCACCTGCATGGCCAGACCCTCATCAAACCAGGTGGGAATGAGAGCATAAAGAGCGCTGGTGCGAGCCGCCAATTCTGCATGCGCATATTCATGCGCCATAACATTTCGTCTTGGCCCCTTTTTACCAATGACAATGACAGAGGGCAAAAACAGGGCGCTGCGCGTTGTGCCGTGTGAAATATCAAGACCAAGCAAAGGTCTTGTTGCGCATACCCACAAAGGAGAAGCGCGTGCGCTGCCAAACAGGGTGGCGACATCCTTTTTTGCCAGCGCGATGAGCTTTGCGGGGCACGCGGGTTTGGTCACCAACCAAGCCACACCAGCATGCGTCCAGCTGAAATTGAGCGCAAAGAACAACACAATAATCAATAGCATCACGGAGAAAAACCGCCGGATCATTCGCATTTACTGATCTCTCCCCATTTTCATCGACGCTAAATATATAAGTAAAAATCCGAGAAAATGTGACCCCCACCACACCCGCCAACATTACAGAACGCTATTCATTAGATCGGCAAGCCATCTTTTGATCAAAACGCCCCTCCAAATGGCTAAATCCCCCTTATATTGAGGTTTCCCCTTGAACAAATGGTCAGATCAGTCATATTCAATCTAATGAATAAACAGACGCATAATTTGATCATCAGAACCCGTATTTGTTGATTAGTCGTGCCGCCAAACATGGATCGGGAAGGATTAATTATCATGGAAATATTTGAATTGGAACCAACGGAAATCAAGCTCAACAAGGGCAAGGATCAGCTCAGCGTTGCGTTTGAAGATGGCGAAAACTTTGAGTTTTCGAGCGAATATCTACGCGTCATGAGCCCCAGCGCCGAAGTACAGGGCCATTCCCCTGATCAACGCAAGACCGTTCCAGGCAAAAAGAATGTCAAAATCACCGGTATTGAAGAAGTTGGCCTCTATGCGGTCACACTTACCTTTGACGATGGTCACGATACCGGGGTTTATTCCTGGAGGCATCTGTATGATATTGGCAAAAACAGGGATTTCCTCTGGGATCGCTATGTTCGCGAACTTGAAGAGCAAAGCCTAAGCCGATAAGTAATGGCCGATAAGTGATGGACAGGCGGATAACCATGAGATGAATTGGTTGCCCAAACATTGCCGGTCTGGCGCTAAGATGCCTGCCAGAGGCCACAGATCATTGATCTGTATGGCGAAAAACCTGATCGAACGGTTTGAAAATGTGGAGGACGCAATGAAAGCACGACAACAGATCAAATGCGGAACGATGGCACTATTGCTGGCAATCGGGGTTGGCGCGTCCATGGCCCCGCTTGGCGCACAAGCTGCCAAACGCTTCGTGGCAATCGGCACCGGAGGCCCAACAGGCGTCTATTTCATTGCCGGCAACGCCATTTGTAAAATGGTGCAAAAAGCCGCTGGCGATAACCGAAATGCGCTGCGCTGCTCCGCACCTTCCACCGGCGGCTCAGTCTATAATATCAACGCTCTTCGCGCCAAAGATCTGGAAATCGGCGTTGCCCAATCAGATGTGCAACAGCACGCCTATCGCGGCACCGACAAATTTGAAGGCCATAAATTCGAGAAAATCAGAGCGCTGTTCTCGGTGCATGCCGAACCCTTCCAGATCCTGGTTGGCAAAGACAGTGGCATCAATAGCTGGGCTGATCTGGCTGGCAAGCGTGTCAATATCGGCAATCCAGGCTCTGGCCAACGCGGCACATTCGAAGCTTTGATGCTGGCCTATAATGTCGATGGCTCCTATTTTGGCGAAACCAGCGAACTAAACTCCACCGAACAATCAAAAGCCCTTTGCGATGGTCGCATTGACGCCTTTGGCTACACCGTTGGCGTGCCAAATGTTGGGGTCGCACAAGCCGCCAATAAGTGCGGCGCGCGCATTATTACCCTGGCGGGCAAAGCGGTTGATCAGCTGGTTTTGGACAATCCCTCCTATGCCTATTCTTTAATCCCCAAAGGGACCTATACGACCATTACGCAAGACGTAAATACCTTTGGTGTGTTGGCGACCATTGTTGCAAGTTCGGAAACCAGCGAGGACATCGTCTATGAACTCGTGCGCGCCGTCTTCGACAATCTGGCGGAATTTCGCAAATTGCACCCGGCCTTTGCCAATCTTGATGAAAAGAAAATGATTTCAGAAGGATTGTCAGCTCCCCTGCACGCAGGTGCTGCCAAATATTACAAGGAAAAAGGCTGGATCCAGTAATGTTCGCCAGACCGAACCTGATGGAATCGGTGGTGCTGGCATTTATCATAATGGTGCTGGTGGCCCCGGCTTTTTTCATCGATATTATTGCCCCGCGCTGGCAACTTATCGATGCTGAAACCTTTCATAAGTCCGGTTTTATACCCCACCTTCAACTCACTGTAAGCCGCCAGAATATCCCGAACAGACAAAGCACTGGCGGCATGATACAACAGGTGTCGGTTTTCAAGTCACATACTATCACTGGAAGCCGCGCGAAACGGCCTGGAATGATGTGGGCTATTCTGGGCATTTCGGGACAGTATGCCCAGTCATCAGACCATGTTCTTGATGTTACAAAGGTCCGCTTCAACAGCCCCGCCGCACGCGCCGGGATGCGCAAGGGTGACAAGATCACCTCCATTGAGATTTTCCAGCAAAATCAACAGCCCAAAGAGCTATTGCTTATTCTAGCTCTCTTGTTTCTGCTCATAATCGGCTGGCGGAACCACAAGAGGGCGCTCAAAGAAAAATAAACTTTATACAACCATTTTAATACTCGTGGTACTTGGTTATGTTGGTGCTACCGGGGGTACGAACAAAAAGGTCATAAAGAGGTGCTCATGTTTCAAACAGCCCATAAGGTCTTGCTCGTACTTGTCACAATATTTTTTATTTCGTCTTCTGCTACGATGGCTGCCGGGCGCTTTGCGCTGGTCATCGGCAATTCGGCCTATACCGGCAGTCCCCCTCTTAAAAATCCCAAAAACGACGCCGAACTGATCGCTAAAACCCTCACAGAAGTTGGCTTTGAGGTGATCAAGGTGGTGGATGCCGATCAGCGTCAGATGCGCCGTGCCATGCTCGATTTTAGCCGCGTCTTACGCAATAATGAAAATAGCATCGGTCTGTTTTACTATGCCGGACACGGCGTCCAGGTGCGCGGCGTCAACTATATGGTGCCGGTCACTGCCGATATTAAAGACGAAGAGGAAGTGCGCTTTGAAGGCGTTGATGTCAACGATTTCCTTGGCACCATGCGCAGCTCCAAAAGCCGTCTCAACATCATCATCCTCGATGCCTGCCGCAACAATCCCTATGCCGGATCCAACCGCTCTGGCACACGAGGGCTGGCTCCCGTACAAGCCGCCAGCGGTACACTCATCGCCTATTCAACAGCCCCGGGGGACGTGGCATTTGATGGCAATGGTATCAACAGTCCCTATACGCTGGCACTGGCTCGCTTTATCCGCAAGCCCGGTCTGGCCGTTGAAACCGTGTTCAAACGCGTCCTGGCCTCCGTTGAAGATGCCACCCAAAACAAACAGACCCCATGGCTGACAGGCGCCTTTCGCGGCGAATTTTTCTTTAAAAACAAGGGAAAACCGGTAGCCGCACAAAATACTGTTTCCAGTAATAACGCGGCGGAAACCAGCGCCCAACGCTCCAACAGCTCTGGGCCAGCCCTTGAAAAACTATTTTGGGAGAGCATTGTCAATTCGAGCAATGCAGCCTCTTTCAAAGCCTATCTCACAGCTTTTCCAAGCGGCGTTTTTGCCCCGCTGGCGAAACTGAAAATCAGCGAACTGGCAACTGCCAGCAAGCCAAAGACAGCCAAGGATATTACCGTGGCGGCCAATCCGCCAACGGTAACAGCGCGCGCCACCAAGGCAAAACCAGCCACTGACCTCACAGTCAACCCGCCTGCAAAAAAACCTAATATCCTCGCCTATCGTGCCATTTTTCCCGGCAGCTCGAAAAGGTCTCTAAAGCGTGCAGAAGTCGAAGGGCTCACTTGTCATAAATTATGGATCGCTCGCAATGAAATCTTTCATCGCAACGGCTATTGCTTTAAAAGTGAAAAAGGTATCCGCTATTTCAACAATTCCAATTGCACCTCGTCGCGGCCTAAACTGACAGCGCTGGAACAGCGCAACAAGCGCACCATCCGCACCTGGGAAATCCGCAAGCGCTGCTGGGCCAAACGCAAAAAATCGGCGCAACGATAGCCAAATAAAACGCCCCGCACTCAGAAAATCCGGCTCGCTTTATTAAAAAAACCTTATCGCAACATAACAAGCGCAAACAAAAGGCCGCCCCCAGTGGGCGGCTTTAATTTGTTGCTGGCAGACTAATTGAATATCGTCACGCTTAGGTTGGCTGTTGCTCGTTTAACGACCAGCCGTAAGAACAATCCAATTCAATATGCACGCGGTACATGCCATCCAGACCATCTTCCAGCATGATCGCCATTGGTGATATTTTGTTAAAACGCCGGTTTTTCCGACGCAGCCACATCAGCCGCATTTCTCTTGAATGGGGGTGAGAGGTCTGGAGCGCGCTATGAATGCCGACTATCTGCTCAAATCGGTCTGCAATGTCTGCTGAAAAAGGAAATGGGATGGCTTTTTGGCGAAATCGTACCAAATCTCGCGGCTTTGCCAGCTCCTCCACTCCCATCAGGCGCACAATATACTCGCGCGAGAGTTTCCACTCTTCCAGAATTGTTATGATCTGTGGTGCAAAATCCGATATGTTTTCTTGGGTAATTTCCATCTGATCGCCTCGTAAAACTTAGGGTCAAAACCTAATGTGTCCAGGCGTGCTTGCGGCCATAGCGAAAATTATCCGAATAGGCCTTTTTGATCACGCGCGGCTTTTGCACCTCATCGGTCACCTGATAGGGAATACCGTTGCGTTTTGCGTAACTGACGGCCTCTTCCTGGCTGGCGAATTTCAAACTGATTTGCGCGCGCATATCATCGCTGCTGGTCCAACCCATCAAGGGTTCAATTTCACTGGCCTGTTCTGGTTCATATTCCAGAACCCAAGTATCAGAGCTTGCCCTGCCCGATTGGGTGGCACTTCTGGCTGGAACATAGATTTTTGCAAACATGGTGTGCCTTATGGAGCTAATATCAGAGACCGGAAAATCAAGCTTGATATTGAAGCATTTAGAGGCGCTCTTCAAGTCCTTTTAGGGATGTGCATCACGCCCCCGTAGAACTTGGCAAAAGAAAATATGGTCGGGGCGAGAGGATTCGAACCTCCGACCCCCTGGTCCCAAACCAGGTGCGCTACCAGACTGCGCCACGCCCCGACACCATATAAACACTTGATTCTACTGGCTTTTCTCTAACTTGTTCAATCAAGTGCTGTATTCTACAAGTCCGGTTAATACGCTAAAATCTCGTGTTTTACCCGTTTAACCGACCATGTAACCGGACATGTAAATTACTATATCCTGTCTGCTAGTGCTTGTAGTCGTTCTGGACAATGATGTCCATACACTTTCATCAACATTTCCATAGATAAATTGACATATCCAGCGACCTGCCAAGGATCTTCGCCATCTCGCAGTAACCAAGTTATGCAGGTATGGCGTGTTGTGTGGCCTCTAGCGCCTTCAATGCCCGCTCTCTTTAGAGCGTTTCTAAAACTTTTCTTTGTATTTTTGACTTGTCTGCCACGATATTCAATCACATGTCCGGTTGACCGACCATGTAGCGCACGAAGCAATGGCTTCAAGCGTCTTGGAATAGGATGAGTCGCCGCCCGTTTCGCAGTCTGCGACTTCCCTAGAGGTAAGAAGTGAATCATGCCTCTTTCAAGATCAATGTACCCACCTTCTGTATTAGGCTTCCATTGTAGGCGTAAGATATGTGAACTGCGCTGGCCTGTGTAGATGGACAAGAGAATGAATATAGAACCTCCGACCAGATGAAACCCGCCTCCATCAATTCCCATAGGCTTTTGCCTTGGCGTTTCGCTTGCCATACCAGCCAAAATCATAGCGTTCACGGCCAACAGGCTCTTCCCCTACAAGTTGCCTGATGTCATCCAGCTTCAGCTTGCCTTCCCCATCAAACAGGTCAGGAAACTGTTCCCGGAATTTCTGCAACCGCTCATTCCCCGTATCAGGCGTGAAGGGCAGATAATCATCAAGAGCTTCATCGGTAGAATTTTCATCGGTCATAGTGGTTCAATCAGTCTGCTGTTCTGGAAGGGGGCAAGTCGCCCGCAATATCGGTGAAGCCTGCCTGATAGTCCTTTACAGGGGCAATATAATGAATGGTGTTTATACCTGCGGCCTCAAAATGCTTGCGGGCATACATGATTTTCGCCCTCTCATTCTCACGCAGGTTTTTCTTGTCATAAATGTCATTTGTGCCTTTGGTCTCAATGACAAACCAGTAGTCCTGTGCTGTCTTGTCTTTCAACCCTTTGCGCTGCACAACCAGACCAAAATCAGGTGTGTAGTTTCCTATGGGAGTCGGTATCTTGTAAAATGAGGGCAGTTTCAAAAAGCACACAACCTCAAAATCCCTGTCAGCCAGACGGGCAAAATTATGCTCTGGTGTTGAACCTGAATCACAAATGGCATGGTCATAAATGCCCCGTTCAGGCGTAAAGATGCGTCTGTGGTTTTTATGCGCATACGGATAAAATGCACACTTACAATGATTCTAATGAGCAATAAATAGGAGGAAAACACTCAAAAATAGCGTTTAACCGACCATGTAACCGGACATGTGGAGTTTAAAAAATGGTGCAATTGATTGTTTTTATTGGGATTTACGGCATTCGCCTGGATATTCCCAAACCAGGTGCGCTACCAGGCTGCGCCACGCCCCGACATTGTATTTTCAAGGATATAGGTCGAAATCATGAAGATCCGTTCCTTGAACTAATCATATATATAAACAAAGCTGGAAGGGCAAGCATGCAATGAATGAAACAGTGAAGATTTATTGAGCTTGCAAAAGCGGATGTATCATTTGATCTCCGGACTTGATCCCAAAGCGCTCAACCGAACCAGCATTTAGCTCCAAAACGCCATATACTGGCTGATCCGACGAAAGTACGCGTTCTGAAAACGGTTCTGTGCGCTCGAATATTTTGGCAATGGTGCCATCGCGCTTCACGAACAGCATATCAAGCGACAATATAGTGTTTTTCATCCACATGCTGATCATTTGCGCGGGATCATAAATAAACAACATGCCATGATCTGCGGGCATGGAGCGGCGAAACATCAAGCCTTTCGCCTGTGAGCGCTCATCAAGGGCCAGTTCCACATTAAATTGGTAGGTGCCATTACTGGTTTTGATCGACAGATCACTCAAAGTGCCTGACGGCTGTTGTTTCGGCATTTGTGAGCCGCACCCCGTTAAGCTTAAAACTGCGACAAAAGACAGAACAAAAAACAAAAACACGCCGACAACCCTTGTTGCCGGCGCGTCAATATTTTTTGATCGGATATCCACTGGCAAGCCTATTAATGGCTAGCTGGGAATGTTCCAACAATCGGCTTGAGTTCTGCAGCCATCAGGCCTTTTGAACCATGGCCATATCGAACATAGACCTGTTGTCCGGGCCGCAACTCTGCAAACCCAAATCGGCGCAATGTTTCCATGTGAATGAAAATGTCTTCTGAACCATCACCCCTTGTCAAGAAACCATAGCCCCTGGTACGGTTAAACCATTTGCATAATGACAGCTCCCAGTCACTTTCCGGTTCAACTATGACATGTGTCCGCTGAGGAATTTGTGAAGGATGGATCGCAGTGCTATCATCCATGCTGACAAGACGCATGGTTTGCAGACCGCGTGGTCCTTGAACAACATCACAAACAACACGGGCGCCTTCATAGGCAGTTTGATATCCGTGGTTGCGAAGAATGGAGACATGAAGAAGAACATCGCCATGCTTGGGTTCGTCGGGAACAATAAAGCCGTAGCCTTTTGAAACATCGAACCATTTGATTGCCCCGGTAACCTGTTGAACTTCAAGTCCAAGAGCCTCATGAGGAACTGGCGCTGGCGCAACACCGGGAGCCATCCCGATTGAGCCAAATCCTTGCTGCTCACCCGTTAGATTATTCTCAGGTGGTAAAATTCCCAGATCGTCGCCGCTTTTTGATTTATCATCCGTCATTACAGTAAAACCCCCTAACTGCTTTTTATAATTCATTTTACTTAAAGTGTAACCGCACTAAATAGACGTTTTACAGAGCACGCAGACCTCTACTTCTTAACGCTCATTAAAACGACCACTCACTGCATGTCTAAGAATCTAGTATTCGATTGAGAGAGGGTCAAATCATTTTCATGGGCTGCCTTGGCGGAAACAAATTTACACCACCTTTTTGTCACATAGACAGCACAGAGACAAAATGGAACTTTGACTTTTTATGCAGCTGTTATTAAAGGAATTTTTACCTTTTTTAATTGAACTTTGCCCCATATTCAGCAAGTAGCTAAAAAAGTTTCCCCACAATAATAAAAATGAAAGAACAGGTGTGAATATCTTCGAACTGAATCACAACAAACCCGGAAAATAACAATTCAGCAATCAAGTGATTCGTTTTAGCCTAAGCAACATGCACGTATTTGTACTCATTCGAGTCAATAAGACCATGACAAAGCATGCCTATCTCAAATATTCGAGCAAACAGCTAAAACACGATAGCAACAAAACTGGAAAAAACGGAATTGGGATCACTACAAACCTGGTGCGATGGT